>CABYVV010000035.1 GCA_902522465.1 uncultured Alphaproteobacteria bacterium | reverse complement strand
CTTACAAAATGTGGAACGAAGTAAACCCAGCATTGCCAGCTGCGCCTATTGTTGTAATTGGTCCACCTCCGACTTCTGGGACACGTGATGCTTTCAATGAATTAGCTATTGAAAGAGGTTGCAAAAAATTTCCTGGAAGAAAAGCACTGAAGAAAAAAGACAAAAAACTTTATAAAAGTCAATGCCGAAGTGTCAGAGAAGACGGCCCCTATGTTGAAGCTGGAGAAAACGACAACTTAATTATCGAAAAGTTGGTTGCTGACCCTGGCGCATTGGGAGTCTTTGGTTATTCTTTTCTTGATCAAAATCGAGATAAAGTCAAAGCGGCAAAAGTTGATGGTGTTTTTCCAGAGTTTGAGGCTATCTCATCTGGTAAATATCCAGTCTCAAGATCATTGTTTTTCTACATAAAAAATGCTCATGCATCAGTTATACCTGGTATAAAAGAGTATGTAAGAGAATTTACCTCTGCAAAAGCGATTGGTTCTGACGGTTATTTAGTATCAAAAGGGCTTATTCCACTTGGTGAAAGCGAGAGAGCTCAATTTGAAAAAGATGGCAAAAACTTAGCCAAATTTGATGGTAAGGTCTTGAACAAGAAGTAAAAACTCTATAACGTTGCTTCATGGGTTTTTGGTCCTTTTTCTTTATTTTAGTAGTATTGGGTCTGTCAGTTCACTGGCTTGCAACTAATAAAGCCTTAAAACTTAATGCTAAATTAGAAAAAGGATCAAAACTTCCCTCTCTGCCGTCTTATTACGGAACATATTCACTCCTATTAATTATTTTCCCAACATCATCATTATTTCTACTCTGGTTAGTTGGCAAGCCCTTTATTCTCGAATACATTTTATTACAAAACATCCCGGAGCAATTATCAGCAAATTTTGATGGAGATCCCTCAATGCTAATTGATAGCATAAAAGCAGTTGATCTCGAGCGAGTTTTTCCAGGAACAAATCCTTTGATCGTGGAAAGCGCAACATATTTTAAAAACCTAAATAATTACTCAAACTCTTTTGCATATTTTTCTATTTTAATTGTTGCTTTTCTCTCTAGCTATATTTCATTAAAAAAGATTTCAACCACATTTAAAGCAAGGCAGGCAGTGGAAAAATCAAATATAAATCTATTAATATTCTCTTCGACAATCGCAATAATTACAACTATAGGAATTGTTTTTTCTCTGATTTTTGAAGCTTTAAGATTTTTTGATGAAATACCTTTTTTCGATTTCTTATTTGGTCTAGCTTGGAGCCCTCAAACAGCAATTAGAGAAGGACAAGTTGCAAGTCAAGGTGCTTTTGGAGCAATCCCGATTTTTTCAGGAACTCTTTTGATTACCCTGATAGCAATGTCTGTGGCAATTCCAGTTGGTTTGCTTTCTGCTGTGTATTTATCAGAATATGCGACTCCCAAAGTTCGACAAACTTTTAAACCAATCTTAGAAATACTAGCAGGCGTACCTACTGTAGTGTATGGATTTTTTGCAGCTATTACCGTTGGTCCTTTTTTTAAAGATTTAGCAAACTATAGTGGATTTAATATTGCCTCTGAAAGTGCAATAGCCGCTGGTGGTGTTATGGGAATAATGATTATTCCTTTTATTTCATCTTTATCAGATGATGTTATCAGTGCCGTACCACAGTCCTTACGTGATGGATCATATGCTATGGGAGCAACAAAATCAGAAACAGTAAAAAAAATAATACTTCCATCTGCTTTACCAGGTATAATTGGAGCAATTCTTCTCGCAGTTTCTCGCGCAATAGGTGAAACTATGATAGTTGTTATGGCTGCAGGAATTGCAGCAAACTTAACAGCTAATCCTTTTGAATCTGTAACAACTGTCACTGTCCAAATAGTTACACTCTTAATTGGCGACCAAGAGTTTGATAGTGCAAAAACACTTGCTGCTTTTGCCTTGGGAATCACACTTTTTGTTGCAACCCTTTTTTTAAATTTATTGGCACTCAGAATTGTAAGTAAATACAGGGAAAGATATGAATAACCTCAAAAAAATAGAATATTCTCTGAAAAAAAGAAAAAGACAAGAATCACGTTTCAAGATTTATGGTTTG
>CABYVV010000034.1 GCA_902522465.1 uncultured Alphaproteobacteria bacterium | reverse complement strand
GTTTTTACAGAGATTTTTGTAATACCAAAGAACATCTTCTGGAGACTGTTCGTAGTTTTTCCAAAGCTTTTTACCAATTTTGTTATGATCATTAATAATACATGTTACGCTATGTAATTTATCACAAATAATAACAAGTAGCGTAGATTGAGATTTTTTTTGCATTAATTCTAAATATTTCTTTTTATTATTTATCCAATTTTGATTGTCATAATTATCATTTTCACAATCAGAGCATTGTTTGATAATATTATGAATTTTAACACCAAATTTATTTTTAATAAAATTTGATTTACGATTGAAATTTTCTATTTCGAAATAATCATGTATTAACCCAGCAATTGCTTCATCAGTATTACCGTTATTTTCAATTATTAGATTGCTTACTGAAGACAAATAATTGAAATAAGGAAAACTGATTCCTTTTCTGTATTTACCTTTATAAAAAATAAAAGCAAAATCCAATGCTTTTTTATAGCGAACTGAGTCTATTTTTTTTCCCATTGTAATATTCTACTAATGTACAATTGATGATTATTATCAGTTATGAGGTTTTTTTTAAACTTATTTATTAAAATTATTTAAAATTTTTATATGAGATGTAGTTGCACTAGAATTTCCCTCAACATTATATCCACCCTCCAAAATTGATAAAATTCTTCCTTCACAATGAATGTTTGCTATATTCATGACAACTTCTGTTAACTTTTCAAAACCTGAATCGGTAATTTTAAAACAGCCTAGAAGGTCTTCCTCTCTGCTGTCAAAACCAGCCGAAATAAGAATAAAGTCTGGTTTAAAAGAATCTGCTTTTTTGACTAATACATCTTTATAAATTCTCAAAATATCTTGATCATTAGTATTGCAAGGTAAATGAATGTTTAGGTTAAACCCTTTGCCTTTTCCTGATCCTGTTCTTTCCGGAAATCCAGTGCCCGGGTATGCCTCTAGATTATGAGTTGAAAAACAAAAAACATCTGGGTCACTATAAAAAAAAAATTCAGTCGAATTCCCATGATGATAATCCCAATCAATAATTAAGATTTTTTTTTTATTGTATTTCTGTTGAATATACTTGGCAGCAATAGCTACGTGATTGTAAAAGCAAAAACCTTCGTCCTTTCCTGTGTTTAGTGCATGGTGACCAGGTGGGCGAGACAAACAAAATGCATTTAATATTTGTTTTGACATTATTTGATCTACCGCTTCTATACATCCTCGAACTGCAGTGCTAGAAAGACGTTCTGCTAATGAGAATTTTTTTTTTAAGGATTCCATGTGTTTTTTTGAGTGTATTTGATTAATCCAAAAATCAACTTCTTGGCTTAAATTAATTTTTTTAACTAAGTGATCCATTTTTCTCTTTTTTAATTCCTGAAGTACATGTTTTACTCTTTCAGGTTTTTCTGGATGATCTTCTGAGAAGATCTTTTTTAAGAATATTGGATGAGTAAATACAATAGTATTATTTTTATACAAAAAATCACCAAAAGCCCTGGTAGTTGAAAAAAATTTAAATAATAAAACAAAAAAAAATTGAAATGAAAATTTTAGAAACTTTCTTTTATTCATGTTTATTTTGTAATTTGAAAAACTGACTCATAAGTTGACTCGTAAATTTTTTTAATTAGATTATCAAGGGCTTTTTGACCTGAGCTGACAGCTCCTTCATGAAGTTCGCAATTAAAAAAAATATTTCTTTCCCAATTCATATTAGAGGAAATTTCATTTACAATATTCTTAGATGAGTTTTCTACTTTCACTTTTACTCTAAGTGAAATCTCGTAAATTCCGGTGTTTCTTTCGGTTCTAAAATTTGAAATACCACTAAAATTTTCAAATGAAATTTGAGTTACAAAGTTATTGGCTTCAATTTCATTTGCATTAAGTTTTTTTTCGGAAATGGAGTAATTCTCAAGCATATTATCGAGGAGATTTCTTACGGAATTTTTAAGTGGTTGGTTAAAGTCTAATTTTACGGCCCAAGATTCACAATCCTCTGATAAAATTTTTTTTTTTAACTTAAAATCTTCATTCGAAATGAAAACATTATGTCTTCCCTCAATTTTAGCTGTAGAGATTTCTTCAGCTATTTGGATTCTGTCTTTGCTGAAATCTTTAGAGCAACTATAAT
>CABYVV010000033.1 GCA_902522465.1 uncultured Alphaproteobacteria bacterium | reverse complement strand
TGAAGTTAAAGAGGATTTTATTGAAATTTTAAAAAAAAAGGTAAATTATTTTGATAATTTTATTGAGAAGAGTAATAAATGTTTTTTTTTGATTTTTCAAAATTAATTGAAGAAAAACTAAAAGAAAATAAAATCAAGAATTTTCAAATTTCAGATGAGGACACCTTTTCAAATCCAGAAAAATTTTTCAGTCACAGATACTCAACTATTAATAAAATAAAAAAATGTGGTAGGCAAATAAGTTTAGTTGGTATAAAAAATAAAGATATTTAATTTAATAAGTATGAAAATAGTTTCTGGAAATAGTAACAAACCACTTGCTCAGGAAATAGCAAAATATTTGTCGGTCCCACTTCTGAAGGCTACAATTAAAAAATTTCCTGATAAAGAAATCTTTGTGGAAATTCAAGAGAATGTTAGAGGTGAAGATGTCTTTTTGATACAATCTACATCTTTTCCAGCCAATGATCATTTAATGGAACTTTTAGTGACAATCGATGCTCTGAAAAGAGGGTCAGCAAAAAGAATAGCAGCAATTGTTCCTTATTACGGATATGCACGACAGGACAGAAAATCAGGTCCAAGAACACCAATTTCAGCTAAATTAGTTGCCAACCTCATTAGTACAGCTGGTGCTGACAGAGCCTTGATGGTTGATCTGCATGCAGGTCAAATACAAGGTTTTTTTGATATACCAACTGATAATTTATTTGCTGCACCAGTTTTCATAGAAGATATCAAAAATAAATTCAAAAGTGATGAAACAATAATTGTCTCCCCCGATGTAGGAGGTGTTGTAAGAGCAAGAGCAATCGCAAAAAGATTAGATTGTGATCTTGCAATTATCGATAAAAGAAGAGAAAAGGCAAGCGTTTCAGAGGTAATGAACATTATAGGAGAGGTTGAAAAAAAAAATTGTATATTAATCGACGATATATGTGATACGGCTGGAACTTTAACTAATGCTGCACAGGCATTGAAAGAAAAGAATGCAAAAACTGTTTTTGCATATATTACTCACGGTGTATTGTCTGACCCTGCAATTGAGAGAATTGAAATGTCACCAATCGATAAAATGATAATAACTGATAGCATTGTTGCCAGAGATGATGTAAAAAAGTGTAAAAAAATAGTACAATTATCAATTGCTCATCTTATAGGTGAAGCTATAGGAAGAATTACAGATAATAGATCTGTTTCAAGCTTATTTGCTTGAAAATATTAATGGAGTAAATCATGAAAGAAATTGAACAAATTCAAGCTGAAAGAAGAAATAAAAGTGGAACTGGTGTTTCTAGAGAAATAAGATTGAATAAAAAAATTCCTGGAATAATTTATGGAGAAAAAAAAGATCCCATTCTAATTTCTTTAGATGAAAAGAAGTTAAAAATGCGAGTTTCAGACTCTGGTTTTTTTTCAAGACAATGCGAAATTAAGTTGGAAGACGAAAACTTTAAAGTCCTTCCAAAGGATATTCAATTACATCCAGTAAAAGAAAACATATTACATATTGATTTTCTGAGAGTAGGAGAAAATACAACAGTTACTTTATTTGTTCCAGTTAAATTTATAAATGAGAATGAATGTGAAGGATTAAAACAAGGGGGGGTTCTTAATGTAGTGAGGCACGAAGTTGAATTGAAAACTTTGGTTTCAAAAATACCTGAGTTTTTAGAAGCTAACTTAAGTGGATTAGAGATTGGTGACAGTATTCACATAAGTTCAATAGAACTTCAGGATGGTGTTAAACCGACTATTACCGATAGAGATTTCACTATTGCAACTTTAGCCCCACCAACTGTTATGAAAATTGAAGAGGCACCTAAAGATGCAGAAGTTGAAACGGAATCTACCGAAGAAGCCACCGAAGAAAAAGATTCTAGTAAAGAAAAAGTGGAAGAAAAAACTCAAGGTTCATCAAGCGATGACAGCGAAAAAAAAGAGAATTAAATAACTTTTGATTTTTAATGATTCTTATTGTAGGACTAGGAAACCCTGGAAGAAAATACCAAATGACGAGGCATAATATTGGTTTTGAAATGGTCAACTCATTTCACAAATACTTTTCATTTCCAGACTACAAATCAAAATTTGATGGTTTATATTCTAAAAAAAAATTATTTGGAAGAGATATTGTAATATTCAAACCGCAGATTTTCATGAATTTATCTGGAAATCCAATAAGAAAAATAAGAAGTTTTTATAAAATAAATGACTTGAAAGATCTTATTTTAATTCATGATGATATGGATATGGAATTTTTAA
>CABYVV010000032.1 GCA_902522465.1 uncultured Alphaproteobacteria bacterium | reverse complement strand
GTGTTGCTGTTTTTCAAAATGATATTAAAAGAATCATAGCATACTCAACCTGTAGTCAGTTAGGTTATATGTTTATGGCCATAGGAGTTTCAGCTTATTCTGTGGCTTACTTTCATTTGCTTTCTCATGCTTTTTTCAAAGCTTTGTTATTCTTAGGTGCTGGGTCAGTAATACATTCCATGTCCGATGAACAGGATATAAAAAAAATGGGAGGAATTTACAACAAAATTCCGTTAACTTACACTACAATGGTAATAGGTTCTCTTGCTCTTATGGGTCTTCCTTTTTTAAGTGGTTACTTTTCTAAGGATATGATCTTAGAATTTATTTTTCTATCAGACCAGCCTTTTAAATCTTTTGCGTTTTTAGTAGGTGTCATTGGTGTTTTTTTAACAACTATTTATTCCTTAAGACTGCTAATACATGTATTCCATGGAAAAAATCGTTCAGATGAAAAAGTTTTTGCTCATATTCACGAATCTCCTACAGTTATGGTTATACCTCTAGTTTTTTTAGGAATTTTTTCAATTTTCTTTGGGATGATAAGTCATAACTTTTTTGCTGGCCAGTTTTTAGAAAACATTTGGTCAGATTTTATGTATATTAATCCTGAATTGAACAAAAGTTATTCGTTAGATGTTATACCAAAGTTAGTCAAAAAACTTCCATTGGTAATGATAATAGTGGGAACTATAATTAGTTTTCTAGTTTATTTTAAATTTTATAGATATATGGAAGTCGTTAAGCAAAAGATGAAAATACCTATTAAATTTTTACGTAATAAATGTTACATAGACGAGCTTTATGAATTAATAGTAATTAAACCAAGTTTATATCTTGGACGTGGGTTTTGGAAATCAATTGATATTGATTTAATTGATAATCTTGGACCAAATGGCATGTCAAGGATGGTAAGTATGTTTGGTTCAATGGTTTCTAGATTGCAGTCAGGTTATTTATATCATTATGTTTTGTCTGTTGTAATTGGTTTGACACTCTTTATTAGCATATATATTTATATTTTTTGATGATAACTTTACCTATATTACCAATTCTAATTGTCCTCCCCCTTATTGGTTTAATATTCATTTTTTTATCATCGGAAGATGACGATAATGCTGAGCAATCAAAAAAGTCAGCTTTGTGGACAAGTGCAAGTACCTTTTTTTTATCATTCTATTTGCCGATTAATTTTGATAAAACAATACCCCATTTTCAATTTGTTAATACATTTGCTTGGTTTAATAGTGATAGCTTGCGATTTTCTTTGGGAGTTGACGGTCTTTCAATGCCATTTGTTTTGTTGTCAACTTTTTTAATTTTAATTTGTATTATTTTTATTTTACCTCAATCAAAAAAGAATATGAAAATGTACTTGTCGTCATTTCTTTTATTAGAATCATTCTTAGTAGGAACTTTTAGTGCAATTGATCTATTCTCCTTTTATATTTTTTTTGAATCTATACTAATACCCATGTATTTGATAATTGGATTTTGGGGTGGAGAAAGGAGAATTTATTCTGCTTATAAATTTTTTTTATACACTCTTCTCGGCTCAGTCTTAATGTTAATAGCTATAATCTTTCTCTATCAAGAATTCGGTACTATAAGTATTCCTAAATTACTGGATTATACACTTCCGTTTTATATTCAAGTATGGCTATGGCTTGCTTTTTTTTCGTCATTTGCTGTTAAAATTCCAATGTGGCCATTTCATACTTGGCTTCCAGATGCTCACGTTGAGGCGCCGACTGAAGGTTCTGTGATTTTGGCAGGCATTCTTTTGAAATTGGGAGGATACGGTTTTATCAGATTCAATCTTTCAATACTTCCTGATGCTTCTATATTTTTCACACCTTTTATTTATTTTCTGTCTGTGGTAGCTATTATTTACACTTCATATATAGCTTTAGTTCAAGAAGATATGAAAAAATTGATTGCATATTCTTCAGTAGCACACATGGGGTTTGTAACTTTAGGAATTTTTTCAGCTAATATACAAGGATTACACGGGGCAATTATTCAGATGATTTCGCATGGAATAATTTCCGCAGCTTTATTTTTCTCCATTGGAAGTATTTATAACAGATACAAAACTAAACAAATAAGTTTTTTTGGAGGATTAAACAATAAACTTCCAAAATTTTCTGTACTTTTTCTAATTTTTACCCTTGGTTCAATCGGATTGCCAGGAACATCTGGTTTTGTTGGAGAGTATTTAACATTACTTGCCGTTTACAGTAAAAATACAATGGTTGCTTTTTTATCAACTACAGGTGTTATTCTTTCAGCATCATATATGTTGAT
>CABYVV010000031.1 GCA_902522465.1 uncultured Alphaproteobacteria bacterium | reverse complement strand
AAGGAGCTGTAGAAATAATCTTTAGGGGTGAATTGGGAAATAAAGAGAAAATTGAAAAAAAAACAAGTGAATACAGAGAAAAATTGGCAAACCCATTTATTGCTGGTAGCCGTGGATTTATAGATGATGTTATAATGCCTAATACAACCAGGAAGAGAATTTGTAGATCACTAGAGATGTTGAAAAATAAGAAACTAAATAACCCATGGAAGAAGCACGATAATATCCCGCTATAAAAATGTTAAAAAAAATATTAATTGCAAATAGAGGTGAGATAGCCTGCAGGATAATAAGAACTGCTAAGAAAATGGGAATTAGGACCGTCTCAATATGTTCTGATCCGGATATAAACTCACCGCATGTCAACCTAGCTGATGAATATGTAAATATTGGGGGGAATACTTCATCAGAAAGTTATCTTAGAGTAAATAAGATAATTGATGCAGTAAAAAAAACTAATGCAGAAGCAGTACACCCAGGTTATGGTTTTTTGTCAGAAAATGTAAAGTTTAGGGATGAAATTCAAAAAATTGGAAAAATCTTCATTGGTCCTCCTAGTGAGGCAATCTCTTCAATGGGTGATAAAATTGAATCAAAAAAGATTGCAAAATCAGCTGGAGTTTCTGTTGTTCCAGGCGGCCTTGAAGTTATTCCAAATATAAAGGAGGCACTTAACCAAGCTAAAATTATTGGCTATCCCTTAATGATTAAAGCTTCAGCAGGTGGTGGAGGTAAAGGAATGCGGATAGCATTTAATGATGAAGAATTAAAAACTAATTTTGGTTCAGCTGTTAACGAAGCAAAATCTAGCTTTGGAGATGATAGAGTATTTATTGAAAAATTCGTCGAATTCCCAAAACATATTGAAGTTCAAGTTTTGGGTGACCAATTTGGAAATTTCATTCACTTAGGTGAGAGGGAATGTACTATTCAACGAAGACATCAAAAAGTTATTGAAGAGGCCCCAAGTATTTTTGTTACAGATGATCTAAGAAAAAGAATGGTAAATCAATCAATTCAACTTGCTAAAGCAGTTGGATATTATTCAGCGGGTACAGTTGAATTTGTGGTTGATAAAGATAAAAATTTTTATTTTTTAGAGATGAACACGAGGTTGCAAGTTGAACATCCTGTAACTGAATTAATAACAGATGTTGATTTAGTTGAACAAATGATAAGGGTGGCGGCAGGTGAAAAGCTTAACTTGTCGCAAAATGATATTAAATTTAGTGGGTCTGCTATTGAATGTAGAATTTATGCTGAAGACTCAGCAAAAAATTTTCTTCCTTCAATAGGCAGATTAACAAGATATATCGAACCTAAAGGAAAGAATGTTAGAGTAGATTCAGGTGTGGTGGAGGGTTCAGAAATTAGTATGTTTTACGATCCGATGATATCTAAACTTTGTACCTACGCTAAAGATAGAATCAATACGATTTCTGAGATGTTGAATGCACTTGATAGATATTTTATTGAAGGTGTTAAAACAAATAGAGACTTTCTTTCAAATATTTTGCAAAATAATAATTTTGCAAAAGGTGAATATTCAACTGCTTTTATTGCCGAAAATTATAAGGATGGATACAATTCTTATTTAAATGAAGTGACAGACAAAGATAATTTGTATGCAGTTGTCTCCTTTGTTAATTATAAATATTTATTAAGAGCAGCTTCAATTTCAAATCAATTGCAAGGTTTCAATAAAACGGTAGACAATAATTGGTGTGTTATTGATGGTGATACAAAATATTTTGTATCTATTTCTTTCAACAATTTTAATAAAAGTTATGACATTTATGTAAATAAGAAATATTTAAATTTAAAAAGCAATTGGAATATTGGTTATCCTCTTTTCTCTGCAATAATTGATAATCAACTTTTATATTTTAGTATAAAAAGAAATGGTCCAAAATTTACAATCAATCATAAGGGTGCGTTACATGATCTTACAGTTTTATCTAAAAGACACGCAGAATTAAATGAAATAATGATTCCAAGACAAAAAGAAGACACTTCACAATATTTATTGGCACCTATGCCTGGGTTGCTAGTTTCACTATTGGTTAAAGAAAATCAGGTTGTTGAAGAGAATCAACCACTTGCAGTTATTGAGGCCATGAAAATGGAGAATATTATTAAATCTGAAAAAAAGGTGAAAATTAAAAAAATTAATTGTAAAGAAGGAGATAGTCTAGAAGTTGATCAAGTAATATTAGAATTTGATTAATTTTTTTTTGCGGTCGTGGCGGAACTGGTAGACGCGCAACGTTGAGGTCGTTGTAGGCAAATTTGCCTGTGGAAGTTCGAGTCTTCTCGACCGCACCATTGGTGAAAAGATGAAATATATTTACAAACATGGGAGTCAATACTGGTATCAGCGAGCTATACCCAAAAAAATATCAAATGTCCTTGGTAAAAAAACACTAAAAGTGTCATTAAAAACAAATAATATTATGACAGCATCGAAGAGGGCAAAGTTACAAGCCTTGGAACATAAAAAAATGTTTGCTGACATAAATAAAAAATCAAAAGGATATATCAATAAAATGTTAGGAAAGATTTCTTTTAATACTAATAAATATTCAATTTCTTTTACCGATGATTATGAAGATTCGTTTAGTAAAGTATTATTTAATAAAAAAGAGCTACTAAATGTATTAGTAGCTCAAAATAAAGTAAAAAATGTTAAGATGGATTT
>CABYVV010000030.1 GCA_902522465.1 uncultured Alphaproteobacteria bacterium | reverse complement strand
TTATTAATTGTAAGAATATATAAAATTCAAACATGTGATACCTCTGGTGATAAATTTCACATGTATGTATAACCGGAGATTTTTATGAAACAAATTTCAATAAAAGAACTATTAGATGCTGGCGTCCATTTTGGTCATAGAACCAATAGATGGAACCCCAAAATGTCCGAATTTATTTTTGGTCATAGAAACGGCATTCATATAATTGATTTACAACAAACACTTGTCTTTTTTAATGATGCTTTAAAAACCGTTGAGGATTTTGCAAAAGAAGGTAAGAACATTTTGTTTGTTGGAACCAAAAGACAGGCTTCAGATATAGTAGAAAGATATGCTTTAGATTGCGATCAATTTTTCATAAATAAACGTTGGCTAGGTGGAATGTTAACCAACTGGGATACGATACAAAATTCTATTAAAAAGCTAAAAGATATGGAGGAAATACTCCTAAATAAAGCTTCATCCTATACAAAAAAAGAATTATTAAAATTTGAAAATTCTGTTGAAAAATTAAACAAGGCTTTAGGTGGGATAAAAAATATGTCCGGCAAACCTGATCTTTTATTTATTATTGACACAAATAAAGAGATTCTTGCTGTCAAGGAAGCCAATAAAATAGGAATTCCTATTGTTGCTGTAATTGATTCTAATTCCAATCCAGAGGGAATTGATTATCCAATTCCAGGAAATGATGATGCAATAAGATCAATTGAATATTATTGTAGTGCAGTTTCAGAAACAATTAATAAAGTAAAAGTTCAACAAGACAACATTAAGTCCAAAAGCAATTAAATACTAATGAGTTTTACTTCTTCAGATATAAAAGAATTGAGAAATAAATCCGGAGCAGGAATGATGGACTGCAAAAAAGCCTTAAACGAGTCTAATGGGAATATTGAAAAGGCTATAGAATGGTTAAGAAAGAAAGGCATTAATACAGCTCAAAAAAAATCTTCAAGATCTGCATCTGATGGTTTGATAACTATTGATACTAAAAATGCTGAAGCCGTTGTTATTGAAGTAAACGCAGAAACTGATTTTGTTGCTAGAAATGAAAATTTTCAGAATTTTTGTAGTGCACTTAGTCAAACCTGTCTTGTTAATAAGTCAAAAGATGTTAACGAGCTTCTTAATTCAAATTTTCTTGACTCTGATAAATCCGTACAGGAATTACTTACAGATTTGGTTTCCAAACTAGGAGAAAATATTGTAATCCGAAGAGTAAAATATGTAAATGAACCTGGACTATTTTTTCAGAAATATATGCATAATTCAATAAATGCAAAATCAGGAAAAATAGGTGTTTTATTAGTTTATTCTGCAAAACAAAATTCAGAAGATGTTAGTCAATTATCTAAAAATATTTGTATGCATGTTGCAGCAACAGATCCAAAATCAAAAAATATTGACGACCTTGATAAAAGTTTAGTTGAAAAAGAGAAAGTTATTTATAGCGAACAACTTAAAAACTCAAATAAGCCAGATGAGATTTTAAAAAAAATAATTGATGGAAAAATTCAAAAATACTATGAAGAAGTATGTCTGATGGAACAGACTTTTGTAATGGACAATAAAACAAAGATAAAGGATTATATCACATCATTTAATAAAGAATTTAATTTAGATTTTAATATTGTTGATTATTATATATTTAAGTTAGGACAGGAATAGTTCTCTGTTTTGAAAAAATTCCCTTATAAACATATAATGCTTAAACTTTCTGGTGAAGCATTAATGGGAAATCAAGATTTTGGTATAGATTTGAACACTATAAATTCAATTACTGATCAAATAATATATGTCTTTAATAAAGGAATTAAGGTGTCAATTGTAGTGGGTGGGGGCAATATATTTAGAGGGATTTCAGCATCATCAAAAGGAATGGATAGATCATCAGCTGATTATACAGGAATGATGGCAACTGTAATTAACTCATTAATTCTTCAAAATTCTATAGAACAAAAAGGAATTGATACCAGAGTACAATCTGCTTTAAAAATAGATAATGTTTGTGAATCATACATTAGAAGGAAAGCTATAAGACACATTGAAAAAAATAGAATTGTTATTTTTGCTGCTGGTACTGGAAACCCATATTTTACAACAGATACTGCTGCTGCATTAAGAGCCTCGGAGATGAAATGTGATGTGTTGTTCAAGGCTACAAAAGTTGATGGTATTTATGACTCTGACCCAAAAAAAAATAAAAAAGCAAAAAAATTATATGACCTAAGTTATGATTATGTTATTAATAATGATTTAAAGGTCATGGATACTGCTTCAATTTCACTTGCCAAAGAAAATAGAATCCCAGTTTTGGTGTTTTCAATCTTGGAAAATGATTCACTAAAATACATTGTTGATGGAGGAGGGAATTTCACCCTAATCAAAGGATGACTATTGAGTTTAATATCTATCAGCAAAAGATGGAAAAATCTCTTGATATACTAAAAAGAGATTTTCAAGGGCTTAGAACAGGAAGAGCCTCTGTAAGTTTATTAGAACCGATAGGTGTCGAAGCGTATGGGAGTAAAGTGCCGATAAATCAAGTTGGAAATATAAGTATTAGTGAATCTAGGCTAATTACGGTTCAAGTATGGGATGAATCCTTAATTCAATCTGTCGAAAAGGCAATTAGAAATTCAGATTTGGGGTTAAACCCAATGATAGAGGGAAATATTATAAGAGTTCCAATACCAGAGTTATCACAAGAAAGACGAGTTGAAATAGTTAAGATTGCATCAAAATATGCAGAGGATACAAGAGTCACGATTAGAAATATTAGAAGAGATGCTATGGATAAAATCAAAGAAGAAGAAAAACAAAAGAATATTTCAAAAGATGACTCTTTTCAATTTTCTGAAAAAATGCAAAAAATCACAAATGATTATATCGAACGAGTTGACACTTTTTTTCAAGAAAAGGAAAAGGATATTTTGAAGGTTTAATGTCTTTAAATTTAAAAAAACAATTACCTAAACACATTGCTTTT
>CABYVV010000029.1 GCA_902522465.1 uncultured Alphaproteobacteria bacterium | reverse complement strand
ACCGTATCAAATATATTTATTCCTGATGAATGATATAAGTCGTCTAAATAATAGATCTTCGGATCATTGGAAATTTTTTCTAATAATAGATTTAATGTTTCTTTGGTTCTCCTCGATGGAGAACAAAAAATTTCTTTAAACACTATTTTTTTTTCTTTTTTCTCTAAAAATTTCAGTATTTTTTCGGTTTTTTTTTTACCCTTCATCGAAATAGGTCTTGACATATCGTCTCCATCGAAATTACTCCAATCTGACTTAGCATGCCTAATTAATGATAAATTTAGCATAAAGTGTAGATTAACAATTTAGATAAAAATTTAAAAGGTAAATTAAGTCATTCATGATTTATTTTAATTAATAAATATATTTTAAAAAAGTGTGAGAGTGAAATGCGTGAGAGTAAATTGAAACCCTTAATGAAAGTGTCTTTTAATTACTTTTTAATGATTCAAAGGCATCTGAAATATTTTTCATGCCCCTTTCAAACGATTGTCCGAAAAGCAGATAGGTTTTTTTTGCTTTAAAATTAACTTTATTTATCGAATTAATTGTTAATTTACAATGATCCAAATTATTATAGTTAAGTCTGCCTGTTATATGATGCGCCATTCTTAAAAGTTGTCCCAATATTTTAACTTTAATGAGATTTTTTTTTGAAATCTTTTCCGAATAAGACAAAGCAAAATTTTCCTTAAGATTGTTTGAATATCTAAAGTAAAGAATTAAAGCAAGCATAATTCTATTTTGCCTATCTAGGTGAAAAAATTGATGGTATAAGATTTTTTCAAGAGCAAAAATTCTTCTATGCTCTGGATGCAAAGACGACGCTATGTTTGTAAGCCAGCATGCTGAAAGTAAAAGATTTTGATCCATTTTCAAAATATCATTAAACGGTAAAATCCAACTGAATAATTTCTCGGCATTTCTTTTCTTAATTGTTCCGCGAGCTATTTTTCTTATTTGGCTTAAAAACGGATCCACGCCTTTGTCTTTAACTAGATCATATAGAACACCTTCTCTAACTCCAGTGTTAGTAAAAAAGATTTTTTTTATCGACATCTTTTGAACTAACATTTCTAAAACATGAAAGGTGTATGGGATCGATTTTTTTCTTGATTTGAATAACTGGCTTAAAAAATTTTCATCAACTGTATTTTTATTTACAAAAATTTTTTTTCTTATTTCATGCAAAAATTCAGCTGCATCAACTTTATAATCTTGAATTATTTTTAAATCTTCACTTTTTATGTGCATATGCAATTTTGCTAATGCTCTAAAGGACCCTCCAACTGCATAAAAATTTGAGTATTTATTTAATTTTACTTTTTGTATTGAATCATCAATATATTTACGAACCTTTTTGTCATCAAAATTTCCAATTTTTTTAAGGACTACATGCCCGATAACTAAAGATTCAATAAATTTTATTTGTTTCGAAGTATTAACTTCAGTTAATTCAAGACTACCGCCGCCAAAATCACCAACAATTCCATCGATTTCGTGGTGTGAAAAAAACACACCTTTTGCTGATAACTCTCCCTCTTCTTCTTCCGTTAAAACTCTAATATCATGGTCGAACTCAGATTTTAGTTTTTTTACAATGAGATTCTGATTTTCTGCAAGTCGCAAAGCAGCTGAACCAAAAATATGAAGATTTTTTTTTTTAACATTTTTACATAAATGAAAAAATCTTTTTAATACCTGTATTAAATTTTGAAGTTCTGATTCACCTATTCTTTTCATGAATATTCCTTTTCCCAAATTTAAAGTAACTTTTTCATTAAAGATGACACTAGCTGAAAAGTTTTGCTCATCAAAAATGACAAGCCTAACTGAAGATGAGCCAATATCAATTATGGCAATTGGATTATTTTTATTACTCATTTTTTTTTAAATTTTGATCCTCTGCCAGATAAAGACGGGTTGTCTATAAAATACTTATGTGCAGAAAAACCAACTGATTTTGAAGTAATGCGTTTGTAAGAACCGTTAGATTTTAATTCCCAACTATTTTTTTTATCTTTTAAGTAAGCAACCATTATTTGATTTAGAATTTGTTTTTGAACAGTTTCGTTGGCTATGGGAATAAAAGCTTCTACCCTTCTATCAAGATTTCTTGTCATAAGGTCAGCTGAAGAAATAAAAACGAAATTTTTTTCATTTGGCATTTTATTCCCGTTGGCAAAACAAAAAATTCTGCTGTGCTCCAAAAACCTTCCTATAATACTTTTTACCTCAATATTCTCAGAAAAACCAGGAATTCCTGGCCTTAGTCCGCATATACCTCTTACTATTAGTTTTATTTTAACCCCATTCTGTGAAGCAAAATATAATTGATCAATGATATTACTATCAATTAATGAATTAACTTTGATCCATATTTGAGCAGGTAGATTCTTTTTTTTATTTGTAATTTCATTGTTGATAAGAGAGGTCAATTTTTCCCTAAGAAATTTTGGTGAATATGTCAGCACATTCATTTTTTCTGGCTTTGTATAACCAGTTATAAAATTAAAAACTTTTAAAGCGTCATTTGCCAAATCTTTATTACATGAAAAAAAAGATAAATCAGTATAAGTTTTTGCAGTTATAGGGTGATAATTTCCAGTTCCAAAATGAACATACGACACAAGCTCATCACTTTCCTTTCTTGTTACAACAGAAATCTTAGCGTGAGTTTTGAGATTTACAAATCCATATACGATGTGCACACCAGCTTTTTCTAAATCACGCGCCCATTTGATATTTTTCTCTTCATCAAAACGAGCTTTTAATTCCACTATTGCTGTTACTGACTTGCCATTATTAGAAGCATCAATTAAAGCTTTAATTATTGGCGAGTTTTTGCTCGTTCTATAAAGTGTTTGTTTAATCGATACAACAAAATCATCTATTGCTGCTTGTTCCAAAAAGTTTACAACAACATCAAAACTCTCAAAGGGATGGTGAACGATAATATCCTTTTTCTTAATTGCTGAAAAACAACTCCCATTATAATCTATGATTCTT
>CABYVV010000028.1 GCA_902522465.1 uncultured Alphaproteobacteria bacterium | reverse complement strand
AAAGTCAACGGCATATTCAGCACCTCTGTATAACTCTGTATGACCTTTTTGTCTTCCATAACCTTTTACTTCAGAAACGGTTAAACCCATAACACCAATTTTATTTAATTCGTCTTTAACTTCATCTAGTTTAAAAGGTTTGATAACAGCTTCTACTTTTTTCATATCAATACGGAAGCAAGAAACATGCCAACTATCATAAAGCCTTGTTTTGTCTTTGTGATTAAAATTAAAAATAAGATAATGCTTATAATTTAGGCAAATAAAGTATAAAAACTATTCATAAATAAAATCTTTTAGGCATTTCACAAATATTTTAAGATTTTCTATGGTATTAGCATATGAAATTCTAAGAAAACCCTCACCATTTGACCCAAAAGATGACCCAGGTACAGTTGCTATAAATTTTTTCTCAAGCAGATAATTTGAAATTTCTGATGAATTCATATTATCTTTAGAAACTTTTGGAAAAACATAAAAAGCTCCTCCTGGAACTTTGCAATTAACATTTTTTAATTTATTTAGTTCATTAACCAAAAAATTTCTTCTTTCCTGAAAAATCTTAACCATTTCATCAACTTTTTTTTGGCTACCTTTCAAGGCTTCAATTCCTGCAAATTGGGAAGCAGAGTTTACGCATGAATGACAATTAATTGCTAATTTCTCTGCATAATCAAATATATTTCTTGGAAAAATTCCATAACCTAGTCTCCACCCTGTCATTGAATATGTTTTAGACCAACCATCTAGAACTATAACTCTTTCCCTTAATTCTTTATATTTTAAAAGTGAATGATGCCTATGATTATCAAAAAGAATTCTACTATAGATTTCATCTGATAATACAAATACTTTAGGATACTTTAAAAGTCCCTCAGATAGTTTGCTAAGTTCTTTTTCAGGAACAACACCACCAGTGGGATTTGCTGGAGAATTCAAAATAATTAATTTAGTTTTATCATTGACTAAGGATAGAAGTTCCTCAGCATCAAATGAGAAATTATTTTCCATCCTGTGAGGAAGTGGTATGAAAGTAGCACCAGTATAATCTATCATTGATTTATATGCTATAAATCCAGGATCAGGTGAGATAATTTCACTACCAGGTTGTCCAAACATCAGTAATGTATAAAAAATGATAGATTTACCTCCAGGTGTTATCAATATATTGTTAGGATCTATTTTTACATTATTCCTATTAAAGAAATCTTCAGTTATAGCTTCACGTAACTCTAAAATTCCGTTTGAAGAAGTATAACCGTGATGGCCATCCTTAAGTGCCTTTATAGCGGCATTAACTATGTTTTTAGGGGTAGGAAAGTCAGGTTGTCCAATTCCTAAATTAATAACGTTTTTTCCAATTTTTTTAAGCTCTTGACTTCTTGCAAGAATAGAGAAAGCACTATCGCTCCCTATTTCATACATTGATTTATTAAGACCATCCATAAACAGAATATATATATCTAAATACTTTTTTGCAAATTGGAATATTTAATGATTTAAAATATTTTTCTATATTATAATTTGAATTACTAAAAATTAAAGCTACTATTAGTTTTGATTATTGATATTCTAATAATATAACTTGATATCGGAAACTTTATGTCAGAAAGCACTAAACCTTTTGGTGAGGATTTATACTCATCGATTGAAGATCTTGCTGATTTTGCAAGTGAAATCGCTTTAGATGTTTACCAAAAACAATTAAATGAAGGATCCACTCCCACAGAAGCAGTTAAGGCAGCTATCGAATCTGCAACAAGTGTTATGTTGGATTCTGGTTGTTCAAAAGAAATATGCGACTTGCTCTCTACTGCAGCAATATCTGGATTTACAGAATATACAAAAAAAAATCCAAGTTGCGATCCCATGGATGCTTTTAATGCTGCTGGAGAATATGTAAGTGATGCACTGGAATCAGAGTTAGCTTAAAAATTATATAATTAAAATTTTTCAAATAATAATCAATTTACTAAAAAAGTTGTAATAAACTTAAAAGATATTTAATTTAATATTTGAAATTTTTGGTGACTGTAGCTCAGTTGGTTAGAGCGCTGGTTTGTGGTACCGGAGGCCGGGGGTTCAAATCCCCTCAGTCACCCCATTTTCTAATAACAAGCTTCATCTGAGTTTCAATTCTTAACCATTTTTGGAAGGTAATTTTTTGAAACCCAAAAATTGTACATTGAGACAAATGTCTTAGGAAAATTTATTTCAAAATCATTCCAATACATAAGGTTAAGTTCTGAATTATAGTCAGGATAATACACTTTAAACATTTGCAAATAATTAGAAATTACTTCAAAACCCAAGAATTTAAGATTATGTTTAAATATCTCATTTTTAATTTCTATAAGATTAAATGTATGCTCAATCCTATTAAATATTAGATCTCTAAATCCTGAAGTCGAATAAAAATCTGTAAACTTAGATAGGTTTTTTATTTCGTTGTTCTCTGAATTTGAAATTATTTCTCTTATCCTAGACATGTTCTTTTTATTAAAATCTAAATCTAATCTTTCAATGTCACTTCTTAACTCTTTAATTGATGAACGACCAATTGTGCTGTAAAGACCTAACTTCAAAAATCCATTTGGTTTTAATACTTTACATAATGATTTTAGCCCTTCGAAAGGTTTTTCCATATGGTGAAGAACCCCAGTACATACTATCATGTCGAATGATTTTTTAAGCAAATCTATGTTTAAAAGATCAGTTTGAAAGTATTTAATGTTTTGTATTTTATATTGATCAGTCATTCTTTTTGCATAACCAAGGCTAGTCTTACTAATATCTACTGCACAAATATCTACATCATTTATTCCAGAATAATTTAAAATTTGCTGTCCGGTACCACATCCAGCAATAAGAATTTTCTTTTTTTTTCGATCATAATCTATAAAGTTATTTTTCGTTTTTTTATATATAAAATCCTTAAGGTCCGTTTTATCTGGTAAATTAGTTGTCCTCCACCTTGGAAACGGGTTCTCTTCGTATTGATGTTTTACTATTAAAGATTTTTTGTTATTAATCTTTGAAATTTCTCTGATTTCATTAGCTAAATTATTTTCATATTCAGAATCTCTAAAAGTAAATTTTAAATAATCATTAAAATCTTTTGATTTAGATTGATATATACCGAGTTTATTATTTAGAAAATTTAGTGATTTAAT
>CABYVV010000027.1 GCA_902522465.1 uncultured Alphaproteobacteria bacterium | reverse complement strand
AGAATTAAGTCCTCAGCCTCTTCTTCAAATTCAATATCACTGTCTCTGATAACTCTAATTAATGAAAAACTTTTTAGCTTAAAATCTGGAAAGATAATTTTGATGTTATTTTTTATAATATCCTCGGATTTAGCAAAATTATTGGGATTTGAAACTTTGAAAAATCTTTGGAGTTTTGGTGGAAAAATAACTAGAGAATAGGATAGCTTCCCTTTTTTATTTATTAAAGCACACACCATTGTAATGCTTTGATTTGGAAGAAATGGAAATGGATGGGCACCATCAATTGCTAACGGTGTTAAAGAGGGCAGAATTGATTTTTTGAATACTTCAACTATTTTTTTTTCTTCTTTTTTGAAATCTTTTGGTATTTCCAAAACTTTTATTTTTTTTTTACTTAATTCTTTTTTAAGGCTATTCCAAATATTTTGTTGTTTTTTTAAAAGTGACCTCAAAGATTTTGTAACGTCATTAAACTGTTGCCTAGTTGTTCTTCCGTCATCAGTTCTCATGGAAACTTTCTGTTTCATCAGTCGGTAAAGTCCTGCAACTCTTACCATATGAAATTCATCTAAATTATTTCCTGAAATTGATAGAAATCTTAGTCTCTCTATTAACAGATTCTGAAGGTTTTCTGATTCGCTCAAAACTCTATCATTGAAACTCAACCAAGATAACTCTCTATTGATGAAACGCATCGGAGAATTTTGAATGTTTTTATTAAATTTTTTGTTCATTATAACTTTCCTGGAGGAAGGATGTTAAATACAAACAAAAAGCAATCATGATTGTTGATAATGCTAAGCTTAAAGTTAGCCCGCCAAATTGATAAGATAATCCAGATAAAAGGGTTCCGAAAAACCTTCCAGTAGCATTAGCCATATAGTAAAAGCCAACATCAAGAGAAACTCTGTTCATTTTTGAGAAATGCAAAATCAAATAAGAATGAATAGACGAATTTACAGCAAATATTCCACAAAAAATAAAAAGACCAGAAAATAAAAAAATTGTTGTCAGAAAAATTTCACTGAAAAAAAATAGTAAAAAAGTTAATAAGATTAGATTAATTAGGAGGTAGAGAACCCAATTTTTTGAGATATCTACCAAGTTAATTTTTCTGTTTTCCTCCTTTAAGAATAATTTTGGTGAGTAAGCTTGAATTATTCCGTAGAGAATTATCCATGCGGCCATAAAGCTCCCAATTATAAAGAAGGCTTTTTTATTCCCATCTACCGAACCATCCGAAAAAATACTGTAAAAAAAAATTGGCAATCCAACCACAAACCAAACATCACGTGCTCCAAATAAAAAAATTCTTGCTGCAGATAGAAAGTTAATGTTTTTAGATTTTGAAAATACATCGAATATTTTTGCTTTATTATTTTTATTTATAAGATCATCCTTTAAGAAAATAAAACTACATACCAAAATAAAGGTAACAATAACAACCATTGAAATTAATGAATTATAAAAACCTATCGTTGCTAATAATGTACAGCCCAGCAAAAATCCGAAACCTTTTACAGCATTTTTCGAACCTGTTAAGATTGCCACCCACTTAAAAAGGCTCGATTGATTATCTGGTGCTAAAAGTTTAACTGCTGATTTAGAGGACATCTTTGTTAAATCTTTTGCAATACCGCTTAATCCTTGGACGATTAAAACATAAAAAATCGAAAAGTTTTGACTCCAATTTTCATCCAATTGTGATAGAGAGTAAAGAGATATAATTTGAACAGTCAAACCTGCATATAAAGTAAGCTTAAGACCGTATCGAGCGGCTAACCATCCAGCTGAAGGATTTGTAAAAATCCCAGCCAGTTCATAAAATAGAAATAAATATGCGAGTTGTAGTGGTGAAAAACCATTTTGATGAAAATGAAGTAAAACTAACATTCTCAGTGCCCCATCACTAAGCATAAATACCCAATAAGCAAAGGTAACTATCAAATAAGAGAATTGTTCTTTAGACAATAAAATCATAGAGATTCACTTACAAATTCGCAAATATCAACCATTCTTTTTGCATAAGCGATTTCGTTGTCATACCATGCATAAACTTTTAGTTGCCTCTTGTTTATAACCATAGTAGAACACGCATCAATAATTGCTGACCTGGTATCATTTACATAATCTGCTGATACAAGCTGAGCTTCCTCATAGCCTAAAATCCCTTTTAAATCATTCTCAGAGGCATCTTTAAAAAAGTTATTTACTTCTTCTTCAGAAGTATCTCGTTTTAATTCAAAAACACAATCCGTTAATGATGAATTTAAAAGTGGGACTCTAACAGCATGACCATTAAGTTTTCCTTCTAATTGAGGATAAATAAGAGATATTGCTTTCGCACTTCCTGTTGTTGTGGGAATCAAAGAATTTAAAGAGGACCTAGATCGTCTGATATCTTTTCCAGGTTTGTCGACAATTGTCTGTGTGTTAGTTACGTTATGTATTGTTGTAATTGACCCATGTACTATGCCAATTTTTTCGTGGAGTACTTTTACAACAGGCGCTAAACAGTTTGTTGTACAACTAGCAGCTGTAATTATTTTATGAGTATCGGGAATATATGTTTTATGGTTTATTCCAAATACTATATTTGCAACATTTTTTTCATTAATTGGTGCAGAGACAATTACTTTCTTAACACCATTATCAAAATAAGGGGCTAATTTTTTTTCTGATTTGAAGGCTCCCGTGCAATCTAAAACAATATCTACACCTTCTAGTTTTAAATTTTCAATTTTATTGTGATTATTAAAAATTAGTCTTCGATCGTCAATTGAAATTATATTCTGGTCGGTAGAAAATTTGGCATTCCACCGACCATGAACAGTGTCAAACTCCAACAAGTGGCAATGTGTGTTTATAGTTCCAACTGCATCATTAATCCAAGCTAAATCTAAATTTTTTTCTAGAAGAAATTTGAGTACATATTTACCAATTCTTCCAATTCCATTAATTGCATACGTTGTCATGATGAACCTGTACTTTGGTAGTGTTACCGTTTTATGACAAAAAGCTTCTAACTAGCCAAAAATACACATGTCATCTTACGTAAAAGTGTTACGTAAGGTGACATATTATATTTTATTTATTTTGTTGTCTCAGATTTTTCTTCTGATGTAGGAGAGGTGATATCCGTTTTTATGTTTATATTTTGAGTAGAAACTTTATCTAAGCTCCCATTTGATTTTGTTAAATCAATTTTTTTTGTTTTTGACTTATTTTTGACAGTGGACTGAGAAGTTTTTGTAGTTTTTTTATCATTTTTTCTAAGTCGAGCTTTTAACTTTTTATTGTTAC
>CABYVV010000026.1 GCA_902522465.1 uncultured Alphaproteobacteria bacterium | reverse complement strand
CTGGTGAAACTGGGGAAAATGCACTATAATCTTAAAAGGAGGAAATATGAGTGATATAGCTAAAGTAATGAAAATGATAAAAGATAAAGAGGTAAAGTTTGTTGATCTTCGATTTACCGATACAAAAGGTAAATGGCAGCATACAGCACAGACTGTTGAAACAATTAATGAAGATACTTTTAA
Source organism: uncultured Alphaproteobacteria bacterium (assembly GCA_902522465.1). Lineage (GTDB taxonomy): Bacteria > Pseudomonadota > Alphaproteobacteria > Methylaequorales > Methylaequoraceae > Methylaequor. The sequence goes on along the minus strand of CABYVV010000026.1, from coordinate 3,240 downwards.
GGATGGAATCATGTTTGATGGATCATCTATTGCTGGATGGAAAGACATACACGAAGCTGATATGATTTTAAAACCAGACCCCTCAACTGCAGTAATGGATCCTTTTACAGCGCAACCACAATGTATTCTTTTTTGCGATGTGATTGAACCTGATGATGGAAAGCCTTATGCCCTAGATCCAAGAAGCACAGGTAAAAAGGCTGAAGCATATCTTAAAGAGTCTGGAATTGGAGACCAGTGTTTTTTTGGTCCAGAAGCTGAATTCTTTATCTTTGACGATGTAAAGTGGGCAACTGAACAAGAGTATACTTTCTTTAGTATTGATTCTGAAGAAGGTCCCTACAATACAGGAACAGAAATGGAGGGCGGAAATATGGGTCATAGGCCAAAATCTAAAGGTGGTTATTTTCCTGTCCCACCGGTTGATTCTGCTACTGATATTAGAGCAGAAATGGTATCAACAATGACTGAAATGGGCCTAAACATGGAAAAACATCATCATGAAGTCGCACCATCTCAACATGAACTTGGTATGAAATTTGGTTCATTAATTGAGAGCGCTGATAACCTCCAAAAATATAAATATGTTGCACATATGGTTGCACAAGCTTACGGTAAAACAGCTACATTCATGCCAAAACCAGTTTATAATGATAATGGATCAGGAATGCATGTTCATCAATCAGTATGGAAATCAGGAAAATCCGTATTTGCAGGTGATGGTTATAATGGATTATCTGATGAATGTCTTTATTATATTGGTGGAATCATAAAACATGCAAAAGCGATCAATGCTTTTTCAAACGCAACTACTAACAGCTATAAGAGACTTGTTCCAGGTTTTGAGGCCCCTATTTTACTTGCATACGCCTTTAAAAATAGATCGGCTGCATGCAGAGTTCCTTATGTAAGCAGTCCAAAAGCTGCAAGATTTGAGGTAAGATTTGGTGATGCTTCAGGTAACCCTTATTTTACCTTTGCCTCCATGCTAATGGCAGGTCTTGACGGAATCAAAAACAAAATTCATCCTGGAGAAGCTATGGATAAAGATTTGTATGCTCTTTCGGAAGAAGAACTTAAAGGTGTTCCTACGGTTTGTGGAAGTCTCAGAGAAGCTTTGAGTGCTTTGGATTCAGATAGAGATTTCCTTAAAGCTGGTAACGTATTCAATGATAGTCTTATTGATGCATATATAAGTCTTAAAATGGATGAAGTCATTCAATTTGAGCAAACTCCTCATCCTGTGGAGTTTAAAATGTATTACTCAGTTTAAGGCTATTTTATTATATTCGATAATTCCTTGAAATGTTCATGCTTGGAATCCCTAACTAACTCAAAAATAAGCATTTCAAGAGTTATCGAACTTACATCGTATTTCAACAGTCTCTTAATCGCTTGCTTCTTGTCTCTAATATTTCTTGAGCCTACCGCATCCTCTACAATAAAGACTTGGTAACCTAAATTTTTCAAATCAACTGCTGTTTGTAAAACACAAATATGCGTCTCAATTCCACACAATATGACTTGTTTACCTTTTATTAAGTTCTCTTCTAGTAAAATTTTGTTATTATTAGCAAAGCAAGAAAAAGTGGTCTTCTCTATTCTAGTCGCTTTAATATCTAAAAGTTTTTCTTTTAAACTTTTAATAGTTGTACCTAAACCATTTGGATACTGTTCGCTATAAACAATAGGTAGGTCCAAAATGTGAAAGGCTAAAGTAATTTTCTCTATTACAGCTAAAATTTCTTTATGATTTTCAATTTTACTGAAAAGTTTGTCTTGAACATCTATGATTAATAAAGTTGATTGGCTAGAATCAATTAACATTATTCTGCATCGTACAGCGCAGTTTCTATTTGCTTTATTAACCCTTCAGATGTTGGACTTGTCATTGACGAAAACCAATTAATAATGTTTCCGTCTTTACCAATTAGATACTTATGAAAATTCCATCTAGGTTGACCGATAACAGAAACGTTTGATTGTATCCATTTATAAATAGGATGAGCTTCATTTCCTCTAATTTTTTGTATAGAAGACATTGGAAACTCGACTCCAAATCGTATTTCGCAAAATTCTTTAACATCTTCGTCTTTGGACAATTCTTGGTTGAAGTCATTTGTTGGCACACCAAAAACTATCAAACCGTCATCTTTATATCTTTCATAAATTTTCTGTAGTCCAGAATATTGTGGTGTAAAACCACATTTAGATGCCGTGTTAACTAAAAGCACAACATTGCTTTTATAATCAGAGAAGTTAATCGTCTCACCAGATATAGATTCTATTTGGAAATCGTGAAAGCTTTTGTCTGAAGCTATTGATTTAGTTGTAAACATGAGTAGTGCAAGTATTATAAGTTTTTTCATTACATTAATTTAATAATAATTATTGAAAAATAAAGTAATATTTCTAAAATATGGTATGTTTATCAAAAAATTACTATCAGTTTCTCTATTTTTATTTTTTTTATCCTCTTGTATTGGCGAAAGTCTAGTTCCTGTAAAAGGTCCTGAAGGCGATCCTAGTCTAGCACTGAATTTCTCACAGTTCGATGACATACCAATACCGATAAATTCTAAGTTAATCAGAGAAGAATCAATTATTATCTCAAGAAAGATTGGATGGTCAGGAAGGTTGGTGTTTGAAACCAGTGAAAACCAGATTGAAGTTTTCGATTTTTTTAGAAACGAGTTACCTAAATTCGGTTGGAAAAAAATATCTGAAGTAAGTTCTGAAAGTAGTCTTCTTAACTATCAAAACAATCAGAGATTTGCTTCTTTACAAATTTTTGAAAAAACATTATTCGGCTCTAAAGTAAAAATAACCGTTACAGAAGTTGAATAGTAACTTTGCAGTTAAAAAGATTTAGCTTGCAACAACAAAAAAATTTAATTTTTGTATATACTTTAAAATTAGAAAATGTTGAGAAATTAGACAATCTTTACGCTTAATATTAAATTTGTTTCAACCAACTTGCTTTTACATCAAGATTTAGTTCACTTCGATAGAAAAATTCTTTTTTTGACATACCAATCATTTCTGAAATTATTTCCTGAGGGCAACCCACTTCTTTCAATCTTTCAATCATAGAATATTTAAACGAAATAGATGTCTTCCCATTTGTTATTTTTTTTATGATCGAATTTAATTTATTCTCAATATGGAGAAAATTACATGTATCATTTCTAAAGAAATCAACAAATAAATGTAAATTTTTTTCGTTTGTTTTTATTTTTT
>CABYVV010000025.1 GCA_902522465.1 uncultured Alphaproteobacteria bacterium | reverse complement strand
AGAACAATTTGTGTTAAATTCAAACTTCCTGATGATAATAAAACGGAGATAATTATCAAACCAATAGACACTTCATAAGAGATCATTTGTGCAGCAGAACGCAGACTTCCTAGAAAGGCATATCTTGAATTACTTGACCAACCAGCAACAATAACACCGTATACTCCTAGAGAGGATATAGCAAAGATGTACATTAATCCTACGTTAATATCAGATAAAACTATTTTGTAATCAATTGGTATTACTGCCCACGCCAATAATGCAAGAGCAAAAGTTAAAATGGGAGAGAGTACAAACAAAAATTTGCTAGATTTGTCAGGGAAAATTGTTTCTTTGGTCAAAAGTTTAATTCCATCAGCAATAGGTTGAAATAAACCGAAGGGACCAACTACATTTGGTCCCTTTCGAAGTTGCATAGCACCGATAACTTTTCTCTCAAAATAAGTTAGATAAGCTATAAAAATAAGAAGAGGTAGTATTATCAAAAAAATTTTTAATATTACAAATAAAATTTCTGTAAACATAACTATTGGTTTTTTGAATTCTCGTTAAGCTCTATTGAACATGATGACATAGTGGGTGAGTTCCTGCTAACAGAATCTGTCATATAAAAATTGGTGATATTAGAGAGTATATTATTTTTACTAAATTTAGCATTTATTGATTTAGGCTTAAGACTTTTTTCAAGATAAATTTTATTAATTTTCTCTAAATTCGGATGTTGATTAAACATCATATTTCTCAAATCTTGAAAATTTTTAAAATCTATCTTATGGCCCATCTCATTAAGTACTTTATTAAAAAACATAAAACTATGTTCTACTTGAGCTATGGGAAGTTTAATTTGCCTGCTTACTTGCGCTCTGCCTTCAAGATTGACATATATTCCTTCCTTTTCTGTAAAACAAGGGGTGGGAATTATTAAATCTGCTCTCGATACAGCTTTATCGCCATGATGTCCAATATAAACAACATAAGTATCTTTAGGTATTTTATCAAAATCGATTTCATCAGCACCAAATAAAATAAGAAGTCCATATTTTCCTTTGTAAATTTCATTAATATGGTTTTTCTTAACATTTTTTTTATTATAAAATTCTAAATCCAAAGCACCAACTCTTCCTGAGTAGGTTTGTAGGATATTAAATCCATTCCATGATTTATCTTTAACAATTTTATTATGAAGGTTTAAAACAAAATGAAATATATTTTCAGCATCCGGGCTACAAAGAGGACCCTGTCCAATTAAAAATAGCGGTTTTTTTGACTTATTAAAAATAGAATTCAAATTTTTGTTACGCAAATTGGTCAATGATGAATAACTTTCACCAATTTCTTTAACATCTAATGTAAGATCATATTTATGACCAATTCTTAAGATTGGAAAATTATTTTCACTTTCTGATACTCTTTTTCTTATTCTTGCTCCTATTATTGGAGCTTCTTTTCGAAGGTCTGAACCGATAATTACGCATAAGTCGCTTTCATCTATGCCAGATATTGAACTGTTGAATAAGTATGAAGATCTCTTAGAGGGTATAAAATAGGAATTGTCTTGCCTACAGTCGTAATTGTCTGCATTTATTTTGTCTAAAAAGTTTTTAAATGAAAAAATTGATTCACAATCTAAAAGGTTTCCTATAAGAGAAAAAATCTTACTTTTATTGGTTTGATCCAATTTAGTTTTTAATGTTTTAATTCCATTATCTTCAGAACAATCTGCTAAATTTCCACTATCATCTCTTAGATAAAATCTATCTATTCTTTGATGATTAATTCCATCATAAGCGTACCTTGTTTTATCAGATATCCATTCTTCATTTATTTGTTCATTTACTCGAGGTAAAACTCTTAGTATTTTATCTCCTTTTGAGTCTAATCTAATATTACTTCCAACTGCATCAAAAACGTCAATACTATTAGTTTTCTTTAGTTCCCATGGTCTTGCTACAAATGCATAAGGCTTAGATGTCAAAGCTCCGACAGGACATAAATCTATAATATTTCCTGAAAGTTCAGAATCGATTGTTTTTTCTAGATAACTGGTAATTTGAGTGTCTTCTCCTCTTCCAACTGCTCCTAATTGGTTATTTCCAGCGATTTCTTCAGAAAATCTTACGCATCTAGTGCAATGAATACATCTTGTCATGTGCGTTTTGATTAAAGGACCTAAATGCTTGTCTTTTACAGCTCTCTTAGATTCTACAAAACGACTTAAACCTTTTCCGTATGCCATAGCTTGGTCTTGTAAATCACATTCACCACCTTGATCACAAATTGGACAATCCAATGGGTGATTAATCAATAAAAATTCCATAACTCCTTTTCTAGCTTTTACAACCATTTCACTATTTGTTTTTATTTTCATACCTTCGGCCACAGGCATTGCACAGGATGCTATTGGTTTGTTTGAGTTTTCCATCTCAACTAAACACATTCTGCAATTACCTGCAATCGATAACCTTTCATGGTAACAGAATCTAGGTATCTCAATTCCTGCTATTTCGCAGGCCTGAAGAACTGTTATGCCTTCATCCACTTCAATTTGTTTGTCATTAATAAATAGTTTAGTCATAACTAAGCAACATATTTTTTTTGGATCCTGGCTAGAATATCTGGTTTGAAGTGTTTTAGTAAGCCTTGAATAGGCCAAGCAGCTGCGTCGCCTAATGCACATATTGTGTGGCCTTCAATTTGATGAGTAACCTCTTCTAACATTTCTACCTCTTCTACACTACATTCGTTATTTGCCAACCTTTTCATGACTCTCATCAGCCAACCAGTGCCTTCTCTACATGGAGTACACTGTCCACATGATTCATGCTTATAAAATTCAGATAATCTTGCAATAGCTTTTACAACATCAGTTTGCTTGTTAATTACTATAATGCCACCAGTCCCTAGAGCTGAACCTGCTTCTTTTAAAGAATCAAAGTCCATTAAAACGTCCTCACACTTAGATTTTGGAAGTAAAGGTACAGACGACCCTCCTGGAATAACAGCTAGAAGGTTGTTCCAACCACCTATTACGTCACCTGCATATTTCTGAATTAAATATTTAAGAGGAACTCCCAATTCTTCTTCTACATTACATGGTTTGTTTACTTGACCAGAAATACAGAAAATCTTAGAACCTGAATTATTTTTTCTTCCAAGATTAGAAAACCAACTCGCGCCTTTTCTTAAAATAGTTGGAACTACTGCAATGGTTTCGACATTATTTACTGTCGTTGGTTTACCAAAAACTCCAACATTAGCTGGAAAAGGAGGTTTTAGTCTTGGTTGACCTTTTTTACCTTCAAGACTTTCTATTAAAGCGGTTTCTTCGCCGCATACATAGGCACCAGATCCATAATGAATGTAAATATCATAGCTAAAATTTTGACCAAAAATATTTTTACCTAAGAATCCTTTTTTATAACAATCATCAATTGCCTTTTGAAGAATACATGCTTCGTTAAAAAATTCTCCTCTTATATATATATAACATTTAGAGGCTCCTATTGCATATCCAGCTAAAAGACATCCTTCCAAGAGTTTGTGGGGTTCATTTCTAATTATATCTCGGTCTTTGCAAGTTCCTGGTTCTCCTTC
>CABYVV010000024.1 GCA_902522465.1 uncultured Alphaproteobacteria bacterium | reverse complement strand
TTATTATTGAATTTAATCAGATTATAAAAATAACATCTATTTCGTTACTACTTTCATTTCTTGCAACTATCTATCCCTCAATACGTGCAACCAAGATTGAACCAATAAATTTAATAAAGTGGGACTGACTTGTTAGATCTCCAAAATATTGTTCAAATATATCAGCAGGGACAGGCAGAAGTTATAGTTTTTGATGATTTAAATCTAAATGTTAAACAAGGTGAGACAATAGGAATTATTGGTCCTTCAGGATCAGGTAAATCAACATTATTAAATATAATTGGATTATTAGAGAAACCTCATTCAGGTAAAATAAGTATTTCTGGTACAAATTGTAGTGATATGAATAATGAAGAAAAAGTGAATTTCAGAAAAAATAATATTGGTTTCATATTTCAGAATAATCAGCTTTTAGAAGATTTTCTCGTTGAAGAAAATGTTGCTTTACCAATGATTTTAGCTGGTCATTCCTATAAGAAATCAATAAAAAGAGCTAGAGAATTTTTGGAAATGCTTGGAATTGTTGAAAGACGAAATTTCAAACCTGGTCTCTTATCAGGAGGTGAACAACAAAGAGTAGCGATTGCTAGAGCATTGATTAAGGATCCCACAATACTCTTAGCTGATGAACCAACTGGAAGTCTTGATTTACTAAATACATCTTTAGTATTTAATTTAATGATAAAATTAGCAAAAGAAAAAAATACAATAACTATTCTTGCAACTCATAATTTAAATTTGATAAATAAAATTAATAAATCCTATAAAATATTTGACGGAAACTTAATTGAATACAAAAAAAAATAAATTTGTCCATCTGAGGTGTTATTCTCAGTATTCTCTATCCAGAGGAGCGTTAAGAATTAATGAGTTAGTTAATTTTTGTAAAAAAGAAGAAATCCCAGCTACTGCAATTTCTGATTTTGACAATTTATTTGGATGTTTAGAGTTTTGTATTGAATGTGAGAAGTCTGGAATCCAACCGATTATTGGTGTAAATCTTCTTATTAAAGATGAGAAATACAAAGAAGGTTATGTTCTTTTACTATGCAAAAATGAGGTAGGGTATAAAAATCTCGTAAAACTAGTTTCTAAATCTCATCTTGAAAACAAAAGTATTGATAATCCTAATATATCTATTGAAGATTTAGAGAAAAGTAAAGATGGATTAATGTGTTTATGTGGTGGCGAATTCGGATTCTTAACAAAAAACTTTAAAGAGAATATTTCATTATGTGATACTCTTATTTCTAAATTTATCGAAATATACGGCGAAAATTTCTTTCTTGAAATTCAAAGGTATAAGAATCAAAAAAATTATGACTATGAGAATTACCTTGCAAATAAATCTGAAATATTAAAAATTCCGTTAGTAGCTACTAATGAAAACTTTTTCTTAACAAAAGATTTTTTTAAATCTCACGATGCTCTATTGAGTATCTCACAGCAAAAATATGTAGATAGTGATGACAGAATAAAGAGTAACGAGGAATATTATCTTAAAAGTTGTGATGAGATGTATAAATTATTCTCAAACATGTCTGAAGCTTGTCACAATTCAACTTTAATTGCAAAAAAGTGTTCTTTTTTTTTAAAAGAAAAGCCCCCATCGTTGCCAAAAATAAAATCTAATGGTTTAGATGAAAATACTTTACTCACAAACTATTCTTTTGATGGTTTAAAAAAAAGACTAGAATTAAATAAAGTAAGGAATGACCATCAAATTTATCAAAAAAGGTTAAGACATGAATTAGAAGTTATAATTAAAATGGGCTATTCTAGTTATTTTCTAATCGTTTCTGATTTTATTAAATGGGCAAAGGATAACAATATTCCTGTAGGTCCAGGAAGGGGTTCTGGTGCTGGTTCTTTAGTAGCATGGTGCTTATCAATAACTGATCTAGATCCTCTGGAATTTGGTTTAATATTCGAAAGATTTTTAAATCCAGAAAGAGTTTCATTACCAGATTTTGATATTGATTTTTGTATGGAAAAAAGGGATGAGGTAATTAAGTACGTTCAGAAAAAATATGGAAATTTAAACGTAGCTCAAATTATTACCTTTGGGTCATTTCAAGCTAGAGCTGCATTAAGAGATGTTGGAAGAGTGTTACAACTCCCTTTAACTCAAATAGATGAGTTGTGTAAAATGATACCATACAACCCAGCTAATCCAGTTAATTTGAAAGATTTCTATAAAGAAAATCAAATTGTAAAGAAAATGGTAAATAATGACCCCAATATTAAAAATCTTTTTAAAATTTCAATTGATTTGGAAGGTTTGTTGAGACATGCCTCAACTCATGCAGCTGGAATAGTGATCGCTGAAAAATCATTAGATGAAACAATACCACTTTATAAGGATCCTAAATCAGACATACCTGTTACTCAGTTTTCAATGAAATTTGTAGAAAAAATTGGATTGATTAAATTTGATTTTTTGGGCTTAAAAACTCTAACAGTTATTGATGAAACACTAAAAAATCTTAAAAGAAGAGGTGTTATTCTTGAAATAGATAAGATATCACTTAATGATAAAGCTACCTATGAAATGTTGAAAGGCGGATTGACTACAGGAGTATTCCAATTAGAAGGTCAAGGGATGAAAGAAACAATAATTAAAGTAAAACCTGATCGTTTTGAAGATTTAATAGCTATTGTGTCTCTTTATAGACCTGGTCCCATGGATAACATACCAACATACATTAACAGAAAGCAAAATAAAGAAAACTATGAATATATTCATCATGAATTAAAAGAAATACTAGATGAAACTTATGGAATTATGGTTTATCAAGAGCAGGTAATGCTTATAGCTCAAAAGTTAGCAAGGTTTAGCTTAGCAAAAGCAGATTTACTTAGAAGAGCTATGGGTAAAAAAATAAAATCTGAAATGATAGCTCAAAGAGAGGAGTTTATATCTGGATGTAAGAAAAATCAAATTCCAGAAGATAATGCAGCTAACTTATTTGAAGAGATTGCTAAATTTGCTGGATATGGTTTTAATAAAAGTCATGCTGCTGCATATGCGATGATTGCCTATCAAACTGCATTTTTAAAAGCAAATTATCCTATGGAATTTTTCTGTGCACTAATGAATTGTGATATTAACAATTTTGAAAAATTATCAATATATTGTAGTGAAATCAAAAAAATGGGTTTTGAGATAATTAAACCTGATATAAATTATTCAGATACAAATTTTATAGTTTCTTACAACACTAATAATAAACCCATTGCAATAAACTTTGGTTTAGGTGCAATAAAAAATGTTGGTGAGCAATCTATTAACGAATTGGTTGAAAATAGAAAAGAATTTGGTTTATTTAAAAATCTTGATGATTTACTCCTAAGAATTTCAAACAATGTTTTGAATAAAAAAATTTTAGAGGCGTTAATTTTTTCGAATGCTTTAAGTTCACTTGAAGAAAACCAAAAATATTTATACGACAATATCGATAAGATTGTCTTATACAACTCAAATTTTCATAAAAATTTTAATGAGAATCAACACAACCTATTTCCTCAGAATAATGATTTAGATAACTATTTGAAAGTTAATGAAAAGAAAGAATGGAGTTTAAATGAAAAATTAAATAAAGAGGTTGAAGCCTTTGGATTTTACTTATCTGAACATCCATCAAAAATGTACAAAAAACTATTTGAAGATGACAAAATAATGGATTTAAACCATTTAGACAAAATTCATAATCCAGAAAAAAAAATATACAATTTTGTTGCAACACTAAATAATATTAATGAAAGAAAATCTAGAAATGGAAAAAAATTCTGTTTTTTTACCTTAAGTGATGATTCAAGTAACTCTGATGCAATCTGTTTTTCTGAGGTTCTTGATAATTTGAGTTT
>CABYVV010000023.1 GCA_902522465.1 uncultured Alphaproteobacteria bacterium | reverse complement strand
AAATATATAGATTTTCACGAGACGAAATTACTATAAGTTCAAAGGGAATATGGAAGAATTACAAAATTTCATTTAAGTGGGATGAAGATAGAAAAATTATTGAAGCAAATAGCTATTTTGACATGTCAAAAAAAAATAAAATTAATAAATCTATTTATTCGCTTGTTTCAAACGTAAATAAAAAAGCAACGGTTGGTTTTTTTAACTTTTGTCCAAAGTTAAACACAATTTTTTATTGTTATAAAATATCAGTTAAAGGTCAAAATTACATTACCCTCGAACAGGTTCAAGATTTCATAGATTTGGTTACTTCTGAGTGTGATAGATTTTTTCCTGTTTTCTTTGTCTTCTTTTATAAAAAACAAGATCCTATTTATGCTCTTGAAATTGCTGTTTTGGATACCTGTGGTGAGGCATGACCTATGTTTTAATTGGGTGTGGAAATCTAGGTGAAATAATTTTAAATGGATTTTACTTAAAGAAAAAAAAAATTTCAGTTGTTGAGAAAAATGATAAAATTAAGAGTAAGATATCGTCAAAATATAAAAGGATAAAAACTTTTAATAACTTTAAAGAGATCAATTGGTCTGAGATCAGGTATATAATGATCTGTGTAAAACCAAAAGATTGTAAAAAAATATTAAATGAAATAAAAGAATTTCAACTGGATAAGCATATATTTGTTTCATTTGTTGCTGGTTTATCAACTAGTGGGATTAAGAAATGTTTGGGATCTAAATCCAAAATTGTAAGAATAATGCCAAATATATTTATTTCATCTAATAATAGTGCTACGGCAGTTTATATGATGGGATTTGAAAAAAAACTGAAAACTAAAATATTAAAAGATTTCAGACATTTTGGAATTTTAGTGGAAGTGAATCAAGAGAAAAAAATTGATTTTTTTACTGCTATGTTCGGTGGTGGACCGGCATATATATTTTTTATCTTGGAAATTTTTAATGAAATTATTAAAAATAACGGTTTTAGTGAAAAAGAATCTATTCTTCTTCTTACTTCTTTAGTTGAGGGAGTTGAGAAGAGAATAAAAGAAAATAGTTTTAATTTTAAATTGTCAATCAATCAAGTTGCAAGTAAGGGAGGAACAACTGAGGAAGCACTAAAATTTTTTTCAAATAAGAATCTTCTTTCTTCTATTATTAATAAAGCAATAAAAGCAGCAACATTAAAGTCTGTAAAAATATCAAAAGATTTGGATAAATTATTCTAATATTGGTATGGAAATAGAGAATAAAGAACCTTTGAGTTTGATAGATTTCGCGACACTAATTTTTGCTTTTATTTTTTTTGCTAGCTCTTTTGCTATACTAAGTCCAAGTCCAGATCCTCCCTCGTTTAAATTTCTAGACGTATCAATTTTGTAGAATGGTTTAAAAACTTTCTTTCTGAATTGATTTTCAATTCCTGGTCCATCATCTTCAATATTTATTACAAGTTTACTGTTTTGTTTTTTTACAGAAATTTCTATTTTATCACCGTACTTACAAGCATTTTCAAACAAGTTAAATACTATCCTATACAAACTATTTTTATCAGTTTTCACTGAAAAGGTTTTTAAACATTTAATAATAATCTTTTTTTTTTTAAATTTTGATAATTGAATCACTTCATCTATTATTGTCTTAATATTTACATCAACTAAACTATTTATTTTGGTTTCTTTTGAATAATCTAAATATTCTTTAAGAAAAACTTGCATAATATCAATATCTTTCTTTATATCTTTTATTTCTTTCTGATTTTCTAGTAATTCCATACGCAACTTTATTCTAGTGATGATAGTTCCTAAGTCGTGTGAAATTCCGGCTAAAAAGTCTGTCTTCTGATCAATGTATACATTTATTCTAGCTCTCATCTTTAAAAAAGCATTTCCAGCAGATCTTATTTCAAGTGCACCTTCAGGTTTAAACTTTTCAATTTTCTTTCCTCTACCAAAACTTTCTGCAGAAGTCGCTAATCTATGTATTGCTCTAATCTGTATCCTGAGGAAAAGGAATGCTATTAATGATAAAACTAGTGAAGTAGATATTATCCATAAGATATAAATCGTAGGTGTTTCACTTAATAAATATTTCCTTGGAAAATCCATCTTAATGAATCCACTTTCAATTTTGTGATATATTGAAACAAATTCGCTATTAAACTCTATCTCAATATTATTATTTACCCTAGATTTGATGGTTTCATGAATCTTTCTTTCTAGTGGAGACTTTTTTGTGAACATGTTCTCAAAATTACTTTCTATTTCAAGATTAATATTCAATTCTGCTGCTACACTTTTTGCTGTCTTAAAGTCCTTTTTTTTGTATTGATTCAATATTAAATTAACATTATTAGATGCAATATTAGAAAATCTATTTACTATTTTTTCCCAGTGTCTGTCATAGAAAAAAAATATTACAGAACATTGTATTATTATTAAAGGAATTAAGAAGATTAATAATAATCTTGGTAGAAGTCTTTTTGGTAAAAATTGTTTTATAAAACTTTTACTCATATTCGCTAACCAACATATAACCTTTTCCCCTTATAGTTTTAAGAAATGCATTATTATCAGTATTTATTTTTTTTCTCAGTCTTGTAATTGTAACATCTACTGATCTCAAATTAATATCAACTTTAAGTAAATTAGCAATTTCCTCCCTGGTAATTTCTTTATTTAAATTTTTAGTTAAAAATTCAATTATTAATAACTCAGAGGATGTGAGGTTCACATTTATATTATTTTTGGTTAAGTTTCTGGTTCCAAAATCGAATTCAAAGTCACCAAAATATCTTTTATCAACATTTAAATTTTTGTTAAATCTTGGATTCAATAGTTTTTTTATCCTTAATAGTAGTTCAGTTGGTTCAAATGGTTTTACGAGATAATCGTCGCATCCATTCAAAAATGATTTTTTTTTTTTTTCAATTTGTCCATCTGCTGTTAGCATCAAAACAGGTGTACTATTATCAAAACCTCTAAGGTCATTGAGAAAATCAATTCCATTTTTTCTTGGCATCATTATGTCTAATACTATTAGATCAAATAAAAAAAATTCAATTAATTGCTCAGCTTCGAAAGAATCCTTAGCTATAGAAATTCTAAACCCTTTTGAAGAGAGGTATTCTTTCAATAATTCTCTAATTTTATTATCATCATCTATGCACAAAAGGTGAGGAAGTGTTTTCATAAATAAATAAAGATCAGACTATTTATAAATTAAATTTCAATGTTATATTAGTTGATCTTAACTTTAACTTATGAATTATGCAAATAATCCCTTTTGATATTAGAGATGGATATATGTGGGTTGACGGAGAGTTCAAGAAATGGAACGAATCTAATACACATATCTTAAATCATGGCTTACATTACGGTAGTTGTGTTTTTGAAGGTATAAGAATATATAACGGAAAAATCTTTAAATTTGATCAACACATTGAAAGGTTATTCAAATCTGCTCAAATTCTTGACTTGAATATACCTTTTGGTTTTGATGAAATAAAAAAAGCAACTTATCAATTAACTGAGAAGCAAAAAGTTAAAGATGGTTATATAAGACCTGTCGCCTGGAGGGGTAGTGAAAAAATGGCTATATCTGCCATCGATGCCACTACTCATATTGCCATAGCAACTTGGTCATGGCCATCGTACTTTTCACCTGATAAAATCATGCAAGGCATACGACTAACTAAAGCCAATTGGGTCAGACCATCACCTAAATCTGCTCCCGTAAATAGTAAAGCAGCAGGTTTATACATGATTTGTTCTCTTAGTAAACATGAAGCTGAGAGGAATGGATTTGACGATGCTTTGATGCTTGATTACAGGGGATTTATGGCTGAAGCTACGGGAGCAAATATTTTTTTTGTGAAAGATAATAAACTATTTACACCGATACCTGACTGCTTTTTAAATGGTATCACAAGACAAACAGTAATTGAAATTGCAAAAAAAAATAAGATAGAAGTAGAACAAGGACATTATGATCTGAATTTTCTTGAAGATTGCGAGGAAGTTTTTCTAACAGGAACAGCCGTAGAGATTACTCCTGTTATTTCTATAGACAAAAATAAATTTAAAGTAGGCAAATTAACAAAATTATTAATAAAAGAATTTAACAAACTTGTTTGTGGT
>CABYVV010000022.1 GCA_902522465.1 uncultured Alphaproteobacteria bacterium | reverse complement strand
TTTTTTAATAATATTCATAGGTATTCCTTTTGATTCTGAACCAAAAATAAAACAATCTCCAAATTTATAATTTAACTCTGTATATCTGCTTCGGCCAAATTTTGAAACTATATGAAATCTGCCAAAGTTATTATCTTTCAAAAATATATTTATATCTCTATAGATTTTAGTCTTTATATTTTTAATGTAATCCAATCCCGCTCTTCTTAATGATTTCTCATTAATATCAAAACCCATAGGTTCTATAATATGTAAATTACAGCCCGTGTTTGCACATAGTCTCATTATATTTCCAGTATTTGGAGGGATTTCTGGGTTGAAAAGTACTATTTCGAAGGTAGTCATTTCTTACATAGTACTCTTAATCAATATTTTATACTAAAAAATTTTTTAAAACTTTCTTATAATTGTCCTCTGACTTAAACCACTGAATGAGATTGCCTCCAGTGAAGCCAGCCATTTTAATATCAATAAACCATTGTTTTACATCAACATCCCAGCCATAGAAAACGTCAAGTTGGACACTTTTTTTGTTAATTGATTTAAAGTTTCTTGGCATAAAAATTAAATAATTATTTTATTATTAACTGCAACTAATTATTTGCAAATTTCAGACCAGAATTATTTTTTTATATAATTTAGGTATGAAAATGTATTTTAATGTTTTTTATCTTTGTTAAGATATGTCACCAAAGAAAAATTATTTAGTAATTCTTTTTTATTACTCATGAATATATATATCCTTATTGATTTTTTCGTCAATTTCTTTGAATGAAGAAATAAGTTTTTTATCCTCTGACATATCATTATTTTCTGTTGTTAACAGAGAATCTCCGTAAAAAATTGAATTTGCTCCAGAAAGTAGACATAAGATTTGTGTTTCTTTTGATAATTTTTTTCTTCCTGCTGATAGTCTTATCCTTGACTTTGGAAGGATGATCCTGGCTGTAGCTATCATCCTAACCAACTCTATAGGTTCAATTGTTTTTTGATTTGCTAAAGGAGTTCCTCTCACAGCTACTAAAGAGTTAATAGGAACACTCTCTGGTTGAGGAGTTAAGTTCGCTAAAACTTCGAGCATTCTAGCTCGATCGTGCCAAGTCTCTCCCATACCAATAATACCTCCGCAGCATACACTTATACCAGCTTCTCTGACATTTTTAATTGTTTCAAGTCTTTCTTCAAATTTTCTTGTGCTAATGATTTCTTTATAAAATTCTGGTGAGGTATCAATGTTGTGATTATATGCATCCAAACCTGCTTCTTTTAATTTCTCTGCTTGAGCTTTAGTAATTGAACCCAGTGTAACACATGCTTCAAGGCCTAATGCTTTAACTTGCTTAATCATTTCAACTACTGCTTCCAGATCATTTCCATCTTTTAAGCTTTTCCAAGCCGCACCCATACAAAATCTGTCAGCTCCATTTTTTTTTGCTTTAGAAGCTGCTAATTTTACTCTTTCAATATCAATAAGCTTTTCTTTTTTTAACTCAACATTATAGTGTGCAGATTGAGGACAATATTTACAGTCTTCGGGACAAGATCCAGTTTTAATTGATATTAGGGAAGCAAGTTGAATATTTGCATCCTTGAAATTTTGATTATGAACTTTTTGAGCTTTAAAGATCAACTTATTAAGCGGTGACTTAATCAAAGTTTTGATTTTTTTAAGAGAAATTTTATTCATTATTTCTTTTGTAGTTAGGCAAAAACATTTCACCCGTACAAAAAAGATACTCCAACCTAACTTTAGAATCAATAGGTCCTTTAATTTGATGATTATTTTTATTAATTAATATTGTGCCTCCATTTATTAATAAATCTTGAAAGAAAAATGTCATTGAGTCTTGGTCAGCTTTACCCTTTATTTTAAAGTCTTTATCAGAGGTATTTTCAGATTTTATCAAATCGGAAATTTTACCTATTGAGGTGGTTAAATCTGCATTATTTATATCTTCATTTGAGTTTATAGAAAATAATGTTAGTGTTTCATTATTTTCTAACTTTTTAATTGAAACTTTTGCATTAATATTAGTTGGGCTTTTTATTAAAAAATTGAGACCGCATTCATTTGGTATGTTATCTTTTAATTTAATTACGGAATTTACCAAAACCTCAGCTTTAACTGTTTGGAACAAAAATAGTAGGATTGTCAATATTCTGATTAACATATGATTAGTACAAAAATTCTTACAATTGATCAAATAATAGCATCTGAGAATACATATATTAAAAAAAACTCTTTTAGCAAGTTAATAAATAAAGCTTCATCTCAAATTGTAAAATATATTAAAGAAAATATTAAAAAAAAAAAAATATTATTTTTGTGTGGTCCTGGAAATAACGGACTTGATGGAGAATTAACTTATACGAAATTAAAGTCAAAAAAAAATAAAATAATTAAAATCGACAAAAAATGTACAATCAACATTAATGAACTTAAAAAAAGAATATCAGAAGTGGATGTAATTTTTGATTGTATCTTTGGAACGGGTTTGAATAAAAAGTTAAATAAAAAATTCATTTCTATTATCAATCTTGTTAATCATTCAAAAAAAAAGATTATTTCTGTAGATGTGCCAAGTGGGATGAACGGTGATACTGGACAGATAATGGACATAACTGTAAAACCTGATGTAACATTATGCATGGAATTTTTGAAAACAGGCTATTTCCTCTTACCTGGCAAAAAATTTTTAGGTAAAATTGTAAGGTTAAAATTAGGGTTAAAAAGTTCAAAAAACAGGCAGCCAAAAATAAATTTGATCAGCAAGTCATGTTTTAAAAATAAAATGCCTTTATTTGGATTAGAAATTAATAAATATGATAAGGGACACGTTTTGGTTGTAGGCGGAGAAATGCCTGGAGCCTCAAGGTTGGTAGCTCTTTCTTCAAGAAAATCAGGAGCAGGTCTTTCAACTCTAGCGATTGATAGAAAACATGTAAATTTATATTTAGAGTCTGAACCTGGTACAATTTTAAAGATTTTTGATTATTCTGATCTAAAGAGCAAAGACGTTCTTGTGCTTGGACCAGGATTGGGAAAAAAATTTAGTAAGATGAAGATTATCAAAATTTTGGAATTATTTGATAAACCAATAATTATGGATGCAGATGCAATAAGTATTTTTGAGGATAAAAAAAAAGAATTTATTAATTTTGTTAAAAAAAAAAATAATATTTTATTAACTCCACACCTTGGAGAATTCAAGAGAATTTTTAATTATTCATCTAACTCAAAAATTATTAATTGTATCAACGCATCAAATATTATTGAAAACAGCATACTACTTAAAGGACATGACTCTGTTATTTCATTTTATAATCAAGATGTTTGGATAAATAATATTAATAATAATAATCTAGCTACTGCTGGTTCTGGCGATTTATTGTGTGGAATAATTGCGGGTTTAATAGCTCAAAAGATGGATTTCAAAAGTGCAATTTTAGCAGGAGTCTGGATTCAAAACAAAATTTCATGTTCTCAGAATGAGGTTATTGTAGAGGATTTTCTTAAAAAGATTCCGCTTGCAATAAAATCTTTAAAAAATATTAATTGATTTAAGATAAATAATGTTGTTTTTTAATAATATTTTGCGGGCGTGGCGGAATTGGTAGACGCGCTAGATTTAGGTTCTAGTGACTTTTGTCGTGTGGGTTCAAGTCCCTCCGCCCGTACCAGATGCTATGAAAATAAAACAAATTAAACATAAAGACGAATTAACAATTGAGTGGGATATTACACTTCCGGCTAAATCAGTAGATGAGGTGTTAGAAAACAAGTATCACGATCTTAAAAAAAAAGTTAATTTACCTGGCTTTAGGCCAGGAAAAGTTCCTGTAAATATTATTAAAAAAAGATACAGTAAAAATGTTTTATCAGAGACATTGGATAAATTAATTAATGAATCACTCACGAAAGCTGTAAAAGAAAGAAATTTAAAGCCCTCTGTTCAACCTAAAGTAAATATAAAAAAATATGAAGAAGGAAAAGATCTAGAATTCAATGCAATTTTCCAATTGATGCCAGAAATTCCTGACTTTGAATTAAAAAATATTTCCGTTGAGAGATCCAAATTAAAAATAGAAAAAAAAGACATAGATAATTCGCTTGAACAAATTGCAGAAAAACATGAAAGGTTCATCCCTTTGAGTAAAAAAAGAAAATCAAAATTAGGGGATTTATTACTTTTTGACTATGAAGGTACCATTAATAATAAGCCTTTTGAAGGAAGTTCTGGAAAGGATGAGACAGTTGTATTGGGTTCAAATAAATATATTCCTGGATATGAGGACCAAATGATTGGCACACAGATTGGCGAAAATAAAAAAATAAACGTTGTTTTTCCTGATGATTATAGAGTTCAGAAAATAGCAGGAAAGAAAGCAAGTTTTGAATTAAAAATTAAAGATATTCAAGAAAGAGTTAAAAAAGTTGAAATTAATGATAAGTTGGCAGAGGAGGTTGGAGAAAAGGACCTAAAAGTTTTGAAAGAAAAAATAGAAGATAGAATGAACAAGGATTTTGAAAGTCTATCTGCATTAAAAATGCGAAGGGAGGCAACTGAAAAAATGCTGAAACAATTTGATTTTCCTATTCCAAACAAAATGGTTGATGAGGAGTTTGAATTTTTAAAAAATCAGAGCGAAAAAAAAGAAAAAAATGATACTGATATTAAAAAGTTAGCAAAAAGAAGAGTCAAACTTGGTCTTATTATTAATTCAATATCTGATAAGAACAATATAAAAGTGGAGGATTCAGATTTAACTCAAGCTGTTGTCAATGAAGCTAGTAGATACCCTGGTCAGGAAAAACAAGTAGTAGAATTTTATAAAAATAATCCGAATTTGATGAATAATTTAAGAGGAATTGCTTTAGAAGAAAAAGTAATGAAATTTGTAGTTAATAGCTGTAGTAAAAATGATAAAGTTTGTTCAATCGACGAACTTTTTAAATCAGATTTCTTGAAAAATGAAAAAAATTTAATTTCTGACAAAAAAAAGGAGAAAAAAAAATGAGTTCATTAATTCCAATGGTTGTAGAGCAAACAAATAGGGGTGAGAGGTCATACGACATCTTTTCAAGACTTTTAAAAGAAAGAATTATTTTTTTAACTGGAGAAGTAAATGATGCAGTTTCAAGCGTGATTTGTGCTCAATTCTTGTTTCTAGAATCCGAGGATCCAAAAAAAGACATAT
>CABYVV010000021.1 GCA_902522465.1 uncultured Alphaproteobacteria bacterium | reverse complement strand
ATCAAGTACTGATGTTGAGAATTTAATTTCAGTATTTCCATGGACCTGACCACTAGGTTCAAATCGTGTGAAAGTGAAAGCTTCTACAAACTCTTCTAAAGGAACTCCATATTGCAAACCTATTGAAACTGCTATTGCAAAATTATTCATTAAACTTCTGAATGCAGCGCCTTCCTTGTGCATATCAATAAAAATTTCGCCAAGGGAGCCATCCATATATTCACCTGTTCTTAAATAAACTTTGTGTTTGTTAATTGATGCTTTTTGCGTGTAACCTTTTCTTCTGTGAGGAAGTTTGCGTCTAATAACATTAGAGTCCGAGTCATGTTTGTGTTTTTTCAAGCTATTAATCAGGTCTGTAAGTATCTTTGTCTCTTTGTTGATCTTTTTCAAGACATTTGATTTATTTGAATCGTTAATTGATGAGACATGCTTTTGAAGTTTATCAATAAAGTTGTCGATAAAGTTTTTTAAATCGTTATATTTATCCATATAAATCAATAATAAAAAAAATATTTATGAGTCTATCATATAATTCATGGTTTTTTAAAATTTATTGTAATATTTTTGCAAAAAAAATTGGCATAGATAAATATGGTAATACCTATTACCAAAAAAAGAATAAATCAAATAAAAATAATTTTAGACAAAGGCGCTTGGTCATTTATAATGGTATTGTTGAAGCTAGTAAAATTCCTCAGGAATGGAATGCATGGTTACACCATATGACTGATAAAGTTCCAGAAATAAATAATAGTAGCAAACCAAAATGGGTTAAGGAACATGTGCCAAATCTTACTGGAACACCTTATGCTTATGAATATAAAGACAGGAAAGATTCATCTAAAGTGAAAAATATTTATTCTATTTGGAAACCAAAATGAGTTTAAGAATTAAAAAATTTATATATGGGATTATCGCTTCTCTAATATTAGTAAATGTAGTATTTTCAAAAAAAGAAATCAAAAATAAAAATTATACCAATTATTTAGCGTCATTTAACAAAATAGATGGTGTTAATGTTGGAACAGATGTTATGATATCAGGTATAAAAGTAGGACAAGTCCAAAAAGTATTAATTAGTAACAATTATCCACAAATATATATGAACGTTAAAAATGACTTGCTAATATCAGATGACTCATCAGTTTCTATACAAACCGATGGTTTATTTGGGAAAAAATTCATTTTAATTGAACTTGGTGGTAGTGAGAATTACATGAAGGATGGTGACAATTTTTCTTTTACTGAGGATTCTATTGTAATAGAGGATCTATTGGAAAAGATTATTGAAATTGGAGAAAAAAATAAGCAATTATGAAGTCAAACTATACTGAATCAATTTTAGGAGCAATTACGCTTATAGTTGCTTTACTATTTCTTGTTAAATTTATTTCTGCGAACACAGATAAATCCTCTGGCGATTCATATTTGTTGTCTGCAAAATTTTTAAAAGTTGGTGGAATAATGATTGGAAATGATGTCAAGATGAGTGGTGTAAAAGTTGGAGTAGTAAGCGATGTAAGACTGGATGAAGATTTTTTAGCTGAAGTCACATTTAAAATCTATTCACATATAAAAATACCAAATGAAGTTGTTGTTGAAGTTTCTAATGACGGTATTTTAGGTAATAAGTATCTATCACTTACGCCTATCAATAGAGATTCCAAAACTTTTCTTAAATCCAATAGTGAAATAAAAGATGTCAAAGATTTCGAATCAATCGAGGATCAAGTTAGTAAAATAATTTTTTTGGCTACACAATAAATGAGTAAAGATTCCACTAAAGAATTTTTATGGATCGATAAATATAATAAAGTGATCTCGTGTGAAGAAACTAACAAAGTGTTAAATGAAAATTTAATTGAGGTGTCTTCAATGATTCAAAATGCTTTTGATGATGCAGTCTTGTTGGGTTGTGATGAAAAAGATTTTAAATCTAAAATAAGTAATCTTCTTAAGAAGTTAGAATTTTCAATTGGCAAAGAATGAAACTATTCTTGGTTTTATATTTTTGCTCTCTATTTTTTTTTACTAATTCGATTTCTCTTGAGATTGACTGTCAAGGAGCTATTCTAAGAATTTTAGATAAAACTACAAATGAAAAGACTTTTTTTACAGTTCCACTTTCTCAAACCATTGAACTTAAAAATTCAAATATAGTTGTTCATAAGTGTATAAAAGTTGAAAGAGAAGGTAAAAATGAAGAAATAGCATTGATTAGTCATAATCAATTTGGGGCTATTGATTCAGAAACTAAATTTTTTGGATGGATTTTCAAATCCTCTCAATATATTAATTCACCTAATAATCCCTTATATGATATAAAACTTGAAGAGTGTTTGGAAAAAGATCCAATATTTTTAAAAAATAAGGAGTCTATTTAAAGAATTTGAAAAGCGATTGACTTAACTCATTTGGAAAATCATTTCTTTGTGAATATTTATTGTTTTCAAGTATTTTTTTATATTCAAATTTTGTAATCTTTTTTGTTCCAAATTGTTTTAAATGTTCAGAATAAAACTGGGTATCTATAAATTTGTAGTCATTTTGTTTTAATAACGCAGCTAAATAAACTAATGCAACCTTACTTGCATTTTTTTCAAGACTAAACATACTTTCACCACAAAAAATTTTTCCAATAATAATTCCATACAAACCTCCTACAAGTTTTTCTTCAAAAAAACATTCAATTGATTTTGCAAAACCCAAATTGTGTAATTCAATATAATTGTCTATGATTTGTTTATTTATCCATGATGTTTTTCTATATTTATTTTTTGAGCAGAGTTTAATTACTTTAGGAAAACATGTATTAATTTTTACATTGTACTTGTTTTGCTTAATTATTTTTTTTAAACTTTTTGAAACTTTGAAATCCTTTAAGTCAATAAGCCCTCTTTCTTTGGGTTCAACCCAATATATATAGGGATCATAATTTGAATCCGACATTGGGAAAAGTCCTTTTTCATAGGCTTTTAAAACTAAATCTGTAGAAAGAAACATACTTTATGAATTTATTTTATCATACCAACTAATATCAAATTTTGCATCACGAAAGTTTTTATGGTTTAAAATTTTTTTAAGCATTTGGATATTTGTATCTATTCCTTCAATTACATATTCATCTAAAGCTCGAATCAATCGCATGACACATTCTTTTCGTGTTTTTCCTTTTGAAATAATTTTAGATATTAAACCATCATAAAATGATGTTACACTACAACCAGAATAAAGAAGTGAATCTATTCTTATTCCTGGCCCCCCTGGTGGGTGATATGTTTTAACCAATCCAGTTGAAGGAAATTGAGTAACAGGGTTTTCTGCATTGATACGACATTCAATTGAATGGCATTTCTGGGCTATATCTTTCTGATCTAGTGATATTTCTTTATCAGAGGCCACATTTATTTGTTCTTTTACTATATCAATATTAAAAACTTCTTCTGTAACTGTATGCTCAACTTGGAGTCTTGTATTCATCTCGATGAAATAAAAATTCCCTTTACTATAAAGATATTCGACTGTTCCAAGACTTTGATAACCTATATTTCTAAATGCATTTAAAGTTAGATCAAAAACTTTTTCTCTTTCATTATTGCTTATTCCTGGACTAGGACATTCTTCAATAATCTTTTGATTTCTTCTTTGAATAGAACATTCTCTTTCACCTAAATGAATTAATTTTCCATGCTTATCTCCAATAATTTGAACTTCAATATGTCTTGGGTTTTCTATAAATTTTTCAATATAAACGTTGTCATTACCAAAGCTTTGAACTGCCTCTTGTTTTGCTAATAAGAAGTTATCCTTTAACATACTTTCATCAAAAACTTTTTTTATTCCTCTTCCACCACCACCATTACTTGCTTTTATTAATATTGGATAACCTATTTCTTTGGCTATACCTTTAGCTTCAGAAACATTTTTTACATTTTTTTCACTTCCAGGTATTACAGGTAGACCGAGTTTTTTTGCAAAGTTTTTAGCTTTAATTTTATTGGCCATAGTTTCAATATGCTCTGGCTTAGGTCCAATAAATTTAAAACCATGATCATTAACAATTTTAGAAAACTCGGAATTTTCCGATAGCATTCCAATACCTGGATGAATAGCATCAACATTTGCAATTGTAGCTGCAGATATTATTGATGGTATATTTAAATAAGAATCTTTAACTTGAGGTGGTCCAATGCAAACACTTTCATCAGCTAGTCGAACAAACATCTCCTTTTCATCTGCAGTTGAATGAACAACCACTGTCTTAATATTAAGTTCTTTGCAAGCTCTTAATATTCTTAGGGCAATTTCTCCCCTGTTTGCAACTAAAATTTTTCTAAGCATTATTCAATGAGAACAAGTGGTTCTCCAAATTCAACAGGAGTTTCATTTTTAATATAAATTTTTTTTACAATACCATTCCTGTCAGCAACAATCTCATTCATTGTTTTCATTGCTTCAATAATAAGTATTACTTGACCAATTTTTACATTTTGTCCAACCTCAATAAATTGCTTTGACCCTGGTTCAGGACTGAGATAAGCTGTCCCTACAAGTGGCGACTT
The DNA here is from genome assembly GCA_902522465.1 of uncultured Alphaproteobacteria bacterium. Classification (GTDB taxonomy): domain Bacteria; phylum Pseudomonadota; class Alphaproteobacteria; order Methylaequorales; family Methylaequoraceae; genus Methylaequor. Next base: position 1,240 of record CABYVV010000021.1, on the reverse strand, counting down.
TAGTGATTTTTCAGGTTTAATTTCTTTGTTTTTTTTATCAGTGTTTGGACTAACTTCTTCTTCAGGAAGATTGATTTTTTTGATGTCGGCAATTTTTTTTTTTAATTTAACACAAAATTTATCATCAGATAACTCTAATTCAGAAAGACCATTTTTATCCATTAATTTTGTTAGAGAATCGATAACCTCATTCATTTTTTTTTTGTCGAATTTCAGCATTTTAATAATATTTTAGTGAATCAATTGCAATCAGGTAAACATCTGTACCAAATCCAGCTATAATACCATTAACAACGGGACTAATGAAAGACTTTTTTCTAAACTCCTCTCTACTATAGATATTAGAAATATGTATTTCTATTTTTGGTATTTTTAGTACCTTTAACGCATCATGTATTGCAATAGACGTATGCGTAAATGCGCCAGCATTAATAATTAGACCGTCGTAACTCTTTGCTTCATGTATTTTATCAATAATTTTACTTTCGGAATTACTTTGAAAGAAATTTACTTTGATATTCTTTTTAGTGAATTTTGTCTTACATTCATTTTCTATTTCTTTAAGTGTTTTTTCTCCATAAATTTCTTTTTCTCTATCACCTAATAAGTTTAGGTTCGGACCATTGATTATAATTACGTTTTTCATTTTAATTTTTACTTATTTGATGTTCAAGGTCAGCTATTTTTTTTTTAAGAATTGAATTTTTTGTAATTTGTTTTGCTCTTTTAATATGAATTTTAGCATTTTCAATTTTATTAATAAGAACATATTTTTCAGCAAAAGCATATGACGAAAAATCTAATTTTTTTAATCTACCATAATTTAACCCTAAGTAGTGCCATGCTTCAACAGGAAATTCATCTTTCTTGACATATTCCCAGAGAAGTTCTATTGATTTTTGCTGGTTATTCGTATTATCACTATGATAAAGTGATTTTGCGAGGAATAATTTAAAAGCTATCTCTTGAGGCAATATTGAACTTGAGGTTTTAAATGAATCTATAGCTTTATTGAATTTACCACTTTCGAAGTAAATTTGACCTTTTAGCTCATGAAAATACGGATTTTTTGGGAATAATTTAATACATTTTGTAATTAAATTTAATGCATCTTTAATTTTTCCTGATTTATAATTATTAAATGCGTATGCGTACATACCTTCTAGATTCGCTAAATTAGGATAATAGAAGCTTAACTGCTCTTTTTTTAGAAAAAATCCATTTAACTTTGCCTTTATAA
>CABYVV010000020.1 GCA_902522465.1 uncultured Alphaproteobacteria bacterium | reverse complement strand
AGTGAACCTAAAGATATAGTTTTATTTGTTCCAACTGCTGCAGAATTCACAGTTCCCGATCCAGTTATATTTAATGTTTCACCTCCAGCTCTATTAATTAATGTTGAAATGAAATTATTTTGTACATTGGTTGACCCATCATAAGTTTTTGAACCTGAAATCGTAATAGGCCTTTTAGTAATATTAATTTTGTGTGTTCCTCCTGATAGAGTGTAATTTGAGGCTAATCCACCGTTTGATCCATCACCTAGCGACAAACCACTAACATTTGTAAGTGCTTTTGATTCTTCAACATTTTTATTTCCTGTAACTCCATTTCCTGAAAGAATTATTGTTTCTGAACCAACCAAATTACTGATTGTTGATAAATCAGACGCTGCTACTGACGTTGTTGCGTCGTATACTCGCGAACCTGATAAGCTCAATGGACGAGCAGTGATGTTAAGTGTGCTAGAAGCTAGGTTGTAATTACTAGCAGCACCTGAACCATCAACAAGGCTAAGATTTGTTACTGTCACAGCTTTTCCTGAACCAACATTCTTATTTGAAACTGTCCCTGTTCCTGTTTGTGATAAAATTTCAGAACCTACCAAATTACTATATGTAAATGTTGTTGTAACGCTGGAACCATTAAGAATATTTGATCCATCATATTCTCTACTAGCAACAAGAGTTATAGGCCGTGGAGTTACGGTGATCAAGTGAGTTCCTCCGTCTAGAGTGTAATTACTTGCTAACCCTGAATTATCTGACAAAGACAGTGTGTTTTTAGTCACCGTTTTTGAATTCCCAACAGCAGCAGATAAAATTGTTCCAGAACCAGAGAAATTCAAAGTTTCAGAGCCAACTAAATTTGATAAAGTCAAATCTGAGGCATTTGCGGTTGTTGATCCATCGTAAATTCTTGTTCCCGAAGAGTTTAATATTCTCGGGGTAATTTCAAATGTTGTTGTATAATTACTTAAGGTATAATTACCTGCGCCTGGTCCTGTAAGAGCAAGTGATCCTGCAGTTACTGTTTTATTAGCACCAACATTTTCGTCTGCAACCGTTCCAGCTCCTGATAAGCTTACAGTTTCGCCGCTAACCAAATTGGTTAAGTTTAAATCTGAACTGTTTACTGTTTTTGTGCCATCATATTGCCTACTTCCAGTTATATTTACCGATAATTGAGATATATCTAATGTGTGCGATCCGCCCGATAATTTATAATTTGAGGCCTTGCCTCCTGAACCGTCTGAAATAGAGAGACTTCCAAGCGTAATTGCTTTGTTCATTTCAGCTGAAGTATTCGGCACCGTTCCTGAACCAGATAATACTAAATCTTCACCACTTACTAAGTTATTAATACTAAGATCTGTACTTGAAGCATTGCTAGTTCCATCGAAGGCTCTCACACCATTTAAACTAATTACACGTTCAGTAACATTAACGGAAGCTGAGGATAATGTATAGTTAGAGCCTACACCAGAGCTATTGTCAATTGTTAATCCAGAGGTGTTTACTGATTTTCCATTACCAACATCGACGGAAGATATTGTCCCAGTTCCAGTAAGTGACAAAGTATCTGACCCTGCTAGATTAGTGAAACTTGTTAAATTTTCTGGTCTCACAGTTGTTGTACCGTCATATACTTTTGTTCCTGAAACAGATGTTGTTCGTGGGAGAATTGTCATGGTCAGTGTTCCGTTTGTCAGAGTGTAATTAGATGCTGCTCCAGAACCATCTGATATTGACAAAGTGTTTACATTTACAATAGTTCGACTTCCAGCAGCAGGAGAATCAAGAACCCCGCTTCCCGTCAAATTAAGTGTTTCACCCGAAACGAGATTTGTATAACTTAAATCTGATCCCGCAGCTGTCCTTGTTGCATCATAAGCTCTTGAACCAGATAAATTTACCGGACGTTGAGTTATACTTGCTGTTGCTGAACTTATTGAATAATTATTTGCTTGACCAGAATTATCAACTAATGAAAGCCCTGCTGTAGTTAAAGTTTTTGCGTTACCTACGTCTTCTGATGAGACAGTTCCAGATCCTGTCACTGATAATGTCTCAGATCCTACTATGTTTGTAAATACCGTGATTTGACTACCTTGAATCGTTGTGTCACCATCGTATATCTTTGATCCAGTAAGTGTAAGTGGTCTTCGGTTAATATCAAAACTTGCACCAGAAATATCGTAGTTACTAGCACTTCCAGTTCCATTAGCCAAAGCTAAAGTGCCAAGCGTTACCGTTTTTCCAGTACCAACATTCTCAGAAACTACAGACCCACTTCCCGTAGCAGACAGGGTTTCAGATCCGACTAAATTTGAAAATGTTGTCAGATTTGAGCCACTTACTGTGGTATTTCCGTCATAAACTTTGCTTCCAGATGCATTAACTGGTCTTTTTGTTATGTCCATTTGGAGTGCTCCACTAAGATTATAATTAGAGGCTAAACCACTATTGTTTGAAATAGTAAAACTTACATTCGTTACAGTTTTGTTATCTCCAACGGAGCTACTTGCAACAGTTCCAGATCCAGATAAAGTTAGTGTTTCAGAACCTATAAGTCCAGTTAATGATAAATTTGAGGATGATACTGCAGTATTTCCATCATATACTTTTGATCCGTTTGCTCCTATAGATTTTTTACTTATTGTTACACTATGAGATCCCCCTGAAAGTGTATAATTTGAGATTAAACCACCATTACTTCCATCTGAAAGCGTCAATGATGCTGTATTAATTGAACCAGTTCCATAGGTCGACACATTGGCTGAAGAAATCGAAGTTGAACCAGATTTATTTAAAGTCTCTGAGCCTATAAGACCATTCAAACTTATATTACCAGAAGAAACTGCAGTTGAACCGTCATATGACCTAGTACCCGAAATACTGATTACTTTTTTTTCGATAGTAAATGTTCCTGCACTCAATGAGTAGTTAGATGCATTTGAAGTGTTGTCAGCTAAACTGAGGCCTGTTGTATTAATTGACTTTCCGGCTCCTACATTTTTATCAGTTACAGAGCCTGTTCCAGTGATTGATATAGACTCTCCTGAAATCTCTCCAATTAAGGATAAGTCAGAACTTACTACATTTGTTGTGCCGTCGTATTGTCTAGAACCTGACAGCGTAATTGACTTAGCAGTTATATCAAATGTTCCAGACTCTAAAGTGTAATTAGAGGCAAGACCAATTGTTCCAGATGTTCCATTAGTTATACCTAATGTGTTTAAGGTAATAGATTTATTAGTTCCAACTGAAGGTAATGCAATGCTTCCTTGTCCGCTTATTGTCAATGTTTCCCCGCCAACGGAATTAATTGTATCAATTTGACTAGATAAAACGGTTCCATTTCCATCGTATACTTTTTCACCGCTAATTGAAATATTTCTTTGAGTTACAGCAAAGTTTGTCGTGCCTATAGTATAATTTGAAGCTGAATGTGTCCCATCTGCTAAAGTTAAGCCTGCTGTATTGATTGATTTACCGGATCCTACGTTTTTATCCGTTATAGAGCCTGTTCCAGTTATTGATATATTTTCTCCTGAAACTTCACCTGTTACGGATAAATCTGAACTACTTACCGAGTTAGTTGCATCATAAGTTCTTTGTCCACTTACAGTTACCCACTTCTGGCTTATGTCAAAAGTACCAGTTGTTAAGTTGTAGTTACTGGCTAACCCTCCGCCAGTTCCATCTGTTATTGCGATTGTTCCGACTGTGATTGCTTGTCCATTTTGTACATTTTTTGATGAAACTGTTCCACTACCCGTGAAACCAAGCGTCTCACCCGTAGCAGTACCAGTGGTGACTAAGTCATTGGAACTTACTGTGCTTGTCCCGTCATAAAAACGAGAACCAGAAAAAGTAATATTCTTTTTGGTGACGTTAAATGTATGTGTTCCTCCATCTAACTTATAATTTGAAGCAGAACCAGGAGTACCCCCAGACCCGTTTCCAATAGTTAAACCAGACACATTCAATGTTTTCCCATTAGCTACATTTTTATCTACTATGGTTCCCACTCCTGCAAGTGTTAAATTTTCACCCCCTTGGAGACCACCAATTGACAAATTGGCAGACAAAGCATTTAAAGAGCCATCATATTCCTTGGTACCAGTAATTGCTAATGTTGCCTTAGTGATAGTTAATAAATGCGTTCCTCCAACCAATGTGTAATTTGAAGCTTTTCCTCCGTTAGCCCCGTCGGCTATGCTTAGTGTATCTACACCTATTGTTTTGTTGGTGCTAATATTCTCATCTGATACCGATCCATTGCCAGAAAGTGCCAAAGTCTCACTTCCAACTAAATTGGAAAGGGATATTATTCCGGATGAAGCTGCTTTCAAACTATTATAATCTCTACTTGCAGACATATTTAATACTCTTTTGGTAATATTAAACGTGTGTGTTCCTCCACTAAATGTGTAGTTAGATGATAAACCTGGTGTTCCACTTTGACCATTACCTAAAGTAAGACCTGATATGTTAACTGATTTTCCATTCCCGACGTCTTTACTAGTAACACTTCCTGTTCCTGAAATTGTTAAATCCTCTCCACCCTGTTGCCCAGTAAGTGACACTTCAGAATTCCTAACATCTACGGTTCCATCATATTGGCGTGCCCCTGTCAGAGAGATTCGAGCTTGATTCACCGTTAACTGATGCGTGCCGCCAGTTAACGTATAGTTCGCTGCCAGACCGCCATTCGAGCCATTACCTAACGCCAATGTTCCAATCGATACCGTCTTGTTCGAACCAACATTCTTACTCGCAATCGTTCCCGTGCCCGATAACGTCAAGGTTTGGGAACCCACTAAGTTAGCGTGCGTCGCTAAGTCTGACGCTGCTGCATTCGTGGTCGCATCATATAAACGTGTGCCACTCACACCAACAACACGTCTGTTAACAGTAAAGTTATGCGTGCCTCCTGTAAGAGTGTAGTTGGACGCTAACCCTCCGTTTGTTCCGTCGGCGATGCTTACACCAGTTAGGTTGCTGATCGTGTAACTGCCAACATTAGCAGAACTAATCGTAGCTGTTCCACTGTCAACAAGCGTCTCCGTACTCGCAAAATTCGACAATGTAATTGCGCTGGCCAGTGCATCTGTATTGGCATCATATGTTTTAGAGCCAGAGGAGTTTAATACACGCTTACTTATGTTAATAACCGTTGAGTTCAGACTGTAGTTAGACGCTAAGCCCGTTCCATCAACTAACGCTAAGGTACCGTTACTGGACATTGCAATGCCATTCGCCACATCCTTGGATGCAGCCGTCCCTGAACCCGACATTGTTAAGGTCTCACCGCCTTGTAAAGCATCAAAGCTACTCAATGTTGAGCCCGCAGACGTAGTCGTTGCATCATATTGTCTCGCTAACGTTGCGTTCAAGGGTCGTTGATTCACTGTAAAGCTATGCGTGCCGCCAGTTAAGGTGTAGTTGGATGCTAAGCCGCCATTCGTTCCATTAGCAATACTAATCCCAGTTAAATTATTGATCGTGTAACTGCCAACATTAGCAGAGCTAATCGCAGCTGTTCCACTGTCAACCAGCGTCTCTGTGCTCGCAAAATTCGACAATGTTATGGCACTAGCCAGAGCGTTTGTATTAGCATCGTATAATTTAGACCCCGAAGAGTTGAGGACACGTTTACTTATGTTAATAACCGTTGAGTTCAGACTGTAGTTTGATGCTAGCCCTGCTGTTCCACCCGTTCCGTCGGCTAATGCTAGATTACCGTTACTAGACATTGCAATGCCATTCGCCACATTCTTAGACGCAGCCGTTCCCGATCCCGTCATCGTCAAAGTCTCA
>CABYVV010000019.1 GCA_902522465.1 uncultured Alphaproteobacteria bacterium | reverse complement strand
TACAGTGTAAATCTTAAGAAATTATCAAAACCATACCTATGGCAAATATTTTGTTGATTTAGAAAAAACAAACAAATTTCCTTCATTAATTTGTCATTAGTGTTTAAAAATTGCGTTGAAGAAAATTTTATATAGATATTTAGTAATACTTTTGGATTTGTGCTGTCAATTTTGAGAGCTGAGTAATAATTCTTTATTGCAGAATCAATATCATTCTTTTGATAGTAAGAGTCACCAATCTCAAGGTATTCTTTGAATCCAATCGCTTCTTTAACTTTGATATCATTAGCATCCATATCAAACTAAAGCAATTTAAATGCCACTTATTTTACATTTATTTGATGTAACTAAAGGTTATATTTAAAAATTAAGGTTTAATTAAAAGAAATCTAAAGATTACGTAATCTAAAGTGTTTTTAAAAAAATTAACTAAATAAATTTAATGAATAATAATAGCTTTTTTTAAAAAGTTTATTATTTCTATTGTATGAAAAGACGAACTTATGAGAAAGATGGTTCCTTTATTTGTCAAGCCAGTGATTTAGAGGAAATTGTAATCGACAAAAGAGTTGATTGGCGTTCTAATCAGTCCAAAGCTATAAGAAGACAAAGAAGGTATAAAAAAAGGCTCCTTAATTATTTACTAAATCATGACAAATAAAATTTAAGAATTATGAAAAATTCATTAATGTGGTTTAGATATGATCTTAGAATAAAAGACAATGAAGCTCTGTTTGCTGCATCTGAAAACGAATTTTGTCTTCCGATTTTTATCTTTGATGAAGATTATTTAAAACTTCAAACAACAAGTGATTTTCATTTAAATTTTTTAAATAATTCATTACTTGACCTGAAAAATAATTTAAAAGAAAGATTCAATGTTAAGCTAAATTTATATAATGGTAAAACAATTGAGATTCTAGATTATTTAATTAGTAAATTCAAAATAACTAATGTCTATTCTAATAAAATTTTTAAAGGTGAATTTTTCAATCGACTAGATAATAATGTAAATTCACTTTTTATAGAAAAAAAAGTTAATTGGATTCAAAAAAATCAATTTGGAGTACAACTTAACAAAAGAGTTCGTGGTAAGTGGTCTGTTGATTGGCAAAAGTTTGTTTCTATTCCAATAACTCCTAATATTGAATGCAAATATTTTTTGGAGGATGATAATGATAATTCTCTTTTCACGTTTCCTAACACAAGTTGTCAACAGGGAGGTGAAAAATTTGCTTTATCTTGTTTAGAATCATTTTTAAATGAAAGACATAAAAATTATTCTAAAAAAATGTCAAGTCCACTTACTGCTGAAGATTCTTGTTCAAGGTTAAGCCCTCACTTAAGCTTTGGGACCATTTCTATAAAATATATACTTAATGAAATTTCGAAGAAAAAAATAGTTGATAACACATCTATTAATTCATTCAAGAAAAGACTCGCCTGGCATTGTCATTTTATACAAAAACTTTACGATGAACCAAGTATTGAATTTGAAAATCTACACCCGCTTTATAATGGACTAAGAGAAAATAGTTTTAACTTTGACTACTTTTCAAGATGGAAAGAAGGTACCACAGGATTTCCTTTTCTGGATGCCTGTATGAGATTCTTGAATTCAAAAGGATGGCTAAATTTTAGAATGCGAGCAATGGTTGTTTCGTTTGCATCATACCAACTATGGTTAGATTGGAAAAAGACATCCAAGTTTTTAGCCAAAAAGTTTACTGATTACGAACCAGGAATTCATTATCCACAAATACAGATGCAATCCGGGACTACTGGTATAAATACAATACGAATATACAATGTCATAAAGCAGTCATATGATCAAGATCCAGAAGGTGTGTTTATTCGAAGATGGATTCCAGAGTTAAGAAAACTTCCAAATAACTTAGTTCATGAGCCGTGGAAAGTAAACTTTTTAGAAGAAAAAGAATATAATTTCAAACTTCAAAAAGATTACTTCAGGCCAATAGTGGATAATAAATTAAGAACAAAGTCTGCTAAAGACTTGGTTTGGTCGATTAGAAAAAAACCTGAAGCAAGAGAGATTTCAAAAAAGATAGTTTTACAACATGCGAGTATGAAAAGGTGAAAAATTATACTTAGATATTTATTTTTTAAAAAGCAATGAATCTTCCAACTTTATTGACAGCTTTCTACATTAACTTTAGTGTCCAAAAATTCATCCCCACTGTAATTTGTTTTTACACCTTTAATAGTTGAAGCATCGATAAAATCAAATCCACTGCTTACTCTAATATATTTTTCATCAATACATCTTTTATGTGAAGGATCAAATCCCACCCAACCTAAATGTTTAATAAATATTTCAGCCCAAGCATGTGTTGTGTTTTCTCCAGAAGTTGTTTCCTCTAGAAGAAAACCATTAATATATCTTGCAGGAAGTCTGTTTTGCCTAGCAATGCTTATTAGAATATGTGCAAAATCCTGACATACACCTTTTTTTTGTCTTAAAGCCTCCTTGGAACTTGTGGATGTAGTTGTGGAACCACTTACATAATCGATAGAGTTGGAAACAACTAAATTTAATTTATGAGCAAATTCAACTTCATCTTTGTAATTACCTTGGACTTTTCTTGAAATTTCTTTGATTTTTTCACATGGTTTTGTTAAGTCTGTTTCTCTTAAGAAACAAAGAGGGTTTACTTTCTCCTTAAGTCCTCTAACAACACCTGAAAAATTTTTGGTTTTTAAAATGCCTCTAGATGTGATTTTTAATTGTCCATTAAAATTATTTAAAAAAATATTTTGTACCCTGTGTCCTAAAGCATCTATATGAGATTCGACGATTTTCCCAGTATTAGATGTAGTATTCCATTTTAAAATTTCTTGATTATCACAAACTGAAGGGTAAAGTTTAAGACATTGAATTAGTTTTGGAACTGTTAAATTGTATTTGTAGGTTGTCGAATGTGTAATTCTAATCTTCATTTTTCTAAACCAAAAAAATATTTCTGTTCAAATTTTTTGTAAACAAAATTGATTTCTTCAATAAATGATTTTAGAAATTCGTGTAAACCAATATCAGTAATCTTATTAGCACTTAAATTTTTCAGATTTTTATACATAAACTCTATTTTTTTTTTGGATGTAGAGTTTTGTTTATAAAATTTATTTAGTCTATCTAAATGATGATGAATTTTTTCTACAGAAAAGATTAAAGATCTAGGACAAGTCATGTTAAGAATTAAAAAATCAATAATCTTTATATAGTTTATGTCTTGTCCACCATATGCCCATTTAAAAGCTCTAAATGATGAAATTGACCTAAGCATCAAACTCCACTGAAAATTATCAATATCACTTCCAACATAATTAATACTCGGGAGTAATATAAAATACTTAACATTAATTATTCTAGCTGTAAAATCAGCTCTTTCAAAATAAGTACCTAAAATTAAAAAATCATATCCATCATTTATTAATTGAGTGTTCAAAATAGTTCCGCGAATAAGATTAACCTGCTTTTTTATCCATTCAATAATTTCAGGTAATTCTTTTAGAATATTTTTTGTATCTCTTAAATTCTTATCCAATTCGTGAAAAGAAGAATTTATAGCATTCCATACCTCTAGTGTGACTGCAGTTCTAACCATGCGTATGTTTTCTCTTGCTGATGTAATGCAATTTTTAACCGAAGATGGATTTTCTAAATCAAAAAGAAGATAGAAAATAATTTTTTCTTTAGATATTGTTTTGTATTTTTTTAAAAATTGATTTTTAATTCCAGATGTTTCTAAAATTGATTCCCATTCATTATTATATCCTGCTTCAGTATTTGGTATTAAAGAAATTCTATACCCCACTTCTAATAGTCTTGCTAATGAATCAGCTCGTTCAATGTATCTAGCAGACCAAAATAAATTTTCTGCAGTTCTGCTCAACATAATAAACTACTCATTAAGAATCCAAGTATCCTTTACTCCTCCACCCTGAGAAGAATTTACTACTAATGAACCCTCTTTTAAGGCTACCCTAGTTAATCCACCATTAACCAACCTAGTTTTGTTTGCTCCTACAAGACAAAACGGCCTTAGATCAACATGCCTTGGAGATAATTTATTTTTATCAAAGATTGGGACAGAAGATAATTCTAGAACAGGCTGAGCAATATAATTCTCTGGATTTTTTAGAATTTTTTTTCTAAATTTTTCTCTTTCTTTTTTTGGAGACTTTGTACCGATCATTAAACCATAACCACCTGATCCATGTACTTCTTTTACGACTAATTTTTCTAAATTATTAAGAACATATTTTTTTTCATCATCCTTATAGCATCTCCATGTTTTAACATTTTCCAAAACTGGTTCTTCACCTAAGTAGAACTTTATTATATCAGGTATATAACTATAAATTGCTTTATCGTCAGCAATACCTGATCCTGGTGCAGAACAGATATTTACATTCCCTGATTTATATGAATCAAATAGCCCTGGAATTCCAATGAGTGAAGAACTGTCAAAAGATATTGGATCAATAAATTTATCATCGATTCTTCTATAAATAATATCTACTTTTTCTGGCCCTTTTGTTGTTTTCATATAAGTAATTGATTCATCAACAAAAAGATCTCCACCCTGCACTAGCTCCACACCCATTAAATCCGCTAGAAAACTGTGTTCATAGTAAGCACTGTTTAAGGAACCGGGTGTAAGTATAACCACTTTTGGATCTTTGTTACATTTTTTTGGCGACAAACTTTTTAAAATATTTAGTAAGTAGTTTGGATAGTTTTCCACGGTTTCAATTTTTAATTTCTCAAACAATTCCGGAAACATTCTCATCATTATTTCTCTGTTTTCAATCATATAAGAAACCCCAGATGGAGTTCTACAGTTATCTTCCAAAACTTTAAATGTTTTTTCATTTATTCTTACTATATCTGAACCAATTATTGGACTATAGATTCTTTTTGGGACTTTAAATCCAACCATTTTGATTTCATATGCAGGATTTTTATATATTAAGTCTTCAGGTATTATTTTGGCTTTTACTATTTCCCCAGAGTTATAGATATCATTTAAAAAGGCATTAATAGCTAATGCCCTTTGAATAACTCCTTCTTTTATTTTTTTCCACTCTACACCTGAAATTATTCTCGGGAACATATCAAAAGGTATCAATCTTTCTGTTGAGTCAAAGTTATTATATACGGAAAAAGTAATACCAATTTTCTTAAAAAGATTTTCCGCTTCATTTTTTTTCTTTACAATAATATTTTCTGGTAAGGATTTAGCCCAATCATAAATTTTATTATATGATTTTCTGACTTTTGAATTTTTATATATTTCGTTATACATCTATTTCATACTCACAATCGGAGTAGAGAGACAGATGGATGCGTTCCTTCGGTGTCAAACCTACTTCCGACCAAAAAGGTTGAACGATCATTATAGGTTATATTTTAATTTAATTTTAATCAAGAATTTTTATTGGGTTTCTATTAAAATATATGCATTTTAATTGACTTAATAATTAAATAAAAAACAAATCGCATTAATTCTTTACCAATCTACTTTAAGATTTCTCTTTTATGAATGATCTTTCGCCTTCAAAAGTTTCTATTTTGATATTCGGATTTTGTTTCATTTTATTAATTATTATCTCTTTGGATTCTTCTGCATATTGCTGATTTTTAAACTTATTTATTACAACGCTATGTAGTTTTGTTATTCTAACAACCTCGACTGATAAAATACCAGGTAGTTTATTTATCAACTCATGTTCTGCGTAAGCTTGCATTGCATCCGCTTCAATTTCTGAGGCAAATTTTACATTTACTATTCTTATGAACATAATATTAAACTAGTGTAATTTCTTTTTTTTGACGGTTTTTAATTAATTCTTACAAACACACTTACCACTAAAAACAGGATACATATTAATGCAAGTGAAATCCAAAAAACTTTTTTTATTAAATCAAACTCATTCATTAAAATCCCAGTAATTAAATTCTCAAGAATAATTATAGTTTGTTAATAGCGTTTATTATAGCTTTACCAAAATCAATTGATGAAGGAGGATTTTGGGCTGTTATAATTCTGCCATCAACTTCATAATGCGACTGAAATTTATCTGCTTTAGTATGAGTTGCACCTATACTTTTCATTTTTGATTCAAGTAAAAATGGAACTTCATTTTCTAACTTAACATGCTTTTCTTCATCATCTGTAAAACACGATATTTTTTTTCCTGAAACAAGAAATTTACCATCTGATAATTTTAGATTTGCAAATATTGCAGGTCCATGACAAATAGCTGCGATCAAACCATCATTTTCATATATTTCTTTAGCTATTAATTGTAATTTATTACAATCTGGGAAATCCCACATTGTTCCATGACCACCAGCAAAAACAATGCATTTAAAATCCCTTGAATCTATTGATTCAGGTTTATTCGTTTTTGAAAGTTCATTCTTGATGTTATCATTTTCATAAAAATTTATTATGGTTTCATCATCACCATAATCTAAGCTTAACGGATCAGCATGAACAGGTCCACCTGCCGGGCTACAAAGTGTTATGTCATGCCCAGCTTTTTTTATAATCGAGTAGGGATAGGCTACCTCTCTAAGAAAATAACCTGTTTTTTTCCCAGTACTTCCCAATTCAGTATGATTAGTAAGGACAAATAAAACTTTCATAAACTTAATTTACCATAATACTATTAATAAAATATTAACAACTAAAATTTCACAATCAAAGATCATTTAATTTTTTCTCAATAAAATTTCAACAACTTTTTCAGGTTTTTCTAAAAATGAAAAATGACCACAGTTTTCAATTATTTCAAATTCTTCTATGCCCAAAAGAGTCTGAGTTTCTTTTTTGTCAGTATCAGTTGCCCAATCATGGCTTCCGTAAATAAGGTGAACTGGTTTTTTGATTTGATCGTATATTCTTTTTGAATCCACCCAACTTTTGAAGTTCGACAGAACATTTCTGAAATGATAAACATATCCTTTTTTTTTCAATGATGTGCAGAGCAAATCAAGGTAACTATCTGATAAATGACTTATATCAAAGAACCCACCTCTCAATACATTCTTGAGAATAAATTTATTTTCTAAAGCTGAAAAAAGATTTCCAAGTATCGGAATGCTTATATGGAACATTATAAATTTTGCAAATAAATTTCCTCTACTAATACCATCACCAAAATAATTGTCATAATTATAAGGGTTAAAAAGAAAAATCTTTTTTATCAATCTAGGAATTTTAAAAGTAATAGTTAAAGGTAAAACTGCACCTATAGACTCACCAGCCAAGATAACATTTTTCAATTTTAATTCTTTAATTAAATTGACAACAGATTCTGTGAAAAACTCTTCATTATAGTTGGTTTTTAAATTTATAGGAGAATCTCCAAAACCAGGAAGATCTAAGAGGAAAATTTTATATTTCTTTTTTAATAAATCTGCAACTTTGTAAGAATACTCAAGCCTGTTTCTAATCGTATGGAAAAGCATTAATGGAAGATTACCTGTTCCTAATACTTTATATCTTATGTATGTATTGTCT
>CABYVV010000018.1 GCA_902522465.1 uncultured Alphaproteobacteria bacterium | reverse complement strand
GACTAGATTTACCATACAAATTTGTAAATATTACATTATCTTTTTTAATCATTTAATTTTCCTGGTTCGGATCCCATTCTCTTCGATTGCGGACCTATTTTTACATTTTTATTGTCTTTAAGATTGTTAATTAACTTATCAAAAGTTTGAGAATTTAAATCTTCATAATAATCTTCATTTATCTTAACAACCGGTGCGTTAACACAAGCTCCTAAACATTCAACTTTTCCCAAAGAAAATGTTTTATCTTTTGTTATTTCACCTATGTCTATTCCTAGTTTTTTTTTACATAAATTAAGCATAGAATCTGACCCTCTTAACATGCATGGTGTAGTTGTACAAACTTCAATGTGAAATTTACCAACAGGTGACAGATTATACATAGAATAAAAAGTTGCTAATTCAAGCACTTTGATTTCTGGAACACCAATAAATTCGGAGATGTATTCTATTGCTTTTTTTGGAACCCATCCTTTATTTTGACTTTGTGCCATTGAAAGTAGTGGCATGATTGAACTCTCTTTGTAGTTAGAAGGATATATCTTTATTATTTCTTTTGCTTTTTTAAGATTAAAGTTATTAAAACTAAACTCTTTAGGTTGTAAAGAATCTTCTGCAAAGGATTTGTAACTAATTTCACTCATCTGTCTATCTCACCAAAAACAATATCTAAGCTTCCAATTATTGCGACTAGATCGGATAACATATGCCCCTTGGACAAAAATTCAGTGGCTTGTAAAAAAGCAAAACCTGGTGCTCTTATTTTGCATCTATATGGCCTATTTGTTCCATCAGAAACCAAAAAAACTCCAAATTCTCCTTTTGGTGCTTCAACACAAGTATATGTTTCTCCTTCAGGAACATGAAAACCTTCAGTAAATAGTTTAAAATGATTAATTAATGATTCCATTGAGGATTTCATTTTGTCTCTTTTGGGTGGAACAATCCTAGGGTCTTCAGAAATACATGCACCACTTGGTATTTTTTTTAAACATTGCTCGATTATTATTATTGATTGTCTCATTTCCTCAATTCTGACAAGAAATCTCTCAAAGCAATCACCGTTGGTGCCTATTGGTATCTTAAATTCAAGATCAGAATAACAATCATAGGGCTGATTTCTTCTAAGATCCCATTCAACACCAGATGCTCTTAAACATGGTCCAGAAAAGCCTCTGTCTAAAGCATCAGTTTTGTTGATTTTACCTATATCAACACTTCTCTGTCTAAAAATTCTGTTTGTCTCTAATAACTTTTCTAAATCATCTATTTTTTTTGGGAATCTTTTACAAAAATTTGAAATATCATCGACTAGGCCATCTGGAAGATCTCTATGAACTCCACCAGGTCGAAAGTAAGCCGAATGAAGTCTTGATCCAGAAACCCTCTCGTAGAATTCCATTAGAACTTCTCTTTCTTCAAATAACCATAAAAATGGAGTCATAGCACCAACATCCAAAGCGAATGTTGTTAGATTTAAAATGTGATTAAGGATTCTAGTGATCTCGGAGAACATAACCCTGATAAATTGACCTCTTATCGGAACATCAATATCTAATAGCTTTTCAACTGCAAGTGAAAATGCATGTTCTTGGCACATTGGAGAAACATAATCCAACCTATCAAAATATGGTAATGCTTGAATGTATGTTTTATTCTCAATTAATTTTTCCGTCCCTCTATGAAGAAGACCTATATGAGGATCAGCTCTTTCAACAACTTCTCCATCTAATTCAAGCACTAATCTCAAAACACCATGCGCTGCAGGATGTTGAGGTCCAAAATTAAGGGAGTAATTTTCTCTTCTAGTCATTTTTTCTCTGATCTGATTTTTCATCCCCAGGAAGGTATTTTCCCATACCCTCCCATGGACTTAAGTTATCGAAGTTTCTATACTCTTGGTCAAGTTTAACCGGCTCAACAATAACTCTGCTAAGTTCATTATCATATCTAACTTGAGTAAAACCAGTTAATGGGAAATCTTTTCTTAGTGGATGCCCTTGAAAATCATAATCAGTTAAGATTCTTCTTAAATCAGGGTGACCATTAAAACTGATTCCAAATAAGTCCCAAATTTCTCTTTCGCACCAATTTGCAACCGAAAATATATCAATTACGGACGGAATTGATTCATTATCAGCTAATTTAACTTTAACTTTTACTCTGTAGTTTTTTGACACACTAAGAAGTGTGTAAACAACCAAAAATCTTGAAGCTTTTTCAGGATAATCTACTACAGTTATATCAGTTAGACACTCCATGCTTAAAGAAGGATTGTCTTTAAGAAATAAAAGAATTTTTGTAAGATTTTTAGTTGAACAGTAAATATTAATTTCACCTTTAATAATTTCCAATTCATACTTACAAAAATTAATTAAACTTTTAATTAATTGAGACATTTCTTTAATATAAACCGATTCTTTATTTTTCATGATCTAATAATCTTATTGTCTCTTAAAATTTTCTTTTGAAGTTGTAAAATTCCATATAAAAGTGCTTCAGCTGTTGGCGGACATCCTGGAACATAAATGTCAACTGGAACTATCTTATCACATCCTCTTACAACGGAATAGGAGTAGTGGTAGTAACCACCTCCGTTGGCGCAACTACCCATAGAAATTACCCATCTAGGTTCTGGCATTTGGTCATAAACTTTTCTTAAAGCAGGTGCCATTTTATTTGTCAATGTACCAGCCACTATCATTACATCAGATTGCCTTGGACTAGGTCTAAAAACAACTCCAAATCTGTCAAAGTCATACCTACTAGCCGCAGATTGCATCATTTCTACAGCGCAACAAGCAAGACCAAAACTCATAGGCCACAATGATCCAGATCTAGCCCAATTGATTAGATCTTTGACTTTAGTTATTAAAAATCCGTTTGAACTGACTTGATTACTTAAATCATCAAAGTTATTTGCATTTATCTTTTTTAATTCCAATCTAATGCTCCCTTCATCCACTCATATACAAATCCTACTGTTAAAACAAACAAGAAAATCATCATTGATAAAAACCCGTAAAGACCGATTTCGCTGAAAGCTATGGCCCACGGGAACAGAAAAATAATCTCTAAATCAAAAATGATAAAAAGTATTGCAACTAAATAAAATTTAACTTCAAATTTTCCTCTAGAATCGTCGAATGGGTCAAAACCGCATTCATATGTTGAATTTTTATCCTTGTAAGAGTCTCTTTCACCAACAATTAATGAGAAAAAGATCGCTCCGAAAGAAATTCCAAAGGCTAATATCAAGAAAATTAATATTGGTAGGTATTCTGTCATAATCATACTTTTTTAATTATATAATATTAATATATGAATTTCACAGTTAATTATTTAAAATTTGATTCACTCTATCAATGCTGTATTTATATGTTCCATAATCATCGCTTAGACTTAATGTGTTTTCTCTTAAAGCCATAATTGCATTAGACAAAAAATCACAACCAGCTTTTTTAATCTTTCCCTTATAATGATACCATGATCCACCGTCTCCAACTCTACAAAATGAATCATCTTGTATGTACAAATGAGTGATTAATATTATCTTTGCATTGAATCCTAATGATCTCATCACGTTTAGAGCTAAGGGAATATTAAGCAATGGAACCTCGTAAATTTCTCCAGTTCCGGAAATAACTATAGTTTCATTACTTCCTAATAAGCCTTTTTTGGATTTGGGTGCAACAATAAAAATTTCGTAACTTTGAAACTGATCAATTTTTCCTCCAAGTAAAGAAAAAGCCAAAAGTTTAGATTCTGCTACGTCTGCTATACTAACTAAAGAATTTTCTCCAAAAAATAGATTTTTAACATCTTCAGGTAATAAAGACTCAATAATATTCTGCTGATATCCATAGTCATCATAAAGTGATCTGATAGCCTCATCTAAAGACATAGGGGCTGGAACCAACTGAGTTCTAATAAAATCTTGAGCAATTTGATTTTTTTTATTAACTGCATTTGCATATAGTCTTAAAATATTATCAAAAGACATTGCATAAGATCCTATTATTTGATCGCCGTACAGTGAAAAAAACTTGCATTCTGTGGGGTGTTTCAAAAAAACCTTAGATGATCTATCTATAAGTGATGTTAAAGGCCCTTTTCCCAAAGACGTAAAAGTTTCAATTCTTATCTTAACTGGTTTTTCATCTTTTAGCTGCTCAGCATAGAATCTAATAGAGTTTGTGGTAACTTCATCTGGCGTTAGCTGACTGCCACCCCCTCTGACTTCTCCTCCTCTTCTATCTTCAGGAATAGGGTTAAACTTTTTTAATTTTACATTTAAAAGATTCAAAAGTTCAGAATGAGGAGAAGTTTCACAGATATCATCTGTCTCTGTTAATTTTTCATTTTCACCGGGTATTGCAAAATCAATCTTGTCGTCATCTGGACCGTCAGGTAGTTCCTGTGAAAAAGAATTAACATTTAAGAAAAAAACAGTAATTAAAATTAATAGGAATTTTATCATTTATAGTGATTATACATTTTTAAAATTAATCATAAAATAAGTTTTTGTATAAAATATAAAACAGATATTTCGAACTATCAGTATGGGTGGCGGGAGTGACGGGACTCGAACCCGCGGCCTCCTGCGTGACAGGCAGGCGTTCTAACCAACTGAACTACACCCCCAGACTGGTGGGCGGTGAGAGGATCGAACTCCCGACATCCACGGTGTAAACGTGGCGCTCTCCCAGCTGAGCTAACCGCCCATAATAAAATTTGTTTATAATTTATTTTAGTTTATTTTTAAACAATTAATTTTTAATGTTTGAATTTATAACATTAATTACGTTTATTTAAGTGATTATATGGAAGAAAAAATTACATTCCTGAATAAAAAAATTCTAAGATGCACCAAGTGCAAGAGATTAGTAAATTTCAGGCAGAAAATTGCAAAAGAAAAAACCAGAAGATTCAAAGATGAAAATTACTGGGGTAGACCAGTAATTGGTTTTGGTGATACTAAAGCCAAAATCATAATTTTAGGCTTAGCCCCTGCCGCTCATGGTGCAAACAGAACAGGGAGAGTGTTTACTGGAGATAAATCCGCAGAATTTTTATTCAGATGCATGTATAAAGCTAAAATGACCAATCAACCCAATTCAGATAATATAAATGATGGACTTAAACTTTATAACGTTTACATGACTCCAGTTTTAAAATGCGTTCCACCAGAAGACAAACCAAAAGCAGAGGAATTGAGAAATTGTTTTAATTTTCTAGATAAAGAAATGATGTATCTCAAAAACGTAAAAATATTACTGGCTCTTGGAAGAATTGCCTTTAACTCTTGTTTAAAAATATTTAAAACTAAAAAATCGGAAATTACCTTTTCACA
Source organism: uncultured Alphaproteobacteria bacterium (assembly GCA_902522465.1). Classification (GTDB taxonomy): domain Bacteria; phylum Pseudomonadota; class Alphaproteobacteria; order Methylaequorales; family Methylaequoraceae; genus Methylaequor. The sequence goes on along the minus strand of CABYVV010000018.1, from coordinate 4,551 downwards.
TGGAATGTCATACAAAATTGATAAAAAACTCACACTTTTTGCGTGCTACCATCCTAGTCCACGAAATGTTAATACTGGGAGGCTTAATGAGGAAATGATGATTAAAGTTTTAAATGAACTTAAAGATTATTAAATCACATCTCTATTTAAAAAGATGTGATTTTAAATATTTAATTGAGTGTTTCTTTTAAACTCTTACCTGGTCTAAACTTTGGAACATTAGCAGCAGGAATGTTGATAGCAGCTCCGGTTTGTGGATTTCTTCCAGTGGTTGCCTTTCTTTTTGTAACTAGAAAAGTTCCGAAACCGACTAACCTAATGTCTCCTCCACCTTTTAATTCAGAAGTTATGGTTTCAAAAACTGCATCAACAGCCTTTGCACTATCACTTTTACTTAAACCAGTATGGTCTGAAACTTTGTTTACTAGATCATTTTTATTCACTCTAGACCCCCTTTTAAAAATTATAAAAAGTATAAATTAATATACTAATTCAATACTATATTAAGAATGGGTCTAGTCAAACACATTTTTTTAATGTCTTAATGTATTTTCCTTCGGATTTATAGGTTTACCCGAGATTTTTAAGTTCTTTTCTTTTGATTCTTTAAAAGGTGAAATTTTTGATGTAAAAGCTTTTTTTATAATTTCATTGGCATTTTCAACGAAATGAATCTCAATATTATTAATAATGTCCTTTTCTTCTATTTCAGCTAAGTCCTTTTTGTTTTCTTTCGGAATTAAAACTTCCTTTATACCCCCTCTAACGGCAGCGAGTAGCTTTTCTTTAAGTCCGCCTATTGGAAGCACTCTGCCTCTAAGGGTAATTTCACCAGTCATTGCGATGTTATTTTTTATAGAAACACCAGTGAAAGCTGATACAATGGATGTAAACATTGCAATTCCAGCTGACGGACCGTCTTTAGGGGTCGCTCCCTCAGGCACGTGAACATGAATGTCATGCTTTTCAAATAAGTTAGGTGAGATTCCAAATTTTTTTGCATTCGAGTGAACAAAACTTTGAGCTGCTTGCACTGATTCTTTCATTACATCTCCTAACTTACCAGTATAAATTGCTTTTCCTTTTCCAGGCATTATTACTGATTCTATTTGAAGTAATTCACCACCTACCTCTGTCCATGCTAGACCTGTGCAAACACCAACCAAGGATTTATTTTCTATCTCTCCAAATTTAAACTTTTTAACACCTAGATAGTTCTCAACATTATTTTTGGAGATAGATAGTGATCTTTTTTTATTCATTATTATATTTTTTAGGGCTTTTCTAATTATTTTTGAGATTTCTCTTTCAAGTGATCTCACGCCAGATTCGCGAGTATAGTATCTAATAATGCTCTCAATTGCTGTATCAGCGACCTTAACCTCTTTCCCTTTAATCCCATTTTCATTCAATTGCTTCGGTAACAGATATCTAGTTGCAATATTCATCTTTTCGTTTTCAGTGTAGCCAGAAATCCTTATTATTTCCATCCTATCAGCTAAGGGTTGAGGGATATTTAATGTATTTGCCGTAGTAACAAACATTACATTTGATAGATCAAAGTCAACTTCGAGATAATGGTCATTAAAATTCTGGTTTTGTTCCGGATCGAGCACTTCTAATAATGCCGACGAGGGATCACCTCTCCAATCAGCACCTAACTTATCGACTTCATCAAGTAAAAAAAGTGGGTTGGAATATTTTGACTTTTTTAAACTTTGAATAATTTTTCCAGGCATTGAACCAATATATGTTCTTCTATGTCCTCTTATCTCAGACTCATCACGTATTCCACCTAGAGAAACTTTAATAAATGGCCTACCTAATGCCTTTGCCATAGACTTTCCTAAAGAGGTTTTTCCAACACCAGGAGGGCCTACTAGACATAAAATTGGACCTTTAGGTTTTTTTACTCTTGATTGAACAGCAAGGTACTCTACTATTCTATCTTTTACTTTTCTTAAGCCAAAATGATCTTTATCCAATACTTTAAGAGCTTTAGATAAATTTATGTCTACCTCAACATTATTATTCCAAGGAAGTGATATTATCCAATCTAGGTAATTTCTAACGACAGTAGCTTCTGCAGACATAGGACCCATTTGTTTAAGTTTTCTAACCTCAGATTTCACTTTTTCTCTGGCTTCTTCAGATAGCTTTAGCTTTTTTAATTTATCTTCTATTTCGACAATTTCATCTTTAACGTCAGTTGTTTCTCCTAATTCTTTTTGAATAGCTTTCATCTGCTCGTTTAAATAATATTCTTTTTGTGTTTTATCCATTTGTCTCTTTACTCTACTTCTAATCTTTTTTTCAACTTGCAAGACGCCTATTTCATCATCCATGAAATCTATAATTTTTGTTAGCCTTTCTTTTACGGATAAAGTTTCTAAAAGTTTTTGTTTATCTGAGAGCTTGTTTCCAAGGTGGGCTCCCATGGTATCAGCTAATTTGCTAAGATCAGAAATTTGGTTTAAACTTACCAATATCTCAGGTGGAACTTTTCTATTTAATTTTACATAGTTCTCAAACTGATTTATAGCGGTTCTTGACAAGGCATTAATTTCTCTGTCTTTTTCTCCATCATCTTGTTTCACTGGGTCCAGATAAGCTTCGAAAAAATCGTTATTTTCAGCAAAATGAGATATTTTTGCTCTTTCGATACCTTCAACTAATACTTTAACAGTGCCATCAGGTAATCTTAATAATTGAAGGATAGATGCAATTGTTCCGTAAGAATAAATATCTGTCTTTTGAGGCTCATCAACGTTGGCGTCTTTTTGCGCTACTAGAAAAATTTCTTTTTCAAATTTTTCTGCAAAGTCTAAGGATTTTATCGACTTAGTCCTACCCACAAAGAGAGGAACTATCATGTTTGGAAATACAACTATATCTCTTAGAGGCAAAACACAAAAAGGATCTTTAAAATTTGTCATCAAGCTTTTTTATTTATAACTTTATTAGATTTATTGTAGATATATAAGGGTTTAGAATTTTTTTCGATAACTTCTGAGTTAACAACAATTTCATTTACACCTTCAACACCTGGTAAATTATACATAGTATCTAATAAAATATTTTCAAGTATAGATCTCAATCCTCGGGCGCCGGTTGTTCTATCTATGGCTTTTTTTGCTATTAGAGATAAAGCATCGTCAGTAAACTCTAATTTTACGTTTTCAAAAGCAAATAATTTTTGATATTGCTTTATTAAAGCATTTTTTGGTTTTGTTAAAATTTCTATCAAGCTCTCTTCACTAAGATCATCTAAAGTAGCTATAACTGGTAGTCTTCCAACAAATTCTGGGATTAAACCAAATTTTAATAGATCTTCAGTTTCAAGTTTTTTTAAAATATGACCTATTTCTTTTTCCGATTTATCCTTTACCTCTGCTTCAAATCCAATACTTGATTTATCTCCTCTTGTTGAGATTATTTTGTCTATTCCAGCAAAGGCACCACCACAAATAAAAAGTATATTAGTTGTATCTACTTGAAGAAAGTCTTGCTGCGGATGTTTTCTTCCACCTTGAGGAGGAACTGAAGCAACAGTACCTTCCATTATTTTTAATAAAGCTTGCTGAACTCCTTCACCAGAAACATCTCTGGTTATAGAGGGGTTATCTGACTTTCTACTTATTTTATCAACTTCGTCGATATATACTATTCCACGTTGTGCTCTTTCAACATTATAATCAGCTGCTTGAAGCAATTTAAGAATAATATTTTCAACATCTTCTCCTACATAACCTGCTTCTGTTAAAGTAGTTGCATCGGCCATTGTAAAGGGGACATCAATTATTCTGGCTAGAGTTTGTGCAACTAGAGTCTTTCCAGAACCTGTGGGTCCAACAAGTAAAATATTAGATTTTGAAAGTTCAACATCTGTGTTAATTGAGGCATTATCTATTCTTTTGTAGTGATTATGTACAGCGACTGATAATATTTTCTTAGCATCGTCTTGACCAACAACATAGTCATTTAACAGATTATAAAGTTCTTTTGGTGTTTCAACATGACCAGATTTGGGAGATGAGATGACTTTATTCTCCTCTCTAATTATGTCCATACACAATTCAACGCATTCATCACATATAAACACAGTTGGGCCTGCGATAAGTTTTCTTACTTCGTGCTGACTTTTTCCGCAAAAACTACAAAATAAAGTATTTTTATTATTTTTTGATTCAACCATTAATTAATATATAATTATAAAATTATTTAAATACTGCAACCTTTATTCCAAATTAAACAATTATTTTTTCCAAATTAAATAATTATTGTTTTTTTAAGTCCGGTCTTTCTGAGACAACCTTGTCTACAATACCAAATTTTTTTGCTTCTTCAGCATTCATGAAATTATCTCTATCCATCATTTTCTCAATAATACTCAATGATTGTCCAGTGTGAATCTCGTAAATTCTATTTAAACTTTTTTTTAAGTTAATTATTTCCTTCGCATGAATTTCAATGTCAGACGCCTGACCTTGAACTCCACCAGACGGCTGGTGTGTCATGACTCTAGAATGAGGCAAACAATATCTTTTTCCT
>CABYVV010000017.1 GCA_902522465.1 uncultured Alphaproteobacteria bacterium | reverse complement strand
TTATTTGCAAATTTAAAAAAGAATATGATTTCAGCTTTTACAGTGAATTAAGCGATAAGGAAATATCAAAAATAACAAACTTAACAATTAAAAACGCAAGAACTAGTAAGTTAAGATTATTTACAAATCCAATTTTTTGGAGAGATTCAAAAGAAAAGTTAAGAAAATTTAAGTCTGAAGCAAACTCTTATTATAAAGATCTAATAATTCAAGAAGGTGGGAGATTTATACATGTTTCTGATAATTACGATAAAGCTTCGGCTTTAAAGAAATTTATAAAAATTATAAAGCCTAATTTAAGTAATAAATTTTTAACAATTTCACTGGGTGATAGTGAAAATGATATTTGTATGCTTGAATCTACAGATTATGGATGTATTGTAAAAAGAGGAAAGTACAAACTTCCTTTAAAAAAACATAAAAATATTTTTTTTAGTAAGAATGAAGCCCCTAATGGTTGGAGAGAATCATTGGACTTTGTATTTAAAATGGAGAATAAAAATTTCTGATTTTTATCAAAATGGTATTGTAGCAACTCTGCATAATTTTTCTGAAAGAACATACGATGAATTGGAAAAAGAACTTATAGATTACTCTAAGTTTAGACCAATAACTCTAATCCTTCCTTCATTATATTCAGAGCTAAAAGGAAAAGCATTGCCAAAAATTATTAAAGAAATTTCAAAAGTTAAGTTTCTTCAAAATATTGTTATAGGACTTGATCAAGCAAATAGGGAGGAATTTGAAGATGCGAAAAAGTTTTTTTCCAACCTTCCTCAGCGACATGAAATATTATGGAATGATGGACCTGGGTTAAGAAAATTGGATTCTCAATTAGCTGAACAAAATTTAGCACCACAAGAAATGGGAAAAGGAAGAAATGTTTGGTATTGTATGGGTTATATTTTAGCACTTGGTGATACTGAGGCAATAGCATTGCATGACTGCGATATTATGACTTACAACAAGAAATTATTAGCAAGATTGGTTTATCCAGTCGCAAACCCTAGATTTAACTTTGATTTCTGTAAAGGTTATTATCCAAGAGTTTCAAATAAAAAAGTAAGAGGAAGGGTGGCAAGACTTTTAGTGACTCCCCTCTTAAGAGCTTTAGAAAAAACAATAGGTTTTAAGGAATACATTTCATTTATTGATTCTTTTAGGTATCCTCTGGCAGGAGAATTTTCATTTAGACGAAGAGTTCTAAAAGATATAAGAATCCCTTTTGACTGGGGTTTGGAGATTGGTGTGCTCTCAGAAATGTATAGGAATTATGCTGGTAATAGACTATGTCAAGTTGATATTGCTGATAATTATGATCATAAACACCAAGACATATCATTAAATGACGAATCTAAAGGGTTATCAAAAATGTCAATTGATATTATAAAAGCCATTATTAGAAAACTTGCCTCTCAGGGTGAAACCTTTTCTATGTCAATTTTCAGATCACTTAAAGCAACCTATTACCGAGAGGCGCTTGATTTCGTTCAAATTTATAAAAAAGACGCAATAATGAACATGTATGAAATTGATGTTCACGAAGAAGAGACTGCAGTTGAGTTATTTGCAAAAAATATCATGATTTCTGGGCAAGTTTTTTTAGATTCTCCTATGGAATCACCAAATATTCCAACATGGAGTAGGGTTGATACTGCAATACCAAATTTCTTAAACGATTTAAAATTAACAGTTATAAATGATAATAAGGTTTAGCTTCTTTAATGGAAAAGTTAAACTATAAAACCTTATATAATTATCTTAGTTTAATATACAAAAACCGTAGTACACAAGAAATTGGTGAAATTTGCAAGGCAATAAAAAAGTTATTTCCAAAGAGTTTAAATAAAGATATATCAAATGAAAAATGGTCAGAAAAAGATTGTTTTTTAATTACTTATGCTGATACTGTGAGTAAGAAGAGTCAAAACAATCTAGTAACCTTAAATGTTTTTCTTGAAAAATATTGTAAAGAATTTTCATATATTCACATATTACCTTTTTATCCTTATTCTTCAGATGATGGTTTTGCAGTAATTGATTACAAAAAAATCGAAGAAAAACATGGTGAATGGAAAGATTTCTCGAAGCTATCTTCAAAATTTAAAATAATGTGCGATTTGGTCATTAATCATTGTTCATCAAAAAATTATTTGTTCCAAAATTTTTTAGAACAACTTGATCCTGGTTCAGATTTTTTTATTTCAAGTGATAAAAAATTCACTAACTTTACAAAAGTTGTGAGACCACGTTCCAGTGAAATTTCAAAAAAAATAAAAATCAAAGATAAAAATTGTTATGTGTGGTGTACCTTTAGTCACGATCAAATTGACTTTAATTTTAAAAGTCCAAATGTTCTTTTATTTTTTTTGGAAGTTATCAAGTTTTACATTGATAAAGGTTCTAAAGCTCTTCGTCTTGATGCTGTTGCTTTTCTTTGGAAACAGAAAGGTACAAAATGTATTAATTTACCAGAAACACATTTAATAATTAGATTGATTAGATTGATTGTTGAATTCTATTCTAATGAATGCATCATAATCACAGAGACAAATATCCCTAGTCATGAAAATTTAACTTATTTTGGAAATAATAATGAAGCTCATTGTATTTATAATTTTTCTTTAGCGCCATTAGTCATTCATGCGATTATTTCTGAAAATAATACTTATTTAAAACAATGGTCGAGAAGTATGCCGCCCGCCCAATTTGGTAATGCATATTTGAATTTTTTGTCAACTCATGATGGGATTGGTATGAGACCACTTGAAGGGATTTTGCCAAATGATGAGTTAAGTAAATTCCTTTCAACACTTAAAGATTCAGGAGCTTATTTTACTCATAGAATTTCACAAAAAAAGAAAACCGTTTATGAAGTAAATACTACTTTATTAGATGCTTTTAAACAAACTTATAGAGGTAAAGATAATCATAGTATTAAACGTTTTATTTTGGCTCATCAAATTTTATTGTCAATGGAAGGTATACCTGCAATTTATATTCAAAACCTAGTTGGGTCTAGAAATGACTATAAAAAAGTTAAGACTACCAATGCTTTTAGATCTATAAATAGAAGGAACTGGGAATTAAATGAATTGTTATCTCTCCTAAAAAAAGATTCAATTAATAAAAAAATCTATTTATCTATTATAAAGCTTATCAAAATTAGGAGAAAGCAAAAAGCATTTCACCCCAATGCTACTCAATTTACACTTCAACTTAATAATAATCTTTTTGGAATTTGGAGACAAAGTATTGATAAAAGTCAAAGTATATTTTGTATTAGCAATTTATCAAAGTATAAGAAAACATTCTCTTTGTTAGATATTAATTTAATCTCAACTAATAAGTGGTATGATCTATTAACAAAAAAAAGAGTAAAGAATATTTCAAGTAATTTTACTTTGACTTCTTATCAAAGTATTTGGCTAAGTAATATAAAAAATTAAAATGATTAAACTAGAATCTATTCAAAATTTAAAAGATAAAGTTTCTTTCATTATAAATAAATTAAATAAATTAAAGATTTTGTCTGATTTTTTACTTAGATTAATTTTAGGAATTGCTTTTTTAATACATGGTTTTGGAAAATTTCCTCTTCCCCCTCAAAAGCTTATTGATTATTTTAATTTTAGTCCAATTTTATCATCATTTGTTGCGTTATCAGAAATTTATGCTGGTTTTACTTTAATCTTAGCCTTTTTTTTTAAAAATTCTTTTGGTGATATTCTTACGAGATTATCTGGTCTCCTTATCACTATAATAATGATATTTGCATTTTATTTAGCACACAAAGACTGGTTCATAACTACAAAGTTATTTACAAGTGAACAAATTTTTCTTTTCATACTTGGTTTATATTTTTTGATTAATGGCAATAAGAATTTACATAATCTTTAATTATTTCATGATCGGAAATTTATTTAAATGATGATTTCAAATTTTTTTAATTAAGTTTATAATTTTCCTATGAGGGTTGAAGAGTATATTTTAAAAAAAAAAGGTAATGTTTTTTTTTTCCTAGATGAAGAAACTGGAATAATCGCTGAAGGAAAAAATATTAATAATGCATACGCAGATTTGATAAAAAAAAAAGAAAGCTATCAAAAATTAAAAAAAATTTCAGGTATAAATACTGATTTCATTTTTAAAAGTATTAAAAACAATAAAAATCTTTCGTTCACAAAAAAATGGATCATATCCTTCATATTTATTGCCATTTCTTCTGTGCCTCTTTCATATTCAATTTCTAATGGAATCAAAAATGGACTTAATAATATTGATATCCCAAAAGGAAATTTAGTTTGGAAAATGATTGGTGATGAAATAATAAAAATTTCAAAGTCTGACACTGTTCAGGATACTTCTAGAGAACAAGAAATTAAAGAGGCATTGAGTATTTTAAAAGAAAGAATTAAACCTTATAAGGATTTTTTTGCAGAATAGTTTTAATTACATTAGAAAATATTTTATTTTTAGTTTATTATTAGTTCCTTTTTTCTTCTTTTTTTCTCCTAAAGTGGAAGAAAGTCAATGTTTTAAACCTATAAAATATAATAGCGCAACATTATACATGCATAATTGTGATAATAATTCAATAACGAGTTCCTCTATGAATTATATAAACTATATTTTTGAGTGGGAAAATAACCCATGGAGAGGAAGGCCTTTGCATATTTTGGTAGGAACGCTTGGAGCTCCAGTATTATTGCCATTTGCTGTTCTATATAATAAACTTTTAAAAAATAAAATTAATACTCCAATAAATAAAAAAAAATTATTTAAAAAATCTTCCGTTTATTTTTCTTATTATCTTTTTCATTTGTTAATTATTTATTTAATAATTTTTGTTATTTGCAAATTTTTAAATTTTAATCTTAATAGTTTTAATGCTTTTTTTGCTGGTTTAATAGTTATGACCAGTGATCTAGTAGTTTCTTTTTTTTGGCAAACACATTCCTCATTTCTTTTAATTCTTGTACCTGTTATATCAGTCTTATCTTTTTTTATAGGTTCAGTTGGAACGTACGTTGAAAAACAAAAATTTTATAGTTATTGTTTCATTCTAGGATGTGGTTCTCTATTTTACCAGATGTGTGTTATATGGTTGCCCATGCTTGTCATTGGTTATATTTGGAGTTCAAATAGATATGGAAATCTTGAACTTAAAAATATATTTAGAATAATTTTTATATTTCTTTTACCATTAATAACTTGGATCACTTTTTGTCTTTTTTTTGATTTAAAAATTTTCTACGAAGCAAAATGGAGCTTTGTTTGGATTTTCGAGGTTTTGCAATCAGGAGATTTTAAGATACTTGAAAAAAAAATTTTTAAATTTTTAGAGAATTTTAAAGACTCTTTTAATTTGGGCTATTTAATTCTGATTGTTCCAATACTAGCTTTTATCTTTTCAGAAGATAACAGAAAAATTAAAAGTAAATTACTATCCCTATTTTCATTAGTTTGTCTTTTATCATTATTTTTTCACCTTTCATTTCACTTTTTGCAAGGTTATTATCAGCCGAGAGCTATAAATGTTACTTATCTAATTGCGTTTATGTGGGTTGTTTGGCTTAACCTAAGAAATTTCAAGTTAATTCAATTTACTTTTATTACTATATTTTTTATGCAAGTTTATAATATGTTAACTAAAGTGCCTTTAACATATATCTAAAACGTATGAAAAAATCTTTTTTAATATTATTTTTGTCGTGTTCATTCTTTATACTAGGATATTATTCCAAAAAATTTAATTTTATTGGAGATCTTCATTCATTTATTAAAGCCTCTGATAGTTCTTATAATAAATCTGAAATTCAAAGAATATTTAAAACTGAGGTTCTAGTTTTTGAGGAATTAACTGCAAAAGTTAGAAATTTTGTAAATTCTAAAAGTATGAAGGTTTCAAATAATGAAATAAGAAATTACAATGAAAATGATTCGAAAAAAATGATTCGAATGATGATTGGAGAAGAAAATCAGCCTTTAATAAAACCTCAGCTTTCTTGTTCAGCGAGAACACTCGTTATGCAAGAAATTTTAAATTCCTTAGGAATAAAATCGAGAATAGTTAATTATTTCAGCGAAAATAATGGTTCTCACACATTTCTAGAAGTATTAAATGAAAAGTCAGGAAAGTGGATACTCGAGGATCCAGATTATAATGTATCTTATAGATTTAACGGAAAAGACAAAAAAATCTCACTCGCGGATACAATTATTAATTCTACTGACGATTTTAAACCATGCAGAAATAATATTTGTAGTTGGGAATATGCTGAAAATTTGAAAGTATTTACAGGTGCAGGTTTATATTTTAACTTTGACCATTCGCCAGTAATTTTAATCAATTCAAAAAAATTTGATGCTCAATTATCTTTAAAATGGGATAAAAAAAAAAGAACACTTTTGAAATATGTAAATGATATTTGGGGAGAAAATATTACTAAAGCGGTCATGCTAGTGATAAATTAAAAAAAAATTAAAAATATCAGCATTTTCATTAGTGTTGTAATAGAATTAAAATCATAAACTGAAATAAATGTGGTTTAAATATGCGAGAAATTACAGACGAAAGAATTAATCAACTTCGTTCATCTATTTATAATCTAAGAATTTTTCTAAATTATTCAAATGCGATGATGAAAAAAAAAATAGATAATACCAATTCAACAGATCAAAAAAATAAAGAATTTAATAAAGATAAAATTGCTAAGATACAATCAATTGAAAGTCGTATGTTAAAGGTAAAATCTAAAACAATAAGATCTGATTCAAATGAAAATAAAATTATAGGGGAACCTAAAATGAAATTAAATAAAGTCAATGACAAGATTACTGTCTTACCGGGTGAATGCATTGTGGAACAAGGAGAACAAGGGAGTTCAGCGTTTTTGATTATATCAGGATCTTTTAATGTTGAAATTAATAAAAAGGTTGTTGGCTCTATGTCTTCTGGAGAAATTTTTGGAGAGTTATCGTTGATTCTAGGAGAACAAAGAAAAGCTACAGTTAGGGCAATTACTGGGTCGGAATTAGTTGAAATCAATCCTTCTTTTTTAAATGACTACTTACTATCTTCAAAAACTTCTACAGGAACAACAACCAAATCCAAATTAGAAACACAGAAAATAATCAAAGAACTTTCTGTTGAACTTGGAAAAAAAAGTGATCATAAGTCTCCAATTAGTATTGAAGAATTATTAAAGATTATAGATGGAGAAAGTAATATTATTAAGTCCTTGTCAATTCAATTGTACAAAAGATTATCAAAAATGATTTCTGATAATGAAAAAATTAAAAAGATAAAGTCTCTTTGAAGAATTAAATACTTACAAAAATAAATTTATTCAAATATGAACATGTAGGAATATGCCACCAAGACTGCGGGTAAACCACTATATAATGTGGCGAATATTGCTGCTTTTGGAGCTAAAGCAATAGCAGGAAAAAGTGCATCGCCATCATTTGAAATTGCATTACCAATTTCAGCAGAAAATGGAATAGATCCGTTTAAATATAATGTTGTAACAATAATTTGGGGTCCACAACCTGGAATAAAGCCAAATAAAATAGCTAGTAAAGGTACAAAAATAATCCAAATGTCAAAAAATATTTTTAAGTCAATTCCTGTGAAATATATAAAAATTTCATAAATAAGAAACCCACAAACAACCCACGTAGTTACAAAATTTGTAGTATCAATAACTCTGGATAAAAAAGATCTTGTTTTTTCAGTTGAGCATTGAAAATCGCTAAGTGGGTTCAATGTCCACATAAAAATAGATATTATAGCACCAATAGATCCTACAGATTGAACTAAACTAAAGTTTTTAAACAAAATTAAAGTATCTAAATTAATTTGAAATATTGAAAGAACTCCTAAGATAAACCCTGGAAAGAAGACTATCAACCAAAAAACATTAAATTTTGAAACAAAAGTTTTTTCAATATTTTCAAACTCAATTTTGATGTTTTTGTTAATTTTTAAATATTCTGTATTATTAAAAAAATCTACAATATAACCGGTGACCATACCTGTTAAACCAGCAATACAAAAAATTTGAAATCCAGTAATTGGTTCTTTTGAAAGCAGTAAAAAAGCTGCGTCTCCCATAGTTGATGTCAAAACAGCAACTAATGATCCAAAGCTTATTCTTCCTTGAACAAACTGCGTAACAACGATAATAGCACCGCCACAACCAGGGATGGCGCCGAGAAATGTGGCTATTGGAACATGTATTCTTTTTGTCTTTTTTAAAAATCTTTCAACGTTAAATTTTGTCAAAGAATCTAACCCTATGAAAAGAAAAAGGGTAAAACCAACAAAAACGGAGACTTGTAGATAGGCATCAACGAGAACTTGTCTAACTATTTCACCAAATTCAGTCGATTGGAAAGCTAATGCTAATATTAGAAAACCAAGCGAACACTTTTTGAGTAAACGTCCATCGTTTGCTACAAAAATGGCCTTGTTGTGTTTTATTACAGCTAAAATTGCATTCATGACTTGTAATTATTATATTATTAAAAAAATAAAAAAATTCAATAATCTAATTAAGAATCATTCTAAAATAATTATTTATGATTTTAACCAATTAATGTTGTCTTGTTTTTTGAACAATTTATGTTCTTCTTGATCTGAATTTTTTTTCCAATAACTCGAAATGTATATATTTTCTTTTTCGACACCTATATTCTTAAAATATTGACGTAATAATTTCATGTCGGAAAACTCACATGCACTCCATATGAATGGTTTTCCTCTTAACCATTTTATTGATTTTACTTTTTTATAAAGTTTATTAGCTATTTCTTTATTAGGGTTTATTACCCAGTAAATTGAAAAGTTCCTTGGTTTACTAATTTTAATTTTGTCAGACTCAGAAAGCACCTCTAATACTATTATACCTCTGCTATTTCTTGATAACATCTCAAGATTTACAGATATAGCTGGTAAAGCTGACATATCGCCAATAAAAAAATACCAATCTAGTGAACCATTAAGTTTTTGTTTTGAACCTGGTCCTGAAATTTTAATTTTATCTCCGACTTCAGCATTTAAAGCCCAGCATGAAGCTAATCCTTTTTTTTCATTGTGAACCACGATATCGATATCAATTTCTAGTTTCTCTTTTCGAAAATTTCTAATTGTATAAGGTCTTACTAGATGGGTATCTGAATTTGGTGATTGTTTTGAAAAAATTAATTTGACATATCCACCCGTTTCATTGTCTGAAAAATCGTGAAGATCATTACTCTTAAAAGTCAATCTATACATATGATCGCTAATTTTATTTTTTGAAATAAGGTTTAGTTCTCTGATTCTCTTAAAATCTTTCATTTTAAACTCTTCTATTTTTTATTAATTTATTAAGTATTAAGAATTAAAATTTAATCAAGTTTCAATTTAAAAATAATTTGAATTTTTTAAGAAATTTCCAAATTCACAAAACTCCGAATGTTCAGGTCTAATCTTTTTTCTTAAAATTTCATGGATTTTATTTAATGTTTGATCAATCCACTCCATATTAACCTTATATGGAATCAATGTGATCTTAAATTCCATTTTTGCTATATTTTCTCCAAGAAATTCTTTGCCGTTAAAACGATCTCCATCGCAGTACAAAAAAAAACCAACATGATCTACATCGAACCCTTTATTTAATAATATCCATGTGTATAAATCCATTTGTCTTTTGTAAGTTGATTTCCATTTATCATCTAAAGTTATAGGACCTAAATCTTTCTTTTGTGAAGTGCTTTTATAGTCCACAACATGTAGTTTCTTTGTGTTGATGTTAAACCAAACGTCATCCAATCCACCACCAACTCTAATATTTGATGGTTTGTGGTCATAATTGAGTCTATTTTCCGCTCCAAAATGCAAACTTTGAGTCCATAAATCGAAATACTTGTGTTTGAAGGGTACTAAATGTTCATAACCCATTTTCCTCAAAAAAGGATGTGTTTTAGCGGCACCCCTATATTTATCAAAATCTTTTTTTAAAAGAATATCTGTTGCTTCGTTAATATTGAAACCTGGGATTGTTGGAAATTTTATTCCTTCAACTTGCTGCATAAAAAAACAGGCTGGACACTGAATAAAGTTCTCTATTTTTGAACGACTTAACTCATAAGGTTCCTTTTTATTTATATCAAATTTTCCTCTATGTCTTGGCATTATAAATTATAGTTTATTAAAGTTATTTAGGTTTTAATTTTGTATCCAGTTTTAAAAATTAAATAGATTAAAATTATACAAAACAATAAAAAAACTAAAATAGCGATAATTGAAGTCATAATATTTACATCAGAATTTCCATAAAAACTCCATCTGAATGCACTAACTAAATATACAATTGGGTTAAAATACGAAACCTTCTGCCAAAATTCTGGTAGCATATTTATAGAGTAAAAACTACCTCCTAGAAAAGTTAAAGGAGTAATAACAAATGACGGAATTAATTGAATTTTTTGAAAATCATCAGACCATATTCCAATTATAAAACCAAATAAACTAAAAGTGAAACTAATAAGAATTAAAAAAATTATCATCCAAAAAGGATAAAGAATATTTAAATCTATAAAAAAAGAAGATGTAAATAATATTATTAGTCCGACAATTACTGACTTTGTAGCAGATGCGAATACATAACCGCATGTAATTTCAAAAGGTGAGATTGGTGCTGATAAAATTTCATAAATTGTACCACTAAATTTAGGGAAATATATACCAAAAGAAGCGTTTGAGACACTTTGATTTAGAATTGTTAACATAACAAGTCCTGGTACTAGAAAAGAAGAATAACTTAAACCGTCAATGTCATTAATCCTTGAACCAATTGCTGAACCAAAAACAATAAAATATAAAACTGTCGATAATACAGGAGAAGCAATACTTTGTGTTAAAGTCCTAAATGTTCTTGCCATTTCAAACCTGTAGATTGCATGTATACCTCTTAAATTCATTTCTTCACCAGACTTAGAAATATTTCTTCTAGATTACTTTTTTCAATCTCTAAATCATCATATTTTATTGAATATTTTGAGAGATCATGTAAAAACTCTGATGCCAAATTCTTTTTTGTTTTATAATCATAAGTCAGTATTATTTGATTACCTTTTTTTTTAAAAGAATATTTGTTGTTAAGATTTGAAAAATTCTGAGAAGAATCTGTAAATGTCAAAATAAGCTTTTTTTTTCCAAGTTTCTCGATAATCTTTTTTTTGCTTTCTGTGATTAATATTTTCCCATTGTTAATAACACTAATCCTATCAGCAATGTTTTCTGCTTCCTCAATGTAATGTGTGGTAAGAAAGATTGTAATTCCATTACTTTTTAATTTATTTAAGAAGCTCCAAAGCGTTTTTCTAAGGCTTACATCAACACCAGCTGTAGGTTCGTCTAAAAACAAAATTTTTGGCTCATGTGATAGGGCTTTCCCAATCATAACTCTTCTTTTCATTCCCCCTGACAATGTTCTTATTTGACTATTTCTTTTTTCGAATAAATCTAAACTTTTTAAAACAAATTTTAAATGCTCTTCTGATCTGGGTTTATTAAATAAACCTCTACTAAACTGTAGTGTATTTATTACTTTTTCAAAAGAGTCTGTAGCAATTTCTTGGGGAACTAATCCAATCTGTGATCGTGTTTCTTTGTAGTGAGAAATAATATTTCTTCCAAAAATATTTACCGCACCTTTTGTTTTTTTTGTTATTCCACATACAATGTTTATCAAAGTTGATTTACCAGCTCCATTTGGTCCCAGCAAAGCAAAAATTTCACC
>CABYVV010000016.1 GCA_902522465.1 uncultured Alphaproteobacteria bacterium | reverse complement strand
CTCAACACCTGCCGGAATATTTACTTCTAACTTTCTATTTTTTCTTCTTCTTCCTTCGCCATTACATGTATTACAAGGATCCGTTATAACCTGTCCAGCTCCACCACATGAAGAGCATGTTCTTTCAACGGTAAAAAATCCCTGTGATGCTCTGGTACGTCCAGAACCTCCACATTCAGAACAATTGTTTAGTCCACCCCCTTTCTCAGATCCAGATCCACTACAATCTTGACATCTTACCAAGGTATCAAAAGAGATTTCTTTTTTAATACCAGTGAATGACTCTCTCAAATCTATTTCAATTTCGTATTTTAGATCTTGCCCCCTTTGTTCTCTTCTTTGTTGTGGTCTTCCTCCAAAGTCTCCAAAGAAATCTTCAAATATATCAGAAAAGCTTCCAAAACCACTAAAACCCTCTGAAAATCCTGCACCACCTTGAGAAAAAGCCTCATGCCCATAGGTATCGTAAGCTTGCTTTTTTTCAGGATTTGATAAAATCTCGTAGGCCTCTGATATTTCTTTAAACTTATTTTCAGCTTCCTTATCTCCTGGATTTTTATCAGGATGGTATTCCATAGCAAGTTTTCGATAAGCGCTTTTTATTGAAGAAGGGTCAGAATCCTTAGAAACACCTAAAACATCATAATAATCATTCTTTGACATATTTTTTCAGATTAAGCAGATTTTTCCTTTTTATCATCGTCTTTAGGTTTATCTTTTTTATCTGTGACATCTTCAAAGTCTGCATCCATAACATCAGGATTTTTTTTACCTTTAGTTTTCTTTTCTTTATTTTTAGGATCAGAATCTTTTTTCTTTGACTCTTCTTTAGCTGCTTTTTCCTGCGCCTCTTTGTACATTATCTCTCCCAATTTCATGGAATCTTGAATTAATGTATCGGTTTTTTCTTTTAATATTTTAATATCTGCCTTCTCGTCTTTAAATGTCTCTTTAAGGCTTTCTAAAGACTTTTCTATTTTTTCTTTGTCTTCTTTGGGGACTTTTGATCCATGTTCCTTGAGACTTTTTTCAGTGCTATGAATTATTGAATCTGCATTATTTCTAGCTTCAATAGCTTCAAGCTTCTTTTTGTCAGCATCAGCATTTGCTTCAGCGTCTTTTACCATTTTTTCAATTTCGTCATCAGACAAACCTCCGGAAGCTTTTATCTGGATTTGATGTTCTTTACCAGTGGCTTTGTCTTTGGCCGAAACTTTTACTATTCCATTTGCATCTATGTCAAATGTAACTTCAATTTGAGGTGTACCTTTTGGCGCCGGAGGTATTCCCACTAAATCGAATTGTCCTAACAGCTTATTATCAGATGCGATTTGTCTTTCGCCTTGAAATACTCTGATTGTAACAGCTGATTGATTGTCATCAGCTGTTGAAAACGTTTGGCTTTTATTCGTAGGGATTGTAGTGTTTTTCTCAATTAATTTGGTAAACACTCCGCCTAAAGTTTCTATACCTAAAGACAATGGAGTGACATCAAGCAGAAGCACATCTTTCACATCTCCTGACAGAACGCCTCCTTGAACTGCTGCTCCAAGAGCAACAACTTCATCTGGGTTTACACTTCTATTTGGTTCTTTACCAAAAAAATTTTTGACTGCTTCAATTACTTTAGGCATCCTTGTCATACCACCAACTAATATGACATCATTAATTTCACCCGCACTTAAACCTGCATCTTTAAGGGCCTGCTTGCATGGTTCTATTGATCTTTCAACAAGTTCGGCAACTAACGTTTCAAACTTTGACCTAGAAAGTTTAATATTTAAATGTTTAGGACCAGAAGCATCTGCTGTTATGAATGGAAGGTTTACTTCTGTTTGAGGTGCTGTTGACAATTCAATCTTTGCTTTTTCCGCGGCCTCTTTTAACCTTTGTAACGCCAGTTTGTCTTTTTTGAGGTCTATAGATTGTTCTTTTTTAAATTCTGACGCAAAGTAATCAATTAAAACATGGTCGAAATCTTCTCCTCCAAGTTTCGTATCACCATTAGTTGCTTTTACTTCAAAAACACCATCACCTATTTCAAGTATTGAAATATCGAATGTCCCTCCACCCAAATCATAAACTGCTACTGTTCCTGTTTTTTTTTTATCAAGTCCGTAGGCAAGTGCGGCGGCTGTTGGCTCATTGATAATCCTTTTGACATCTAAACCAGCAATTTTTCCGGCGTCTTTTGTGGCCTGTCTTTGTGCGTCATTGAAATAGGCAGGAACAGTTATTACTGCTTCTTTGACTGGTTTTCCAAGAAACTTTTCTGCCGTTTCTTTCATTTTTTGCAGAATCATTGCACTTATTTGGCTGGGAGAATATTTTTTATCTCCGATTAAAACCCAAGCATCTTTATTATCTCCTGAGACAATTTTATATGGAAGAATTTCTGTATCTTTTTGCACGGATTCATCATCCATTCTTCTTCCAATTAGTCTTTTAATTGCAAATAATGTTTTTTCAGGGTTGGTAACAGCTTGTCTTTTTGCTGACTGACCAACTAATTGCTCGTCATTTTCTGCAAATGCTACCATTGATGGGGTGGTTCTAGCCCCTTCTACATTTTCTATAACTTTTGGTTCTTTACCATCCATGATGGCGACACAAGAGTTTGTTGTGCCAAGGTCTATACCTATTACTGTCATTTTTAGCTCCTTTTCTTCCTAAATTTTGGACAGAATTTCTATGTAACCCTAAAAGGCATTACATAAAAATTGTTTTTAAAGCAGTTTGTTTATATTATAAAATATATCAAAGAATCAAGAAAAAAATGAAATTTTTTCATAATGCCATTGAACGTGATGATCAAATCAAGATTGCTCTAAGTATATCTCGAATAATCAAACTTTATCCTTTCTACAATCCAAGAATACCAGGATTTAACAGACCATTTAAAATGAAAATAACTAACGCAGGATCATGGGGTTGGAACTCTGACAAAAATGGCTATGGATATATAAGAAAACATCCAATAACAAAATTAAGTTGGCCGAAAATCCCAGATACATTGATTTCATTATGGAGAAAGTATAGCGGTGAAAAAATACTTCCAAACTCTTGTCTTTTTAACTTATATAACTTCCCCGATTCAAAATTAGGGTTGCATCAAGATAAAGACGAGAATAATTTTAGCTTTCCAGTATTATCTATATCGATTGGAAATAGCGCAATATTTAAATACGGTAAAACAAAAAAAAATTTAAATGAGATTGTTCTTGATAGTGGTACAATCGTTTTAATGGGGGGAGCCTCTAGATTATATTATCATGGAATATCAAAGTTAATTCGCAATGATAAAAAGGATTTTTTTGGTTCTCACATAGATTGTTTGCCAGAAAATTCAAGAATTTGTATAACAATGCGAAAATATGAACCTAATTCAGACTAACTTTCTTTTTTTTCTGATTTTCCTGCAGAAACTATTACCATTGCCGGTCTTAAAAGTCTTTCTCCAATCATAAATCCTTTTTGTAATTCTTCTACTATCATACCTTCTGGAGACTCACTTTCCTTTTTAGAGACCGCCTGATGTCTTTCGGGATCAAATTTTGTATTTAAAGAATCAAAACGAATAATTCCATTTTTTTCAAAAATTTCATATATTTCTTTTTCTACAGCTTCAAGGCCGACAAACAAGCTCTTAAGATTGGAACTTTCTTCAATATCTTTTTTAGATATCGAATGTAATGCTCTTTGAAAATTATCTGTAACATTAAGCAGTTCATAAGAAAAGTTTTTTACAGCATATTTCAAGTTATCTGTTGTTTGTTTCTCATATCTTTTCCTAATATTTTCATTTTCAGCAAGTTCTCTTAAAATTCTGTCCTCAGCTTGGTTAAGCTTTATTTTTAAATCTGAAATTATTTTTTCTTTCTCTAAAATAACATCTGACTCATTCTTTGTATTTTTTAAATTCCTCTTTTTATCGTTTTTATTATCCACATTATTTTTGCTTGCTTTATTCATATACACTCCTCGTTAAAGTAATTCATTTGATTTCAAACTTTTCACCTATTAATTTTGCTGTATAATCAACTACTGGTATTATTTTCGCATAGTTGATTCTCATGGGACCAATAACTCCAATTGCTCCAATTATCTCTTTCTTTTTATTCTTAAAAGGGCTTATTATCGTCGAACAACCAGTTAATCCAAACAAATTATTTTCTGAACCAATATAAATTTGCAAACCCTCGGCTTGAAGTGTTTCGTCAATAACTCCCATTAGGTTTTTTTTATTTTCCAATTTCTCAATTAACAGTCTTACATCTTCTAACTGCTCCATTGCTTCTATATCATCTAACAATTTAGAGGTTCCTGTAACGATAAGTTTATTCTTTTTACTAGCATCATCCCAACATGCAAATCCTTCCTCAATTAAATTTTTAGTCACTTTATCTATGTATTTTTTATCATCTTTAATTTGACCACTAATAATTTTTTTACTCTCCTCAAGAGTTTTTCCTTTGATGATAGAATTTAAATAATTAGTAGTTTCAGTGAGAAGGGATGCAGGAAGTCCTTTTGGAACTTCTATTATTCTATTTTCAATAATACCAGATTCGGTAACCAGTATAACTAAAGCCTTAACATTACTCACAGGAACAAATTCTATATGCTTGATAAAGCCCTCTAACTTAGGAGCTAAAACAATTCCAGCACAATCGAGTAGTCCTGATAGCAAAGAACCGGCTTCACTAAACATTTCCTCAACATTTTGTGACTGATTATTTATGACTTTTTCTATTTCAGTACATTGGTTATTCGTAAGTCTGCCCACTTGCAATAGACCATCAACAAAAAATCTTAAACCTAAATCTGTTGGTATTCTTCCAGCTGAAGTGTGTGTAGATTGTAACAACCCAGCATCTTGCAGATCAGACATCACATTCCTCACTGAAGCTGCAGAAAGCTTCTCACCCATTTTTATTGACAACCTTCTAGATCCAACAGGTTTTCCATCTTTTAAGAAATCGTTTACGATAAGTCTAAATATTTGCTTTGATCTCTGGTTTAAATTAAATAAAGACGATTTCAAACTTTCAGAAAATTTTATTTTTCTAATTTTTGGATTGTTTTTTTTTTCCATAATTATTAATAATATTTAGCTTAACATAAATTATATTTTGAAGTGAGAAAAAACAATAGGAAAAATAACGAAACCAGAGAAATCTCAGTTGAAACAAATTTTTGCAAAAATGCTGATGGATCTTGCTTAATAAACTTTGGCTTAACAAAAATTATTTGTACCGCCTCTATAGATGAAGAAATTCCTAAATGGTTAAAAAATAAGAATTCCGGTTGGATAACTGCAGAATATAGCATGCTCCCAGGATCAACTAATTCAAGAAATAAGCGTGAATCAAAAATTGGAAAGCAAACCGGGAGAACTGTAGAAATTCAAAGATTAATTGGAAGGTCACTAAGATCTGTTGTAAATCTTAAACATCTTAATGGGTTTCAAATTATAATTGATTGTGATGTTTTGCAAGCAGATGGTGGCACAAGAACAGCCAGTATTACAGGCGGCTATGTTGCCCTATGTTTAGCAATTAATAAATTGATAAAAAACAAAAGTATTAAGAAGAATCCAGTTTTAGACCTTGTTGCGGCAATTTCATGTGGTATTGTTGATAACAAAACCCTTGTAGATTTGGACTATGAGGAAGATTCTAGAGCATCAGTTGATGCAAATTTTGTTGTTACTAAAAATTCTGGTTTATCGGAAATACAAATTTCAGGTGAAGAAAGTACGTTTCATCAACAATCAGCTTTAGATATGATTGAGCAAAGTCAACAAGTTATAAAACAAATTTTTACGATTCAAGAAAATGCAATCCGACACTCCTAAATTAGGAAAACAAGATACAATTGTTTTAGCAAGCCATAACAATGGCAAAATCAAAGAATTCAAAACTTTGCTTTCAAAATATAATTTAAATATTGTCACAGCAGCCGATATTGGAATAAAGGATATTGAAGAAACTGGAAGAACATTTGAAGAAAATTCAAAAATTAAAGCTGAAAATATTCCAAATAAATATATTGCTATATCTGATGATTCGGGTTTGTGCATTTCATGTCTGAGTAATAAACCTGGTATCTTTTCTGCTAGATATGCTAAAAAGTCAGGTGGTTGGTCTGTGGCTATGGAAAATCTATACAAAGAAGTAAAAAAAAAAAAATTAAATGATTTCTCCGCAAAATTTGTTTGTTGCTTAACAATCAGAATTAACAATAATTATTTTGTTTACAATGGTGAGGTTTATGGAAAGATTGTCTGGCCTCCAAAAGGAGAAAACGGTTTTGGTTATGATCCATTCTTTGTTCCAAAAGGTTACAGTAAAACTTTTGGAGAAATGAAACATGATAAGAAGATTTTAATTGATCATAGAAGTATTGCTCTTAAAAAACTTATTAAAGAGCATCTAATTTACAACTGAAAACTTCTTCATTCAAATTATTTTTCAATATCTTTTTTAAAAAGATCTCTCTTTGAAGAAGTCCTGATTTTATTTTAGTTTTACTAAACTCTCCATAAAAAACATCTTTAGATTTTTCTTCCTCACTTAATAATTGAAAATTTTGTACAAGCGATATAAGGTCATGAATGTGATAGTTAAATGATATTGGGTCTTTGGAAAAAACACCTCTAAAGCTTTTCAGAAATTCATCATCTTTTTTTTGCAAGCTGGTTACAAAATATGTATTCTTAAAAACATTATCATTTTTATTTGTATCTTCCCAAAGGCTTGTACCGTAAATATTCGTATTGTCAGAATTAATATCATAGAAAGCAAGATGTGATAAAATTTCTAATAATTTTTCTCCTTCAGAAGCTATAATTATATGATCAAAGGGAGAGTCAAGAGTAAGTTTTCTCTCTAATTTTTTTATTTGCCTTTTTTTTAACTTAATATCTAAATCATCTCTCATTTTAAGATTCTCAATCTCACTTTTAAGAAGACTTTTTCTTAATTCAAATTTACTAAGCTCTCTAATCTCATTGTTTAAGATTGTATCTTTTTCAATCTCAAAGAAATCAATAGAAAGCATCCCTGACAAACCAAAACTATCCATAAACTTTAGAACACTCTCCTTAATCACATACCCATATTTATCGGAATGATGAATAAGTAACATCTTTTCTGATTCAAAAGTTCCTATATGTTGAATTATGCAGGAAATCTGATCCTCTGGATTTTGTCCAGAAACTATAACATTTTCAGAAACATTAGATAAATCTGGTGATAAACTAAAAAAAGTAAGATTTTTTTTATTGTCGAAATAATTTTTTACTTCTCTTGTTTCATCTGAAAAAATTGGTCCTATAAATGTTTTTATACCAGACTTAATTCCTTGCTTTGATGCCTCAATCGCTCCTTGAGGTGTACTCCCTGTGTCGAAAATCTTAAAATTTAAATCGTTAGGTTTGAGAAGCATGCTGTAACGTAAAGAGTTGATAACAATGTTTCCTGCAGAACTTTTCGCTCCTGTAAGAGGTAGAAGAAGTCCAACCAAACTATCCTTTTCCTTCAATATTTTTTTCTGTTTAGGAGGTTGCGGAATGAAAAGAGCCAAATCCTCTTTTTCTCTTTTAAGATTATTATTAATATCTAATGTTATTTCTTCCTCACTCGACTCTTTAATATTATCTGGCAAATTATTCCCTTCTTCTAAAGATTCAATTTTTAACGGTTTGGTATTATATTCTGGATATGGTTTCTTTAAGGTGACAATTTTTTCTTCCCCATTTTCAAGATCTTTTTTATTTAATTCAATTTTCTTCAAACTTGGATTTTTATCTTTAATTTTTTCTTTTTCGTCAGCATCAAAAATCTTAGTGAAAAAAGAAATTATTTTACTGTCTGTGTCTCTGGCTTTTCCCATCTCTTTAAAAGCTATCACATTTGGGTCTTCTTTATTCTTCTCTCTAATTATTTCTGTTTCTATTTCCTCATTTACAATTTTGTTTTTACTTATACTAACTTGTTCGTCTTCGAAATTTGCATTATCAGGCTTATCTTCTTTTTTTTTTAAATCAGCCTCTTGAACTACTTTTTCATTTTTTTCAATTTCTTCAGCATTTTCAGAAAAAAGTTTTTCCTTTATCAAATTTACTGATTGGTCAAATTGACATCCGAAAATGAAAAGAAAAGATATTAGAAAAAAACTTAATCTTAATGGATACAGATTAATTGAGTTCGTATATGATACCTTTATGCGCATAAAAATTTTTTTATTTATTCTACTATATTTAGTTATATATAGCGATAGTTTTAGCAATACAAACAAAGAAAAAGTTTTAAATTATCTTGAAAGTTTTGATTCACTAAAAACTGAATTTGTACAAATCAACAATAATGGAGATATTTTGTCTGGAAATTTACATTTATCAAGACCTGGTAAATTTAGAATCGAATATGATCAAATACCTTTATTATTGATTTGTGACTCAAAAAGACTTGCAGTTATTAATAAAGACCTCAAAAGTATAAGCTTTCATAAATTTAGCGAGGTTCCAGCTGGAGCATTGCTATTCAAAAGATTGAGTTTAAAAGGAATAAAAATAATAAAAATTTTGGAAAAAGACAATATGCTCTCGGTTAACCTCCATGACACTAAAGTCAATGAAAAGGGGTTGGTTGAAATCTTATTTGAAATCAAACCGTTCATAATGAAAAAATGGACACTCTACAACAACGACAAATCGAAAACTGAAGTCTTTTTTAACGATCTTTTTTTAGATAAAAAACTCCCTAACAGCCTCTTTGATATCCAGCGTGAGGATCCACGAAAAATTCCTTATAAGTTATACTAGTCAATGTCTTTTGAATAAATATCTTTTATTTAGTTGTAATAAAATTTTTGGGTTATTAGGGTCTATTTCTATCTTCCTTCTTAATCTGTAAATTAGAGATTCGAGGGTATGCGTTTCAAGCTTTGTTGAGTGTTTCCAAACTTGCTTGAGAATCTCATCTTTAGTCGCTCCTTCTACATTATGAATTATATAAAAAATTAATTTATTTTCTAATTCAGTTAACTTAATCACTTTATTTTTATCGATACCTATTAACTTAGCTTCTTTTGGATAATATTTCATATTTCCAATATCAAAATATTTTTCTGATTGAGTTAAATTTTTTTGAAGATTTTTCACAATATTCAAAAACTCGTTAAATATTATTGGTTGACTTAATATTTTAAACCCAAAAATTTCTTTTGGAACTTGGATATTTTTTTTTACTACACATAAAACTCTCCAAGAATTATTATTATCTTTGAACAAATCAATCAGATCTATTAGCATCTTCTCTGAATCAATTTCTACTATGAGAACTCCACTCTTACGTTTATCTATATCAAGATTAGATATGTCATTAATCTTTTGTGTATTAAACCCCTCATCAGTTAATAGATTCTTTAATTCCGATGATTTTAAATTTCTTTTAAATATTGTTGTTATAGTATTTTTTTTTGTCATATTACTTATAGTGTCAAATCTATATCTTTTTAAAACAAAAATAAAACATAAAGCATATCTTACTTTTGGAGGGAAAAAAATTCAGTGTTTTGTTGGTGGTGGTGGAATTGGGAAAAAAGTTAGAGAGGGGGACATGATTACCCCTCGTGGTGTATTCAAATTATTAGAAGTTTTTTATAGGTCTGGCAGAGTTAGTAGTTTTCACACAAATTTACCTAAAAGAAGATTAAAAAAAACATCCATGTGGTGTGTTGATTCTCAGAGCCCATTCTACAATTCATATATTGAGGGTTTCAAAAAATTTAAATGTGAAAAGCTTTTTAGAGATGATTCTTTATATGATATTTTTATAAATTTAAATTATAACATCTATCCTACAAAAAAATTTAGAGGAAGTGCAATCTTCATGCATTGCTGCGATTCAAAAACAAAATTTACTGAAGGTTGTGTAGCATTTAAAAAAAAACATATTATTGAAGTATTAAAATTTATTAGACCAACTTCAAAATTAATTATTTATTAACCCTTGAACCAAAAATTCCAGATCCAATTCTTATAAAAGTTGCTCTGTGTTTTATCGCTACTTTAAAATCATCAGACATTCCCATGCTTGCATCTTGAAGATTTAATGAATCACAAAGTTTTCTGAGTTTTTCGAAGTAAAACTCTGAATCTTTGTTGAAGGGAGGAATACACATCAATCCTAAAATATTTAGTTTCAAGTCTTTTAGACACCATTCAACAAATTTACTAGCATCTTCTGTCTTTATACCGCTTTTTTGTTCTTCCTCTCCTATATTGACTTGAACTAAAAATTTCTTTTCTGGACTATCATCATTGACTTCCAGATAATTTTTAATTCTTAAAGCAATTTTCTCTCTATCTAACGTCTGAATAACATCAAATATCTCCATGGCTTGATTAACTTTATTAGATTGTAATGGCCCAATAAGATGCAATTCTATTCGTTTATCTTTATTTTCACATTTTAGGTCTTTCCATTTAATAGAAGCTTCTTGAACTTTATTTTCACCAAATATTAAATGTCCATGGTTAATAAGTTGCTGTATTTTTTCCTTAGGAAATGTCTTTGACACCGCAACCAATTTAGGTTGATCAGGGGGAAGTTTAAATTTATTTCTAGAAAAATCAATTTCGCTTAAAATCTTCTTATAATTTGTTACTATCTTATTCATAATTATGCAGAGTAAAAGTAAATTTAATGTCTCTTCTCTTCCTAAACAATGGTTATTTTTTAATCCAGCGACAATTTCGAAGAATAATTATTTTTATAGGATAACAAATAAAAATGGTGTTGTTTTCTTTTATGACGAAAATAACGTTGATATGTTCCTCCAAAAAATTAAACCTTATATAAATTGGTGCCAACAAAAAAGAATTAAATTTATAATTCCGTTCTCTTTTATCTTTGCTTATATGTCTAGTGCATTCGGAGTTTTACTTGATTCAAAGTGTAAAAAACAAAATAACAACAGAAATGTAAAGAAACTAAAAGAAAAATTTTTTATTGTGTCAAAAATTCATAATTTAAAAGAAGCAATAGTTGCCAAAAATGCTGCTGATATTATTTTTATATCTCCTGTATTCCGAACACTTTCTTTTCCAGAAAAAAAGCCTTTATCTAATCATAATTTTATTTCCCTTTGTTTTTCATTTGAGAAAAAGGTAATTTTTGCACTAGGAGGAGTTAACAAAAAAAAATTTGCCTATATCAGAAATACAAATCTTTATGGTTTTGGTTCTATAAGCAGTTTTAAGGAAAAAGATGAGTAATTACAAGCCTTTGGAAATTGAAGAAAAATGGCAAAAAATTTGGGATGAGAAACACTGTTATAAAGTTGAAGTAAATTCCAAAAAGAAAAAATTTTATGTCCTTGAAATGTTTCCCTACCCATCTGGAAGAATTCATATGGGGCATTTAAGAAACTATACGATAGGTGATGTAACCGCTCGCTTTTATAAACTTTTAGGATTTAATGTTCTTCATCCCATGGGGTGGGACAGTTTTGGAATGCCTGCTGAAAATGCCGCAATTGAAAATAAAACTAATCCCAAGGAATGGACAGAAAAAAATATTACAAACATGAAAATTCAACTCAAAAAAATTGGATTGTCATTTGACTGGAATAGAGAAATATCGACTTGTAACGAAGAATACTACAAGCATCAACAAAAGCTTTTCATAGACTTTTTTAATAATGGTTTAGTCTATAAGAAAGATAGTTTTGTAAACTGGGATCCCGTTGATAAGACAGTCTTAGCAAATGAACAAGTTATAGACGGGAAGGGTTGGAGATCAGGGGCAGTTGTTGAGAAAAAAAGCCTATCACAGTGGTATTTAAATATTTCTAAATTTTCAAGTGAGCTCCTTGAAGACCTAAATACGCTCCAAAACTGGCCTGAGAAGGTGAAACTAATGCAAAAAAACTGGATTGGCTTGTCAAAAGGTGCAGAGATAAAATTTAAAGTATCTAACTCTAGTTTATTTATTGAAGTTTTTACCACTAGACCAGAAACAATCTTTGGGGCAAGTTTCATCTGCCTGTCAGTAGAACATCCGTTATCAGACAAATTTAAAGAAAACGAAGAGTTCATTTCTTTCAGGGAGAAATGTTTA
>CABYVV010000015.1 GCA_902522465.1 uncultured Alphaproteobacteria bacterium | reverse complement strand
GAAGAAGAGAAAAAAAGAAAACAATTAGAAATACAACGCAAGGCTAAAGAAGAAAAAAAAAGAAAAGAGTTAGAAGCACAACGCAAGGTTGAAGAAGAGAAAAAAAGAAGACAGTTAGAAATACAACGCAAGGCTAAAGAAGAAAAAAAAAGACAACAGTTAGAAACGCAACGAAAGACTGAAGAAAAAAGAAAAAAGAAAGAGCTTGAAGAGCAAAAAAAAGAAGAAGAAAAAAAATTAAAAGAGCTAGAAAAGACAAGAAAGGCTGAAGAAAAAAGAAAAAAGAAAGAGCTTGAAGAGCAAAAAAAAGCAGAAGAAAAGAAATCTAAGGAATTAGAAAAGGCAAGACAGGCTGAAAAGAAAAGGCAAAAAAAAGAAGTTGAAAATGCCAAAAGAATTGAAAAAGAGCAAGCAAAAAAACTTAAGAAAATAAAAAAAGAAGAAGAAAAAAAACAAAAAAAAGAATTGGAAAGAGCTAAGAAGTTAAAAGAGAAGAATAAAAAAGAATTGGAAATACTTAGACAAGCAGAGAAAGTTCGTCAAAGAAAAGAAATAGAAGAAGCAAGAAAATTACTTGAAATTAAAAAAAGCGAGGAAATTAAAAGAAAGCTATCAATTGAGGAGATAAGACAAATTGAAAAGAAGAAAAAACTAGCTGAAGAATTAAAACAGAAAGAAATAGAAAAAAAGCAAAAACGCGAACTAGAAAAGAAAAAGCTTGCAGAACAAGAAAGGATAAAAAAGGAACGGATAAAAAGAAAAGAGCTTGAAAAGAAGATTGAGTTAGAGAGAAGATTAAAAGAAAAACAACGACTAGTTGAAGAGAGGAAACTAAGAGAGAAACAAAAACAAAGAAAAAAAGAATTAGAAAAAATTAGAAAGTTAAACAAACTTGCTGAAAGAAAAAAGTTAAAAGAAGATATTTTAAAAAAGAAAGAAAGTGATCAAAAATTTTATGAAGAACAGAGAATAAAGGCAAAAAAAGATCTAGCGTCTCAAAGAAAAGATAGAGAAATTCTTATAAGACAACAAAAAAATAATTTAAAAAAACAAAAAAAAGAAGAACAATATGCTCTTGAAAGAAGAAAAGAACTAATAAATAGCAAACAAAATGAGAAGATAAGTAAAAAGAGAGAAATCATAAATAGTAGAAAAAAAATTGCTGAACAAAAACAAAATAGAATTAAAGAAGCTAAACAAAAAGAATTAGATCTATCAGAAAACCCTGATGATTTTACACAAGTTACAGTTATTAATAAATCGGATGTAATAATGTCAAAAGAAAGAAATGATAACATACAAAACGAAATGATATTAGATAATATTGAAACTAAATTTAAGAAAAATGAACTTAAAAGGAAAAGAGAAGAAGAGATAGAAAAAAGAAAATATTCTTATTTTAATAAAATTGATCAAGTTGAAAATAAGGAAATTACCAAAAGAAAGCAATTTTTCGATGAAAACTCTATCAAACGGACATTTAGTAAAAAAAATGATGACAAAATAGAAAGAAATAATGAAGGTAAAAAGAAATTAGAAAAAAGAACAACTTCTACACAAATGCAAACATATCAGAAAGAAGCAAAGGAAAGCGAAATTTTAGCTGCAATTATAAAAAAACAAAGTTCTTCAATTGTTGAACTCAAGGAACAGGTAATTAGTTCAAAAAGAGAAGTATTAAGTTTTGATAATGAAAAAGAGGAGCTAGGAATTAAACAAAAGAAAAAATTAAAAGAATTTGCAAATATAATAAAAAATAAACCAGTAAAAATTATAATCAAAACATTCTTATCAAAAGAGGAACAGGATTTTGTTAAGTATAAAAGAATATCAAAATCAAGGTCTCTTTACATTAGAGCGTTTTTAATTAACCAAGGCATCTCACACAACAGAATTAAAATTGAAACTAATGAAGAAAATATAACAAAAAATTGGAAGAATGAGGTAATATTAAATTTTATTGGTGTATAAATGAAAATAGTTGGAAAATATCTCATAAGAATAATACTTCTTTTATCACTAGTCTCCTCACTTCTTTTTTTTCACTTTGAAAAGCTAAAAAGTTTTTTCCTAACAAATCAAACACTAAATAGTATTATTTTAGCTGTTCTTGCAATCGGTATTATCTTTATTCTAAAACAACTCTTTAACTTAAGTAATGAACTAAATTGGCTTAATAATGTCACCAAACAATCCTCTACCACTAGATTGAGTACTCGGTCACCGAGATTACTAAAATATTTGGATAATTATATCAAAGAGCATTCAGGGAATTTAATTTTTTCCCAGTCTTCAATGAAAACTGTGATGGAAAGCTTAGAGGGAAGATTAATTGAGAGTAGAGAAATTTCAAGATATATGATTGGCCTTACGATTTTCCTAGGTTTATTGGGAACATTTTGGGGACTATTAGAAACAATTAATTCTGTGAGCACCACTGTAAGTAGTTTAGATTTTTCTGAAAACACCCAAAAACTTTTTAAAGTATTAAAAGAAGGTTTGGAAAAACCATTAGGGGGAATGGGAACAGCATTTAGTTCATCATTATTTGGTTTAGGTGGTTCATTAATTTTGGGGTTTCTCGACCTTCAGTCGAATCAAGCACAAAATAGGTTTTATAACGAAATTGAGGAAAAGCTAGCTGAAAGAACAAAATTTTCTCTTATGAACATGGATAATAATGAAAAGAAAAACCTGGCACCAGCTTACATTGAATCATTAATAGAGGTAACAACTGAAAATTTAAAAAAATCAACAGCCGTAATCGAGAAACAAAATAGTCATCAAGAATCAATTTCAAAATCAATCCTTGATATAAACAGAGTCATTTCAGAAAATACAAGTCTTAATAAAGACATAAAAGAAGAAATTAAAGTTTTATCAAAAACTATTGCAAATATCAGTAAAAGATAGTGAGATTAAATAGAAAAAATATATACGAAATAAATATATGGCCTGGTTTTGTAGATATTCTAGGTACACTATTAATAGTTACGATATTTACAGTATTAATTTCCACTGTTACCCAAATTTATTTTAATGACCAACTAGATATCAAAAGAGGCGAAATTTCATCTCTTGACGATGAGATTAAAGCTCTTTTGAACCAGCTCAATGTTTCAAAAAAAAATTACAACGAAGTTGAAAAAAAATATGCAAAATCCTCTAAAATTAATAAAAAATTAAATGAGAAATTAAAGGAAATTGAAAATCAAAGAGCAAAATCTGAATACATGATTAAAATGAAAACAAGAGAATTAAGTCAATTAGTTAATGAAAAAAGTGAGATATTAGAAAATCTCAAATCCAAGAATCAAGAAGTAAAAGATATAAGTAGAGCAAATAAAGAATATTCTTTACAAGTTTTTGAACTAAAAAGAGACCTAGAAAAATTGAATGAAAGATTATCTCAACTTTCTAAGTTGCTTATAGAGTCTGAGGAAGAGGATAAGAAAAATCAAGTTATTATAAAAAACCTAGGAAAAAAATTAAATAAAGCGCTAGCAGGAAAAGTTACTGAGCTAAAGAAATATCAATCTGAATTTTTTAAAAAGATTAAAGAGGCTATTGGAAATAGAGATGATGTAATAATTTCAGGAGATAGATTTGTTTTTCCATCTGAAATTTTTTTTGAATCTGGTTCAGATATTATAGAAAAAGAGGGTTTAAAAAAACTTAGTGAAGTGGCGAAAGGCCTTATTGAAATCTCCCAACAGATTCCATCAGAAATTGATTGGATCCTTCGAGTAGACGGTCATACGGACAAAATACCTATTAACAATGAAAAATTTAAATCTAATTGGCATCTTTCAAGCTCAAGAGCAATAAATATAGTGAAATTTTTTATTCAGCAGGGCATTGAACCACACAGGTTGTTAGCTGCAGGTTTCGGGGAAAACTATCCCATAGATGGTGATGAAACACCTGTAGCTTATCAGAAAAATAGAAGGATAGAAATCAAACTAACTACCAGATGACTTGATTAAACCCATTTTTATCAATATTTTTTTCTCTATTTTCCAAAAATATTTGAACTGACCAAATATTGTGCCTACAATAATCAACAAAATTTGATATATCGGAAAGATTAGAATTAGTCTCAACGGCCAAAAAAAATTATTGTTTACGAAGTCCTTTCCGAAGAATTTCAATAGTACAGTTTCACCTAATACCACAGATAAAGAACCGGTTATTGCAAAAACAACAAAAATAACAGACAATTGAAATGTACTGTCAACCTGGAACAATTTTTTCAACTTTTCCAGCATTATGATTGTTCCAATTCAGTTGTTAGCAACTCAATGAGCGTAATTTTTTCATCTCTGGTACTTTGCCATGTAATTGGAGTTGAAGATGACATTTTAAAATGATGTGCCCCGCTAATTGGAGATGACAGCCAAATCTGTGAGGTGGGAGAATGAATACTAATGATAAATATAAAATTTTTATCAACCGAATCAATTCTCAGATTTTCGTCCTCAAAATCGACTTCAAATTTTTCATATTTAGATTCAATTAAATTGAAAATTTTATCCAATGTTTCTTTTGCATTATCCAGAAATTCATTTGTCATAAGTTAGTTTCCTATTGCAAATTTAATCTAATAGTTATATAAAATCAGTCAAGAATTATGAAAAAAGATATTCATCCAGACTATCATAAAATTATAGTCCAATTAACCGATGGTTCGACTTTCGAAACTAGATCAACATACGGTAAAGATGGAGAAATATTAAAACTGGACATTGATCCAGTGTCCCATCCTGCATGGACTGGTGAGGGATCTAAGATGTTAGATTCTGATGGTCAAGTTGCAAAGTTTAAAAAGAGATTTCAAAATCTAAACTTTAAAAAATAAAATTTATCAAATGAAATCTGTACATTTTGATCGGCCAGGGCTTCCAGAAGTTTTGTTTATTAAAAATTCAAAGATTCCCATCATTAAAGACACAGAAATTCTTATTAATGTCAAATTTGCCGGAGTTAATAGACCAGATATTATCCAAAGGGAAGGTAATTATCCCGCTCCAAATGGTCATTCACCAATTCTTGGTCTCGAAGTATCGGGAATAGTTTCTAAGGTAGGTGCAAAAGTAAAAGATTTTAAAAAAGGTGATGAGGTTGCTGCTCTGGTTAATGGAGGAGGATATGCTGAGTATTGCGCAGCAGACCAATTGACTACTTTTAAACTTCCAAAAAATATTTCACTTAAAGAAGCTGCAGGAATTCCTGAATGTTTTTTTACTGTATGGTCAAATCTTATAATGAATGGAAAATTAAAAAAAAATAAAAAAGTTTTGGTTCATGGAGGTACCAGTGGAATTGGAATAGCAGCCATTCAAATCTTAAAAACTTTTAATGCAGAAATTTTTACAACAGTAGGGAGTAACAAAAAAAAACAATTTTGTAAAAATTTAGGAGTACAACATGTATTTAATTACAAGGAACAAGACTTCTTTGAGGAGATAAAAAAAATTAATAAAAGTAACTTAGATATGATTCTAGACTTTGTTGGTGGAGAATATGTAAAAAAAAACATTAATCTTTTAGCAACTGAGGGAAAGTTAATTAATATAGGATTTCAAAATGGATCAATAGTTGATTTAAACTTAATTAAAGTTATGTTAAAAAGATTAATTATAACTGGATCTACATTAAGAATCAGGAACATAAAATTTAAAGCAAAAATCTTGAAGAGTTTAAAAAAATTTATTTTTCCACACTTTGAGAATGGTACAATTAAATGTTATATTGATTCGGTACATAAAATTGAAAACGTTGTTTCTGCTCACCAAAGATTACAAGAAGGAACACACATAGGAAAAGTAATTTTAGAACTTTAATCGATTATGAGAAAACCATTAATGCCAAAAGCTACAGCTAGCTGGCTAATTGAAAATACCTCTCTTTCATTCAAACAAATATCTGAATTTGTTGGTATTCATGTCCTGGAAATACAGGCAATCGCAGATGGAGAAGTATCAAGCGGAATATTACCGAGAAATCCAATGGAAAATGGTGAGCTAACTAAAGAAGAAATTTCAAGATGTGAAAAAGATGAAAAACTTTTATTGAATATAAAAAGCTCTGAAATTCCAATACCAAATAAAAAAACAAAAGGTTCTAGATATACACCATTATCCAAGCGAGCTGATAAACCAAATGGAATTTATTGGTTTATAAGAAATATACCCAACATTCCAGATTCAAAAATTTGCAAAATCATAGGTACTACTAAAAAGACTGTCCAAGCTATAAGAGATAGAACTTATTGGAATATGCAAAACGTTAGAGCCCAAAATCCCTTCGAGATTGGTTTGTGTAGTAAAGAAGAAGTTGAATCAATTGTAGATAAATACAGTAATAAAGACTAATTGTTAGCCAATTTGTTTATCTCGTCCTTGATTTTTAGTTTTCTTTTTTTTAAATCAATAATTTCTAAATCGTCTATGCTCAAATGTTGTGCCTTTTCCTGAATTAAAGTGTCGAAGAATTCATGTTTAGAAATTAAAGATTTTATTTTTTTTTCTTTAGTGAAAATTCTTTCCATTGTTTTATGTTAATATGTTTTAGTAATTTAATCTATTATTTTTTTTGTAAATGAAAAATAAAACTCTTGTTTCAATTGTCATGGGCAGCCAATCTGATTGGAAAATTCTAATGTCAGCTGAAAAAATATTAAAAGAATTTAAAATTCCTTATGAAAAGAAAATAGTTTCAGCTCATAGAACACCTGAAAGATTATATGAATATTCAAAATCATTGAAAGAAAGAGGAATTGAAGTTGTCATAGCCGGCGCAGGTGGTGCAGCTCATCTTCCGGGAATGTTAGCTGCACTAACAATAATACCTGTATTAGGTGTGCCAATTGAAACAAAATCTTTAAAGGGACTTGATAGTCTTTTATCGATAGTTCAGATGCCAGCAGGCATACCCTTACCTACTTTAGCAATTGGCAAGGCAGGCTCAATTAATGCAGCTCTTAGTTCAGTTTCTATTTTATCTAATAAATATCCAAAAATCAGAGAAAAACTTGAAAAGTATAGAAAAAAACAAACAAATTCGATAAAAAAAATTCCAACAAATGAAAAGTGATACTCTAGGGATAATAGGTGGTGGTCAACTTGGCATGTTCATGTGCATTGCTGCAAAAAAAATAGGTGCTAAAACAATTGTTTTTTCAACTGAGAAAAACTTTAGTGCTAAATCTTTTTGCGACAGATATATACAAGGAAGTTTTGATGACAAAATAAAACTCAACGAATTTATTAATAGTGCGGATGTATTTACTATTGAAACAGAAAATATTTCAAAAACATTACTAAGAAAAGTAGAAAAAAGTAAAAAACTTTATCCATCTAGCAAAATAGTTGAAATCGCGCAAAACAGACTTTTAGAAAAAAAGTTTTTGAATAATATCAATCAAATCCAAACTACAAATTTTTTAGAAATTAATAGTTTTAGTGAGTTAAAAAAAGCAGTTTCAAAGTTTGAATATAACTGTATTTTAAAAACACAAGAAATGGGGTATGACGGAAAGGGGCAATTTATAATAAGTAAAACCAACTTACAAGAATTTAAAAATCTAAACTTGTCAAACTTTATCTTAGAAGAGAAGGTAGATTTTATATCAGAGATCTCGGTTATAGTTATTAGCAATAAAGATAAAACAGTAGTTTACCCACCAGTTGAGAACATTCACAAAAATTCAATTCTCAGAGAAACCATTTATCCAGCAAAAATTGATAGCGAAATAAAAAATAAGTCAATAAAAATAGCACGAAATATTGCAAATGCATTAGAATTAAATGGAATTTTGGCTGTAGAGATGTTTTTAACAAAGGATAATAAAATTTTAATTAATGAGTTGGCTCCTAGACCGCATAATTCAGGTCATTGGACAATGGATTCTTGCAGATTTAGTCAATTTGATAACCTTATTTCACTAATAACGAAAGGAAAAATATATTCACCTGAACCTTCTAAAAGTTGTAAGATGGTCAATATTATTGGACATGACTACTCGAATATTAATAGAATAAAAAAGAGCTTTAAATGCTATGATTATTATAAAAAGGAGATCAGGCCTTCAAGAAAGATGGGACATTATATGGATTTTGGGTAAAAGATAGATTTTATTCTAGATTTAAGGCGACCAAATACAAGCAC
The DNA here is from genome assembly GCA_902522465.1 of uncultured Alphaproteobacteria bacterium. Lineage (GTDB taxonomy): Bacteria > Pseudomonadota > Alphaproteobacteria > Methylaequorales > Methylaequoraceae > Methylaequor. The sequence goes on along the minus strand of CABYVV010000015.1, from coordinate 5,173 downwards.
TTGATTTATTTGCTTTTCTATAAAAGATTTTGTTTTTTCAAAGTTCTCAGACTTGTCAGAAAGACTATACAAGAAGGAACTTAGATAAATATTCATTAAAATTATTCTTTTGCTGTAGTAATTGAAATCTGTCGATTTATCACCTGATAAAAACCAAATTTCATCACTTATGTTGAATAACATTTTCTTTAATCTTAACAGTGATTTCTTACTAAAAGCTATTTTAAATAATTTTTTTCTTCCAAAAATTTTTTCTATTACTTGAATTCTATAAAAAACAAAAAACTTGATTTTTTCATTAACTCTATATTTTTCAAAGTTTTTAGGTTTTCCTCTTTCCATCTGTTTATCTACTATTAAATTTATCTCATCAAAGAGTGAGTCATACCCATTAATAAATATTTCATCGGATAGAATAGTCTGTTTTAATTTTTTAGGAATTTTTAATTCTATAAACGCCTGATCTAAAAGACTATTAAAACCAATGTTTTTGTTATAATTGTTTAATATAAAATTAATTATTTTAATTATGTTTAATTTCTTATTCATAAATTTTAAAAAAAAGTTATTTACATTATCACATTTTTTTATATAAAAAGTAATGCATAAATTTAAGGAGATCAAAAATTATTAGAGTTAATGTAAGAGATAACAATCTTGAAAAGGCCATGAGAGCTATGAAGAAAAAACTTCAACGAGAAGGTATCTTTAAAGAAATGAAACAAAGAAGGGCTTACGAGAAACCATCAGAAAAAAAAGCTAGACTCTTAAATGAATGCACGCGTAGATACAAGAAATTGTTGAGAAAGAAAATAGAAATACAAGGTTATTAAAGAAATTAATCTAGACCCTTAATTATATCCTCTACCATTTTCTTTGCATCAGAAAACAACATCATAGTATTATCTCTGAAAAACAATTCATTATCAACACCAGCATAACCAGATGCCATAGATCTTTTAACGAAGAGAACCGTTCCACTATTTTCGACATCTAATATAGGCATTCCATAAATTGGGCTAGATTTATCTGTTTTGGCTGCTGGGTTTGTAATATCATTTGCACCAATAACAAAAGCAGCGTCAGTATTGGAAAATTCACTGTTTATTTCTTCTAATTCAAAGACTTCATCATAAGGAACATTTGCTTCTGCAAGCAACACATTCATATGTCCAGGCATTCTCCCAGCTACTGGGTGTATAGCATATTTAATAGTTACTCCATTTTTTTTAAGAAGATCACACATCTCTCTGAGAGCATGCTGAGCTTGGGCTACAGCCATTCCATATCCTGGAACTATTATCACACTGCTTGCGTTAGACATTATAAAAGCTGCGTCTTCTGGACTTCCTGTTTTTACTGTCTTTCCTTGGTTTTTGTCGACTGCGGTTCCTTCCTCAACTCCAAATCCGCCTAAAATAACACTTACGAACGATCTATTCATACCTTTACACATTATGTAACTAAGGATTGCTCCTGACGCACCAACTAATGAACCTACTATTATCAGTAAATGATTAGACAAGGTAAAGCCTATCCCAGCTGCAGCCCACCCTGAGTAGGAATTAAGCATAGAGACAACCACCGGCATATCCGCTCCACCGATTGGAATTATTAAGAGAACTCCCAACAACAAAGCTAAGCCAACAATAATCCAAAATACATTTGTGGAGGTGTTAACTGTAAAAAAAACTGTCAAACCTATCAGCGAAATAAAAATTATAAGGTTTAAAAAATGTTGGCCAAAGAAAGTCGTTGGAGCGCCACTAACCAGACCTTGAAGTTTAAGAAATGCAATAATTGATCCAGTAAAAGTAATTGCACCTATGGCAACACCAAGGGACATTTCAACTAGGCTCGAAACATATATTGTACCATTTTCATTGACAATTCCGTAACTGTCAGGTGAGAAAAATGCACTGGTTGCCACAAAAACTGCTGCAAGCCCAACTAAAGAGTGAAAAGCAGCAACCAACTGAGGTAAAGCTGTCATTTCAATTTTTAGAGCAATGTAAGTTCCAATTGCACCACCAATAATTATTCCTAAAACGATTAATTCATATGACAAAACGTTTTTATTAAAAAGTGTGGTAATAATGGCAATAACCATACCAACAATCCCCATAACGTTACCATTTCGGGCTGATTCAGGATGAGATAAACCTTTCAATGCGAGGATAAAGAAAATCGCAGAAATTAAATAACAAATTGCAGTAAGATTCTCAGTCATTTTGATCTTTTTTTTCCTTCTTTTTGAACATTGATAACATTCTATGTGAAACCACAAACCCTCCAAAAATATTAACTGATGCTAAAATTATAGCTAGAAAACCCATTATTGATGAAAAATTCATTTCATCAGGGCCTGCAGCAATTAGTGCACCTACGATAATAACGCTAGATATTGCATTTGTAACTGCCATTAAAGGTGAGTGAAGAGCTGATGTAACACCCCAAATTACATAGTATCCAATAATACACGCCAAAATAAATATCATCAATAAGTTTATAAATGGGTCTATATTTTCCATAACATTTTCCTTTTTTATTTAAAGTTTTTTAAAACACAAGTTTCTTTAACAACTTCATCTTCCCAATTAAAGTTTTTGAACTTTCCAGATTCGCAAGAATTCATTAAAAAATTGATTACATTTTTTGAGAATAACCTTGAAGAGTCTTGAGCAACAGTAGCAGCCAAGTTAGTTGGTCCAATGATTTTTACAGATTTATGATTAACCATCTCTCCGTGTTTGGTTAACTCGCAATTTCCACCAAACTCAGAAGCTATGTCTACAATAATACTTCCAACTTTCATGGATTCCACCATTTTTTTACTAATTAATCTTGGTGCAGGCTTTCCTGGAATTAATGCCGTTGTGATTACGATATCCATTTTTTTTATTGATTCTTCTAAAAGAGAATTTTGTTTTTTTTTATACGATTTTGACATTTCTTTAGCATAACCTGCAGCTGTTTCACCAGAATCTTCTCCCTTGACTTCAATGAATTTTGCTCCAAGGCTTTCTACTTGTTCTTTAGTTGAAGATCTTACATCAAAGGAAGAAACTACTGCTCCTAATCTTTTTGCTGTTGCAATAGCTTGCAAGCCAGCTACACCAGCACCTATTACCAAAACTTTTGCAGGTGCAACAGTTCCAGCAGACGTCATCATCAATGGGAATGCTTTGTTAAATTGACTTGCTGCATCAATTACAGCTTTATAGCCTGAAAGGTTACTTTGAGATGACAATACATCCATACTTTGAGCTCTTGAAATTCTTGGCATTTTTTCAAGTGCAAAAACATTGACATTTAATTTTTTGAGGAAATTAAATTCACTTTTAAACTTTTGTTCATACAATAATGTTAATAAATTGCATTTTTTAAGAAAACTATATTCATTAACTTTATTTTTTTTTATTGGTCGTTGAATTTTAATTACTAAATCTGCATTTTTGTATAATTCTGAAAGTTTGTTTACAATTTTTGCTCCACTTTTTTTATAATCATCGTCTGTGTATGACGAATTTATACCTGCATCTTTTTGAACAAAAACATTGAAACCCATTTTTTTTAAAGAAGGAACACAATCAGGTGTTATACTAACTCTTTTTTCACCTTCAATTATTTCTGTAGGAACTATTAATTTCATCTTGATTACCAAATTAACTTATTTTTTCCAATTCATCTATCAGATTTTTAATCAGATTCATTCCTAACTGCCAGAAATTTTTATTTTTAGGATCTAGATTAAATTCACTTAATAAAATTCTATAGTTTTTTGAACCGCCTGATTCTAATAAATTAAAATATTTGTCATTAAAGTCATTAGGATGACGTTCGAACCTTGAATACAGAGAATTTACTAAACAATCTCCAAAAGCATATGCATATACATAAAAAGGAGAGTGAATAAAATGTGGAATGTAAGCCCAGTAAGATCTATAGTCATCTGTTAATTTAACATTATTTCCTAGACTTTCTTTTTGGGTGTCAATCCATATATCAGAAATATCATCGTCAGATAATTCAGATTTAGACCTATATTCATGAATTTTTCTTTCAAAAATAAAAAAGGAAATTTGTCTAAAGACTGTATTAATCATATCTTCAATTTTGCTCCTAAGAAGGAAAATTTTTTCATTTTTATCTGCAGATTTATTTAATAATGATTTGAATGTTAACATTTCACCAAATACACTTGCTGTTTCTGCTAATGTAAGAGGTGTGTCGGCTAGAAGTAAGCCTTGTTTATTAGAGAGATATTGGTGTATTCCATGACCCAATTCATGAGCAAGTGTCATTACATCTCTCGTCTTTCCTTGGTAATTCATCAATATGTATGGATGGCAAGATGGTACTGTTGGATGAGAAAATGCTCCAGATGTTTTTCCTTTCAACGGTTTTGCGTGTATCCAAGATTTCTCAAAAAAAGTATTCGCAATTTTGCCCATTCTCTTATCGAATTCAGAATATGAACTTAAAACAGTATTTTTTGCCTTTTTCCACGGAATTACAGTGTTTTTAGTATTGGGGTATGGAGCATTTCTATCCCAAAAATTAAGCTTTTTTTGACCAAAATATTTCGACTTATATTTATAGTACCTATGACAAATATTTTTATAATTAGACCTAACTGTTCTAACTAGCGAATCAACTTCTTCTTTATCAATTTGATTTGACAGGTGTCTTGATGACTCGGAATAATCGAATCCTCTGAGGTTTTTATCTATATCAAGATCTTTAGAAATATTATTCATTATGAAAGTAAAATTGAAAATATTCTCTTTAAGTGTTTTACCAAAGCAAAGTGCTGCTTCTTTTCTGACTGATTGATCAGGGGATGAAAAAAGGTTCAGCATTTCTGTTTCATTTAATTTTTTTTTTCTGAATGGAAAAGTAAGCCTTGTCATTGATTGATCAAAAAACTTAATCCACGCAGATGAACTGGTTATTGATTTTTCCATTAAAATTTTTTCGACCATTTCAGTTTGTTGAAACTTTTTAAATTTATTTAAATTTTCTATCCAACTTGAGTATTTTGTAGACTTAAGAAGGTTGGTTAGTTTTTTACCGATATTGTTTATTTCTATGGTGAAGAAGATAAGGTTTTTTTCTATGTTAGAAATGATTTCTTCTGTACTTTGATAAAACTTATTCTTATCCTTATTAA
>CABYVV010000014.1 GCA_902522465.1 uncultured Alphaproteobacteria bacterium | reverse complement strand
TTTATAAAAATCAACATAAATTAGCAAAAATTTAATTTCCGTTTCAGATTATTTTAGTTATTATTTAGAAGATCTACATACTTATGAGATTATCTATGAAATTACATATATTTTTAAGATAGTAAAATTAGATTTATTATTAAGTATGACTGAAAATTAAACATATGTTGAATGAATGAAAAAAATATTTTTAATAGTGTTGCTCACATTTACAAACATAAGTTCTGGGGAAATAGACGGTAAAGGCGTAATCTGCAAATTATATGGAGATACCATAGGCTATTTTTTTGATTTAGACAGAGCTTATGAATATAAAGTTCAAGGGGGCAAAGATAATCTTGAAATTACAAAAAAAGATGTTGGAAAGTACTTTACCAATGAAAATTCAATTTTTATCAATGAAATCAAAATAAATAGAAAAGATTTGAGTTTTCAAAAATATTCATCTTTTAGAGGAGAGTGCAAAGCTTTTGATAATAAAGAATCTTTTGAAAAAGGATTTGATATAGAAAAATTAATAGAGAATAACAAAATTTAAAATGAAAAATTTTGAACTTACCTTCGCTGCATTTCTATTTCCTGCAATACCATTGATGATGTTAACTTTTGGAAATAGATGGATAGCAATTAGTAAATTAATTAGACAAATGCATTCTGATTTTTTACATAAAAAAAGTGTTAGAAGCGAATCAGCAGCAAAATATTTAACTCAAATAAAAATTCTAAATACTAGGCTTAAATATGTTAAGTACATGCAGCTTTTTTCTGCGATTGCTTTTATTTTAAATTTACTTACGATTTTATTTGGTATTTATTATCCACCCATAACATCTTATCTTTTTTCATTTGCATTACTTTTATTTTCTTTTGCTTTATTAATTTTTGTAATTGAAATTAACGTGAGTAGTAACGCCTTAAAGACTCATCTAGAAGACATCGGAGAACAAAAAAAATATTAATAATTTTATTTTTTCAAATAAAATTTACTTGAGTTTTTTTATTTAAATATTAAAAGACTAGTATGAAAATGATTTTTCAATACACAATCATTAAATTGTTGTTTGTGGGTTTAGTATTTTGTTTAAGTTTTCATTCTCACGCAAACGATTTTAGTTCAAGAGAGAACTTTAATAAATTACTAAAAGGTTTCTATAAAAATGAAATTTTTAAATGTAATTATATCAACAAATCATGGAGTACTGGATTTGAACAGTATCCATATGGAATGGTTGCAAATAGTGGTGCATTTAAAAATATACTGGTTTTTAGTAACAGAAACATTATCGGAACTTTATGGCCTAATATAGGAGAAATTTCGCTTGATAGGGGCGTAAGAAAATATCAACTTTGGAAGAAATCTAAAAATGATGAATACATTCTTTTAAATTCTGACTATTTAGAGGACTTAAACAGTTCAGATATTGATTTAAAAGGAGAGTTGGTAGCAGAATATAAAACTTACTTTGATGATAAAAGCTTAAAGATAAGCATTAAACCATGGATAACTGATTTTTATAGTTGTGATTTAATTGAATCTTCCAACTTTGCTAAAAAGAAGTTAATTGATATTTTTGTAAACCAAAACGATTATGTTAAAAAAGATTTTGCATATAGAGAGAAAAATCCAAGTTTGTTTAACAATAAAATAGAATTGATTCCAAACTAATTGTGGTAGAAAAATGGTAGAAATTATATAAAATCCTTATAATACATGGAAATTATCGTTTTTAATCACACTTTAACAGCGAAATATATTATTCCTCAACCTATTTATTGGAATTGACTTTATGAATAGAATTAATCTTGGTTTAGCTTTAGTTTTGGTAAGTATTATACTCATCATATTTCTTATAACCAGAATTGAACATATTAGAAAAACTATGGATCAGAGGTTTGAGAAAATAGAGCTAGAGTTGGAGCATATTGATAATGACATCCACAATATTAATGAATAAAAAAGTAATAAACTAGGTACTTAAACTTTTAAATTTACGGCAGAATTCTTACCATTTTCTTCTGCAATTTCAAAAGTGATCTCTTGGCCTTCATCAAGACTTTCGATACCAGAGCTTTTTAAAGCTGTTTTATGAACAAAAACGTCCTTTGATCCGTCTTCTGGTTGTATAAAACCATAGCCTTTTTTGAAATTAAACCATTTAACTTTACCTTTTATCATTTTTTTCCTTTTTTAATAGTGGACTTAGATAACATTTAACCTAAGTATGTTTAAATAAACTGAATTGACTCGGCGTGATATTTCCAAATGGGATATAAACTTAGGATTCAACAACATTTTATTTATAGGTTATTTATTATAGCTTTTATTTATCTAATTAGATAGTTTTATTAAATAAAAAAACAAGAAAAAAATTTATTAGTTTTGGCTCCACCTTGCTTTTACTTCAATCGAGGATCTACTGTTACAAGGTGGAAATAATAATATGATTAAAAACAAAAAAGTTTAAATGAAATTTTTAATATTATTTTCTTTTTTTTCTATTTTTTTACCTACTAATTCAAGTGATTTTTGCGTAATTCATAATATTCTCAATAATAATGAAATAAATGTTATTTGTGATAAAAAAAAGATAATTTTTGGATTTATAGATTATGAATCAAATAAGAAAGACTTAAAATATCAAAATGATAAAGAATTAAAGTTGAAAATTCCTTCAAAATATTATTATGAAATAACTGATTTTATTAATAAATATTGTTATAAAAAAAAAGATAGTTTAAAAATTAAAGAAATAATCAATTTAAATAAATCCGACGATATGAAATATTTAGTTAAAATTATAATCTCCTGTGAATTTAAACAATGATAGACAGAGATGAAATTCAACTTAGGGTGTGTAAAAAATGTGATGCGCCTTTACCTTGTGATATAGAACACCTCAATTATTTTAATAAAGATTATTTCATATGCGATGATTGTCATGAAAATTTATGAGAATTAGAGAACAAAGAAAATGTTTTAAATGTGACAAAGAATTTTCTGAATTATTTCGATGTAGAATTGATGAAAGAGGAAATTGGGTTTTTATGTGTGGTATCTGCCTTGAAGAAACAAAAATTAATAATTTATTTTATCAATATGGTGGAACCTGGAAGGCTAAAAAGAGTTAAAAAAATATGTGTGGAAGATATGCATTATACTCTCAAGATCTGATTCTCTCAAAATATAATTTTAAGATCAAAAAGAATTATAATATCTCGCCAAACCAAGAAGTTTCGATAATTATTAAAAAAAATGAATTAATTAGTTTGAAGTGGGGTATTCAACCGGAATGGAAAAAAACTCTTATAATTAATGCAAGAAATGAGACAATAAATGAAAAAAAGACTTTCAGAAATCTTTATAGATGTGTATTTGTTGCAAATGGTTATTATGAATGGATGAGGTATGAAAATAAAAAAATACCTTATTACCATTATAATAATAACAATTTAATGTTTATTGCTGGTATCTATGATGAAAATGGATGTTGTATTGTTACAAAACCAAGTGTTTCATACCTATCAGAGATTCATAATAGGCAGCCATTTTTTTTAAAAGAAAATCAAATTGAACTATGGATCAATAAAGATAATAATAATTTAACTTATGATGAAATTATTAATTTTCATCCTGTAAATAATGCGGTTAATAAAATTTGGAATAATTCAAAAGATTTAATATTAGAAAATAATAACCATATATAAAAACTTACCCAAAATGCGAAATATATTAACTTTATTTGTTCTACTGATATTTATAGGTTTTGTTAAAGCCTCACCGATTGGAAAAGGTTTATATTGTAATGAGGAACTTCTTGATTTTACAAATTTTGAAAATTTCAGAGGTATTTTCTTTGAGTCAAATGATTTAGTTAGAGTAGTGGGTTTTAAAAATAAAAATAATTCTTTGAAAATAATATCCAAAACAACTCCTTATAAGATATCAGATGAGAAAATAAAATTCAAAATTAAGTTTATTTGGTACGGGAATATTTCCTTCGAAAATTTTAGTTTGAAAAGACAAAATCTGGAACTTTCACACACTTCTAATAATAAAATTTTGAAAATGAAATGTGAGATTGTTAAAGGAAACTTTATGTCTCAAATGAATAATCTAAAGTTAAAATTCCAATCAGATTTTGATACTAAATTACAATCTGACAATATCTAGTGGTTTCAAATATTCTTAAAATTGGTTGTTATTTATTATTAAAAATTTTCTTCTTATTAATATTAATTGAAAATGAAGCTATATCAAATACATCTAGTGAGGAGATTGAAAAGCAATTTAACAGAAAAATCAAGATACCTAATGTAAAAGTTGTTGACGGTGATTCAATTAGAATCGACAAAAAAAAATATAGACTATTCGGCATTGATGCTCCCGAAATGGATCAATTATGTAAAATAAATAGAAAATCTTATAAATGTGGAGTTTCCGCAAGGAATTTTTTAAAGTCATTAATTAGAGAAGATATATTAAATTGTTCAAATGAGGACACTGATAGATATGGAAGAATTTTGACAATATGCAAAATTGGAGAACTTGATATTAACAGTACAATGGTAAAGAATGGGTGGGCTGTAGCTTATAAAAGATATTCAGACAGATACATAAAAGAGGAATTTTATGCAAAAAAAAATAAATTAGGATTATGGCAAGGTGAATTTATTCAACCTGAAAAGTGGAGAAGACGAAAATAAATGGTATGGACAGTATACATAATCAAATGTAAAGACAATAGCCTCTATACTGGTATAACAACAGATATTAATAGAAGATTCCATGAACACCAAAACGATGATAACAAGTCTTCAAAATACTGTTTGATGCGAAGACCTTTAGTACTTGTTTTCAAAAGCAGGCCTTTTCAAAATAGAAGTAAAGCATCTAAAGAAGAATATAGGATCAGAAATTTAACACACGAAGAAAAGAAAAATGTTATTAGGAATAAATCGTTAAATTTAATCTTTAAGAACAATTAAACTAAGAATTAAATAGAAAAGGTAATTTACTCAAGCTAAGTAATCACAAAAAAAAACCCGACAAATTTGCCGGGTTCTTCTTAAATATACGAAAATATCTTTTAATTACTTCTCAGCGCAAGCATAAGAATTAATTTCAAGACCTACTGAAATTTCAGAAATAGTTGGTTTTGTCCAAGCCATTGTATACTCCTATAATTTAAAGTTATTAATAATTGTCATCAATATATATTAGTTGTCTGAACTTTATCTTATTGATTTATTCATTTATTGTTAATGTAATGATTGTTTTTTAATAAAACTTTTACTTAAAGTAATTAATTTAGTCATTATAAAAATTAAAATTTTTTAATATAGTAGGAAAAAATTTAATTATTTGGAGAATATTTTTAATGGAATTTCTAGGTACAAAAAAATATATATCAACTACAGAGCTCAACATAGCGGTAAACGCCGCAATTTCACTAGAAAAACCTTTACTTGTTAAAGGAGAACCAGGTACTGGAAAAACTGAGTTAGCTAGACAGATAGCTATTAGTTTAAATTTAGATATTATTGAATGGAATATAAAATCAACAACTAAAGCTCAGCAAGGGCTATATGAATATGATGCAGTCAGCAGGTTAAGAGATAGTCAGCTAGGAAAGAAAGAAATTAATGAAATCTCGAAATATATTAAAAAAGGAAAAATATGGAATGCTTTTGAAAGTAAAAGTAAATCTGTTCTTTTGATTGATGAGATCGACAAGGCAGATATCGAGTTTCCTAATGATTTGCTGCAAGAGCTCGATAAAATGGAATTTTACGTATACGAAACTGGAGAAATAATAAAGTCAAACAATAGACCAATTGTTATTATAACTTCAAACAACGAAAAAGAATTACCCGAAGCATTCTTAAGAAGATGTTTTTTTCATTACATTCAGTTTCCAGACATTAAAACATTAAAGCAGATTGTTAATGTATATTTTCCAAATATTAAAAAATCTTTGTTAGACTCAGCCTTGAAATTATTTTTTGAAATTAGAGAAATTCCTGGTTTAAAAAAGAAACCATCAACCTCAGAAGCTCTTGATTGGATAAAACTTCTTCTAATCGAAGATCTTGATGCTTCAGATTTAAAAGAATCAGGAAAAAGTTTACTACCAAAGCTTCATGGTGCACTTTTAAAAAATGAACAAGACGTCCAATTATTCGAACAACTAGCGTTTATCTCAAGAGGTGAAGAGTAAAAAATGTTTTTAGATTTTTTCTTAAAATTAAAAAATAATAAAATACCAGTTTCGCTTAATGAATATCTTACATTTTTAGATGCATTATCACTCAATCTTATACAATATGATATTCAAAAGTTTTACTATTTGGCTCGTGCATGTTTGGTAAAAGACGAAAGATTAATTGATAGGTTTGATATCACTTTTGCACAATATTTCAATTCAATTAAGAAAATTAGCCTTGATGACGTTTTAAAAAATTTAGAAATTCCAAAAGAATGGATAGAAAAACTTTTAGAAAGACAATTGTCTGAAGATGAGATGAAAAAATTAAAAAAATACGGAAGTTTTGAAAAATTAATGGAAACCTTAAAAAAAAGAATTGAGGAACAAAGAAAAAGGCATCAAGGAGGAAATAAATGGATAGGTACGGCTGGCACTTCACCTTTTGGTGCTTATGGTTTTAATCATGAAGGAATACGAATAGGACAAAATGAAAGTAGGTATCGCAAAGCAGTAAAAGTTTGGGATAAAAGAACATTTAAAGATTTTGATTGTGACAGTGAATTAAATAGTAGAGGATTTAAAGTTGCTTTAAAGCGTTTGAGACAGTGGGCAAGAACAGGTATTGATGAAGAACTAGATATTGATAAAACCATAGAAGATTCAGCTAAAAATGGTTACTTAGATATAAAAACTAGAAAGGAAAAAGAGAATTCGATTAAAATCATTTTATTTTTAGATGTTGGTGGATCGATGGATGATCATATAAAACAGATAGAAAGTTTGTTTTCGGCTGCAAAAAACGTATTTAAGAACTTAAAACACTTTTATTTTCATAATTGTCTATACGAGGGTGTTTGGAAAAAAAATTCAAGGAGATGGGATGAAAGGTTTTCAACATCAGAAATAATAAGAACATTTGGAAAAGAGTACAAATGTATTTTTGTGGGTGATGCCTCTATGAGTCCTTATGAAATATTAGCTCCTGGTGGAGGGAATGAACATTTTAATGAAGAACCTGGAAGTATTTGGTTGGAAAGAGCAATAAATCAGTGGTCATCGAACGTATGGATTAATCCAGTTCAAAAAGAAAATTGGGAGCATTCCCATTCAACTACTTTAATAAGAGAAATTTTTCAGGATAGAATGGTTCCCCTGAGCATAAATGGTATAGAAACGGCCACTAAAATATTATCAAAAAAAAGTTTTTAACGTTACATTCAATAAAAAAAAATTTAAAAAAAAACCTGACTTTTCTAAGTCAGGCTTTTTAAAGAAATTCAATTTTGTATTTGAAATTACTTCTCAGCGCAAGCGTAAGAATTGATTTCAAGACCAACTGAGATTTCAGAAATCATAGGTTTTGTCCAAGCCATCGTTTTTTCCTTAAAAAGTTAATATTAATTGTAATCATATTACTATTCACAGCTTAATTCATTCTGAGTCTTGTATTCATGTTACATTAATAATAAAACAAACAATTATATAAAATAAAATCATATTAATACTTGCAAAGATTTAATTATAAATGATTATTCGATCATATAATATTTTAATAGGATTCTAATGATCGAAAAAAAAAAAATAAAAAATCTTGATTATTGGCGTTGGTTTGGGTTTTTGTTAGCAGTTATTGGTGCTTATGTTCTAGGAAATGCTGAAGTTTATTCTCAAAGCTTTGGTTGGGCAATATGTACCGCATCGTGTTTAATATGGATTGCGATGGGTATAAAAGATAAAGATATCCCAAGAACACTTATGGAAATAATGTATTTTATTATAGGTATCAGAGCAGTAATTAATTGGTTTAATTTTAACATTTAGAATTTTACCCAACTGCAATTTATGGATGATAAAAAAAAAATATTATTAAATATTTGGGGTTACAATTCTTTTAGAACTGGACAAGAAGAAGTTATAGATAACATACTTTATAGAGAAAATCTTCTGGCAGTCATGCCAACGGGAGCTGGAAAATCGTTATGTTACCAATTACCAGCTCTGCTCTTAGAAAATCAAACAATAGTTGTGTCACCTCTTGTTGCTCTTATGGATGATCAAGTTATTGGCTTAAAAGATTTAGGTGTAAAGGCTGAACGCATTCACTCTGGAATGCCTGTATATAAACGAACACAAATATGGGAAGAATTTACAAATAAAAAGATAAAAATTTTATATGTATCGCCTGAATCATTAATGCGTAATGAAATGTTAAGTGCATTAAAACCATTAAATATTAGTATGTTTGTAATAGATGAAGCTCACTGTATTTCTAAATGGGGCAGTGATTTTAGACGAGAGTATGAGCTGCTAAAAGAACTTCAAAATCATTTTCCTGAAGCGATTATTTCAGCTTTTACAGCAACAGCTGATGAAGAAACACGAGCTGATATAAATAATAAATTAACCAATGGGAAAGGTAAAATATTTCTGTATGGATTTAATCGTCCTAATCTTTCTTTGGCTGTGCAACAAAAAACCAATAACTGGAAAGCTCAGCTCCTAGAGTTTTTAGTGAATAGAAAAAATGAGTCAGGAATTGTTTATTGTTTGTCTCAAAATCTAACCGAAAAATGTGCTGATTTTTTGAAATTAGAGGGTTACAATGCCTATCCTTTTCATGCTGGATTAGATACGCAGGTTAAGATAGATACTCAAGATAAATTTATGACAGAAGATAATGTTGTTGTTTGTGCAACAATTGCATTTGGGATGGGAATAGACAAAGCTGATGTTCGTTATGTAGCTCACGTAAGTTTACCAAGTAGCATGGAAGCATTTTACCAGGAAATTGGTAGGGCAGGGCGAGATGGTTTAGAAGCCGATACTCTTCTTATTTTTGGTTTGCAAGATTTGTTTCAACGTAAACGTTTTATTGACATGAGTGATGCTCAAGATAGTTTTAAAATTAAAGAACACAAAAGATTAGATGCACTTATTGCTTATTGTGATTCAGCTACGTGTAGACGTCAAACATTGTTATCCTATTTTAAAGAAACATGTGAACCATGTGGTAAGTGTGACAATTGTCTTAACCCATCTCAAATGATTGAAGGCACAGAATACGCTCAAATGGTATTATCAGCGATTTATCGTACAGGACAATATTTTGGCTCAGGGCATATTGTTGATGTGTTAAGAGGAGTTGAAAGCAATAAGGTAAAAGTAAAAGGACACAACAAAATTAAAACATTTGGAGTTGGGAGAACAGCTACTGCTGACTTTTGGAAAATATTTATTCGTCAAATGGTATCAGCTAATTATCTGCTCATTAATATCCAACGTTATGGTGCACTGCAAATTACTCAAAAAGGTGAAACAGTTCTTAAGGGTGAAGAAGAATATTTTTATCGTAAAATTGAATTTAAAACACCGATTAAAGAAAAAAGAATTAAAGCTCAAACTATAGATGCTGATACACTTGATGAAGAAAAAGAATTGTTCTCAGCATTAAAATCCAAACGCATGGAACTGGCTCGTAAACGAAGAGTTCCTGCATACATAATCTTTCCTGATTCAACACTTCATCAAATGCTACTCCATAAACCTCAAACACTTGAAGTGATGGGGAGACTTAACGGAGTAGGGCCACAAAAGTTAGAGAAATATGGTGATTCTTTTTTAAATGTAATTAAACAATATACAAATAATTTGACTGATGGTTAAATATTGGAAATTATTACTTTATACAGATATTAATTTCAAAAAAATGAAGAAAATATTTTTTATTATAATTTTTTATTGCCAATCCTCGGCTTCAGTGAGTTTTGGTGGAAATAATCTTCTATGTGAAGGAAAATATCAAACATTTGGGTACGAATTTATTGATAATGTAAATGTAATAAGACACGCTGGTTCTTTTGAGGAAAACGATTATTATAAAAATAGTGGGACTTATTCAATAGCAGAAGACAATATTAATTTAGATATTGAAGGGGATCTATTTCCAAGAACTATAAAAAAAAATACTTTAGAACTTTTTATTGGAGTTCATTTTAATAATACGTTGGTCTGTAGGTGTAAAAAATTTGATGGAAATTTTAATGATTTTTTTAAAAAATTATTATAATCTAAAACCATTCCAAAGCACATTATGTATGACATAAGAAATATTATATAAGGTGCTGTTATAATTGATAAATATATTAATTTATATGGATTTTTAAAACTTTTATTTTTTAGTGACATTTTACATTTAAATATGTAAATTCTAAATTATGAAATATTTGATTATTGTTGTTTTTATTTGTTTTTCTTTTTTTAATCTACAATCCGAGGTTACGCTTAAATCGAATACCACAGAAATTAAAGATTTAAGTTGTATTACTCTTCTCACGTTAGCTGGTGAAAAAAGCAAAGAGGATGGTGAAATGGTAAAATATGAGAAATTAAATAAACTTAAAAAAAATTATTTAAGTAAATATGACAACAACCATTTTTCAAAAAATCAAACCCAGTCCATGGTTGATGCCCATAAAATGAAAATTAAGGAAAAAGGTAAAAGGTACATCAACAAAAATTTACAAAAGTGTGGATTGAAATAAATATTGGCTAAAAGTCAATGTGAGAGGGAAAATATTTGGCGGACTTTCAAACAAAGGGTGTTACTTTTTCTTAATTCCTTATTAAATAAATATCTTATTATTTCTTGAGTTTTATAAATTATATTCACATGTTATAGTATATGAGAAAATTCTTTTTATCGCTAGTAATGACAATACTTCTTTCGTCATGTGCAGTAAAAAAAGATAAACTTACAGAAAATGTTGGTAAATATGCTCCACCAAATATTGACGATACCAATTTTAAAAATTCAATAATTACTAATAAAAATTTTGACGAAACTTGGGACTCTGTAATTGATTTTGTAAATGAATCTTTTTTTAAAATCGAAAACCTTGAGAAAGAGTCTGGATTATTAACATTATCATTTGGTTCAAAAGATGCTGAAAAATTTATAGATTGTGGTGATTTTGAATATACTCTTTTTTTTACTGGTGAAGAATTTAAAGGCTCTTACATTGATTATGCTAAAAGTGGCTTATTGGCAGTTCTCGTAGCAAAAATGAATGTCAATATACAAAAAATTGATAATGAATCTACAAAAATAAGTGTTAACACAAATTATACGTACTCAACACAACATGCACTTGGGTATTATGACCCTAAACTAAATCAAACCTATAGTTTTGTATCAGGAGGTTATCAAACAATAGATGTTATCAACCCTATTAAAGGAAGCATTCCAACACGAACTTGTAAATCAACTAACTTTGCAGAGAATGCAATTTTTAATGTAATCAAGTAAGGTTACTTTGCTATTTTTTAAAAAACATTAATATTAAACTTACAACTACACTCAAAACAATACAGGTAACTATTGGAAAATAAAAAGAAGAATTTTCTTTTTTAATAACAATATCACCTGGTAATCTTCCCAATCCAATATCTCTTAAAAATGGATATAATAATCCTACAAGAATAAATAAAACTCCAATGATAATAAGTGTTTTTTGAATCATAAATGAATTCCTAAAATTTTACTCCTTCACTTTTAAGCAGTCTTTTCTTTCTTTCTATTCCTTTTTCTCCCATATAGCCACCCATTTTACCGTCGCTTCTTATGACTCTATGACAAGGAATAATTTCTAATAATGGATTCTTAGCACATGCATTAGCAACAGCACGATGGGCTTTAGGCTTACCTATCTTTATCGCGAGTTCTTTATAAGTAATTGTTTCTCCTTTAGGAATCTTTTTTATCTCATTCCAGACCATTTTCTGGAAATCAGTACCCTTTAAATTCTTCATCTATAACTCGTAGTAAAGTTTAAACTAGTAAACAAAAAAAACAATCCATTAGATTTCTAAAATCAACTCCTTTAACTTTTGAGAGTAGGGAGAGAGGAAAAAATTAATAAGGGATTCTCAATTTTTTAATAATTCGGCTAAAAGTCAATGTGAAAGTGGAATTAGAGTGGTGCCGCTTGAGAGATTTGAACTCCCGACCCACTGATTACAAATCAGTTGCTCTACCAACTGAGCTAAAGCGGCATGAAGTTTTAAGTTATATAATTAATTATAAATTTCAACTTAATTTTGAGGTGGTTCATACGGTAATTCGTTTTCAATCGGTTTGTTTTGATTATCATCCTCTAAACCGCTCGGGGTTGCAAATGAGCTTGGAGTACATTGTTTAAAAACAACTTGTGCAAATAAGGATTCTTTACATTTAACCCAAGGTCGTTCTTTGTCTCTAGCAAACCAAAAGGAACTCACCATCATTATTAAAATCAAAACTGATATAATCCACATACTTTTTGACATTTTAAATTGAAACCACATTATTTTTTTGAGTTGGTATTGAGGATTTAATTTGATCTATTTGATTAGAATTCTTTTTAAAATAAATTAGTTTTGGTGAATGCTTTTTAAGTTCTTTTTTTGGTAAATCAATATATGAACAAATTATAACAAGATCATTTTTATTTCCTTTAAAAGCTGCAGCTCCATTCAGTGTGATTACACCTGAATTTTTCTCGGCTTTTATTGCATATGTAGTAAATCTTTCGCCATTATTAAGATTGTAAATATGAATCATTTCATATTCACAAATATCAGCGGCAACTAATAAATCACTGTCAATAGCACAAGAACCTTCATAATTTATATGGGTTTCAGTTATTAGAGCTCTGTGAAGTTTTGACTTTAAAATCTTTATCATCATAAAAATGTTTATACTAAAAACATAATGATAATAGATAATCAACAAAAAATATAATATAATATACTGTTTATGGAATTAAGGCGCTGGCAAAAAAAAGTAATAGATGAATTTCCTGATATAGTTAAAAACTATAAAAAATTCATTCTCAAGGCTCCAACTGGAGCAGGAAAGACGGTTCTAGCTAGTGAGATAATTAATAAATTTTATAAAAAACAAAAAATAGTTGTTCTCTGTCATAGATTAGTTTTATTGGAACAATTAGAAAAAGGGTTGTCTGATGGACATAAAGTCAAAAAACTTGGTCTTTCTGAAGAAGGAGTTCCATTTGATTCTTATGATGTTTTGATTTCTACGAATTTGAGATCGAGAGATTTTCTTCTTAAGGCAATAAAAGAATGTGATTTATTGATAATAGATGAAGCTCATAGAGTATCACCTAACGGGCAGGCTTACAAAGAACTACTGGATCAATTTGACAAGGAATCAAAAAAAACATCTAAACTTTTGGGATTAACTGCCTCTCCGGAAAGAAGAACAGGTGATCAAAAAGATCAACTTGGTTTGGCCTTCGATGCAATTATTGACTGTGCTGATATTGAAGAATTAATAAAAGAAGGAGTTTTAGTTCCAGCAGAATATAGATCTTTTTTTATTCATGATCTGGAGCTTGATAATATGGATATTTCTACGGGTGATTTTCCTATAGAGCAATTATCTAACGCTATTATAAAATCTTCTATGATTGAATATGCTATTAATATTTACTTAGACCAGAAAAAAAAGATGAATGATCGTCCTATCTCAGCCTGGTTTTGTCCTGATATTTTAGTTGCTGAAGAAACAAAAAAACTAATAGAAAAAAGAAATTTAAGTGTAGAGTTAATTACTGCAAAAACTCCAATTAAAGAAAGATTAGAAATTTTAGAAAATCATGAAAGGGGAGATTTAGAATGTTTGATATCTGTAGGAGTTTTGTCAGAGGGTTGGGACAATCCAAATTGTAATGTTATTGTTCATCTAAGGCCCACGTTATCCAAAGTTTTTTGGGGTCAGTCGGTAGGAAGAGGGCTAAGATCAGCAAAAGGAAAAAAAAAATGTATTGTAATTGATGTTAGTTCAAATTTTTCGACTTTTGGTCCAGTTGAAAAATTAAAATGGAAACTTATGAATCACAGAAAGTCATACCTTGAATTTAAAAATAGATTTAATTGGGTTAGTAAACAACAATTTGTTGAAAATAGGGATTTCACCTATTTACTTTGCGAAGGGCTTTCTGAAAACGGAAGACGATGTTCACTTGTGTACAAAAAGAAACTTCTTTCAGATGAATCATGTCCTATTTGTAATTCATATGCTTCTACAGATCTTTATAAAGATAACAAAATCGAAAAACCAAAAAATGACAACAGTTTACACAAAATATTTTTTGAGAAAGTACCTAAAATTTTTGAAGATATGAATAAAAGTATATGGAAAAATATGGAATCGTCAGCTTGGAGAGATGCTAATGTCTACGAAAAACTATTTCTTTCATTTTGTCTAGCTTTTGATTTTGTTTCTGGTGAAATGACCAGTTCAGAACATGAATTTTGGAACTTGACTCTTGATGCTGAAAAGAAAGTAAGACAATTTTTATTTGAAAGGGAAATCACAATACCAGAGCAAGAGGAGTTTATTTTTACAAATCTTAGTGATGGACTTAGCAAAGGAAGGGTTATTAGACCTGTTCAAACAAATTACGGTGTTGCCTTGTGTGGTGAAAATTTTGCAAATAACCCGTTAGATGTAAATGAAAGAAAATTTCAAAAAGCACTTCAAGTAATTGAAAGAATTGCAGCTATGGGAGTTACAAATACTGAAGAATTACCATATTATAAAATTAATTGAATAATTCGTTATTTGGCTGGTAGATACAAATTATTGTTAATCCACTTCTTCTCTTATGAACTATGGTTTTTTCATCCCTTGTTATTATTGTATGTTCGAGATTACACAAGTTTACTATTAAGTCTTCACTATTTAATTTGATGTCAAAAAAAAGAAGAAGTTTATCACCCTCGTTACAAATTTTTAGTTTTTCAAATATTTCCTTTTCCGATTTGATTATTGGTGGTTTGCAAACTTTTCTTGCGTCAGATATGTTTGAAATTAAACAAAAAATTGTTAAAAAAAAAAAAATTTTCATTAGATAATTGCTGAAACTTTTCCAAGATGTTGTGTCAATTTCATATTTTCTGAATAATCAACTGGAACCCCAATTATTGCTGGTCCTTTTTGCTTGAAAGCTTCTTTAAGTGCAGGAATAAGTTGTTCAGCACTTTCAATTTGTTTTCCCCACATATTAAATGATTTAGCTAAATCATAAAAATTAGGATTTGCAAATTTTAGGTCTGAGTGATTACCCTCAAATTGGACTTGTTGTTTCCATTTGATAAGTCCATATTCGCCGTCTAGCCAGACTACTGCAACAACGTTTATTCCGTTTCTAACAGCAGTCTCAAGATCTTGAACATTCATAAGGAAACCTGCATCACCATTAATTGATAATACTTTTTTGTCAGGAAAAGCCATTTTTGCTCCTATAGAGCCTGGCAATGCAAAACCCATAGTGCAAAATCCATTTGAAATCAAGCAGGTATTAGGATTTGTACAATTGTATTCGCGAGCCACCCACATTTTATGTGCACCCACATCAGACAAAATTATATCATCCTTACCCAATACCTTCTTTACGTCAGCTAGTACTCTTTGAGGCTTCATTGGAAATGACTCGTCGTTATTATTCTTATCTAAATGCTCTGCCATCTCCTGTCTTAATTTACCTCTTGTTTTTATATTAAATAGTGGCAGCTCATTTCTTCCTTTCTTTTCTATTAGTGCTTTGTTTAATTGGTATAATGCACCAGCTAAATCAGCCACAATCTCAACATTTGGAAGATAGTCACGATCAACTTCAGCAGGTGTGTAATCAATGTGAATTATTTTTTTGTTTCCACCTTCAAGTCTATTCCATGCAGATGGAGAATATTCAACTAAATCATAACCGATAGCTATAACTAAATCAGATTCATCTATGGCTAAATTATTATAGTCACCACTTCCTAAACCAATTGTAAATAGTGAATGTTTGTCCTCCGAAGAAACAGATCCTTTACCCATAAAAGTATTTATTACTCCAATTCCCAAATTTTCTACAAGTATTCTAAGTCTATTTGAAGCTCTTTTTCTTATTGTTCCATTTCCAGCTAATATTATCGGATTTTTTGAATTCATTATGAGTTCTAGTGCAGCCTCAATCGCCCTATTATCTGCTGCTGGTCGACGAATAAGGGATGGTTGAATTGGTTTATCATCTATTTCCTCTTTTGCAATGTCTTCAGGAAATTCGACAACTGTAACACCTGGTTTTTCAGTTTCAGAGACTTTAAAAGCTTTTCGAACAACTTCTGTTATATTTTCAGCAGATAAAATGGTTTGTGCCCATTTTGATATAGGATGGACCATACTAATTGAATCCATAATTTGATGGCTTTCTTTATGTAATCTATTGGTAGAGCCTTGACCAATTATAGCTACAACTGGAGATCTATCCATGTTTGCATCGGCTAAACCTGTCATTAGATTTGTTACACCTGGACCTAAGGTAGATAAACAAACACCTGCTTTCCCGGTAAGTCTTCCATAAGCATCAGCCATGAACGCTGCAGCTTGTTCATGTCTACATAAAACAAATTCAATTTTTTTGCTTTGTTTAAGAGAAATCATAAAATCTGCATTCTCTTCACCTGGAACACCAAAAATTCTAGTTACTCCTTCTTCTTCTAAACATTTAATAAATAAATCTGATGCTTTCATTGGTTTTAGTTTCTCCTTAATATCTATTTTCTTAAAACTAACATTTTTTCAATCTGCATGTCATGCATAGAATATTTTATGCCACCTACACCATGCCCTGAATGTTTCAAACCAGCAAATGGCATCCAATCAACTCTAAATGCTGTATGATCGTTGTGAAAAACAGCTGAAGCATTAATTCTTTCATAAAACCTTAATATTTCTGGAATTTTGTCAGTAAAGATAGAAGATTGAAAAGAAACATTAACCGAATTTGCGTCGTCAATTGCTTTATCAAAATCATCAAACTCATTAATTGTTATAACAGGACCAAATATTTCATTTTGCGAAACTTTATCTTCTTTTTTAGGATTTAAGATAATAGTTTTGTCGAATGTGCAATCAGACAATATTCCATCACCTAAAATGATTTCAGATCCATTATTTGAGCTTTCCTTCACCCAACTGTCTACTCTTAAAACCTCTGAATTTCTTATAAGAGGGCCAACAACTGTTTCTTTCTGCATAGGATCTCCTAAATTAACTTTTTTAACTTCATCTATTAAAATTGGAATAAATTTATCAGTGAGTTTCTTATTTAAATATACTCTTTGAACTGAAACACAAACTTGTCCCGCATGATAGAAACCACCTCTTGCTAAACTTTTGGCACATGCTTTGATATCACTATTTTCAGAAATGAAAGTTGGAGCCATACCTCCATGCTCTAAAGAACATCTAGTTCCAGGTGCCAACTTTGAACGCAAATACCAGCCAACTTTACTGGATCCAATAAAAGAAAAAAAATCAACTCTTGGATCTGCTACTAATTTGGTTGCCAATTCAAGATTTTCAGGCATAACAAAATGGCAACGATCTTCTGGTAAGCCTGACTCATACAACATATCAACTATCTTTTTACAAGAAAGAGGGGTGTCTTCTGCTGGTTTTACAATAACTGAGCAACCGGTTGCAATTGCTGGAATGATTTGATGGATGATTAGATTGAATGGATGGTTAAATGCACTAATTGCCAAAACAACACCTATTGGTTCTTTTTGTGTAAATGCTATTCTGTTTAAAGATGTTTCATTCAAATTCATTGGAATAACAGACCCTGCTTCCGACTTCAATACTTCTATACATGAATCTACACCTTCGGCTCCTCTTTTAATTTCAATAATAGAATCTGTAATTGGCTTACCTCCCTCAGAAGTTGCTAATTTAGCTAAATCTTCAATGTTTTCGTTAATTTTTTTACAAAATTTCTTTAGAATTTCTATTCTTTTTAATGGTGAAAAATCTGAACCCTTCGACTTAGAAACATTGGCTGCACTGTTTAAAATTTTTTCAATATCTTTTTGATCGCATGTATTGACAGTACCGATCATTTTATTGTTCCATGGTGATTTTACTTCGAGCATTATGTTTATTATTTACATTGTGAATGATTTAATCTTATAATAGAGGTTATTAATTACAACTAAATATTCAACAGAAAATAAAATGCCATCTTTTGATATAGTTTCAAAAATAGACTTAGCTGAGGTTGATAATGCTATTAATGGTGCAATGAGAGAAATACAAAATAGATATGATTTTAAAAATAGTGAGTCTAAAATAACTAGAACCGAAAATGAAGTTGAATTAATTGCTGAAGATCAATACAAAATTGATCAAGTTCAGCAAATATTTAGAACGCATTTAGTCAAACGTAATTTATCTTCAGGATCATTTGATTTTTCAAAAGTTGAAGATGCAAGAGGTGGTATGCTCAGACAATCATCAAAAATAATTCAAGGTATTGATCGTGATATTTCTCAAAAAATTAATAAATGTATCAAGAATTCAAAGATTAAGGTTCAAGTTTCAATAAGAGGAGAGGAGTTGAGACTTACAAGCGGTAAAAAAGACCTGCTTCAAAAAGCAATTCAACTTACAAAGGAACTGGAAATTAAACAACCACTTCAATATATTAATTTTAGAGATTAATTTGGCATAAAAATTTCATAGGTATATTATGAAGAAAAAAGAAGAGACAATAAAAAAGTTACTACAATCATCATCAAATACTTTTGTGGACAAACTTGCATCCTTAAAATACGTGAGCAAAAAAGATTCAAAGTTACTTTCATCAGTGGTTTCTGGTATTTTAAAAAAGAAATAGTTTATTTCTCTATCACCATTATTGCAAAACCTTGGTGCCAATCACTAAATTGTTCGGTCAACAATGCACTTGAGTCGTCCCTGGTTGTTCTTACATCGAGTTTATAGATAATCTTAAGATTTTCGTTTTCGATTGAATCAAGAGTGCCTTGTCTAACTTGATTCCAATTCCAATCATCAACGATAAAAATAAATTTTTTACTCAATGCTGGCAATGCAAACTTTATTGAATCAAAATGATCTTCATAGTGATGGGATCCATCATAAAGATAAATATTAATGTCTTTTAACTTTAGATAATCTACTGTTCGAAAATCCTTTTCTATCAAATTTAGCTTTACGTTCTCTGATAAGCATTTTGATAAATTCTTTCTAAATTCTTTTTTTGGAGAAAATTCTTTTGAAAAATTTTGTGACCAATTTTCAATGCAATGGATTTCTACATTATTTTTAAATGACACAGAGCATGCAGTTGATCCCAACCAAGACCCTATTTCTAAATATCTTGAGTTTGCAACTTTTTCAATCAATGAATTAAGAAGTATTCTGAATTTTCTGCCAGATAACCCATCCATATCTAGAACGTATTCATTTAATTTTGTTTTACATGCTAAAGAACTTTCAAAAGCTGAATGGATTGCTTTAGAGTAATTATCTTCTCGATTGCCAGAAATTTTAATAATCGTTTCATCCATTTTTGAAACTTTTTTAATTATTGATAAAATTTTTTTTTTCTTTTTAAGTTTTCTTTTTATTTGAATACTTTTCATAATTAATTAGATTTACATAATGAACGAACTTTTAAAATGTAATAATATAAATGATTTTCGCATACTAGCAAAAAAGAAACTTCCATTCCCTATATTTCATTATATTGATGGAGGTGCAGATGATGAAGTTACTTTAAAAAGAAATACCGAATCTTTTGAGAATTGTGATTTAGTTCCCAATGTATTGAGAGGAGTGGAAAGTATAGATCTTTCTATAAAAGTTTTTGGAAAAAAAATAGATTTACCATTTTTTTTGTCACCAACTGCTTTGCAAAGGCTTTTTCATCACAAAGGGGAAATGGCGGTGGGAGAGGCTGCTGAAAGATTTAATACTTTTTTTGGAATTTCTTCATTATCTACTGTCTCAGCTCAAGAGATTTCTTTGCTTAAAGGTCCAAAAATATTTCAACTGTATTATCATAAAGATAAAGAGTTAACAAAAAATATGATCGACGAGTGTAAGTCCAGACAATTTGATGCTTTGGCTTTAACAGTTGATACAATAACTGGAGGTAACCGTGAAAGAGATCTAAAAACTGGTTTTACATCTCCTCCAAGATTTAATTTACAAAGCATTCTTAGTTATGCAACCTCACCCTCATGGACGTTAAATTACTTGTTTAGAAAAAAATTTGATCTTCCTTTTTTAAGTAATTATGTTGGGCAGGGTACGAAATTTGCTGTTTCTGTAAGTGATTATTTCAGTACAATGTTAGATCAAAGTATGTCATGGTCAAATGCCGAAGAAATAAGAAAATATTGGAATGGACCTTTTTGCTTAAAAGGAATAATGTCTGTGAAAGATGCTAAGAATGCTGTAAAGATTGGAGCTTCAGCAATAATGATTTCTAATCATGGTGGTCGGCAACTTGATGGCTCAAGATCACCGTTTGATCAATTAAAAGAAATTTTGGATGCAGTAGGTGGAGATATTGAAGTTATTTGTGATGGAGGTATAAGAAGAGGAACTCATATTTTGAAAGCATTATCACTGGGTGCCAATGCTTGTTCTGGTGGAAGACTCTATTTATATGCACTTGCAGCAGGTGGAAAAGAAGGAGTGGAAAGGTCATTGTTAAATCTTAAAAATGAATTAGAAAGAGATATGAAACTATTGGGTTGTAAAAAAATTTCAGAACTTAAAAGAGAAAATCTAAGATTCAGGGCTAGATGATGTCAAAAATCATTAGTTTTTGTTTTTTTTTAATACTTTTCACAGGTAGTAACGCAATGTCTAGGAGTAATGATTCTCCAAACCTTGAGGCAAAGTCACAGCAAAAACTTTCTTGGAACGAGTGGAAAAAAAAAACAAAAATTATTTTTAAAAACAGTAATATCAAAAGCAATACTCTTTCATACTTGGATTCATTAGAATTTAATTCAAGAGTTATTGAGTTAGATAGGAAACAGCCTGAATTTAAACTAACTTTTGACAAATATTTAAAAAATGTAGTTACAAAAAAAAACATTCAACAAATTAATAATAAATTTATAGATAATAAGGAACTTTTAATAAGAATTGAAAAAACTTATAGTGTTAATTCAAAAGTGTTAACTGCTCTATGGGGTATTGAAACACACTTTGGTTCTCATTTAGGAAAAATGGATATTCTAAGATCTCTTGCAACTTTAGCTTATGAAGGTAGAAGATCTAAATTTTTTACTAATGAATTAAAAAATGCATTGTTGATTCTTGAAAAAGGACATTTTGAAAGGAAAAAGTTTAAAGGTTCTTGGGCCGGAGCATTTGGACAAACGCAGTTTATGCCAAGTACCTTTTTAAATTATGCTGTTGATTTTGATGGTGATGAGAAAAAGAATTTATTTAGTAAAGCGGATGCTCTTGCTTCAGGTGCAAATTATTTAAAACAAGTTGGTTGGGATAGCAACATACCATGGGGTGAAAAAATAAATATAGTCCCATCTGAAAATTTTAAACTTCTTGCCAAGGAAAAAAAATTTCACAATTCTAATTTTTGGATTAAAAATGGAGTTAATTTAAAAAAAATTTACGGAGATAATCTACTGAGATTGGTAATTCCTAATTCAAATAATAATCAATGTTATCTTGTTTCAAAAAACTTTGATGTTATATTAGACTGGAACAGATCAAATTATTTTGCATTAACTGTTTTTTTATTTTCTGATGAGATTAAGTAAACCCAATTTTCTTTTTAAAACATTAATTTTATTTTTTATCACAGTTGTGCTCAATGGCTGTTCAGAAACCATATTCCTTGTAAATTCAGCAAAAAGAATTGGAAGTTGGGGTGATGAACCGGTTTATAAAATTGGAAATCCGTATAAAATTTATGGTAAATGGTATTACCCTGCAGTTGACTACAATTACAAAGAGATTGGAATTGCATCGTGGTATGGTCCAGGTTTTCATGGAAAAAAAACTGCTAATGGAGAAATTTTTAATCAAAATAAAATTTCTGCTGCTCATAGAACACTTCCCATGCCATCAATAGTTAAGGTGACAAACCTTGACAATGGCCTGGTTTTAGAAAAAGTCAGGGTAAATGATCGAGGGCCATTTGCGGGTAACAGAATCATTGATCTCTCAAAAAAAGCTGCTGAAGAACTTGGATTTGTAAATATTGGGACTGCAAGAGTTCAGGTAGAAATTTTAGAAGAAGAATCAAGAAAACATGCAGTTGATATTAATACAAAAATACCAATGCAAGTTGAATCTGCAGAAATTAAGACAATTAAAAAAAGTGATTTAGGGAAATTACCAAATGAATCTGACGTAAATAATTTAGATAGTGAAGCAACAAGATTAACAAAGAAAAAAGAGTCAGAGGAAAATCCAATTTTTAAAGACAAACCTATAGCAATACAAGTAGGTGCCTTTACTGATCATAGGAATGCTAAAAATCTAACTGTAAAACTTTCTGAGTATAAAGCATACATTGAAAGAACTTTTATTAATAATAAATATTTATATAGAGTTCGAATTGGACCAATTAGTGATTTTCAATTAGCTCAAAAAATCAAGGAAAAACTTTTTGATCTTGGTTACACAGCCAGTCATTTAATATTGAATTAAAATGTTAAGATTTCTATTAGTTTTGATATTAGTTATTTGTTTCAGACAATCTGGAGCTCTAGAAACTATTGCAAAACAAGGGATTCTATATGATTACGAAAGTCAAAGTATTATTTTTGAAAAAAATGCAGATGAATTAATGTCTCCAAGTTCAATGAGTAAAATTATGACGATTTATTATGTATTTAAAAAAATTAACGATGGAGAATTAAAATTATCAGATCAATTTACAGTTAGTAAAAAAGCATGGAAAAAAGGTGGATCAAAAATGTTTTTAAATGTAAATACTAAGGTAAGTGTTGAGGATCTTATAAGAGGTATAATAGTTCAATCAGGTAACGATGCATGCATAGCAATAGCTGAAGGTATTTCTGGAAGTGAAAAATTATTCGCTGAAGAACTAAATTTTTTGGGAAAGGAAATTGGTCTTAAAAATTCAAATTTTACTAATTCTACAGGTTGGCCAGATCCTGAGCATTTAACAACTATTAATGATTTACTTACTTTAACTATAAGAACAATTGAGGATTTTCCCGAACTTTACCATTACTATTCTGAAAAAGAATTTACCTATGGCAACATAAAACAACTTAATAGAAATCCAATGTTATTTGGAGATTTGAATGCAGATGGCCTAAAAACAGGTCATACATCTCTAGGAGGTTACGGATTAGTTGCCTCAGTAAAAAAAAATAATAGAAGATTAATATTAATTTTGAATGGTCTTGAAAAAAATAAAGACAGAAGTAAAGAATCAGAAAGATTAGTCAAAATTGGTTTTAATCAATTTAAACCAATAAATATATTCTCTAAAAATGAAAAAATATTAGATCTTCAAGTCTGGGGAGGTAAAAAAGATAGTATTGGTATTTATTCTAAGGATCAAATCAGTTTGACAATCCCCAATAGATTAAAGAGGAACCTTACATATTCGATAAAATCATACAGTCCATTAATCGCTCCTATTAAAAAAGATCAAAAGGTAGCCGAATTGATAATAAAAAAAAATAATGATGATATTTTAAAAAAATTTGAACTTTATTCAATGAGCGAAGTAGAGAAGATGACTTTTCTTTCAAAGGTTTTTTATAATTTTAAATATTTATTATTAGGTGATAGTATTTTTAAGGTAAAATGAAAAAATTCATTACTTTTGAGGGTGGCGAAGGATCAGGTAAAACAACACAATGCAAATTACTATCTAAGTCATTATTGAAGATTAACGAAGATAATTTTCTCACAAGAGAACCAGGAGGAACTGATTTTTCCGAAAAAATTCGAAATCTGGTTACCAATAATAATAAATTTAATGTAACTTTAGATTCTGAGCTTCTTCTTATATACGCTTCAAGATGTGATCACTTAAAAAAAAAAATAATACCAAATCTAAAAAATAAAACTGTAATTTGTGATAGGTTTATACACTCGACATTAGCTTATCAATCCGATGCGGAGAATTTTAACAAGAAAATTAAATTTATTCATAAATATTTCGCTAATAATATAATGCCAGATCTTACAATACTTATTGATATATCCCCCGAACTCGGAATTAAAAGAAGTTTAAAAAATAAAAAAATAGAAACTAGATTTGAAAATAAACAAATTTCATTCCATAGAAAAATTAGAAAAAATTTTTTAGATCTCGAAAAGAAGAGTAAAAAAATTTACAAAATTAATGGTAGCTTTTCGAAACACGATATTCATATTCAGATAATTGATTTTATTAACTCTAAAGGTTTTTTTAAAAAAAAAATACCCTATTCAATTTAATTATGAATGAAACAAATAAACTTATTGGACATAGAAGTCAACTAAACTTGTTGTTAGACAATTACAATCATCGATTTCCTCATGCTCTTTTATTTAATGGTATAAAAGGTATTGGGAAGTTTACTACGGCAATGATTTTCATAGATGAAATTTATAAAAATAAAAAAAATAAAGAACAATTTGTTTTTACAATAAATACGGATGAAAATAGACCTGCAATGATTGATGATATAAGATCTTCAATAAATCAAATATCCTTGACAAATTCTTCCTCAAATCAAAAAAGTTTTATGATTATAGATAATGTTGATAATCTCAATTTTAATTCATTCAACGCGCTACTTAAAACACTAGAAGAACCTCCCAAAAATACTGTTATTTTAATTATAAGTCATGATATACAAAAAATTCCTAAAACCATTGTTTCAAGATGCACAACAATAAAATTTAATTGTCTTAAAAAGCAAGAGGTAAAAGAATATTGCGATATAAACAACATTGATATAACAAATTTTGATTTGGAAAAAAACTATGAGTTTTACGGTGGAAGTATTGAAAAACTTTTATTTTTTGTAAATGGAAATGGAGTTAAGTTAATAAATCAATTAAAGGAAATAACTAGCAAAGAGGAGTTGGTATTTTCCGAATTCGAAGAATTTTATAGTTTTATGTCAACAGACTATGACAAATACTTAAAAATAATGATGAACTGTATTTTTACATTTCAAAAAAAAAAGTATTTAACCTATTACAAAAATAAATTAATTATTAGGAAAATTCTCAAGTTTTTCAAAAATATTGATTCATTTTTTGAACAAAATTTAAATATTGATAAAAAAAAAGAATTACATTTTTTACTAACAGAATATATATCTACGAATGTAAATGAATAATTTCTATATAACAACACCAATATTTTATGTTAATGATTTGCCTCACATTGGACATGCATACACAACTTTAATATGCGATACTTTTGCAAAATATTTTAGTCTCAATGGAGCTAACGTTTTATTTACAACTGGGACTGATGAGCACGGTCTAAAAGTCGAAAAAGCAGCAAAAAAAAGTGAAAAATCACCAATTAACTTTGTGAACGAAGTTTCAGAAAATTTTAAAAAGTTAACTTTAAAGTTAGATGTAAGTAATACAGACTTTATTCGTACGACAGAAGAAAGACATAAAAAATCAGCAACATTTTTTTGGGAAAAGTTATGCTCTAACAATCAAATATATATGAGTACTTACGAAGGGTGGTATTCTGTTAAAGATGAATCATTTTATCAGGAAAAAGAATTAAAAAAAGATGGAGAAACATATAAAACCGAAGATGGAAGCGCTGTCGAATGGATCAAGGAAGAAAGCTTTTTTTTTAAACTTTCTGAATGGCAAGATAACTTATTGGAATTTTATAATAAGAATCCAGAATTTATCAAACCAAAATCAAGAATGAATGAAGTAAAAAGTTTTGTAGAATCGGGTCTTAAGGATCTATCAGTATCTAGAACAAGTTTTAAATGGGGAATAAAAATACCAAATTCCTCGAACCATATTATGTATGTCTGGATTGATGCGTTAACCAATTATTTGACATCAATTGGATATCCTAACATTAAAGAAAAAGAATCAGAATATTGGAAAAATTGTATTCATATAATCGGTAAAGACATTTTAAAATTTCATGCAGTTTATTGGCCGGCAATGTTAATGGCAATTAAACATCCTTTACCTAAAACAATATTCGCTCATGGTTGGTGGACTAATGAAGGTAAAAAGATATCAAAATCAATGGGTAATACAATTGATCCTAATGAAATGATCGATAAGTATGGCCTCGATCAATTTAGATACTTTCTTTTAAGGGAAGTTCCACTCGGAAATGACGGAGATTTCTCCTTAAACGCTCTAGTGGCAAGAATTAACTCAGATTTATCTAATAATCTAGGTAATCTAATACAAAGAGTTATAAAATTCTTAAATAAAAATTTTAATAATGAGATTCCGATATCATTAAAAGAGGAAGTTAAGGAAAACAAACATATAACAAAGGGATATGAACTAAAAAAAAGTATAGATATAAAAATGAATGAATTTCAAGTTAGTAAATGTTTAGAGGATATATTTTTATACATTGATGAATTAAATAAATTTATGGATGATTCTGAACCGTGGAGCACTTTTAAAACAAAACCTGAAAAAGCTGGAAAAGATTTAACGATTTTAGTTGAATGCTTCAGAATAATTGGGATTATCTTACAACCTTTTATCCCCAAAGCTGCAAAGGAAATACTTGATATGCTCAATATTGAATCATCACAAAGGTACTTTAGTAATTTATCAAATGAATTTTCTATTGATAAGAATCACATTATAAATAATCCAGAACAATTATTTCCAAGATATGAAAAATAAAATTGTAGATTCTCATTGTCATTTAGATTTTAATGATTTTAAAGACGACATTCAAAGTGTTTTAAAAAATGCTAGAATAAATAATGTTGAATATATGCTAAGTATCTCGGTAGATTTAGATAAATTCGAGAAGATTCATAAACTCACTAAAACCTTTAATAATATTTGGTGTTCAACAGGTGTGCATCCTAATAATGTCCCAAGAAATTTTGGGGATGATGAGCTTAAAATTTTAAAAAAAAAATTAGAATTAAATTCATCTAAAAAAAAAGTTATTGGAATAGGCGAAACAGGTCTAGATTATTTTAGAAATTTTGAAAATAAGA
This sequence comes from uncultured Alphaproteobacteria bacterium, assembly GCA_902522465.1. GTDB lineage: Bacteria > Pseudomonadota > Alphaproteobacteria > Methylaequorales > Methylaequoraceae > Methylaequor. Next base: position 2,246 of record CABYVV010000014.1, on the reverse strand, counting down.
ATAACCAAATGGACTATTTTGAAACACATTTAGAGGTAGCTTCTAAAGAAAAGATACCGTTGATTGTGCACACTAGGGAAGCAGATGATGATACTATTTTTTTTTTAGACAAATTTGTACAAACAAAAAAAACAAAAGGATTGATACATTGTTTTTCGTCAGATAAAAAACTTGCAAAATGTGCTCTAGAAAATGGTTTTTATATTTCTTTTTCCGGAATAATTACTTTTAATAAAAGTCACGAGTTGAGAAAAATTGTGAATTATGTTCCCCTAGATCGAATTTTAGTAGAAACAGATTCACCATATTTATCACCAGTACCTTTCAGAGGAAAGAGAAATGAACCAGCTCATACTTTATTTACATTAAAGAAAATAGCAGAGATTAAAGGGATTGAAACTGAAAAAGCTGCAGAGGTTACTTCTAATAATTTTTTTAAACTTTTCTCAAAAGCAAAGCATGACATTTGAGATTACAATTTTGGGTTGCGGAAGTTCATCTGGCGTTCCTGCGATTGGAAATAATTGGGGAAAATGTAATCCTAATAACCCAAAGAATAGAAGGTTAAGATCATCCATCTTAATTAAAACACCGAGTGTTAAATTATTGATTGATGCAACCCCAGACTTGAGACAACAATTACTTAATGCAAATGTGAAAAGTTTAGATGGAATTTTGATAACACATTGTCATGCTGATCACATTAATGGAATAGATGATTTTAGATTTTTAAATGTTATAATGAATCAAGACCTTCATCTTTATGCCACTAAAAAGAATATAGATGAAATAAAAGAAAGATTTTCATATGTTTTTGAAAAATTAGCACCACAGGCCAAAGGTTTTTATTACAAACCATGTTTAGTTCCTCACGAGATAAATGGACTATTTAAAATTAACAATTTAGAAATACTGAGTTTCCAGCAGGACCATGGATTTATCGAGTCTACAGGCTTTAGGATAAATAATTTTGCTTATTCGTCAGATGTTTTTGATTTGAGTGAAGACGTATTTAAGAAATTAAAAAATCTAGATCTATGGATAGTTGATTGTTTAAGATTTGAACCACACAAATCTCATGCTCATCTTGAAAAAGTTTTAAATTGGATAAACAGGCTAAAACCTAAAAGAACTATCTTAACACACATGAATTATGAAATTGATTATGATCATATTAATTCTTTGTTACCAAAAAACTGTGAAGCTGCATATGACGGTTTGAAGTTGAATTTATAAATTACTTTCAAAATTTTTTTTCTCATTTTTTAAAATAAATGTCAAAAAATTTGTTACAGCTTTAATTCTTTGTAAGTTTGATAAATTTTCATGAACTACCATCCAGTATTCTCTTTTAATATTTATTGCATCAGGCAAAATTGGAATAAGGTTACATTCATTTTGAGCGATGAAAGAATGGAGTAAGCCTAGACCAACCCCATTTTTAACTGCTAAAAGCTGCGATCTAAGGCTATTACTAGAAAAAACTACATTTAGATTCTTATTTATTTCTTTAAGATAATTCAATTCGGGAAATTCAATTAATTCGTCTACATAGCTTACAAAATCATGATAAATAAGATCTTTAGTGCACTTAATTAATTTGATATTTTTTCTATACTTATCAGAACCATAAAGTTTAACGAAATAATCACATAGTTTCCAAGACAATAATCTTCCTTTTTGAGGTCTGGATAGAGATATTAGAATATCAGTTTCTCGATTTGAAAGACTTCTAGACTTTGTATCTGCTAATAATTCAATTTCAATTTCTGGGTATTTTTGGTAAAACATACTTAAATATTTACTTATTATTTCAACACCCAACCCTTCTCCTAAACTTAATCTTACCTTTCCTCTAATATTTGGATTAGATTTCAAAAAATTATCGTTAATCCCAAATATTTCATTTTCTATTTTTTCTGCATACCTCACTAAATCATTACCTTTTTCAGTTAACAAATATCCCTTAGGGGATTTATTGAACAAATCTGTCTTCAAATTGCTTTCTAGCCTTGAAATTCTTCTTGCAATAGTTGTTGGTTCAACTTTTAGTTTTTTTGATGCTATTTTAAGCTTTGAACACCTCGAAAGTGTTAAAAAGGAGTTAAGATCATTCCAATTAAACATAATAAAACGATATATCAATTTAAATTAAAATAAATGCTTTTTTGCATTTTTATAATTCTAAATTTTAGATTGAAATGCAAATTAATTGATATAGTTTAAATATATGTCTAAGAATTTAG
>CABYVV010000013.1:35000-40706 GCA_902522465.1 uncultured Alphaproteobacteria bacterium | reverse complement strand
AGGCGGCTAAAGATAACTCTTGTTCCATAAGGATTGGTGTGAATGCTGGAAGCTTAGAAAAGGATCTTTTAGAAAAATATGGAGAACCATGTCCCGAGGCAATGGTCGAATCAGCAATGAAACACATTCAAATATTAGAGGATAATGATTTTTTTAATTTTAAAATTAGTTGCAAAGCCTCTGACGTATTCTTAGCGGTCTCAGCATATTATGGAATTTCTGACACATGTAATTATCCCTTGCATCTTGGTATCACTGAAGCTGGTGGTTTAATGGCAGGAACCATAAAATCGTCCATTGGTTTAGGCTCACTTCTTTGGGCTGGAATTGGAGATACAATAAGAGTTTCTTTATCAGCTGATCCAGTTGAGGAAATAAAAGTAGGATTTAATATACTTAAATCCCTAAACCTAAGACATAGAGGAGTCAATGTTATATCATGTCCTTCATGTGCAAGACAAAATTTTGATGTTATTAAAAATGTAGAAGAGCTTGAAAAAAGATTAGAACATATTACAACTCCTATGACTTTATCAGTAATTGGATGTGTTGTTAACGGTCCTGGAGAGGCTAGAGAAACAAATATTGGTCTGACAGGTGGTAAAAGTGGGCATCAAATTTATTTGAATGGTGAAAAACATCATGTTTTAAGAGACGGAAATATGATTGACCATTTAGTTGATTTATGTGAACAAAAGCAAAAAGAGTTGCTAAACAAAAAAGTATAAATTTTGCAGAAGATAAGAACAGTCAGAGGAACCAAAGATTTGTATGGTGTTGAGATTTTGTCTCATAATAATGTTCTGGATAAATTTTGTAAATTATGTAAATTTTACAACTACAATCAAATTTGCACTCCAATTTTAGAACATTCAGAAGTTTTTACAAAATCTCTAGGAATTAGTTCTGACATAGTTTCTAAGGAGATGTATAATTTTATAGATCAAGGAAACGAAAGTCTTGTTCTCAGACCAGAAGGGACAGCAGCTCTAGCAAGAGCCATTGTTGCCAATTCACTTCATCAGGAAAACAATAAATTCTTTTATTTTGGTCCAATGTTTAGAAGAGAAAGGCCACAATCTGGAAGGCTAAGACAATTTCATCAAGTTGGTGTGGAGTATGTTGGAAAAACAAATTACCTTTATGATCTTGAGGTAATAATATTAGCTGAAAAGTTTTTAGGTGAAATTGGAATAAGAGATAAATTAGTTCTTGAAATAAATACATTAGGGAATGAGCAAAGTAGATCATCCTATAATAAGGCACTTAAAGAATTTCTTATTAATAATTCAACTAAACTTTCTGAAGCAAGTAAAAAAAGACTTCAGAAAAATCCATTACGTGTTTTAGATTCAAAAGAATCTGAAGATCAAGAAATCATTATCAAATCTCCAGATATAAAAAATTATTTAGATCCCGAATCAAAAAATTTTTTTGAATCCTTAATAAAAGGACTTGATAAATTAAAAATAAAATACAAATTGAATAGATTTTTAGTGAGGGGGCTTGATTATTATAACCATACTGCGTTCGAGTACAAAACCAGTGAGATTAAAAGTCAAAACACAGTTTTAGCTGGAGGTCGTTATGATGGACTAATTAAAAGCTTTGGAGGAGATGATTTAGGTGGTGTTGGTTGGGCCGCAGGTGTGGAGAGACTTGTTTTAAATTTATTAAATTTGAAAAATAAAGAAGACAGAATGGTATGTATTTTTTCTACAAATGAAAATTTAGATATAGAAATTCTGAAAATTTTAAATGATATTAAAATAAAAAAAAAAATACAAATTAGTTTTCTCATCACAGGAAATCTAAAAAAAAAATTATCAAAAGCTAATAAAATTGGAGCATATGGTTGTTTAATATTTGGTGAAGATGAGTGGAAAAAAAATCAAATTATTTGGAAAGAATTTAAAACAGGAAATCAAAAATTAATTGCTTTAAATGAAATTGAAAATTTTTTAAATAAAGATCTTTAACGTGTCTAATAATACTCATACTTTTTCATCCAAGCCAAAACAAATTGCTCATGCAGCCACTCAAGTCTTAACTAAGATATTTGGCAATATTAATGAAATAAATTTGATTGTTATAAGTGACATGAAACTTCCAATAAATATAGCAGACAACTTTAAAAATTTTGGAATAAAAGATTATAATGTTTTGGCCGAACCCATTGATAAATTTATGGTTAAAACTAGCAAAGGTTTTTTTTCATTTGATAAACTTTTAGATCTTTTAAAAAATTATGACGTGGTAATGATTGGATACAAAAGTCAATCTAAGTTTGTATGTAAGAATCTTGTAAAAAAAATATTAAAAGAAAGAAAGCAAAAAACTATTTTCTTTATAGATTGCGGTGTTCCAGGAAATATAGACATAAATATAAGTAAAATAAGTAATTGTTTTTTATTTGATTTGAATGATCTTGAACAACTTTATACATCTTGGATTGAAAACATGACAAATTATGAGAGTACTAATAATGATTTATATGATATTGAATTAAAAGGGTTGTTAGATTCTTTTTTCAACAAAATGAGTTTCAACTTAGATCAAAAAATGAATTTTGAGAGAAGGTTAATAGAGATTAATAAATCAAATCAACATGAAATAAAGTTGAATTTAAAAAACTTTTTAAAAAAATTTTGATTATATGGAAACTAAAAAATTAAAAAATATACTAGATACTTTTTATAAAATTGAGAATAAATTAAGTAGTTTAGGAAATGAGAATTATGATGAGTATGCAAAACTATCTAAGGAATACTCAGACTTAAAACCGTTGGTTGAAAAATCTAAAGAATTTTTGAAGCTTAGAGAAGAACTGAATGATACAGATGAACTATTACTAAGTGATGATCAAGAAATGAGAAAAGAGGCAGAGGAAGAGAAAGTTATATTAAAAAAAAAAATTTCACTACTTGAAGAAGAATTGAAGTTTTTGTTGATTCCAAAAGATGAGGAGGATGAAAGAAATGCAATTATAGAAATTAGAGCGGGAACTGGAGGCGAAGAAGCAGCTCTTTTTGCTCATGATCTGTTGAGGATGTATTCAAAATTTTCAGAATTAAAAAATTGGAAAACTGAAATTATGGATATAAGCCAGACAGACCATAACGGTGTGAAAGAGGTTGTATTGAACATATCTGGTAAAGATGTGTTTGGGAATCTAAAATTTGAATCTGGCACACATAGAGTACAAAGAGTTCCCCAAACAGAGTCAGGAGGAAGAGTTCATACATCAGCTGCAACTGTTGCGGTCCTCCCAGAGGCCAATGATATTGATGTTGAGGTTTTAGAGAAAGATCTACGTGTAGATATATTTAGAGCCAGTGGACCTGGTGGTCAATCAGTTAATACCACTGACAGTGCTGTTAGGATAACTCACATTCCGACTGGTGTTGTAGCTCAGTGCCAAGATGAGAAGTCACAACATAAAAATAAAGCAAAAGCTTTAAAAGTCCTAAGATCAAGAATCTTTGAAATTGAAACTCAAAAAAAAGAAGAAGAAAGAGCTCTTGAAAGAAAAACACAAGTTGGTTCTGGAGATAGATCAGAAAGAATTAGAACTTATAATTTTCCTCAAGGAAGAGTTACAGATCATAGAATTTCACTTACTCTTTATAAATTAGAGCAAATCCTAAATGGAGAGTTTTTGGATGAAATAATTACAGGCCTTATTGCTGATTCTAATATGAAAAAATTAGCAGAGTAAAAAATATGGAATATTCAGTCAAAAAAATAGTTGAGGAAGGAGAAAAAATTTTAAAAAAAAAGGGGGTATTAAACTCAAGATCTGAGGCCTCTTTAATCGTCCAGAAAACTTTAAATGTTTCAAAAATTGATATTTTAACAAACAACATAAGAAGTGTTTCTTTTTTAAAGAGAATGTCAATTAATAAAAATTTTTGTGAGAGAGTTAGAGGAAAGCCAATATCTAAAATATTTGGAATAAAAGAATTTTATTCTTATGAATTTTTTACAAATTCCAATGTATTAGATCCCAGACCTGAAAGTGAGACCCTAGTAGACGTGGCAAAAAAAATATTAAGAAAAACTAAATCTACTATTAATATTTTAGAACTTGGTGTTGGGAGTGGTTGTATTATTATTTCAATCATACAAGAATTGAGTGAATTAAGGATAAAAGGAACAGGAATAGATATATCAGAATCATCATTGAAAGTTGCCAAAAAGAATAAAAAAAAATTTAATATTCTAAATTTACATTTGTTAAGAAGTAATTGGTTTTCGAATTTAAAAAATAAGTACGATATGATTGTCTCTAATCCCCCTTATTTAAAAACGTCTGACATTGAATTTTTAGATGACGAGGTGAAAAAATATGATCCGCTAGTTTCTTTGGATGGAGGCAAAAATGGGTTAAATGCTTATAATGAAATTGCAGCAAATGTGAAAAAGCATTTAAAATTAGGTGGAGTCATTTGCCTTGAAATAGGTTTTGGTCAAAGGAATTATGTTAACCGAATATTTGAAAAAGAGGGCTTTGAATTAATTTTAGAAGAAAAAGATTTACAAGATATTCCCAGAGTTGTAGTTTATAAGTTAAAATAATTATTTGAATTTTGATAATAATGGTGATAAATTCCCATATATCATAAATAATAACAAAATCAAAAAAACTATAAATTGATAGAAAAAAAAAGAACTCGAAGAAGAAAACCGAGATTAAATCAAAAAAGATCATCTAACCATATAAGACCTTTTGACAATAGAGCTAACAATGTTCCTCGTACAAAAGTGGCCTTAGCCAAAGCGTTAGAGAAATATAATGGTTTAGCTCAAGACGCAATTTCTAATGGAGATAGAATAGTTGCAGAGGGATATTTTCAGTTTGCTGAACACTACCAAAGAGTTTTAAATGAAATACATGAGAACTCTGTCAACTCTGAAACCATTGAAACTAACGGTTCAGTTAAAAGTTATAATGATGAGCGACCTAGTAGGACTCAAAGAGCTATTGATGCAAAAAACATTAAAAATGAAAAACATAATGTTTCTGAAGACGAGTATGTACAGACAAAAAGCGAAAGTAACGTGAAAAAAGATGGAAGCAAAGAGGCATTCACAAGTGATGGTATTGAAGCCTTAAAACCCTTTGAAATTTAATTTTGTTACTCAAATACTCGCGCTGTGTCAGATTCCTGCAATTTTGTAGCTAAGAATCTTTCCCGGGTAAGTGACACGTTTGCATAGAAATTTGGCATATCATTATCTTCTATATTTATTGTAGATTGAGATTTTAGTTTCATAGGGTTTACAGTTCTATTTTTATGTTTGACTTCGTAGTGAAGATGTGGACCAGTACTTCTACCTGAAGTTCCTACATAACCAATGATTTCTCCTTGCTTTACTAGTCGGCCTTTTTTTATTCCTTTTGCATATTTGTACAAATGTGCATACCTTGTTTTAAAATTGTTAAGGTGTTTAATTTCAATAAATCGTCCAAATGAACCATTTCTACCTGCGTAAGTTATTCTACCGTCACCAGCAGCCATGATGGGTGTACCTCTCTTTGCAGCAAAATCAACACCTCTATGCATTTTACTAAATCCCAAAATGGGGTGCTTTCTTACACCAAATTTAGAAGAGAGCCTAGCACCTTTAACGGGGGTTCTCATAAGATATTTTTTTATACTTTTTCCACTTGCATCAAAATAATCTGATTTGCCATTTTCAAGT
>CABYVV010000013.1:0-30000 GCA_902522465.1 uncultured Alphaproteobacteria bacterium | reverse complement strand
TAGTGAATTGTTGTGTAGGATAGGTGGGAGACTTTGAAGCAGTGGCGTCAGCCATTGTGGAGTCGTCCTTGAAATACCACCCTACAACTCATTGATATCTAACCATGTCCCGTGAAACCGGGACTGGGACCCTGCGTGGTGGGTAGTTTGACTGGGGCGGTCGCCTCCTAAAGAGTAACGGAGGCGCGCGATGGTAGGCTCAAACCGGTTGGAAATCGGTTGTAGAGTGTAATGGCATAAGCCTGCCTGACTGCGAGACTGACAAGTCGAGCAGAGACGAAAGTCGGTCATAGTGATCCGGTGGTTCTGAGTGGAAGGGCCATCGCTCAACGGATAAAAGGTACGCCGGGGATAACAGGCTGATACTGCCCAAGAGTCCATATCGACGGCAGTGTTTGGCACCTCGATGTCGGCTCATCACATCCTGGGGCTGGAGCAGGTCCCAAGGGTATGGCTGTTCGCCATTTAAAGTGGTACGTGAGCTGGGTTTAGAACGTCGTGAGACAGTTCGGTCCCTATCTGCCATGGGTGTAGGATACTTGAGAGGAGCTGTCCCTAGTACGAGAGGACCGGGATGGACGTACCTCTGGTGTACCGGTTGTGACGCCAGTCGCATCGCCGGGTAGCTAAGTACGGACGGGATAACCGCTGAAAGCATCTAAGCGGGAAGCCTCCCTCAAAACTAGGTATCCCTTGAGAGTCGTGGAAGATTACCACGTTGATAGGCTAGGTGTGGAAGTGCGGTGACGCATGAAGCTAACTAGTACTAATAACTCGAATGAACTTTATTGAAAAATCTCAAACTTTTTTTATACATTATATTTAACTGTGCTTTTATGGTCCGGTGGTTATGGCGAGGGGAGAACACCCGATTCCATTCCGAACTCGGTCGTGAAAACCCTCAGCGCCGATGGTACTTTGTCTTAAGGCACGGGAGAGTAGGTCGTTGCCGGGCCTTAAAAACACAGTCGATTAGCGCGGGGTGGAGCAGCCTGGTAGCTCGTCAGGCTCATAACCTGAAGGTCGCAGGTTCAAATCCTGCCCCCGCAACCAATCTTTACAAAGCATCACTAGTGTACGCTATAAATACGTTTCAAGAGAGTATACTAGCTAACAATAAGTTGCTAGTCCAACCTTACCTTTCGACTGCCTTGTTTAAGACTGGTAGTTGAACCTTCTATCACTTTTACAGAGAGAATAGAATTTTGGAATGAAGGCCTATTTTTTATAAGATAATTGAGACTAACTTTCTTTTCTAAAATGTTAGTAATGTCTAAAAGGAAACCGCAGATGCTCTTTACACCATACCCAAAAAAGTTATTGTTATTTTCTATATCCATACTCAACGTTGAAAAGTAGGGGTTGATTTCCTTAATACCATTTTTATCATTTAATAATTTTATTCCTCTATATTTTTGATCTGATTCCACACGTCCATCAGTACCAATAAAACTAATATTTTGATATGAAATTGCGGATGAATTTTTAGATTCAATCCAATTTGTGTTGTGACTTGAAATGAATGTTTCCTTATTTTTTTTTTCCCACTCAACTATTGTATTTATGCTGTCATATGTATCGATCCCATTCTTTAACAAACTTTTTTTTTGACCCCAACTTGTTACAAATTTAGGTTTAAAATTGGTCAAAAAAAATATCAAATCTACATAATGTACCCCTAAATAACAAAAAACATCAGTTGTATGTGCCCACTTCTTAAAATGCTTTTCGGGTATATATCTTGGTTGAGAATAATTTACAACGGCATAAAGCAAATCTCCCAAAGTATTCTTTCGTATTTCATTTTTTAGTATCAAGTTTGCTTCATCAAATCTTTTATGAAACTCAACACAACCAAAAACATTATTCTTTTCCGCACTTGCAATCATATCTTTTGCATCAGCGACTTTAAGAGCCATTGGTTTAACAACTAAACAATGAATTTTTCTTTTAGTTAAAACACAACTAAATTCCGCATGTAATGAATCAGGTATTGAAATTATTGAAGCATCTGGTTTAAAATCATCAATTATGGTCTCTAGGGCTTTATTTTCTAAATCCTCTACTTGATATTTAATATTTGAATTCGCTAGTTTCTTAATTCTAGCTAATTTTTTTCCTCCAGTTTGTGAAGACTTTTTTGTTTTAGTTATAAAAACAATTTCAGAAATTAAATGACTGGAATTAAAGAAGATTGAGGGCGCTATTGTCCCAAGGTTTCCTTCATTACCACAAACATAATGCCCAAGTCCAATTACCAAGATTTTTAATTTCATAGAACTATACCTTGTAATAATCTACAGTGTTTTTAGTTGATTTTAAAAGATTTTCACAGAAAAAAAGATCTTCTTTAGTTTTGACAAGATAACTCGATCTAACGTCAACTTTAAAATAACCAACTTTACCAGAGAAAAAGGCGTAACCTTTGGTTTTAAAGTTTCTCATAAAAGTCTTCTTTCTCCATATCATTGTTGAATAAACAAATTTTGAAATTGGTATCAAATTTTGAGTTTTATCAAAGAGTTCATTCTTTTTAAAATTTAAAGGTATTCTTCTTTTCAAACAATGAACTTGTTCATCTTTGATGGTATGTAATGTATCTAGATTATTCTTTAAGAAATGATTAAAAGCATTTTTAATATCTGTATGAGTTTGTAAAGGAGCAATAGAATTTATCCAGGCAAGATTTTCGCATTCTGTTTTTTGTAGAAAATCAGCAACCACTTTATCAGACTTGGTGTTATCAGATCCCAATTCCTTAGGCCTTAAATAAAATGAAACATTTAAATCTTTTGCAATCCTTGAAAAACATTCATCGTCAGAATTAATATAAATTGTATTAAAAATTTTTGATTTTTTTGCAGCTTCTATCGCATAATAAATTAAAGGTCGTTTATTTATCATGGCTAAGTTTTTTTTTTTAAGCCTCTTACTTCCAATTCTAGCTGGTATCATTGCGATATTATTTTTGTTCATTTTGTCTTTTTAATTCTTTTTGGATTGCCTCATTAATAATATTTAAAATTTCACTTTCATTAAAACTTTTCTCTTCCCATATCTTATCCCAGTCACATGAAAATCCAGCATCGAACGCTGACTTGACGTAATTTTCTAATTTTTTATCGTATTCCTTTGAATTTATATTAATTTTAATAGCTTGATTAATTGATTCATCTAAATTTGAAATATCAGAATTAAAAATTACATTTGGGAGCTCATGTAAAATACCAACCATACCAAGTTGTACAACAGGCACTTTACAAAAAGCTGATTCTGCAATTATGGATCCATTTGAATTGATTACTACTTTAGCTTTGTTTAACAATTTATTTTGATTGGTAAAAGGATTCACAAGATAAACATTTAATAAATTTTTTATTTTTTTATATTCTGTGTAGTCACGTAAACCAATCATTATTGGATGCTCCTTTACTACTAATTTCATGTCTGCTGGTAGAGAAAGAGCTGTCATTCTTATTATTTCAAATTGATTAGCACACCACGGGCCTTGAAGTTCAGTTGTCACCTCTGGCTGATATTGTAAAGGGTAATATGCAAAGTTTTTAAGATCATCTATGTTATCATATTTTATTCTCATTGATTTGAATCTGTTAATTGTTAGCGAGATAAAGTCTCTAATTAATATTTTGGGTGGTCTATAATCATGATTAATTCCCACTCCTTTGATCTTGTGAATCTTAAAACTTTTATTATAAATAAAATAAGCAACTATCTCTCTAGAAATATTTTTAATATCTCTTAACAAATTCGTTATTGAAATTGGTGGTTGCACTTGATCCATATATGCAAAGGTTTTTATTGATGATCTAGATTCTTTTATATATTTTCTCGCTAAATTTAAATTTTTATGATTTTTTTTTTTGTTTTTAGAATTTTTTAAATGATTAATAAAGTATCCATCTGAATTGTTAGGGTCATGAACAATGGAATATATACCGGCAACTTTCGTATCGTTCACCGTTATTACCTTTATATTTTTCTTTTTAGCTAGATGATAAGTTACAACATGAGATGAACCTGCCATATTTGGCATAATAATAATATTTGGATTAAAAGTAGTAAAAATCTGTTTCAGCTCAAGATAAAGCTGGCAAAAAAAAGATTTTATATATTCGTTACTGACATTTTTTTCAAACATCGAATAATGAAATTGTTTTGAATAGTTCATTGTCAAAAGTTTATCTGAAAGTAGAAATTTCCAAATCGAATTTACACCAGTGGTCTCACAAAAATCCTCGATTACCTTTGGATTATAAGTTTCATTTTCACTTGGTCTGGCTAACAAATCTTCATAATTAATTATATGTTCATAATTTATTTCTTTTTGATTTCTAATAAACAAATCAACATTCTTTTTTTGCGTAAAACATGCAAATCTGGCATTGTAATTCTTTTTTAAATAAACAGCTAAGGTATGTCCAAAATTTAGTGCCCAGTTTCTTTGCTGAAATATAAATACTCTTAGATCTTTCATTGTTATTATAGATAATATTGAGTTTCTTTATGCCATCTTTTAAAAAAACTGATTACATCTTTATAATCATCTTTTTGGATATTAACTTTAAATTTATTTTGTTTGCGTGCAATTATACAAAGATAATCCGTGTCAATGAATCTATTATAATGAGTTGTCTTAAAACCAGTGGTAGCCAATAAATTTTTGATGCTATTAAAGCTGAAATGAAAAGGGTGAATATCCATTGCGCTTTTATTAAAATAATAGTTCATAGGTTTTTTAAATGGAACTAAAATCCGACTTCCAGTAGCAATACATATATATCCATTGTTATTTAGAATTTTATTACAGCTATTTAAAAAAGATTTAGCCGAGCCAGAATTTTCAATTGTCCAATTTACAGTTACAATATCAAATTTTTTTTTTTTATTATAATCTTCTACTAATCCATGTAAGCAATTAAACCTTAATGCTTTAATTAAAGAAATATTTGCCTTCGAGGGTTCTATTCCGAATAAATTTTCTTTTTTAACTTTATCTTTTAATAGATTTAAAAATTGACCTTGACCTGCACCGACATCACAAAGAGTCTTATTTTTTAATTCAATATTTGAACTAATAAACTCTACCACATATGTAAGTCGGGCAATAACAGCAGGGATTGACGCCGAGTATGTATGCCTTTTTTTTTTGGAAAAGGTTTTCTCAGGAGCATCAAAGTTTTTGCTAAATAATTTATCTGACCAATCTTTTGCAATTTCATTTTTATTTCTTCTAAGGAAAGCAAAAACAAAACCACAGTTTTTGCAAACATGTAACTTTTGACCACCTGTATAAATTTCAACATGAGGTAAATTTTTCACATTTTCACTTGAACATACATCACATGGGTTTTTTGTAAGTTTGTTCATAATTTAAGTTGAGAAGTAGGTTAATTTTATTATTATATTCTCAATTCCTATGATTACCAGATCTTATTCTTATTAAGCATTTTTGCTGTCACTCTATTATCTTTTTCATAAAATCTTTCTATTTGGTTAATAAAAGTGTTAGAAAAGTTTTTTCTCCTTAGTTTAATTAGTTTGCCTAGAGAATATTCATAATTTCTAATTTTTTTTATAGTAGAATAAAACATACTATTTTTGTCTTTATGTAAAATTCCAGTTTTACTCATAAATTTACTTATAAATTTTATAAGTCTTAATGCACTGTCACTCATACTATAATTAGTTTTTATAAAATTTATATTCGATTGATCAAAACTACATTTAAGAAAATCTTGAAATTCTTTTAAAATTGATTTTTTAACTAAATTGTCGAATAAGATTACTTTGACATTTTTTTTTCCAAAAGAATCAAAATACATTTGTAAAACTTTCGAATACTTAAAAATATCTAGAAGAAAATTTTTTTGCAAATATTCAAAATACTCCTTGAATGTAAATTGTGTTCCTATTGTTAATTCTTCTCTATAAAAAGATTCAATCATATCAATTTGATTTCTTATAACTAAAATAATCTTTGCTTTTGGAAATAATTCTTTAAGTTTTTCACAGTTTAATGTTGCTTGGTTTACCCAATTATCTTTTAATTTAATATCACAAATGAAATTCTCATTTGAAATCAAATTATATTTGTTAGTAATCCAATTAATTTCTTTTCTCATTTTTGAGTAATCCATCATTATTTTATTTCTATATACAACTTCTTGAAGAACTTCTTTAACAATTTGCTTATCTTCATTTTCAAGGAACTGATAATTTAAATAACTTAATTCTTTTATATGGGGGAATATATTTCTTTGCAAAAACTTACTACCAGCTCTAGGATATCCTACATGAATTATCGTCAATATGCTTACTCTATCTGTTAAATATTAAATGTAATTAGTATTTATAAAATTAGAGTTATTAATACATTATTTTTGTATTGGTTTGAAGAAATTTGAATCATTATTTACCTTTTATCTAATCTTTGTTATCAATTCCCAATTTTTATTAGACTTACACCAAATTTCTAAATTGCGATGAAGATCAACTATTTCTTCAAATTCTTTTCTTGATATACTTAAATAATCTAAAGCTTCTTTTATATATCTTGAAGGAAATTCTCCATCATACTTTTGTGCAAGTCGCAGACCTTCGTCTCTGGTCAAGTGAGAGTTTTGAATATGTCTTGAAGCATCTCGCACACATCTTCCAAAACCAAATTTTATAAATTGCATATAATAATATAAATCATCAATTTTATCGTCTAAGCTATCAAAATTGGTGAAAGTTCCTTCAGTTCTATTTTTTAAAGCAAGTTTAAAATTTACTTTACTTTTTATAAAATTATAATTTTCAACAACATCCCAAAAAAAAAAGTAGCTAAAGTATAGAGCTGTGATATCTGATTCTCTAAGTTCATCTACATTAGGATAAATATAGGGTGAGAGGTTTTTAAAAGAGACTTCATTACTTAACCAGTTCTTTGGGTCATCACCAATACAGTTTTCAAGTACTTCAGTTACATCTCTAATCTTTTTACTTTCTTCAGACAACACTCTTCCACCATATTCACTATCACCATGCTCTGCATAAAAAATTAGTTTAATATTATAATTTAGTGCAACTTGCATTGGTGCACATGAAACTGCTGCATCCCAATGCATTTTTGGATTTCCTCTTTCTTTAAAAAATCTTTTTGACAAAGACCTAGAAGTTACCTCATTAGGTTTAATGAAAATGTGATCAAATCCTAATTTTAATATTTCATTCCTATTGTGCATTCCTATTTCTGTGGGTATCAGTGGTGAAACGGTAACCAAAAGAGGATTTAAGTTAAAATCAAACTTGAGTCTATACGCAACGTAGCTAGAATCCTTTCCTCCAGACCAAGGAACTATACAATCATATCCGCTACTGTTATTCCTAAATGGCTCAATTATTTTTTCAAACTCTATTTTTCTTGCATCCCAATCAATTTGCTTTTTTTCTTTAGCATTTGTACATGCGTTACAGATTCCCTTATTATTAAATATAGTCCGTGGTCTTGAATTTGGTGTTAAACAAGTCTTACAAAATTGAATAGTATTTCTAAGCATAAAAGCTAATTATAGTATGTGATTATCAATTAACAATCTCTAATCACAATATTTTTACCTTTTAAAAATGATTTAGCACTCTTGATACTTTGTTCAGTAAAATGGAAAATATTTTGTGTGGCAACAGCATCTATTTTTGCAGAGTCAAACGCTTCATACATATGTTGCCAGTTACCACAACCTCCTAGTCCAATGACTGGAATATTTACCTCTAATTTTACTTTTCTTAAAAGATTTAGATCATATCCTTGAAGCCATCCGTCTTTCTCAACTGAATTAATTAATATCTCACCAGCTCCCTTTTTTTCACAAAGTTTCGCCCATTCAAATGGATTTTTATTTGTTAAAGTTTTACCTTGATTAATAACAACTTTATATTTTTTATTAACAAGCTTTGTATCAACTGAGATTACAAGTGCTTGAGTGCCATATTTTTCAGAAATTGTGGTTAATAAGTTTGGTGATTCGTAAGCTTCGGTGTTCACTGAAACTTTGTCAGCACCAATTTTCATCAGATCCCTTACATCATGAATTGATTTTATCCATCCACCAACTGTAAGGGGTACAAAACAATTTTCAGAGAACTTCTCTAAAAATCTATAAAATATTCTTTTTTGCTTTATTTCCCTGTTTCTAGTTATATCAAGGATAATAATCTCGTCAATTGACCATGAGTCAACAAAGTTTGCTGTATATCTATAATCCGGTTTAAATAACTTTGTTCTATAAAGCACTCCATCATTTATTGTTAAAACTGAAATAATTCTTTTTGCAAGCATATTAACTACAATAAACAAAAGTTCTTTAATATATTTAAACCATAAAACTGACTTTTTTCTGGATGTGGTTGAATTCCAAAAATATTTTCGTTATTAGAAATAACACTATTTATTGAAACTCCATAATTTGTTTTTGCTAAGACGTAATTCTTATTAGAAACATGAACACAAAAACTATGAACATAATATAAGTAAAGTGAGCTTGGTAATTCATTAAAGATTTTATTTTTCGAAAGTATCTCTGTTTTATTCCAACCAATATGGGGTAAAGCAAATTTATTATTTAGTTTTATTTTTTTTACAAAACCTTCAATAAGTCCGAGGCCATTTGTTTTTTTATTTTCTTCGCTCCATTCAGTAAGGAGTTGCATGCCAAGACAAATTCCTAATATTTTTTTTTTATTTATTAAAATTTCTTTTTTTATAGCTTCATCTATACCTTTAGATTTAATGTTTTTCATTGCTTCATTATATGCCCCAACGCCGGGCAGAATGTAACCTGAAAAACCTTTAAAAGATTTATTATTATCAATGACCTTATACTCAACTTCAATTTTTTTCAAAGCGCATCCTACAGATCTAATATTACTTAAACCATAATCAATTATCCCAATCATTTTAAATTCTATTTTTTTGAAGAAATATTTTGAGATTAATAAAATTAAATAAAAATTTCTGCTCAGTCTCGTTTATTATTTCCTTGTTGATGAGGAAATGAATTTTAGTTTTTTTGAAAATATCAAATATAGGCGAATTATCTAAAAAAAATTCCTGTGTTTTTTTTGTTTTAAAATTAAAAATATTCTTTATTGATGCATTAAAACCTACTTTTTTTTTGTCTAGTCTTACTTTATCGTTTAAAATCCCTTTCAAGGATTCTCTGAGGTAAAACTTTGCAGTTCCGCCTTTTATTAATTCATCTGGACTTATTTTAAGAGTACTTTCAAATAATTTTTTATCTAAAAAAGGACTCCTATTTTCGATAGAATAAAACATTGAATTCATATCATCTTCTTTAAGTATAACAGGTACTGTCTCAAAAAAAAGTTCATTTAATAATCTATTTCTTAGAATAGATTTTGTGAACAACTTATCTTTTGGAAAAATTGTTTTAGTTTCAACTTTTAAAAATTTAGAAAATTCTTCAACATCAGGATAAAAATTATCTCTTCTTTCTGGGTCATTTATATATAAATTTGGGTCCTTTAAAAATTTGTTTCTTACCAAAGGTTTAATAAATTTTAACCACAAATCAATTTTTTCTTTTAAAACATTCTGATTTTTAAATTCGCATAGGTGGAATAAATAATGATCATAATAACCTGAAAACAACTCATCAGCTCCTGTTCCTGAAATTACTACCTTACTTGATGTGTTGGAAATCTTCTCAGAAATAAGAGAATGAACAAGGTATGAAATAGTTGAGATGGGTGAATCATGATAATCAATTAAAGTTTCCAGCCTCCCAAGCATATTAGAATAATTTAAATTTATTGATGTATGTTCACATGAAAGATCATTAACTGTTTCCAATATATTTTCTTCTTCATTATAATTCTCATGTGTATCAATTATAGAGTAAGTTTTGATTTTATAATTAAATACCTTGGCAGCTATACTTGCTAGACCGGAAGAGTCGACCCCTCCTGACAGACAAAATGATATTGGAACATCTGATCTTAATCTTAGCCTCATGCTCTCTAATAGATTATTTTTAACTTCATCTAAAACCTCCCTAGGAGAATGTATTTCTTGAGTCAATTTGGGCGTATAATATTTTAGTAATCTAATAGAAAGATTATCGTTAATAATTATGGCGTGTGAACTTTGAATTCTTTTAACTTCTGTAAAAAAAGTTTCATTAGATTTGTTTAGAATTCTATACCCGTATTTGATAAAATTTTCTATATAATTGAGATTTATGTCTAAAGAGTCTTTGGATAAAGATTTTAAGAACTTTATTTCAGACCCAAAATAATATCCATGGTTTGTTTCGTAAAAATATAGTGGTTTTTCTCCAAAAATATCTCTGCTAAGGAACAATGTTTTTTTCTTATCATCCCAGATAGCAAAAGCCCACATTCCCGTGAGATAATTATGTATTTTTTCACCATATTCCTCAAATGCAGCTAAAAGAACTTCTGTATCGGAGTCTGTAATAAATTTATAACCTTTCTTTTCCAGTTGTTTCCTTATTTCAACATAATTGTAAATTTCTCCATTGAAAATTATTGTTTTATTGAATGCTGTAAAGGGTTGATTTGACTTATCTGTAAGATCAATTATTGATAATCGTGAGTGTAGAAGATAAACAGATAAATCTTGTGTTTTATAGACTTCATAATTTGAATTATCTGGCCCTCTGTTCACCATCAAGTTTAATGTTTCTTTAATAATACTTTTTTCTATATTTATCTTTCCAATAAAACCAGCAATACCACACACTTTATTTCCTATTCAATTACACTTTTCATTTTAAAGAGTTTAATTTCTTCATCTGATTTAAATCTTATTGACGATTTTTCATCAATTATAATGTGACCAATTCTTTTTTTATTTATTGGTTCACTTTTTAAAAAAGATTTATATCTAATGACATTTATTCCACCAACCTCAATGTAAATAGCTTTTTTCTCAAATTTAATATTGTTACCACTATTGCCTAAAAATCTTAAACCTTTGCTTCCATATATCAAATAATTATTTTCAATATCTTTTTTGACTCCACAAACTAAATCATAATTGTGTATTAAAAGAGTGTTAATTGCCTTTTCAATTAAGAATTCGTCTCTAAATGGGTTTTTGTAATCTAAAATAACCAGTATATCTGGTTTTTTGCCCTTATATACCCTCTGAATCGCATCTTTGATTGCGTCATCATAATGAGTATTTTCAAAAGACATTTTATCTTCCCGTATATGGTAAAAGATTTTATTTTTAAAAAAAAATTTGCTTTTATTTAAAATGTCTCTATCTGACGTCGAGAGTATAATTTTAAAATCACCTTTTAACTTTAAACAGTTTTCTAATCCATAATAAATCAGTTCTTTTTTATTCAATTTCGATAAGGCCAAGCAATTAGGCTCAAAATCATATCCTCTTATAGGAAAGATTATACAACATTCGGGATTCTTTTTACTTTTGGGAAGATACTTTGATGCAACATTTTTTAAAATTTGATTTCTTGTTTTTAATAATTTTTTTTTATTTTTTGTTAAGTTATCATTATGTTGTCTGTAATAAAAAAGGGGAAGACTTACATTAGCAATTTGATATTTAGATATTAATTTATAATATAAATCTACACCATCCTGTCTATCAAATGTCTGATCGTAGAGCCCTACCTCCTCTAAACAATCTTTTTTTATCAATGAACAAGCACCATGTGGTGGTGATTTAAGATTGGGTTGTTGTTTGATATCAATATTTTGGACCATTGATAATATATTGCCAGAACTATCAATCATATAATAATCTGGATAAACTAAAGCTAACTCCTTACTTTTTTTAATTTCACTTAATAATACTAATAAAGCATTTTTATCTAAATAATCATCAGCATCAAGACGAATAATATATTTACCTTTTGAAGCTCTAATTGCAAAATTTGATGATCTAATTAGCCCTTCATTCTCTTTATAAAAAACTCTAATTTTTTTATTTGTTTGATAGTTATTTATTATCTTTTTCGAATTGTCCGTTGAGCCATCATCGATAATAATTAATTCATAGTTTTTGTAGGATTGATTTAGAACACTTTGAATACTTTCATCAAGAAATTGATCATAGTTATAATTGCAAATATATACACTTATAAGTTCATTCACTTTAGAAATCCTTGTTCTTTAGCGGTTCATCCGCTTTGATATTTCTTTTTGCTCTCTTACCAATTATCTTAGAGATTTCAGATGAGCAAATCCCAATTTTTGGTCTTAAACATATTAAATCATTCTCGTTAATTGTTTGACCTTTAAGTATATTCCTTTTGGCAAAGATTGATCTTCTGAATAAATAAAAATTATCTTGTTTTTTTTCTGTTTTACTAAATCTTACCTTTTTTACATCTATAACTCTGGAAATAGAATTTATTTGATCTAAAAAATCGTTTACCATTTTTTTGTTGAAAGAAATTTGATGATCTCTAAAGCTTTTCTTATTTATATTGTCACTAAAGTGTTTTTCAATTATTTCAGCACCATTTAAATATGACAATAATGGGACAAAATCTCCTATAGTATGATCGGAAAATCCAGTGGGGAGTTTAAACATTTTTTTAAGTAGTCTAATATTACCCAAAAAACTCTCAGTTTTTTCTGCAGGATAAGCGGTAACACAATGTAATATTGAAATCTTTTTTTTTTTTAAATATTCAGGGTCTAAACTGTCAATAAATGTTAATAGATTTTTGATTTCTTTCATTTTACATAGACCTGTTGAAAATATGATAGGTTTTTTAGTTTTTACTATTTTTTTAATTAGTCCATAGTGGGTTATATCTCCTGATCCAATTTTAAAAAAATCTAAATAATCGTCAAATTCACTGATCAAACTTTCATCCCAAACTGAAGCCCCAAATAACTTCTTTTTCTTTCTGCAGATTTTAGACAGTTCTTTGTATTGGTTAATTTTTAACTCTAATTTAGAAAAATGTTTATATCTTTCACTGGAAAATTTTTTGCTAGTAATAGTTTTAGCTTTATAAATTTGAATTTTGATTGCATCAGCCTCTGTTTCACAACACTCGTTAACCATTTTGACTGCCTTTTTGAAACTTCCTTCGTGACCAGAACCAATTTCTGCAATAAAAAAAACTTTATTTTTTTTAGACTCAAAAGTCATTTCTTTGTAACCAACAAGTCACCAATGTATAAATATTTCAATCCAGTTTTCATTAAAGTTTTATAAGCATCTAATGGTGACTCTACAATTGGATCCCCATGTATATTAAAAGAGGTGTTTAATAGACAACCATATCCAGAAATCTTTTTGTATTCCTCTAGTAAGTGGTAAAATTCTGGATTATATTTTTTAATGACAACGTGAGGTCTTGATGTGTTGTCAAATGGATGTAAAGCTGCAGAAATATTTTTAATTCCAACGTTCGTTCCATCTGCTGACGCAGTCATGTAAGTATGATTTAGTTTATTGTTTTTCTTAAGAAGTCTTTTATATTCTGATGGGAGCATGCTCGGTGCAAATGGCATCCAGAAATCTCTGACTTTAATTTTTTTATTAATTTTATGAATCGTCATAAAATTTGAAGGAGAAGCAATAATTGATCTATTTCCTAAAGCTCTAGGCCCAAATTCCGATTGATTTAAAGAAAATCTTGCAATCACTTCTCCTGAAAAAATTAACTTGGAAATATCTTTTGCAGAAACCTGGTGTATGTGAATATTCTTTTTATTTTTTAAAAAATACAACTCATTTTTTTTATAAGCTGTTCCAAGATAAGGATTCAAAACCTTTGTGAATTTTGTTTTTGGTTGGAATTTTTTTAATAAAGAAATACATGCGCCAATCGAAACAGATTCATCTCCTGGTCCAGGAGGAACAAAAAGTGAGTCTAATTTCACATTTTCAGATATTTTCTTTGTTGACTTTATATTTTGAGCAACCCCACCTGAAAATATTATATTTTTATGTTTAAATTTCTTTATTAGCTGATCAAACCAATCAATAAATAATCTTTCGGTGTTATGTTGAATGCCAAAACTAATTGTATCAAATCTTGATCCTTCTAATTTATCTTTAAAGTAAAAGAAGTTATCCTTAGGTTTTGATTTGTAGTAGAATTTTGAATCCTTTACATTGAGTGTGTCAGCATAAATTTTTTTTATATTATCATAATAATTAGAGTTCTCGCTTGAGTATCCTGCTAGTCCCATGATTTTGTATTCGTGTTCGGTAGGTTTGAATCCAAGAAGTAAAGTTGCATATCTATACATTCTACCAATGTTACATAAGTTTGTTCTGTAAACATTATCAAAGCTATTTTTTGTGTTAATCCATACAGAACCATTTGTATTGTCACCTCCCCCGTCAGATGTAACAATTAGACTGTTTTTATTATATCTTCCTGACGAAAATAGAGCATAAAGTGCGTGACATTCATGATGATCGATGAAAAAGATATTTTTCTTATTAACTTTTGTGTAATTGGAAATTCCTTCAAGTCTTCTATTTTGCATTTCAATTGAGTCATCTTCGTCAATCTTATCTAATTTATAATACTGATACTTTGATTTAATGATTTTATCCTTGAATATTTCTAAATACTTTATCGATTTTTTATTGTAAATTTTTTCATACCAATACTTATTTTGTTCTTTTAGATAATCATTAACAGTAAAAGTATTATTTCTTTTAACAGCAAAATATTTAGGGGGTAATAATTTCGTACTTACAGCTATAAAATCGATTTTTTTCTCCCTAAAATATTGAAGCATTTATTGATGGAAAGTTTTGGGAATCCGTACTCGTTTTTCTTTCTTGACAATCTCTCTTCTGATACTGCGAAAGCTAGCTTTTTATCTATAAAAAGACATGCGCCGCAATGATGACCATCGTTGATACCTAATATATTCATCTTTGTAATAATTGTTTTAAAATAGTTGAAGTTGGGGTCAGGAAATTATAGTTATTTTTTTTGTAAATCTCATCTACAAAATTTAAATCCTCCATCGTATCGATAGAAAGATCTAAATTATCTATCATGCTATTTTTTGTCGAAAAATTCCTTATTTTGTAAAAGTTATTATTTCTGTAAAAATAATCAATAATATGTTCAAAATCACTGTAAATAATTTTTTCTTTATCTATATTTTTTAAGCATGTTGTTTTAATGATCTCAATTGTCAATCCTTTAGGGTAGGATCTTGGAAAAACATTAGTAAAAATATCAAAATCACTTTTAAGAAAAAGGTTTATCATTTCTCTTAATTGAAGATAGTCTATAAAAGGTCTATCACAACAAATTCTGACTAATGATTCAAAATTATAAAAATCGCAGCAATCCTTTGCTCGTTTCAAAACATTTTTGAGTGAACCTCTAAAAACCTTATAGTTTTTCTTTAAGCAATGATTCACTATTTTATCATCGGATTCCATATTACTTGTTGCAACAACAATTGGAAGATCATGACATGATTTTAAAATTCTAGCTACAATACAATCTAATAAAGTTTTATTAAAAATTTTTTTTAGGACCTTGCCTTCAAATCTCAATGAAGAATATCTCGCAAAAATAATTATTCCAATTTTATTCATTTATTTTAAATACTTGATTTGTAAAATTATATTAACAACTAAAATTTTTAATTCCTTTTATAAGGGTTTTAATAACGTAGTTTTGTTCTTTAGTCTTTAAACTTGGATAAAATGGTAATGTCAATGTAGAGTCTCCAATTTTTTTTGCTATTGGAAAAGATGAACTATTGAATTTTTTTTTATAATAATTCAAATCTGTTACTATCCTGTAATTTACTGTAACACCAACTCCGTTATCTTGCATAAATTTTACAAGTCTATCTCTGATTTGTTTATCAACCCTAATAGTAAATATATGTCTGGCATGCTTGGTTGCTGGTAGTTTTTCAAAAAAACTTACACCGATAATATTTTTTAACGCATAAGCATAATTCATAAAAATCTTTTCTCTTTTTTCTAAATTTTTATTAATGGAATCAATCTGAGGTATTAACATTGATGCTTGAATATCATTCATATTACATTTAAAACCTATTTCCTCTAAATCCCAGTGCTGAAACTCATTTTTATTTGAACTGTATTTTTGTATTCCATGATAACGAAATAACCTGATTTTCTCTGCTAAATAATCATTTTTGCATACAATTGCTCCGCCTTCACCAGAAGTAATATTTTTTGTGGCGTAAAAACTGAAAATAGCTAAATCGGATATCTGACCCGGTTTTATCTTTTCCCTTTCTCCTTCTATGCAATGGGCACAATCTTCAATCAAATACAATCCATATTTGTCTGCAATTTTTCTAATTTTTTTAATGTCACACATTTGACCGTACAAATGCACTATGAATATAGCCTTTGTTTTTTTTGTTATTTTAGATTCAATTAAATTTGCATTGATATTCCCAGTTTTTTCCTCCACATCAACAAATATTGGTGTTGCTCCACTTTGTATAATTGTATTTGTTGTGGCTACAAAAGTAAGCGGTGTAGTAATTATTTCATCTTTTTCTTTGATACCCAAGCATTTTAGAGAAATTAAACTACCCATGGTCCAACTTGAAACTCCAATAGTATTTTTTACATTTAAAAATTTGGAAAATTTTTTTTCAAATTCAGATGTCTGAGGCCCTGTTGATAAAAATGTAGATTTTAAGGTTTTAGTTACAAGACTAATTTCTTTAGGACCAATATTATGTTTAAAAAATTCAATTTTCATTGGTTTATTTTATCGCATAACTTTAGAGAATTTATAATATTATTTTTTAAATTTTTTATTCAAAAAAAGAAAATCAAGTCCTCCTAATTCATTTAACTTTCTGATAAATAAAGATTTAGCAGAATTTAAATTCAATGGCTTACCAATAGGAAAACGCTGTTGAAAAATTAAAAAATTGGTATTTAACTCCTTTAGTAAATCAATGTATTTGTCTTTTGAATTCTTATTGGAAAATTCTATAGACATTAATTTAATTTTTTTACTTAGCTTTTTGAAATCATTTATTAAAAAAGGTTCACTTCCTTCTATATCAATTTTTATGAAATCAATAACTTTATTTTTTGCATACTTGATGTTGATTTCAGATAAGGTAGTTGTGTTAACATATGTTGCTAATTGATTCTGATTATATTTTATTTCTTCGAGTATAATAGAGTTCTCTGAAGTCATCCCTTTTGTATATTTCACTTTTGTTATTCGATTGAAAATTGCTTTATTTATAATTTTAATATTAGATGTAGGAAAATTTTGGATATTTAGGTTGTCTTTAAATATTTTTATATTTTCGCTAGATGCTTCAATTGAAAAAATTTTACAATCTGGATAATTTTTTGTAAAGTAAATCGACATCTCTCCATAGCATGCACCTACGTCAAATATAAGTTTTGGTTCATTTTTAAGTAGATGATTAATTATTTTTATTAACTGTATGGTTTCGTTTTCAAACTTTTCCTCTAGAAAAATTTTAAAATATTTGTTCGTTCCTTTGGAATTTAGCAAAACTCCTGCAGATTCAATATATATATTTTTTTTTATAAAAATTCCACTTCCAAAATTTAATTTTCTTGAAATTTTTAGCAATTCTAAACTTATGAATTTCAATAAAATATAATTTGAGTTTCCTTTTTTATTTTTAAGAAAAAAAAATAGTAGATTAAGAATTTTTTGGACAATAAAAAAAAGAAATCGAATCACTAACTTGACATTTCATGCATTATATTTGCATAGGAGCGGCCTTCATTAGGCCATTTAGTTGCTTCCCAGTCAGGGCATTGACCACAAAAAGAGTGACAGCTGAAATTATTGCTGAGGTGAGCTTTTCGCAAACTTTCCATGAAATGACTATTCCATGCCTCCTTAATTGTTGTATCTCTAAAGTCAACAAATTTTGAACCATATTTCCAATCAGCAGGACAAAAACTTAGAAATCCGTTTGGTGCAATAATTAATCTCTCCCAAGGATATAAACATGGCTTTCTAAAAGATTTCTTAATTTTCTGACTTTTTATCATTTCAATTCTTTTTTCCTCTTTAGAGCCTGCACAAGAATGAATTCTTCTGACTGCAACAAAATCTGCTCCATTTTTTTTCCAAAAATCTTCGAACAGGTCAGTTTCATTTTTGTTAAGTTCCTGTTCCACATAACTTACAATTACTTTAGTTTGAAGATTCATTTTATTTTTTTGATTTATAAGGTTTAGTACGTTTGGCCTTGTAACATTTAAGTCTCCTTTTACTCTAATTTTAGAGTATGTTTCTTCATTAAATGCATCAATACTAATGTCAATCACATCAATCCCACTCTTGAGTATTTCAATAGCTTTTTTTGCATTTAGCAATTTAGCATTAGTGGTTAAGTTAGTTGAAACTTCAGGAATATTATGGGATGTATATTCTATCATTTTAGATAAGTTTTTGTGGATTAATGGTTCACCATTACTTGTATACCTAACGTATTTACAAGACTTTAATCCATCCTTTTTTATTTCATTAATTGCTTTATTATGTAGATCTACTTCTAAAAATGTTCCTTTGAAATGCTTTGACTTAACAAATGTGGGATGAGGGCAGTGAATACATGCTAGATCACAGTACTCGGTAACATCAATCATTACTTGCGATGGGAAGTCTTTAGTTAAGTGTTCATAAAATCCGAATTTATTCATAATAGCAAAATAAATTAGATTATCTTAAAAAACAAACGTTTTTTAAGATAATTATATTGGTAACTAAGAAAAGTGTATATAAACTTTTTAATAGTCATTAGATGAATGTATGGGCTCATTCTCTTTGAATGCTTTAGATAAAATCGGAAATTTGAATAAAGATACTTTTTAAGTCTAGCTCTACTAAGACCTGGAGTGAAGATAGAATAATTAACTAATGGTTTTTTTAATACTTTATATCTATAACCCATTTCCATCGATCGTATCATGACATCTCTATCACCCGATACGGAAAGATCTCCATCAAATCCTCCTATTTTTCTAAATGAAGTTGTTTTAAAAAACATATTTGAACAAAGTAGTCCAGGGTTAAAAAGCAACCAATCGTTGAGAACGAAATCATCTGGAACAATTTTTCCAATTTTTTTTTTCTTGTCTCCTGTTACTTCGAAGAATGGAGAAATAATCAAATCAGATGAGCTTTTATTGGCAAGCTTGTAGCACTCATTTAAATATGTTTTATGCCATGAATCATCATCGTCTAAAATCGAGACATATTCAGAAGTAACCTTTTTAAATGCTAAATTAATGGATGCTGGGGATGATCCTTCTAAATCTCTTTTAAGATAAATATATGTTATTTTGGAGTTTTTTGAAAAATGTTTAACAATTTCTCGCACTTCCTTTCTCCCAGTATCATCAACTACAAAAACTTCGACGGGTTTTAGAGTTTGAGAAGCGATGCTTTTAAGCGCTCTTTTTAGTAAATTATCTCTATAGTGAGTTGGAACTATAACAGAAACTTTTTTTACTTTATTTCTTTTTTTCTCCATACTCCTTGACCTTTGTACCAAACTCTTGGATCTCTGAAGGTATCACAAACTTTATCAAATTCTTCCTCTGTCATATCTACATATTTTAGCCATCTTGACAGATCACTTGGTTTCACATGATCATACTTTTTGACCATCTTAATACCATCCTCCCTTGACATTATACCAGCTCTTATATCTTTCGAAGCATGATCGGTAGCTCTGCCATACCCAAACTTAATAAATTTTAAATAGTCATGAACGCCATTTTCATGTATGTCATCTAAATTAGACATTTTACGATAAGTTCTATCAAATTCTTTATCGGATATTTGAAACCCATATTTATTTATTACCAATTTACTGTGATTGTTAGCTTCCCATGAAACATAATTACCTAAAAAAAGTCCTCGTAGATCGAGATTCATGATTTCTTGATCAGATGGATACTTCCAAATTTCAAAATCTTTTTCTTTTAAACCCTCCATACCCAAAAAATAATTCCATTCATAACCTCGAGCAAAATGTTCAAGTCTATCTCTGTAAGTTACCTCGGGGAAATCATTCATGGCGAATTGTCCTGATAGGTCTGCGTAACCATGTTCTCCATAAAAAACAAAAGGAATTTTGTATTTTACAGCTACACTCATTGGTTGAGTCATAATTCCTACATGCGCATGCCAATTCATATCTCCCATTACATAAAAACATATTTTATTTAGCTTTTTTAGAATTGAAACTGATGGACTGATAATTAAATGATCGCAATTAAATACATCTTTCATTCTCATTAAATTATTCCAACCTATTTCTGAATAATTATTTCCATTATATGTAACTAACAAAGGATTGAATTTGAGAAGGTTTTTTAACACGTGAACCTGAAAATAAGAATCCTTACCTCCTGAAACCCCAACAACACAGTCATACTTGTTGTTATTTTTTTTACTTTTAACCTCTTTTTTCAATCTTGCTAACCGGTTGCTCCATTCTTTCTTACTAATGTTGTTTTTTGCTTTACTCATTTGGCAAGCTGTACAAACTAAATCTGAGTTAAACTCCAAAGGGGCCGCTGATATGGAGGGATTTACGCATGCTGAACACCATTTTACTTCGCTGTAATCTAGTGTATTGTTATATGATTTTTTCTTGTTAAACAAATTTTTGACTTTATTTGATCCTTCATTTTTTTTGTAGACTGGATTCCTAGAAATAAATTTTGAGCTTAGATTACAAGGTCTAACATTAAGATTTTCTTCTAATAATTTTTTTTTTATGTTTGGATAACTTAATTCTTTAAAATGAAAAATATTTGCAGCTGCCAAAGAAATATCATTAAATTGACTTAGTGTTTCAATAAAATGCTGATCATCCCCAGCTCCTCCGCAAAATATTATTGGAATATTAGAAGAGTTAGTAATCTTTTTTATTAATTTTTTATCAAAACCTATTCCTGATCCGTCTCTGTCAATCGAATTAATAAGTATTTCTCCGACTCCGAGATCCTTTAGACAATTCAACCAATCAATAACATTTATATTTTCTTTTTTTTTTCCATTGTTTGAAAATATAAAATATTTATTTTTTACTTTTTTTAAGTCGACTGAGGCAACAATTGACTGAGATCCAAACTTTTTTGCTGCTTCAGAAAAAAGATTTTTATTTTCAAATCCAGCAGAATTTATAACAACTTTATCAGCTCCATTTCTCAGAAAATCTTCAACATTTTTAATATTTTTAATACCTCCACCAAAAGATAATGGGACAAAGCACACCTCTGAAATAAGTTTGATAATATCTAAAATACTTTGAGTGGAAAAATTTTGTTGCAAATCTTCTCTTCTCATATCGTACAAATCTCCATCTGAAATATCTAATACTACTATTTCATCAACATCCCATTCTGATAACCTTTGAATTGTACTGAGAGGGTTGCCGATGACCTGGTGTGTGGTAAAGTTTTGACTTCTAACAACCAATCCACTTTTTAAAAGGACAATTGGAATTAATCTTGATGTACTAAAGGAATTTAACATTTTAAATTACAAAAATTTGATAATAAAATTAACCCAAAGTCATGGCTTTTTTCTGGATGAAACTGCACACCATATGTTTTATCATTTTTGACTACACAGGAAAAAGAGCATTGATTATTTGAAGTTTCGGCACAGTTAATTTTTTGTGTGGCTTTGAGATAGTAACTATGAAGAAAGTAAAAATAACTCATATTTTTAATATTTTCTAATAGATCAATATTTTTTTTTATAGAAATTCTACACCAACCAATATTTGGTATTCTTTTAACTTTTTTATCTGAAAACCTTTTTACATCATGATCAAAAATATTTAATCCTTTGTTATACCCATTTTCATTGCTTGATCTGGATAAAAGTTGCATACCAAGACAAATTCCAAGGATTGGAACCGACCTTTTGTGAAGATTTTTAATTATTTTATCCAGCTTAAGATGTTTTAATTTATTAATACCATCGCCAAATGCACCGACTCCAGGTAAAATTAAACACTTCGATTCATTGATCAGTCCTATATCATTGGTAACTAAAAATTTTTGATTAATTGTCTTGAGAGCTGATTTTAGAGAACCTAGATTTGACATTTCCAAGTCTAGAATAGTTACAACCATTATTTAGTCCCTTTAGTCAGGATTAGTTTAGAATTTTCACCTTCGTTAAAAATTAAGTCAACAATACTCAGATGTGATAAAAATTGCAATTTCTTATTACTATAATATTGACTGTATGATGGATGAGAGTAATTTTGTAATTCAAACTTGATATTTTCTATATCAAAAAATTCTTTATCCACATAATCACCTGTTGCATTATTCGCAATGAATATTTGTGCTTTTGACATTTTACAAAGTTCTCGTAATTTATATTCTTTTTTTAACAACGATCCGTAATCAGAACTTTTTGAGAAACAATAATTTATTTTCAAATAATCACAAATATTCTTTATTAATTCAATATTGAATTCACTCAACTTTGTTTTGTTGTTATTTAAAATAAATTTTTCTAAAAATGGAAAGAATACATTAAAGAAAGGTGACTTAGCATATACTTGTTTAATTGAATTAAGATGAGATTTTTTCCAATCATAATTTTTATCTATTTGCGTATTATTGATATTTTTTTTTTCTTTAATATCTGAACCCAATATAGGAATAGAAAGCCATTTGGTTTCTGAGGACTTGAAATCTTTTCTAATTTTATTTCTATTTTTCCATTCTCTTTTAATAAACTGAACGTCATCTAGAAAAATGAATTCATCTACAACCTCTATTAAGTTGAAATATCCTAGCCAGGGTATGTAGTGAGGTTGAAGAATTGCAACTTTTTTCATTCATTTAAAGTTTATAGTGTTGCTCACACCAACCAAAAAATTTTAAAAGGCCTTGGACTAATTCTATTTCTGGTTTGTAGTTAAGTTGAATTTCAGCTTTATATATTGATGGACATCTTCTCTCAGGTTCATCTGCAGGATAACTATCTGGGTAATCAGTTATGGAAAAGTCTAGATTACCAATTTTTTTCTTTATTAATTTGGCAAGATCTATCATAGATATTTCAGGTTTTGGATTACCAATATTATAGGGTTGTCCAGGTAAACCATGAACTAAAACTTTTAGAAAGCCAATAATTGCATCAGTTATATAACAAAAGGTCCTTGTTTGATTTCCTTTGCCATAGATTTTAAGGTTTTCTTTTTTTAAGAATTTAACTGCAAAGTTAGGAAGGACTCTATAGTCGTTTTGCAACATGCCAGGCCCATAAACATTAAATGGTCTGATCATATTTGCATGCACAGAATGCACCTCATGGTAAGCAGCACACAAAGTTTCACCAATTCTTTTACTCTCATCATAACATGCTCGGGGTCCTACACAAGAAACATACCCTTTATAACTCTCTTCAATTGGTAGAAATTTTGGGTCAGGATTGCCATAAATTTCGCTGCTTGAAAAAAAAATTACCTTTGATTTTTTTTTTTTTGCTATTTCCAGTATGTTTTTTGTTGCATTAAATCCAACATTTATTGTTTCAAGAGGGTATTTTCTATAATAATATGGACTAGCAATTCCTGCAGCATGAATTATAAAATCAACATTGGAAGTTAAATTAAAACTTTTGCATACATCTTTTTTTTCAAAAAAAATATTTGATTTATCTAATGAAAGAGAATCTATAACATCCGAGGATGAGCTAATAAAATTATCATAAGCAAAAACTTTTAGGGGTTTTTTGAAAACTTCTTTATTTAAAAAGTCGAAGAATGATATAAAATATCTTCCCACAAACCCCATTGCACCAGTCAAACAGATAACTTTACCTTCAAACTGATTTATTTCTTCTAACAATCCATTTTTTATTAAAAGTAAATCTTCAGCTAATAGATATTTGTTATTCAATTTATTCTCCAGATATCACTTTATATTTTTGACGAAAATTAATAGTTTAGTATCACTTTAATAAAAAAAATCATAATTAAAAAAAAAAAACATAAAAAATTATATTGACGTTCATTATATGAACGATAAAATGTTCATGTAATGAACAGACAGCTTCGAGATATTGAAACTAAACTTAAACTTTTAAGTGAAATATCAAATTATGCTGATCATTCTCAGCGTTCATTATCAAAAAAATTAAATATCGCTCTTGGATTAGCAAATTCTATAATTAAAAAGTTTTTAAAAAAGGGGCTTCTTAAACTTAGTGAAGCTCCACTGAGAAGATATTCATATTACATAACTCCCAAAGGATTTGTTGAGAAAACTAAACTTGTATCTGATTTTGTTTTCTCTTCATTAGAATTTTATAGAAATGCGAGAAATGATTATGAAAATATCTTCAAAAAAGCAAAAAAAGAAAATAAAAATATAATTCTTGTTGGATTAAGCGATTTAACTGATATTGCAATAATGGCCTCAAAAATTAATAATGTTAAAATTAACCATATTTACTCTGAAGATTCTGATCTTGAACATTATTGTGGAGTGAAGATAAAAAAAATTTTAGGTGCTAGTATAAAAAAAAAAAAAAATCTTTTTGTGTTAACTGTAAGTCATAAAAATTCAAACATTTTAAAAAAATTTAAAAGTGAAGGATATCATCTTATTAAACCGAATTTTTTTTTTTGGGATTAGTACTTTTTTATATGAAAACAATTCATCATAAAGATATATACAGTTTTATAAAACAGTCACTCAAAAAAGTGGGTGTAAACAAGTATTCTTGTGAAGCAGTTGCTCATGGACTTTGTTTTACTTCTCTAAGAGGAGTAGACTCTCATGGTATAAATCTTTTACCACATTATCTTTTATCAGCTTTGAATGGTAGGAAGAATTGTAATCCAAAATTTAAATTTAAAAAAATTTTTCCTGCACTTTCATTACTTGAGGCTGATAACGCTTTTGGTCATGCTGCTTGTTTGAAAGCAATAAATTATTCAATTAAAATTGCAAAAAAATATGGAATCGCAGCAGTTGCTGTCAAAAATTCAAGTCATTGTGGAGCTCTTGCAACATTTACGTTGGAAGCAGCCAGAAATGGTTATGTTGCAATTGGTTTTACCCATGCTGACGCATTAGTTGTCCCTCCCAATGGAATCAAACCTCTTTTAGGTACCAATCCAATTTCATTTGCTTTTCCCAGGAAAAAAAAATCACCTATTTGCTTAGATATGTCTACAAGTTCTATTTCATGGAATAAGCTTCTTTCGATGGATAAAAAACAATCTATATCTCCATACATAGCTTCTGACGCTTTAGGGAATTCTACAACTAAACAAAAAGAAGCAAGAGGTTTATTTCCACTAGGGGGTAAAGATTTTTCCTATAAAGGATTTTGTTTAGGAGTAATTGTAGAATTGTTTTGTTCAGTTCTTACGGGAATGAAATTTGGAAATGAATTGCTTCCGATGTATAATACCAAGTATAAACCAAGAAAATTAGGTCAATTTTTTATTCTTTTAAGAAGTGACATAAGTATGAAAAATAAAGATTACATGAATTACATCGAAAAATTCTCAAGAAATGTATATTCCAAAAAGTCTAAATCAAATAACGGAATAAAATTACCCGGAGATCCAGAGGAAGAAATTTTAAAAAAAAGGATGAAAAATGGTATTCCAATACAACCGAAATTCATTTCAAGTTTAAACGAAATAGAAAAAAAATATTCTTTAAAATTCAACTTAAAAATATGAAGACTGATATATACGAAATAAAAAAAAAAAAAGATATTGTCTATGCTGTGAGAAAAATTACAGAAAGAAAGGCGATTAAAATCTTAAATTTAGAAACTCTTTTTCGAGAGAAAAGCGAAAAAATAAATTCTAAGTTTTTATTTTTTTTAACAGTAAATGGACTGAGTTCCCAGTTAATTGATTTTTATTTAAAAAAATTAAATCCTACAAACTTAGTAATCTCACTAAACTTAAAAGATACGGAATTCTCATCTTCAATACACCAACTTTGTTGGTTAAAAAGCAAAACAAAAATTAAAAAAGGAGTTCTATTGAATAAACTAGAAACTGCAATGTTAGCTATAATTTTAAAATTTGAATATTTAATTTGTTATGATATGAAGGACGAAGATTTAATAAAAATCGAAGAATTTGCTGATGCTGATAATAAAATCAACAAAAGAGCACTAACCATAGATCAAATAGATTCTTACGAAAATTCAATGCTTTCGATAGTAGCTAAGAAAGATCTCAAAAAGAATAAACTTCTCACAAAACAGGATTTGACTTTTTTGAATGTAAACCCAAATGGTGTTGCACCACATTTAATTGAGAAAATTTTGGGGCTTAGATTAAAATATCCAATTAAAAAAAATACAAGAATAACATTTGGTGACATAGTATGAATCCAGAAATATCAATTGTTATAAGATCAAGAAATGAAGAATCTTGGATTGGACAATGTCTTAAAGCAATATCATTACAAGATAAAGAAAATTATGAAATTATTCTTGTTGATAATGAATCCTCAGATCATACTTTAAAGATTGCGAAAAATTATGATTGTAAAGTAATCTCAATACCAAAAAAACAATTTAATTATTCAAAAGCTTTAAATTTAGGAATTAGAAAGAGTAGGGGAAAACTGGTCGCTATTCTTTCTGCTCACTGTATCCCTTTAAATGAACGTTGGTTATCAAGACTCTCGATGCACTTTTCTAATCCAAATGTAAGTGCCGTCTATGGAAAACAAGAACCACTTATTGATTCAGATCCTATAGACAAAAGAGATTTATGGGTAACTTTTGGATATGATAGGAAATTTCAAAAGAAGGATTTCTTTTTTCATAATGCAAATTCTATGATTAGAAAAAAGTTATGGGAAAATAACAAATTCAATGAAGATATTGATGGTCTTGAAGATCAAGAGTGGGCTAAGAAAATTTTAAAAAAAAATAATATTATTATATATGAACCTAATGCTGTCGTGTTTCATTATCATGGTATTCATCAGTCAAATGATAAAGAAAGAGTTCTAAGAAATGTTAAAGTAATAGAGTACATTCAAAGGAAATCAAAGTGAAAATTGATGCGATAATCCCTTTAAGAGAAAAAGATGTATTGAACAAGGATGGAAGTGAAAGATTCAATTTTAACGGCATCCCACTTTATGAATTCACCTTAAAACAAATTGAAGAATCAAAATGTATTAGGAAAGTTTTCTTTGCAGTCGATAGTTTGAGTTTAAAAAAATTCATAAAGAAAAGATGCTCACATGTAAACTTTATAATGAGGCCAAAGAAATTTAGTGAAAAAAAAATCACTACATTAGATGTTTTATCATATTTGATTAAAAACAATGAATATAAATCAGCCGGCTTAGATAAGTTTGCTTATTTTGAAATCACTCATGCATATAGGCCAAAAGGTTTTATTAAACAAATTATAGAAATGTCAGAAAAAAATGACTTTGATTCTATAATTACAACAAGAAAGGTTAACTATAATATCTGGACAAAAGATAAAAAAAATATTTTTCAAAGAATAAAGCCACTTACAGAAAAAGAGGATGGATTTCATTATGAGGAATTATTAGGAATATGCTCTATCTTTAAAATAAAAAACTTTTTGAATGAAAATACTTTTGGCAATCAAGTAAGTGTAATTTCAATTGATAATTTTTGGTCAAGTATTGATATAAGGGACAAAAAATCATTTGATTTTTTTGTTAAGAATTTTTCTTACCTTAAAAAAGAATTTGGTTAAAGATTAATGTTAATTTCTTACATTTCAACATCAAACTTTCCTACTCAACAAGCAAATTTAGTTAATGTAATGAGCATGTGTTACTCATTAATAAAAAATCAAAATAAGTTATATCTTTTCTTAAAAACAAAAAGTTATCAAAAAAACTCAATTTTGAAAAAACAACTTATAAAAGATTTTGGTTTAACAAGAATTAATAATATCATTCTTTTTAAGTTTATAAATATTTATGGAATGTCGGTATTTTATTCTTTGTTTTGCTCAATTAAGACCTTTTTCTTGAATGTTAGCTTTTGTTTCTCAAGAGATCCTATCGCTGCATATTTTTGCAGTATTTTAAGAA
Organism: uncultured Alphaproteobacteria bacterium; assembly: GCA_902522465.1. GTDB lineage: Bacteria > Pseudomonadota > Alphaproteobacteria > Methylaequorales > Methylaequoraceae > Methylaequor. The sequence goes on along the minus strand of CABYVV010000013.1, from coordinate 1,880 downwards.
TACCAGTTGTCCTTGAACTTCATGCTCCAATAAATAAGCTTCCAAAAATTGAAATGTTTTTTTTAAAAAAATTAATAAAAAATAAACATTTTCTTTTCTTTATAGTTATAACAGATTTTTTGAAAAAAAATTTTCTTTCATACAATATTGATAAAAGCAGAATTATTGTTCTACCTGATGGAGCAAATATTCCAAAAAAAGAAATTAAAAAGGTAAATCTTAGAGGGAACTACGATAAAGAATTATTTTATGTGGGTAGTTTGTACAAAGGGAGAGGAATTGATTTAATTTTAAAGTTATCAAAAATAATGCCTTCAAAAAGATTTCATATAGTTGGTGGAAGTTTAAAAGAAGTTACATATTATAAATCAAAAACAAGTGGCCAAAAAAATATAATATTTTATGGTTATGTTCCTTTTAATAAGACAAAAAGTTTTATCAAATCCGCTGATATTTTATTAGCTCCATATCAAAAAACTGTAAATATTTATGGAGGAGGTAATACGGTAGAATGGATGTCCCCTTTAAAAATATTTGAATATATGAGCTTTAGGAAACCAATTATTGCTTCTAAACTCTCTTCTTTGCAAATTGTTCTTAAGCATAGATATAATAGTTATTTAGTTGAACCAGACAACATCTATGCATGGAAAAAAGCAATCATTACTTTAGAAAAAGATAAACTTCTATCCAATAAAATAAGTAAAATGGCCTTTAATGATTTAAAATCTAAATATTCTTGGGATATTAGATCTAAATTGGTTATAAAAAAGATTAAGGAAATTAAAAATTATGAGTTTTATTGAGTTTTCAAAATCTATTTTCAACCAATCACGCAAATACTCTTTATTAATCACACTTCTTCTTGTTTTATCTACATTACTGGAGGTGCTCGGTATTGCAGCAATAATACCTGTTGTACAAATTTTCTTTGGATCCAATGAGCCGTCTGAAGGCATCTTAAGCTACATCCAAAATTACATAATTTTAAATAATTTATCATTTTATAAGATTATTCTTTTGATTTTCTTTTTTTTTCTGATCCGAACAACACTGCTGATATATGCTCAATTTAAAGTAAAGGAGATATCTTTAATAATTGTTAAAAGGTTTAGAGATAATATTTTTTTGAATATATTTAAAGCCAATTGGAATTTTTTTTCAGCTCAAAAAAGTGGGTCATTTATCAATATACTTAATAGAGAGACAGAAGTAATTGGATCGGCAATAATATATTTAGGCAAACTCTATACTGCTTTTTTATCTTTCTTAATATTTTTTACAATTTCTCTTACTGTAAATATTAAAAGTATTATTTTAATTTTAATTTTAGGTTTTTTTATTTTTTGGATTGGTAGAAAAATTAATATTAGAGTGTTTAGGATATCATCTGAAATAGTTAAAAAAAATAATGCTTATAATCAATCAGTCGTAGAATACTTACGTAACTTCAAATACATAAAATCAACAGGAAACGAAGCTATAGGTATAGAGAGGAATAAGGAAGAAACATTAACCTTACGAAATCTATGGACCAAAAATAGTTTATATTCAGCAATATCTGAATACTTTCCCGAGTTTGCCGGTTTACTTGTTGTCATCTCTTTACTTTTGTTAGTGTATACCTTTACAAATTTAAATATAAATAATTTTGTCTTTTTAGTAATTCTAATTCAAAGAGCTTTTACACAATTGGGAAGGATTCAATCTAGTTTAAAATCAGCGATTTCTGGAATACCCTCTTACGATATGGCCATGAATACGATTGATGAATTAAAAATTAATCACGAATCAAAAAACAAGGGTATAAAAAAAAAGGTGAATGACTGGTCTTTCAAGCTTTCAAATGTTTCTTACTACAATGTGTCAAGAAAAAGTCA
>CABYVV010000012.1 GCA_902522465.1 uncultured Alphaproteobacteria bacterium | reverse complement strand
TTTTATCATTTTTTCATACCACTAATAGAAAGTTTTAGCTTCCTTAATCTTTTCAATTATTTGACTTTTAGAGCCGGTGGTGCACTATTTACAGCATTCTTTATTTCATTGCTCTTAGGTCCTAAATTTATCAAAAAACTTAAAAGTGTTCAAAGAAAAGGCCAACCAATTAGGAAAGACGGTCCTAAAAGTCATCTTTTGACTAAAGTAGGAACCCCAACGATGGGAGGCATGTTAATTTTGATTTCACTTTTTATATCAATTGTCTTGTGGGCAGATTTAAGTAGTAAAATTGTTTGGTTAATCTTTAGTATAACGATATTGTTTGGTCTTATTGGTGCATTTGACGATTACAAGAAACTTAAGAATAATAGTTCTGATGGTTTTAAGGGCTCTCATAGATTAGTTGTAGAATTTTTAATATGTTTTTTATTTGTATTTCTTTTCAATAAAATTATTAATCCTGATTTAGTGAATATTGTTTTTATACCTTTTACAAAAGGTTACTATTTTGATTTAGGTATTTTTTATTATCTGTTTGCATCATTGGTAATAGTTGGCAGTGCAAATGCAGTAAATCTGACAGATGGTCTTGATGGACTTGCAATTGGTCCTATAATGATAACTACCCTATCTTTTGCTTTCATAGCTTATTTTACAGGAAATTTGATTTATTCTGATTATTTAAAAATTCCATATGTAAACGACACGGGAGAATTAGTGATTATTTGCGCATCTTTAATTGGAGCCGGTTTAGGATTTCTATGGTTTAATGCCCCCCCTGCAATGGTTTTTATGGGTGATACAGGTTCATTATCAATGGGTGGGACCATAGGATCAATAGCAGTTGCCACAAAGCATGAAATTATTCTCTCAATTATTGGAGGAATTTTTGTGTTAGAAGCTTTGTCTGTATTTGCCCAAGTAATATCATTTAAATTTACGGGAAAAAGGATTTTTCGTATGGCACCAATTCATCATCATTTTGAGCAGAAAGGCTGGTCAGAATCAACTATAGTAATCAGATTTTGGATTATATCAGTAATCTTAGCTCTAATTGGACTAGCAAGCTTAAAATTAAGATGATAAAAAAATTTAAAAAAAAATTTTTTTTACTTGGAATGGGAAAATCAGGTATCTCTCTTGCCAAATTTTTATCAAGCAATGGAATTTCATACTTATGCTGGGACGATAATAATAAAAAAAGGGATTATTTAATACGAGAAAACTTTAACTTATCCACTGTTAATCCTAATAATTTAAAACAATGTTTTTTCTTAGTATTAAGTCCTGGAATTAATCATTCGGACTCCAATCCTCATGAAGCAATAAAAATTGCAAAAAAACATGATATTAAAATAATTACAGATTTAGAGTTATTAGCTTTGTTAAGTTATAAAAATTTCTTAATAGGAATTACAGGTACAAATGGAAAATCAACCACAACTAATTTTGTACAAAAAATTACAACAAATTCCAAATTATGTGGAAACTTTGGAGTTCCATTTTCAGACTTAGAAATACAAAGAGACACGAAGTTGGTAATTGAAATTTCCTCATTCCAATTATCAAAAATTGATAAACTTAAATTCAATCAAGCAATTTTATTAAACATTTCAAAAGATCATCTAGAATGGCATGGAACTATGAAAGATTATATTGACTCAAAACTCAATATTTTTAAAAACCAAAACGAAAATGATAATGCAATTATATGTGTTGATGACCCCTACACTAATAAAATTGCTAGAGATTTTAATAAAAAATTTAAATCCAGACTAGTTAGAATAAGTTCAAAAAGAAAAAACGTCGAAGTTTATTTAAAACAAAATAGAGAATCAATATCAATTGTTAACAACTTGATCAATCATGAAATTACAATTCCTAGGGATAAGATAAAATTTACTCAAGTTGAACACAATTTTCAGAATTTACTAGCATGTTACGTCTCTGCTTTTTTAATTAAACAAAGCAAAGATGATTTCATTAAATCTATTCCAAAATTAAGAAATCTTGAACACAGAATTGAATTCTTAGGAAAATTTAAAAATATTCATTTTTATAATGACAGCAAATCAACAAACGTAAACTCAGCAAGAACCGCTATTAAATCATTTAAAAACATATTTTGGATATTAGGTGGAAGAGAAAAAAAAGGAGGACTCCAAGGAATTGAAAAGAATTTGAATAACATTGTTAAAGCTTATTGTTTTGGTGAGTCTGGAAGAATGATAAAAAACTTTCTAGATAAAAATTATATAAAATGTCAAAAATTGTCTACACTTCAAGAATCCTTTGAGGAAGCATTTAAAGATGCAGAAAAATTTAAAAATGAAGCTAATATACTACTGTCACCTGCTTGTGCCTCTTTTGATCAATTTGAAAACTTCGAAGTTAGAGGTCAAGTGTTTAAGAAATTAGTAATTGAAAAACTCAATGTAAATGAACTCTGAAAATAAAATATTAAAACCCAAAAGTTGGTGGGGTAATATTGATAAAATAATATTTATACCTACTCTTATTCTATTTTTATTTGGTGTGATTTCTATTACCAGTATTTCTCAACATTTAGATGGTAGATTTGCTTTTTCTTCAAATTTACTTTTAAAAAAACACTTAATTTTTTGCTTGGCTGGAATTTTGATTATTCTCATTACATCTAGGCTTTCACTTAAAAACCTGATCCTTTTATCTTTCTTTTTATTTGCAGTTGGCATAATTTTATCATTAGTTGCAATCTTTTTTTTTCCTGAAACAAAAGGAGCCACAAGATGGATCAAATTTTTAAATTTTTCATTTCAACCATCCGAACTTCTTAAACCGTCATTTATCGTAGTAAGTGCGGTATTACTTGGGAGGTATAAGTTAAAAAAAGACTACTCAATTATATTAAATTTTTTGTGCTTGATCTCTATTTCTATAGTTTTAATTTTCCAACCTGATTTTGGTATGTTTATTTTAATATTTGCTGCGTGGTTAATTCAATTAATTACTACAAAAATAAATTTAAAAATTTTAATTCCAGTATTATCAGGATTTTTTACAATTTTTTTAATATGTTTTTTTGTCCATGATCATGTAAGGTTTAGAATAATGAATTTCCTTTTTTCTGATGTAGGTGATAACTATCAAATAAAAAAATCATTACAATCTTTCGAGAATGGAGGACTTCTTGGTCAAGGTATTGGGGAGGGAACAGTCGCAAAAACTTTGCCAGATGTTCACTCAGACTTTATTTTTGCTTTAATAGGCGAAGAATTAGGTGCAGCCTTGGCCTTATTAATTATAATTTTATATTTAATTTTATATTTAAGAGCATACGTTGTATCACAAAATTCTGATAATTTTTTTGTTATTAATTCAATTACCGGGCTTGCAAATATCTTTATTTTTCAGGTAATAATTAATATTTCATCTGCACTTAATATTATTCCAACGAAAGGAATGACATTACCATTTATTTCATATGGAGGTTCTTCTTTCATATCATGTTCTATAATCATCGGTTTTCTTCTGTCACTAATAAGAGAAGAAAAAAATGCGTAAAAGAATTTTTTTAAGTGCAGGAGGTACCGGAGGACATATTTTCCCTGCAATTTCTCTCATTGAGTCAAATAAAAAAAATGACTATTATTTTTTATTAGATAAAAGAACAGAAAATATAATAAAAAAAAAAAATCTTCGATATTTTAAAATCCAATCATCAAAAATTAAATTTAATTTTTTGCTTCCTATTTATTTTTCAAAAATATTAGTAGGATTATTCCAATCAATTATTATTTTTTTAAAATATAAACCAGAACTTGTTATTGGTTTTGGTGGTTATACATCTATCCCATCAATAATAGCTGCAAGAATTTTGAAGATAAAAATCTTAATCCACGAACAAAATGCGGTTATGGGAAGAACGAATAGATTATTGTCTTATTTAACAAAAAATATTGCAATAACTTTTGAAAATACACTATATGCAAGAAAAAAATCATATCACACTGGCATACCAGTGAGAAAAAATAACTTTATTAGGAAAAAATCAAACAGCATAAAAACAATATTAGTAATTGGAGGCAGTCAAGGAGCAAGGGCATTCTCAACTATAGTTCCAAAATTAATTTCGCATTTTAGCGAGGAAAATAAAAAGAAAATTTTTATAATTCAACAAACAAGAAAGTCCGATATGGAAAGAGTTACAGGATCTTACAATCAGATGAAAATTAAATTTGTTGTCGAAGAGTTTTTAGATAATATTTACGAACAATATAATAGTTCAGACCTAATAATTTCAAGATGTGGTGCCTCAACTTTAGCTGAAATAGAATTATTTAAAAAGTTTGCAATTCTTTTTCCACTTCCCGGATCTATGAGTAATCACCAGTATTTTAATGCCTTAGAATTCAAGAAAAATAATAATTGCGTGATTCTAGATGAAAAAAAAATTAATTTTATTAAAGAAGCAAAAAAAATTGAGAAAAAGATTTTTTTAGAGAAAAATTCCTATAAATTAGAAAAAAACATAATGGTTCAAACTAAACTATCGTTATCAACTTTGGTTCACAAGTTATTAGAAGAATGATTGAAAAACAAAATATACATTTTATTGGTATTGGAGGAATAGGAATGAGTGCTATAGCAGAGGTACTTCATGGAAAAAAGTTTAATATTACGGGTAGCGATATAACTAAAAATCTAATAACAAAAAGATTAAAGCAAAAGGGATTAAAAATTTTTAACAAACATGAACCGAAGAATATTAAAGATGCGGATATCGTTGTTTATTCATCAGCAATAAAAAAGTCTAATGTTGAAATATTAGAAGCAAAAAAAAAAAACATACCAATTTATTCTCGAGCTATGATGTTAGCCGAAGTTATGCGCCTTAAAAATTCAATTACAATTTCTGGTTCTCATGGTAAAACAACCACAACTTCTTTGATTTCAAATATATTAGAGGATTCAGGACTAGATCCCACTATTATAAATGGAGGAATTATCAATGGTATTAATGCAAATGCTAAGCTAGGCAAAGGGGAATGGATTGTTGCTGAAGCTGATGAATCAGACGGTTCTTTTAAAATGCTTCCATCAACCGTAGGTGTTATAAACAATATTGATTTTGAACATGTCGATTTTTATAAGAACATTGAAGAGATAAAACAAGCATTTGTTGATTATGCACAAAATATTCCTTTTTATGGTTTTATATCTATTAACATTGATGACGAAAATGTAAAATCCATCAAAACCAAAATTAAACGAAAGAAAATAATAACATATGGGTTTTCAAAAGATTCAAACTATCAACCTTTCAATTTAAGAATTGAAAGAAAGAATAATAAGTATTACTCAATTTTTGACATAATAATCAACCAAAAAAAAAAATATAAATTAAAAGATGTAATGATCCCTTTATTAGGATCTCATAATGTTTTGAATGCAGTTTGTGCATATAGCATTGCCAAAGGGCTTCAAATACCAGATACAAAAATAAAGAATTCATTACGTAAATTTAAAGGAGTTAAAAGAAGATTCTCCATAATATTTAATAATGCTAAAAATATGGTTATTGATGACTATGCTCATCATCCAGCTGAGATAGAAGTCACATTGAAATCACTTAAATCAATCACAAAAAAAAAATTAATTGTAATATTTGAACCTCACAGATTTAGTAGAGTAAAAAAAATGATACTAGATTTTATTAAAAGTTTTCAAAAATCAGATATAATTTTTGTGCTTCCAATATATAGTGCAAATGAAAAAAATAATTCAAAAATTAACAACAAGTACATTTGTAAATTGTTAAAAAAACAATATAAGAATAAAGAAATATTGCCTATTCTAGGCAAACCTTATTACTTTAAGGTAATAAGTAAATATATTTCGAATGGAGACAATATTATTTTTTTGGGTGCAGGACAAAGCTCAAACCTAGCCTTAAAGTTTACTGAATTTTTAAAAACCCATGTTTAGTAAATTTTCTCATCTTTCTAATTTAAAGGTTAATTATGAATTAGGAAAAAAAACATGGTTTGGGTCTGGTGGTAATTGCCTTTTTTTCTATGAAGCCAATTCATTTAATAATCTTATTACAGTTTTAAGGATTTATAAAAGATTTATGCCAGTTTTGATTCTTGGATCTGGGTCAAATGTTCTTATAAGAGATGGTGGGTTTAAAGGACTTGTAATTAAATTAGGTAAAAATTTTAAGGAAATAAAGTTAGATCAATCTAATTGTGTACTTTCTCTTGGTTCAGCTGTTAAAGATATTGAAATATCAAAATTTTGCCTTCAAAACAACATATCAGGATTTGAATTTCTTAGTGGTATTCCTGGCACAATAGGTGGAAATTTAAAAATGAATGCAGGTTGTTTTGGTGCACAAATTAGTGATAACTTGATCGACTGTAATATTTTGAATAAAAATTATGAAATTGAAAAATTAACCAAAAAGGAATTAAATTTTAGCTATAGAAAAAGTTCATTTTCCAATGATCAAATAATAATTAACGCAAGATTTAAAACATTTCATAGCGATAGAAAACTGATAGAAAAAAGACTTGAAGAAATATCAAGAAAAAGAAAAAAAAGTCAACCTGTATCATCGAGAACAGGTGGTAGTACTTTTAAAAATCCACCACATCATTCTGCATGGAAATTAATTGATTCTATAAAGTTCAGGGGTAGAAGCCATGGTGGTGCCTCAGTTTCAAAATTACATTCAAATTTTCTAATTAATAATGATTCTGCTACATCATTAGATATAGAAATTTTAGGAGAAGAAATAAAAAATAAAGTTTGGAAAAAGTTTAAGATTAATTTAGATTGGGAGTTATTAAGAATTGGTGAATTTAAAAAAATCTGATAAAATCATAATTTTACGTGGTGGAATCTCTGATGAAAAAGAAATTTCAATACTTACAGCTAATCAAGTTGAGTCAGTCCTAAAAAAAAAATACTTAACAGATATAATTGATGTTGAATATGATTGTAAGAAACTCATAAAAGATTTAATAGATTCAAAACCTGATAAAGTTTTTAATTGCTTACATGGATTCTTTGGGGAAGACGGGCAAGTTCAATCGATTCTAAATTATCTCAAAATTCCTTATACACATTCTGGAGTTCTAACTTCTTCGCTTGCGATGAATAAAGCCTTTTCAAAGGTTTTTTTTGAATCTTTGAATGTGAGATGTCCAAAATCATTTGAATTTAATAAAACTGTAAAATCATTTCCAGTAATTGCAAAACCAATTTGTGGTGGATCAAGTAATGGCTTAGAAAAAATTGAAAATCAATCACAACTCATAGAATTGCAGAAAAAAAAAATTAAAAATACTATTCTTGAAGAATATATCGAAGGCAGAGAATTAACTGTAGGAATTTTGAATAATGAGATATGTGGGATTATGGAAATTATTTTCGACAGTGAATTATACGACTTCAAAAACAAATACATAAATATAGCCTCGCATGTAATTAATCCAGAACTTCCAAGAGAAATTAGAGAAAAAATTATCAAAGTTTCTCTTAAAATTCATAATACTCTAAACTGTAATTGTATCTCAAGATTAGACTTTAGATACAGTTCAAACTTAAATGAAATCTTCTTGTTAGAAATCAATACTCAACCTGGTCTTACAAAAAATTCATTACTCCCTGAAATGGCTAAAAGCAAGGGAATCGATTTTTTAAAATTATGTGAGATAATATTATCCAATGCAAAATGCGATTCAATATAGTTTTAGTTTTTATTATCATTATAATAACTGTGTTTATTGCTGTAATTTTTAATACAAAAATAGTAACAAAAAGTTTAGAAAAAAAAAAAATCAATAATATAAGTATCATAAACAATCAATTTTTATCTGAGGATTATCTACTCTCAAATATAAGTATTAAAGTGGGACAAAGTTTTTGGTTATTTAATCCTTTTAAATTAAGAAAAGAATTAAGCAATTTAAATGAACTTGAAGATTTTGAATACAATCTTGACTGGAAAGGTAATCTGAAAATTTCAATCAACGAAAGGTTTCCTTTCATGAAATGGATAACAGAAAATGGCGAAACATTAATTGATTCAGAAGGAAAAATCCTCAATTATACAAATAAAATAAACAATCTAGAGACAATAAATTTGTACGGTAAAGCTGCTAATATCAATATCAAAACGCTAAAAGAAGATTTTTTAAATAAAAATTTCACAGAGCTTAAAGTAAAAGAAATTTTCTTCTTTCAAAATATAGGATGGAAAATAAAATTTCATAATAAAAAGTGTGTGTTTTTTCCATTAAAAAAACTTGAAAAAATTTACGATTTATTCGAAGATATAATGAATTCTGAACTTTATTCAGAATTCAATTTTTTTGATATGAGAATAAAAAATAGAGTTTATATGAGAAAAAAATGCTGAACTTTTTAACTAATAATAAGAAATATTGTGTTTTTGACATAGGCTCCGATAAGGTTGTTTGTATTTTATTTAAGATTGAAAATAAAAAACCTTTCATCATTGGAATGGATCATCAAAAAAGTTTCGGATTTTCAAGAGGATATTTAGTTGATGAAAAAAAACTATCAGAAAGTATTTATAAAGCATTTCAGAGTTGCATCCCCAAAGGATCTAATCTCAATAACTACACTTTTTTTAGTAATATTACAGATAGAAATTTAGTTACTAGAAAAAGTTATAGCGAGCTAAACACAGGAAAACTTGGAATTACAAAAAAAGATATAAGAAGATTATTTAATAAATCAGTTTCTGAATCAAAATTAAAAGGAAAGTACCTAGTCCACTCAGAACCCATTCACTTTAGAATTAATGAAAAAATTATCGGAAATCCAATTGGAGAAAGATGTGATAAATTTGGAATCTCTTTATTTAATTTAATGGTTACCAGAAAATATCAAGCTACATTACAAAAATGTTTTAAAGAAAAGAGGATTAACATTACCAATTTTTTTGAAACAGGCTTGGCTTCAGCTATGGGAAATTTATCAGAGTTTGAAAAGAAAGACGGGGTTGCTTCTATCGATATTGGATCAACTTCAACAAAAATATCTGTATTCAAAAATAATAGAATAGCCTACTCCAATGTTATTCCACTCGGTGGAGAAAATGTGACAAATGATATTTCTAAAGGTTTAGATATATCCAGAGAATCAGCTGAACATGTAAAAATTATAAATGGGACTCTCACACTTCCTTTTAACGAAAAAATAGAAATAGATACCAATCTAAATGCTAATAAAATAATTAGTAAAAATATTCTTTATGGAATTATAAGGCCTAGATATGAGGAAATACTTGAAATAATTAGAGATTATATTTTTGACGATTTGTTTGCTCGAGTAAGCATCAAAACTATAGTTATCTCAGGTGGAGCGAGTAAAATTTTTGGTATTTTGGATTTATGTGAAAGTATTTTTAATAGAAAAGTTAGGGTTGGTGGGGTGAAAGATAAAAATAGTTATTTTTACGATAAACCAGAGTTTAGTACCATATTAGGTTTAATTAAAATGGCATCAGAAAATAAAATGTATAAATATTCAAATGAATTAAGAAAAGGTAATTTATTAAGTGCTTTTGACAAATTAGAAAATTGGATTGAAGAAAGCTATGCCTAAAAGATTGAAACATTATGTAACCTTTTGTGAATGGAGTAATTTTTCATTTAAAGTATGTTACAATTATGATTCCTAAAAAGAAAAAAACTTTAGATAACGATTTTATTGAAATTAAACTTCCTAGATTCCTTAATGCTAAGAGACAAATCACAATTAAAGACACAATATTTTTCAGTGGTATAGGTTTACATACTGGAAAACAAGTTAAAATGACTTTAACCCCAGCGCCACCAAATACCGGCATTGTATTTAGAAAAAAGATAAATGATAAAATTGTATGCATCGAGTCCAGCTTTCATAATGTAGAGTCTACAAAGTTGTGTACTGTACTTTCAGATTCCAAAGGAAATAAGATTTCAACTGTTGAACATATTTTGTCTGCACTTTATGCATATGAGATTGATAACATTTTCATAGATGTTGACTCTGAGGAGATACCCGTGTACGACGGTTCTTCTCTTGAATTCATAAAAAAATTAGATAGAACAAATTTCAATGAACAAGATTCATATAAAAAATTCATAAAGATTAAAAAGAATGTAGAGATCAAAGTAAATGAAAAGATTGCTAGAGTCTCTCCATTTGATAACACACTCATCACAACAGAGGTGGATTATGATCATAAAGTCATTGGCAAACAATCTATATCTCTTTTACTAAATCCAGAAATTTATAAAACTCAAATATGTAGCGCTAGAACATTCGGTTTTCTAAAAGATGTTGAAGAACTTAGAAATTCAGGGTTAGCGTTAGGCGGCAGTCTAAATAATGCCATCGTTTTAGACGAAAATAAAGTCCTTAACCCAGAAGGTCTCAGATACACAGACGAGTTTGTTCGTCATAAACTACTTGATTTTATTGGAGACATCTCTCTTTCTGGTTACAGAATTCTTGGATCATTTTTTTCATCACATCCCGGACACGACTTGAATTTTAAACTACTAAAGAAGATTTTTGAATCTCAGGATAACTGGGAATTAGTTTGTTCTAATTAATAAAAATAATTCTTTATAAATTATTTAAATTAATTAAAAATAATCAACATGAAAAAAACTCTGTTGATCATAATCCTTTTTTGTTTTCTGCAGGCTTGTTCATCAAAAAAAGAATTCGCCCTCAATATTAATAACGAGGACGACGTAAATCTATATAACAAAGCTATGATTAAATTGAAGTCTAAAGAATTTGAGGAAGCAATAGAAATTTTTACTGAGCTAGAGGTTCAATATCCATACTCACCATGGGCGTCAAGGGGACAAATGCTTGTAGGATTTGCCCATTATACAGCTAATGAATATGATGAAGCTATTTTAAGCTTGAGTAAATTCATTGAACTCAACCCAAATCATGAATTAATTCCATATGCAATTTATCTTAAAGCCTATTCTTATTTTGAAAGAATACCAGATATTAAGCTAGATCAAAAGTTTTCAACAAGAGCCTTTGAGGAATTTTCTGAATTAATTAATCGATATCCAAACTCTAAGTACTCTAAAAAATCAAAGAAACATCTTCAAAAACTTAAGAATCATTTGGCTGCAAAAGAAATCAACATTGGTAAATTTTATCAATCGAAAGGTGATTATCTTGCAGCTATTAAAAGATATAAAGTAGTTTTAAAGGACTATAGAAAATCTGTGCTAATTCCTGAGTCTATATACAGATTAATAGAGTCATACATCTCATTAGGTTTGGTCAAACAATCTTTTTATCTATATAAAATACTCGAATTTAACTTCCCCAAGTCGAAATGGAAACAAGAGGGTTCATACCTTGTCAAAAAATATAGTTTAAATAAGAATCTCAAAAAATATAAAAAAGAACAACTCGATATTAAGAAGTTAGAAAACGTTGATTTTGATTTGATTTAAAAATGATTAAACATTTATCCATCACCAATTTGATGCTAATTGAAAAAATTGAGATAAACGTTGGTTCAGGACTTTGTGTTTTAACCGGAGAAACCGGTGCTGGAAAATCGATGATTTTAGAATCCTTGGATTTATTATCAGGAAGAAGAATAAAACCAAATGTAAGGCCTAAAAATGAAAAAAAAACAATAATTAGTGCAATCATAGACATAGAGGGAAATGAAAAAGTACAAAAATACCTTCATTCTTTAGAAATTGATTTTGAAAAAGAAATCATATTAAAAAGAGTCATAGATCACGATGGCAAGAGTAAAGCATTTGTAAATGATAATGTTGTTGCACTTAACACTCTTAGAGAAATTTCAAGTCATGTAATTGAAATTCATAGTCAATTTTCTGAACAAGGACTTCTAGATAATGCTACGCATCTAAAAACCCTTGATGGTTTTGGTGAATACAAAGAACAACTTAATGAAATTTCAGAAGTATGGAATCAAATGAAAATAATTGAAAATGAATATTCAAAAAAAAAGGCCTTGTTAGAGCAAACAACGAATAACCTTGAGATTTATAATCATGATTATGAAGAACTTAAGTCATTGGACCCAAAACCAAAAGAATTCTTTGATTTAGAGAAGAAAAAAAAAGTACTAAATAATTTGAGAAAAATAAGTGAATCTCTGAATGAAGTATTAGATAATTTTAATAGAGAAAATCCTCCAGGCATCGAAATTTTGGTTTCCTCAAATTTAAATATACTGAATAAAATTAAAGATTTACTTGATAATGAAACATCAAAAAATATTGAAAAACTTGATTCTATCTCTTTAGATTTGTCAGAGATTTCAAATTCTTTAGAGCATTATTTATCTAAGGAAATTGAATCTGATTCCTTGGAAACAATAGACGATAGAGTTTCAACATATAAACGTTTATCGCAAAAACATTCAGTTGATGTAGAAAACTTAGTGGATGTAATGGATATTATAAAAAAGAAAATTTCTTCCATAGAAGACAATCAAATATCACTTAATGAAGTTCAAGAACAATTAAAAGAACAGGAAACTAGGTATGATAATATATGTAAAAAGCTTTCAGACATGAGGAAAGGGAAAGCTAAGATAATGGACGAAAAGATTAATCATGAACTTCCTAGTCTTAAATTGGAGAATGCAGAGTTTAAAACAATTTTCGAAACTTCAGAAAAAAATGAGTCAGGCATCGATAAGGTTGTTTTCAAAATTAAAACAAATCCAAAATCTGATTTGGGAGATATTAAAAGTATTTCTTCAGGTGGAGAACTATGTAGAATTGCCCTAGCTATTAAAGTTACAGCAGAAAAAAATACTTCGTCAACTATAGTTTTTGATGAAGTTGATAGTGGTATTGGAGGAGCTGTTTCAACAGCTGTTGGAGAACGATTGAGAAGACTAGGTGTCAATAGACAAGTATTTGTCGTTACACATTCCCCGCAAGTTGCTTCATTGGGAAAAAATCATCTTCTTGTAAATAAGAATTTTGAAAAAAATGAAATTTGTATCCAGGTAAAAAAGTTAAATGATGAAGAAAAAATATACGAGATTGCAAGAATGATTTCAGGAAAAAATGTAACCGATGAGGCAATAAAAGCAGCAACTAAACTTATCGAAAGTTCTCAATAAAATTATTTAACTTTTATCTTAAGCTCTTGTGTTTTTTTTTTTAACCATTGCCTTTCATTAATTTCCAAACCTTTCTTTAAACTTTTATAAACTTTAGAATGATAATTATTCAGCCATTTTATTTGAGTAACAGAAAGTTCATTGATATTAATTAAATTTCTCTCATAAGGGAAAAGAGTGAGAGTTTCAAACTCAAGAAAACCTTTAAATTTTGATTTTATAACCAAGATCAGGTTTTCGATCCTAATTCCATATTTATTATTTCTATAAAAACCCGGCTCATTAGATAAAATCATACCCTCTTTTAATTCATCCTTATCTATTCTTTTTGAAATTGACTGAGGTCCCTCATGAACTCCCAAAAAACTTCCAACTCCATGACCAGTACCATGGTTGTAATCCAATCCGTCTTTCCATAAATAATACCTAGCAATAGCATCTATTTGTGAACCTCTCGTCCCAACTGGAAACCTAATTGTAGATAAATCAATGTGACCTTTTAATACACTTGTGTAATTTGACTTAAATTCTCCTATTGGTTTTTTTTTACCAATGTGAATCGTTCTTGTTACATCTGTTGTAGCACCCAAATATTGACCACCCGAATCGCATAAATAAAGTTGATTTGGTAGAAGTTTTTTGGGATTATTTCCAGGGTTATAATGTATTATTGATCCATTCGCACCAATTGCTGAAATTGTTGGAAAACTAGGAAAAAAAAAGCTCTTATGTAATTTTCTAAAACCCTCCAATTTTTTTGATAGCTTCATCTCACAAAGATCTTTAGAAAGATTTTGCTTGTCTAACCAATAAAAAAATTTAACTAAAGATATACCATCTAAAATATGAGATTTTTTTGCATGCATTATCTCTACTTTATTCTTTTGACATTTTAAATATTGGCAAGGATCAATACCTAAATCTAATTTTAAATTTTGTGATTTCATTAGATTGTAGTAAAAATAAGAAATAGAATTATCAACAAATATATTTGACTTTCTTGATATTTTAGAAATCTCGTTTTCGAAATCACTTTCTTTGAAGATTTTTACTCCATAAATAGCAATTTTTTCTTTTGACACATTTTCTAAATCAATAAATAGTTTTATTTCCGATTCTGACATAATAATTTTAGAAAAAACAATTGGTGTATTGGGCAAGTCATAACCCCTTATGTTTAACAACCAACAAATTGAATCTGATGATGTGATAATAAATAGATCAGATTTACTATTAGCAAAAATTCTTTTTTTTTTGTTTTCAGTATTTTCACCTGAAATATTCTTGTTAATTAAAAAAATCTTTTTTTTTTGTCTAGCTGGTTTATTAACCCAGATTTCATCAACTGTATTCTCAAGATCGTCAATAATAGTATTGTTGTTTGATAGGCTAATTTGCTTTAATTTTTTTATAAAACCAATTCTAAACAATTTGAAGTCGACCAAAATTGTACTTTTTTTAATTTTTTGTTGAAA
The DNA here is from genome assembly GCA_902522465.1 of uncultured Alphaproteobacteria bacterium. Taxonomy (GTDB): domain Bacteria; phylum Pseudomonadota; class Alphaproteobacteria; order Methylaequorales; family Methylaequoraceae; genus Methylaequor. The sequence goes on along the minus strand of CABYVV010000012.1, from coordinate 27,668 downwards.
GAAAGTAAAAAAATTTGTTTTGGTTAAATCAATCAACTCAAATTGTTTCGAAATCTCTTTCTTTGCCTGCAAGAGGTATCTACCATCAGTTAAAAAATATTTTTTTTTTTTGGAAATTAGAGCGATACCATTCGTTCCTGAAAAGTTTGTCAGAAATTTAAGACGCATATTGTACACGGGCACATATTCATACAAATACTCGTCAAATGTTGAAATTAAATAATAATCACTTTCTTTAAGACTTAAATTTTTTATTAATTCGTTTAAATTTTTATTCATCATATGTATACTTTTTTTCTAGAATTAAACTCACCCAATCACCTTTATAAAACTTTCTTTTTAAAATCAAATTAAATTTATTACAAATAACTATAATCTCATTTTCCTGATTTTTTAATATTCCTGAAATAATAAGATTCCCATTTTTTTTTAAACTTTGAAAATAATACTTAACAATTTTTTTCTGCAAATTACAAAGCATATTTGAGACTATAAGATCAAATCTCTTTTTTTTTATTTCTTTGCTCTTAAAACCATCAACTTCAATAAAACGAATTTGATTTAGGTTGTTTTTTTTTAAATTAGCAATAAAGCATCCCTTTACATTTTTATCTATATCTGTAGAAATTATTTTAGTCATTAGGATATATTTTAAGACAAATGACAAAATTCCTGAACCAGTACCTAAGTCAAGAATTTTGTAAAATTTTTTTTTTTTTGTTATGTATTCTATAGATTTTATCGCTAAAAAAGTTGATTCGTGAGTACCAGTTCCAAAAGCATTATTTGCTGGAATAATAAGACTAAATCTCTTAATTCTAATATTTTTTCTCAAGCCTTGTGAAATAAAAAATAGCTCTGATTCGAAACCTTTGTCGTCATTTATATTATTTAAGATCCAATTTGTTTTTCTTATTTCTTCAATCTCATATGATTTGAATTGCTTTTCTATTTTCTTTTTTAATTCATAATCTATTTCTGAATTTGAAATATATATTTCAACCAAATACCCAGAATTATTTGGGAAAATTGATACGTTTTCTAAAATATCAAATAATTGGTGGGCTTTTTCTTCATGCTCTTTTTTTATTTCTATTTTGATCCTTTTCAAAATATTCTAAATTTTAGATACGTAATCAGAAAAAATCTTAATAATTTCTTTTGATCTATCAAATCTTATTTGGAGTTTATCTTCCGAAATACCTAAAATAGTTCCCAAACCAAAGTCTTCATGACGAACCTTATCACCTACTGAAAAAGAATTGTTAATAAATTGAGAAAGTTTTTTCTTATTTTCAGTTTTTTTACTTTTTACTTGAATTAATTTACAATTTTTTTCAGGCAACTCAGATAAAAAACGAGAAGGTATTGAGCGGTAAATATTATAATTATATTGTTTCCTGTAATTTACATAAGAGATGTTAAGTTTTTTTCTTGCTCTCGTTATTCCAACATATGCAAGTCTTCTCTCTTCCTCCAGACCCTTATTACCATATTCATCAATATTTCGTTGATTAGGAAAAATACCTTCTTCCCAACCAGGTAAGAAAACAAAATCAAACTCTAGACCTTTAGCACTATGCAAGGTCATTATTGACACTTTATCTGACTTATCAATTTCATTTATACTTTCAATTAATAAACCAACTTCCTCCAAGAATTCCTCAATTGAATTTCTATTTTTTAAATCTGTAATTAATTTTTTTAAATTTTCTAATCTTCCTTCGGCTTCAGGGGTTTTCTCTGATTGAAGCATTTTTGTATATCCCACATCATCTAGCAAAGATCCACAAACTTCAAAATGATCTTTATCTTTTAACATAAGAGAATGTTTAGAAATTATTTGAAGCAAATTATTAACATTGTTTTTTTGAGAAACATTCAATTTACCAAATTCATACAATCTTTTTAAAGATTCAAACAAGGATAGACCCTCTGAATTTACAATTTCATAAAGTTTTTTAACAATTGCTTTACCTAATCCCCTTTTTGGAACGTTTAATATCCTTTCAAGAGATAAATTATCCGATCTATTAACTAATAACTTTATATAAGCGATAGCATCTTTGATTTCAGATCTTTCATAGAACCTTAGTCCACCGATGACTTTATATTTTATATTTTCCTTAAGAAATCTATCTTCAATATCTTTAAACTGAAAACTAGCCCTAGTCAAAATAGCAATTTGCGATAATTTTACAGAATCATTTTCTAATTCACGTATTTTCCTTGATATGAAAATGGCTTCAAAATCGTCATCTTCAAAATTATTTATAACAACAGGATCTCCCTCGATATCTGCTGTCCATAGATTCTTTCCTATTCTTTCTTTATTTTCTGAGATTAATGACGAAGCAGTTTTTAAAATATTTCCTGTTGATCTATAATTTTGCTCTAATCTAACTATCTGAGAGTTTTTGAAATCTTTCTCAAAATTTAATATATTTTTAAGCTGAGCTCCTCTCCAACCATATATAGACTGATCCTCATCTCCAACACAGCAAATATTATTGCCCAAACCAGTTAGTAGTCTCAATAACATATACTGAGCTGCATTGGTATCTTGATATTCATCTACTAATAAATATTTAAATTTTTCTCTATAACTATTAAGTATTTCTTCATTTTCCGAGAAAAGTTTTATTGGCAACAAAATTAAATCACCAAAATCTACAGAATTAAAATTTGATAATCTATTTTGATATTTTTCATAAATCAAACTAAACTTTCCTTTTGTTTCTGTATTAAAATCATGATTTGAAATTTGCTCAATCATTAATCCTGCATTTTTTACTTGATCTATCATATATAAGTATTGCTTAGGAACATGTACTTTCGTATCTAAATTCATGAGTAAAATGACTTGCTTGATTAATCTTAACTGGTCGTCTTTATCCAAAATTGTAAAATCGCTTTTTAATCCTAATAACTCTGAATTTTTTCTTAAAAATCTTAGACCTATAGAATGAAAAGTTCCTATATACATTCCCTCAACGGGATGTTTCAGAATTTTTTCTACCCTGATTTTCATTTCATTGGCTGCTTTATTTGTAAAAGTAACGCAAAAGATTTCTGAGATTTTTGCTTTTCTATTGTATATTATGCTTGCTAACCTTGACGTAAGAACTTTTGTCTTACCAGTTCCAGCTCCCGATAGAACTAGAAGTGGTCCTTCAGTATTTAAAACCGCTTCTTTTTGTTGTTTGTTAAGATTTACTAAAAAATCTGGCTCAGGTATTTTTATTTTTTTTTGACTATCTTCTAGCATTTAATTGACTTTGCTTGGAGAATATCCCAGGTTAGGTCCCAACCATCTCTCTACTAAACTTATTGACAAACCCTTTCTCTTTGCATAATCCTCAACTTGATCTTTGTAAATTTTACCAACTCCAAAATAATTTGCCATCGGATTTGAAAAATATAATCCAGAAACAGAACTAGCTGGAGCCATTGCAAAGCTCTCAGTTAATTTTATTTTTAAATTTTTTTCCACATTTAATAATTCAAATAGTGTCTCTTTTTCAGTGTGATCTGGGCATGCAGGATAACCAGGTGCTGGTCTTATACCAATATATTTTTCGGATATTAATTCGGCATTTGTGAGTGACTCTTTGGGGGCATAACCCCAGTAATTTTTTCTAACTGATGAATGAAGCATCTCTGCTAATCCTTCAGCAATTCTATCACCTAAAGATTTAACCAGTATAGAGTTATAGTCGTCATTTTTATTTTCATACTCTTTTGATAAGGTCTCTATCCCAGATCCAGCAGTTACTAAGAATGCACCAATGTAATCATTTTTAACACCAACGGGAGCAACAAAGTCAGATAAGCATAGGTTTGGTCTTTTGGAGTTTTTTCTATTAACTTGCTGTCTTAGAAAAAAAAGTTTTTTTAAAACTTTTTTTCTTTTTTCTGACTCAAAAATAACTATATCGTCACCATCAGAATTAGCTGGCCAAAAACCAAATACAGCTTTTGGGTGGATTAATTTGTTTGTAATTATTTTGCTAATCATTTTTTGGGCATCTTTCCACAAATCTTTTGCTGTATCTCCGACTATAGAATCATTTAGAATATCTGGGTAGTTTCCATATAATTCCCATGACTCAAAAAATGGTTTCCAATCAACAAAACTAAGTATTTTTTTTATTGAAATTTTATTTTGTACTTTAATTTTATTAATTTTTGGCTTAGATGGATTGTACTTTTCCCACTCAAATTTAAATTTATTTTGTCTGCAGATATCAAGATTATTATCGGTTGTTTTATCTTTCTTGTAATAATTTGTTCTTAGGCCAGCATACTCTTTTTTTAATGATTCTACAAAAGGTCTACATTTGCTTTTTGAAATCATATTTGACGCTACTAGTACTGCTTTAGATGCATCATTAACATGACAAACTCCAAAGTTATAAAGAGGGTCAATTTTTATTGCTGTATGAATCTTGCTTGTTGTTGCCCCCCCTATGAGAAGAGGTTTATTTACTTTATTTCTTTCCAACTCACTTGCTACAAAACACATTTCATCAAGACTGGGGGTTATAAGACCAGAAAGACCAATCAAATCTACATTTTCTTTAATTGCTGTTTCGATTATCTTATTTGAAGGGACCATTACCCCTAAATCAATTATTTCAAAATTATTACATTGTAAAACAACACCTACAATATTTTTGCCAATATCATGTACGTCTCCTTTAACTGTCGCTAAAAGTATTTTACCCTTTGATGTTGTTTTTGATTTCTTTTCATTTTCCATAAAGGGAAGCAGATAAGCTACGGATTGTTTCATTACTCTTGCAGATTTAACAACTTGAGGTAAAAACATTTTTCCAGAACCAAACAAATCACCTACTACATTCATACCATCCATCAATGGGCCTTCAATAATATCAAGAGGTGAGTTATACTTTTTTCTTAATTCTTCTGTATCACTTACAATGAATTCATTGATTCCATTGATTAATGCATATTCAATTTTTTTTTCTAATTTTTTATTTCTCCACTTTTTATCGATTTTCTTTTTCTGAACCTGACCAGAATATTTTTTTGAAATCTCTATTAAATCATCTGTTGCTCCAGATTTTTTATTAAAAAGTACATTTTCAATACAATTTTTTAAATCTTTGGGAATTTGCTCGTATATAGTTATTTGTCCAGCATTAACTATAGCCATATCTAAACCAGCATTTATTGCATGATATAGGAAACATGAATGCATAGCTTCTCTTACTTGATTATTTCCCCTAAAACTAAATGATACATTTGACAATCCCCCCGAAACTTTTGCCAGTGGAAGATGTTTTTTTATCAATTTTGTTGCTTCAAAAAAATTAAGTGCATAATCGTCATGTTCTTTAATTCCTGTAGCTACAGCAAAAATATTAGGGTCGAAAATAATATCTTGTGGAGGAAAACCAAGTTTATTTACCATTAACTTATAAGCTCTTCTGCATATTTCAAATTTTCTAATGGTGCTATCAGCTTGTCCTTGCTCATCAAATGCCATAACAACAACCGCTGCTCCATAATTCTTGATTTTTTCAGCTTGCTCAATAAATATTTTCTCCCCTTCTTTTAAACTTATAGAATTTACAATAGGTTTTCCTTGAATACATTTCAGACCTGCTTCAATTACTGACCATTTTGAGGAATCAATCATAAAAGGTACTTTTGCTATATCAGGCTCAACTGAAATAAGATTGAGAAATTTCACCATTGCTTTCTCGGAATCTAAAAGACCCTCATCCATGTTGATGTCTATGATTTGAGCACCATTCTCTATTTGATCTTTTGCAATATCGACTGCTTTTTGAAAATCATTGTTTAAAATTAGTTTTTTAAACTTAGCTGAACCAGTAACATTTGTTCTTTCCCCTATATTAATAAAATTAATGTTTGAGTTCATATCTAAATATTAAATGCTTCAAGACCGGATAATTTCATTTTATTTATATTATCTAATTTTTTAACACTTCTTGGTTCTAAATTTTCAACAATGTTTTTCATTTGCTTTATATGTTCGGGAGTTGTTCCACAACATCCACCCACTATATTAAGATAGTTATTATTACACCATTCTTGTATGTATTTTCCCATTGATTCTGCAGTTTCATCATAACCACCAAATGCATTAGGCAAACCAGCGTTAGGATGAACGCTAATAAAAACATCTGATATTCTATTTAGTTCCATTAAGTAGGGCTCTAATTCTTTTGGACCTAAGGCACAATTTAGACCCACACTTATTGGTTGCGAATGTATAATTGAATTGTAAAACCCCTCAACGGTTTGACCAGAAAGCGTTCTTCCCGAAAGATCAGTTATAGTGGCTGAAATCATAACTGGTATTTTGATATTCATCTTTCTCTCGATATTCTTCACAGCCATTAAGGCAGATTTAGAATTAAGTGTATCAAAAACTGTCTCAATAAATATCATATCTACCTTTGCTTTCACTAATGCTTCAACACAAATTTCATAGTCGCTTAAAAGAACATCAAAACTGATATTTCTGAAACCGGGATCATTGACATCAGGAGACATTGAACAAGTTCTGTTTGTGGGTCCTAATACACCAGCAACAAATTTTTTTTCCTCAGGATTTTTTTTTAAATAATCATCTACAGCTTTCCTTGCTATAACCCCTCCCTCATAATTCAATTCATATGAATAATTTTCACAGCTGTAGTCCTTTTGAGAGATTATTGTAGAATTAAATGTATTAGTTTCTAGAATATCAGCCCCAGATTCTAAGTAAGAAGTATGAATTTTGTAAATAATTTCTTTATTCGTGATATTAAGAATATCATTATTTCCGATAAGATTTGTTTTATTTTTTGCGAATTTTTTCCCTCTAAAATCTTTCTCATTTAGATTTTCTCTTTGAATCATCGTACCCATAGCACCATCAAGGATCAGAATTTTTTTTTTAAGGAGTTCAATTAACTCTTTGTCTTTAGTCATTTTTATAATCCTTTCCAAGTGTCCTTATGCCTAGAATATGACATATGGCAAAAGACAAATCTGCTCTATTAAGAGTGTAAAAATGAAAATCATTAACTTTACCATTTAATAATTTTTTACATTGATCATAAACAATAGTAGTTGCTACAAGTTTTCTGGTATCTGGATCAGCATCTAGACCATTAAACATTTCAATTAACGATTTTGGCATCTTACAATTCATCTTTTTTGCAAACTCTAGCGTCCTTTTACAATTTGTAACTGGTAGTATTCCAGGTATGATAGGTATGTTTATACCACGTTTAAGAGCACCATCCATAAATTTAAAGTAACAATCAATATCAAAAAAAAATTGGGTAATTGCTTTTGAAGCTCCTAAATCAATTTTCTTTTTTAATACATCATATTCCTGATCCATAGATTTAGAGTCAGGATGCATTTCTGGATAAGCAGAAACTGTAATTTCAAAATCAAATCTTTTCTTTAATACCTTTATTAAATCTGTTGCATATTTAAAATCTTTTATTTGATTATTATCTTGTTGTCTTTCGTCTCCTCTCAAAGCAACAATATGCTTGATTCCCGAATCCCAGTAATCTTCAGCAATTTTCTCAATTTCACTTTTCGAGGTTCCAATACATGTCAAATGAGCAGCAGGAGTTAATGAGGTCTTTCTTTTGATTTCTTTAACTAAAGAATGTGTATTTTCTCTTGTAGATCCACCTGCTCCGTAAGTTACTGATATAAATCTGGGCTCCAATGGTTCCAATCTTTTTATATTTTTCCACAAAGAAACAATTGATTCCTTATTTTTTGGAGGAAAAAATTCAAATGAAACATTAATTTCTGAAGATGTCATAAAACCTTAAAATTTGTCTTACTAGTTTAAAATTATTAAAAATATTATTTTTATGTTTTTATGTTTATTTTTTTAATATAAAATGATTTAAATTAATAGATATAATTTAAAGAACTATATATGGTAAAATATTTTATTAAATATAACAAGATATTGTTGATAAGTATTTTCTGCTTAACATTCACTCTGTTTGCCAAACAAGGTAACACTGCAGAGGATGTTAATGATCCATTCGAGCCCGTAAACAGAAATATTTTTAAATTCAATAACCATCTTGATGATTATTTTTTTAAACCTGTAGCAAAGGGCTGGAGAGAAATCCCTGATATTCCAAGAAAACCTTTATCAAACCTAGCTACAACAGCTAAAACACCTATAAGCCTTGCAAATGCTGTCCTTCAACTAAATAAAGAAAGCATCGGTAATATCTTAGGAAGATTTCTTATTAACATGACTTTTGGATTAGGTGGTATGTTCGACGTTGCAGGTACAAGAGAGTTTGGGAATGTTCCTGAAGTCGAAGAAGATTTTGGTCAAACACTAGCAGTTTGGGGAGTTCCTGATGGACCATACGTAATGTTACCTATATTTGGTCCATCTAGTGTCAGAGATGCTGTAGGACTGGGAGTCGATACAGTTACAAACCCTTTGTCATTTGCATACAGAATGAACAATATTGGACTGGAAGCCCGTCTATCTGGCCCTGCGGTTAGAGGTGTTACCACTAGGGAAAAATATCTCGACTATCTAGATGAAATGAAGGAAGGATCCTTGGATTTTTATGCCACTATGAGAAGTTTGTATAGACAAAAAAGAAGAAAAGATATCTCCGGAGAACTTGAAGGTAAAGATTTAACACTTAGTATGCTTCCAGTTGATGAAGTTTATGAGGAAATAGATTCAACTAAAAATGAAACAGTAAATATAACAACCCCTATCGATAATGTAGCTCTAGATGAAAAAAAACCTAATACAAGATACTACAACGGAGTTCTTCCATCGTCGAATTATCCTGCATTTAATGAATCAAGAGTTAATTTGATAGAGTAATCACTATGATGTTATTTAGGAAGTTTGTTCTCGTAGTTTTCTTGATTGCACCATTTAATTCATATTCAGATGAAAATATTGAACAAAGTAAATTCTTTGTAGAAAATCTTGGAAAACAAGTTGTTGAAAAAGTTTCCAATGTCAATCTTTCAGAAAATGAAAGACACGTAAACTTTAGAAATTTGTATCTAAATTCTTTTGATAACTACTACATATCACGTTTTGTTTTGGGGAGATATTGGAAGAGATTAGACAGCGATATGAGAAAACAATTTGTTAAAAGTTTTAACAACTATATCGTTGCAACTTATGCTCCAAAATTTAAAGGGTGGCAAGGAACTTTTAAAGCAGTGGATTCATTAATAGAAAATAATTACTACAACGTTAAAATGAATGTCTTAAATGAAGATGGTCCCACATTAAAGTTGATGTGGAAAATATATTTAGATAAGAATAAAAATTTTAAAATTTTAGACGTTAATATCGACGGCGTAAGTATGCTTGTTACCCAAAGAGCAGAATTCATGTCTGTTATTAAAAATAATCCTAAAGGTGTTATAGGTTTGATCGAAGCAATGGATGCTAAAACCTCAGGATAATTAGAAAAAAAATAAATGTTTGTTGGTAGGCCCGGAGGGACTTGAACCCCCGACAACACCGTTATGAGCGGTGCGTTCTAACCAACTGAACTACGGGCCTTTAGAAACTTATCAAATTTTAATGTTATTACTTGATGGCCTAATTATCAAGAAAACTTCTCAATTTTCTAGATCTACTTGGATGCTTTAACTTTCGTAATCCTTTGGCTTCGATTTGTCTGATTCTTTCTCTTGTTACTGAAAATTGTTGTCCCACTTCCTCGAGTGTGTGGTCAGTGTTCATTCCAATTCCAAATCTCATTCTTAAAACTCTTTCCTCTCTTGGAGTTAAAGTCGACAAAACTCCAGTTGTAGCTTCTCTTAAATTATTCTGAATTGCAGCATCAAGTGGTAGCTTAATATTTTTATCTTCGATAAAATCACCTAAATGACTATCATCTTCATCACCCACTGGGGTTTCTAGACTTATCGGTTCCTTTGCTATTTTCAAAACCTTTCTTACTTTCTCAAGAGGCATTCCTAGCCTAGAAGCCAACTCCTCTGGTTGAGGTTCTATTCCATTTTCATTTAGAATTTGTCTGGACACACGAACCAATTTACTTATTGTTTCTATCATATGTACTGGAATTCTAATTGTTCTTGCTTGGTCAGCTATTGATCTCGTAATAGCTTGTCTTATCCACCAAGTAGCATATGTAGAAAATTTATAACCTCTCTTATACTCAAACTTATCTACTGCTTTCATTAACCCGATATTTCCTTCTTGTATCAAATCTAAAAATTGCAGCCCACGATTTGTATATTTTTTTGCTATTGAAATAACTAAACGCAAATTTGCTTCTATCATTTCTTTTTTTGCCTTTCCTGACTCGCGAACTCCCTCATTGGCTTGACTAAAGACTTCCTTAATTTCTTTAATAGTCATCGAAGTGGATTGCATTATTTCTTTAAATTTAGAGGTGATTTCAACAGTAATTTCTTTTTTTGCAAACGATGTCCATTTCTTATTATTCTTTTTTGATAAGTTCCTCAACCAATTCTTGTATTGCCCATTTTTATTATACTCCTTTTCAAATTCCTCCTCCGATATTTTAAGTTTAAAAGCAATCTCTCTAAGTTTATGTTCTCCTGCAAGAATTTGAAGGTTATACATCTTATGAGTTTCAATAACATCATCAATCCTATTCTGGTTTATATAGATATTCATCACTTTCTCAGATACTGCTTTTTCAGAAGATTGAATTTTTTTTTCTAATTTGATATCAATTTTTTTATTTAATATTTTCAAGTTAATATATTCGTCTTTTAACTTCCTGAACTTTTTAAATAATTTCGAAAACTTTTCAAGGTTCTCGATGATCTGAGGTTTGAGACTTTCTTCTTTCTCGAGAATTGATAAATCAGATAGTTCATTATTGTCATCAGAGTTTTCCTCTGATTCAAAATCTTCTTGTTCTTCTTCAGAGCTTTTCTCTTCATTTGAACTTTGATTTTCTTCATTGTTTTCTTGATAAATTTGATCGTCTTTAAGGGAAATATCTTCAAAATCATCTTGCTCGCCATTTACTGCTCTAAATGTTGAATCTAAGTCAATAAAATCTCTTATCTGTCTTTCATTGGCATTATAAGATTCAAAATACTTTTCAATTGACATCATTGAAATAAAACTTTTTGAAAAAGCTTCAGCGGTCTTTTTCTTACCAACTTCAATCCTTTTTGCTATTTCAATTTCTCCAACTCTTGAAAGAAGTTCAACATTTCCCATTTCCTTTAGATACATTCTTACGGGATCATCTGTTCTTCCAGAATCTTCTTCTTTTTCAGAGGTTACAACTTCACTGTTTTCTTCTGATGAACTTTCTTCACTATCTTCATCATAGATTTGGATATTTAAACTTTCTACTTTTGAGTAAAATTCTTCTTTGTCTTCGAATTTCTCATTTTCTAAGGCCTTCTCACACTCGTCTCTTTGAAGAAAACCTTTTCTCTTTCCTTTTAATATTAATTTTTTTAAACCCTCATTTGACTGATCAATTAACGGTTCTTCAATATTATCTTTTTTTGATTTAGAATCTGACTTAGGCATTTTTTAAACTTTTTTTACAACTAATACATGAACTTCCGATGAATATTATTCAATGTCTTTATTTTGTATAATCTTAATTTCCTCAGAAATTCTTGAATATTTTTTTAACAAATTATTTGATATTTCTGTGTTTTTTTCATCTATTATCTCTTTTTGTATTGATTTTCTTTCATCCAATAATACAGGCAACCTAAGATTATTTAAAATTTGTCTAAATAGTTTATTTTTTTCTCGGATTGTCAAATTGTCTAAATGAGTCTTCTGAAGTTCTTGCATTTCATGATAGAATGCTGGATTTTTTCCTTTATACGAATCAACTATAAGTACAAATGAATTTTTTTTTTCAGTGTAGGCTCTTAAAATTTCTTTCATCTCCTTCTTTAAAATTTCGTCAGACAATTTTACCTCAAAAATTTCCTCATTAAATTCAGATAGGTAATTATTGTTGAGTAAGATCATTAATATGAAAATTTTTTCGTTTAAATTCTCAAAAACGCTTTCAGCTTTTTTTTCTTTGTAACTTATTGACTGATTTTTATTAATATTCCAAATAAAACCATCTTTTTTTGCTTTCAGGAATCTAAAATATTCTGCTGATACTTTTGAATCATCTATTGATTTTATAATACTAGTAATTTTTTGATCAATACTAGCCAAAAATTCAGGTGTGTCTGTGGTAATTGATTCTTTGATTATCTCCCAAATTACTGTTGACAAATCAAGAGACTGGTTCTTCAAATCAGTAAAATCACTTTTTTTTTTTCCCTCTAAAAATGAATCTGGATCAGCTTGACCAGGAATTGTAATAAATTTAAGGGATTTTCCTGGTTTGAGAAATTTTAGAACTTTAAGAGCTACTTTCTTGGATGCATTTATCCCAGCTTCGTCACCATCGAAACAAATATAAGGTAAACTAGAAAAATTCCACAGTTTTCTTAATTGTAATTCAGAAAGTGTAGTTCCAAGAGATGAGACTGCGTTTTTAATTCCGAATGAAAACAACCTTATAACATCCATGTATCCCTCAACTAGGAAAATTTCTTTCTCTTTTCTTATGTAATCTACATTCTGACTCAATCCAAATAAAATTTGACTTTTCTTAAATACTACACTTTCTTGAGAATTAATATATTTAATTTTAGATACACCAATAGTCCTTCCTCCAAAACCTACTAATTTATTTGAAAAGTCAAAAATAGGAAAAGTTATTCTGTTTCTAAACCTTCCAAAATATTCATTACTTTTATTTTTAATTAGCAAGTCAGTCTTTTTTATTTTTTCGGTATCAAATCCTTTTTCTTGTAAAAAATTTATCAAATACTTCTCATCAGGACAGAAACCTAAATTAAATGTCTTTATCTCCTCATTGCTTAGCCCTCTTTCTCTCAAATATTTAATTACTTGTTTTGAATTATTTAAGCTTAATTGAAAGAAGTCATTTGTATATTTTAAAATTTGAAATATAAGTTTTTCATCTGAATTTAATGGTTTTTTTTTTTCATCAATATAATACGAAATTCCAGAATATTTTGATATGTAATCTATTGCCTCTAAAAAAGATAAATTTTTATATTTTGTAATAAAATTTAAAATATTACCGCCAGTTTTACAGCCAAAACAATAAAATAATGATTTATCATTATTAACATTAAATGATGGTGTTTTTTCATTGTGAAAAGGACATTTACCAACATGAGAGTTACCCTTTTCAATAAGATTTACAAATTGACCTATGAAGTCAGATAACCTTATTTTATTGTTTACTTCATTGAGAAAATGATTAATTGAAGAACTTGGTTTAATCATTGAAGATTTTTTTTTGCTTTTTCAGCCACCTCTTGCATATCAAGTTGACCAGGATATTTGCTTTTTAGAAAACTAATCAATTTTCCTAGATCTTTTATTGAGCTACAATCTAATTCCTTTATTGATTCCAAAACTATTGTATTTAGTTCATCCGCTTTAATTTGATGTGGCAGAAAAGAGTTAATTATTTCTATCTCTTTTTCTTCTCTTTTTTTTAAATCTTCTCTTCCTGCCTTAGAATAAATCTTAACACTTTCTTTCCTTTGTTTAATCATATTTAAAAGTAAATTCAAAATTTCCTCGTCAGAGATTAGATCTCCTTTCTTTTTTGTTCTAAATTGGATATCATGATCTTTTATTGCTGCTAGAATCAATCTTACAGTTGATGTAGCTATTTCGTCTCGATTTTTAACATTTTTATCTAGGCTAAGCTTTATTTTTTCTCTCAAAGAAGTCATATTTTGAAGTCACTTATTAAAAAAAATCATTAAATTATAACATTTACTATCTAATTGTTGGAATTTACTAATATCAAAGTATATTATTGAACAAATGAAAAATAGAGTCAAAAGAAATGGAAAAAATTGTTTATTACTTTTTAACGATGGAGATTTTATTTTAGGTAAAGGGGCAGGTCATTATGGAAATTTTACTGGCGAGATTTGTTTTAATACCTCAATTACAGGTTACCAAGAAATTTTGACAGATCCATCTTACTTTAACCAAATAATAAATTTTACCTTTCCACATGTAGGTATAGTTGGAACAAACATTGAAGATTATGAAAGTGACAAAGTTTATGCTTCAGGATGTATTATCAATAATAATTTGACTAAACCTTCTAATTACAGATCAGAAATAGACTTAAATTGTTGGTTAAAAAAAAGGAAGATAGGATGCATAACTGGAGTTGATACTAGAGTTTTGACAAAAAAAATTCGAAGCTCAGGTGTTGGTAAAGCTCTTATACATTTTCCAGCAAAAGGAAATTTTGATTCTATTAAAAGTTTAAAAAAAATACTCATAAATTTTCCAGAAATGGCAGGTATTGATATGGCATCAGATGTTTCAACAAAATCTATTTATATATGGAAAAATGGTATCAAGTTGAGCTTTAAAAAGAAAAAATTAAGAAAGTTTGTCGCTGTAATAGATTTTGGAATTAAGAGAAATATTTTAAATATTTTAAGCTCCTACGGATATGAAGTTGTTGTATTTCCTATAGATTTTTCCATTAATAAAATATTGTCACTCAACCCAAATGGTATTTTTTTATCAAATGGACCAGGTGATCCACAGGCAACATTTAAAAAATATTCAGAAAATTTAAGAGTAATAAAAAATTTTGAAAAACCTGTTTTTGGAATTTGTTTAGGCCATCAGATTCTATCACTTATGTATAATGCTTTTACAGAAAAAATGCATCATGGACATAGAGGAGCAAATCATCCTATTAAAAACGAGAAAAATTCAAAAGTTGAAATTACCGTTCAAAACCATGGTTTTGTCGTTTCAAAAAAAAAATTTCCCAAAACTCTTAAAATCACACATACTTCTTTATTTGATAAAACAATTGCAGGTATAGAAGTAAAAAATAAACCTTTTTTTTCAGTGCAATATCACCCTGAATCTTCACCAGGACCTCAGGATAGTAGATATCTTTTTGATCAATTTTTTAATTTTATGAGAAATGCCTAAAAGAAAAGATATAAAAAAAATTTTAATAATTGGAGCTGGACCCATCGTTATTGGACAAGCATGTGAGTTTGATTATTCTGGGGCTCAGGCATGTAAAGCATTAAAAGAGGAGGGTTTCAATGTAGTTTTAGTTAATTCAAATCCAGCCACTATTATGACAGATCCTGAATTAGCTAATAGCACGTACATTGAACCATTAAACGTTTCAATTCTTGAAAAAATAATTAAAAAAGAAAAACCTGACGCACTTTTATCAACAATGGGCGGACAAACTGCCCTTAACTTATCTATAGAACTTGAACAAAAAAATATTTTAAGAAAATATAATGTAAGACTAATAGGAGCATCGAAAAAAGTAATACAAAAAGCAGAAGATAGAGAACTATTTAAAAAATCTATGTCTAAAATTGGTTTGGATACTCCTAGAGGTTACGTTATAAACAACATAAAAGAAGGAACAAAGATCCTAAAGAAACTTTCGTTTCCAATAATTATACGACCTTCTTTTACACTTGGTGGTTCTGGTGGAGGCACAGCTAATAGTAAAAAAGAATATTTAAATATTATAGAAAAGGGATTGAGTCTATCTCCTATAACAGAGGTTCTTGTTGAAGAATCTCTCATTGGATGGAAAGAATATGAGATGGAGGTAATTAGAGATAATCAAGATAACTGTATAATAGTTTGCTCAATTGAGAATGTAGATCCAATGGGGATTCATACGGGTGATTCAGTAACAGTGTCACCAGCACTCACACTAACTGACAAAGAATATCAAAAGATGAGAAATGATTCAATAAAAGTAATAAGAGAAATAGGTGTAGAAACTGGCGGAGCAAATGTCCAATTTGCCATTAATCCAAAAACTGGAAGAAATGTTGTAATTGAAATGAATCCCAGAGTCTCTAGATCATCGGCGCTTGCTTCTAAAGCTACAGGTTTCCCAATTGCGAGAATTGCTGCAAAGCTTGCTGTTGGATATTCATTAGATGAATTAAAGAATGATATTACAAAAACTACACCAGCCTCATTTGAACCTACAATTGACTACATTGTAACAAAAATACCAAGATTTACTTTTGAGAAGTTTAGTGTGACTGAAGAAAAACTTGGAACTGCAATGAAGTCAATAGGCGAATGTATGGCTATAGGAAGAAATTTTAAGGAGTCTTTTCAAAAGGCCGTAAGAAGCTTAGAAGTTGGGTTAAACGGTTTAGATTCAAATAAAATATTAAAAAAAAAAAACACAAAGCAATTACTTGATTTATTAAAGGAAAATAGACCTAATAAATTTTTAGTCTTAGCAGAATGTATAAGAAAAAAAATATCACTTTCTGAAATTGTAAAAGCTTCGAATTACGACCCATGGTTCATTAGAGAAATTTCTGAAATAATTGATACTGAAAATTCATTAAAAAGAAAAACAATATCTCTCGAACTTTATCTTTTAGCCAAAGAACAGGGGTTTTCCGATGAAAAGATTATTGAATTGTCATGTTCCTCTGAGAACAAGATTAGAAAAATCAAAGCTACTGAGAATTTGTATCCTGCTTTTAAAAATATTGATACATGTTCAGGTGAATTTGAATCAAAAACTCCATATATGTACTCATCATGGAGCTGTATTGATCAAAACCAAAGACATGAGGAGGAAACTAAAATTACACCCAAAAAAAAAGTTGTTATACTTGGAGGTGGACCAAATAGAATTGGCCAAGGCATTGAATTTGACTATTGCTGTGTTCACTCATCATTCGCAGTTAGGGAGCTAGGTATTGAATCAATAATGATAAATTGTAATCCAGAAACCGTTTCCACAGATTATGATATTTCTGACAGGTTGTATTTTGAACCTCTTGATAAAGAGTCAGTTATTGAGATATGCAAAAGTGAAAATACAGAAAAAAATCTATTAGGAGTTATAGTTCAATTAGGCGGACAGACTCCGTTAAAATTATCAGAAGATTTATCAAAATCAGGTATTAGAATTCTTGGAACATCTTTTAAATCAATTGATTTATGTGAAGATAGAGATAGGTTTTCAAGATTGATGGACCGTTTAGGTATTAAACAGCCAAAAAGCGCAATCGTATATAACTTTAATGAGGCAAAAAAAGCAATAAAGTCAATTCAGTTTCCGATTGTAATCAGACCGTCCTATGTATTAGGTGGAAGAGCAATGAGAATTATTGAGAATCTTGCTGAACTTGAAAAATACTTTAAAAGTAATTTTATTGTAAATAATAAATCAATTTTGATTGATGAATTTCTTATTGGAGCAAAAGAAATAGATGTAGACGCAATCTCTGATGGTATAGATGTTTTTATATCCGGAATTTTGGAACATATTGAAGAAGCGGGTGTCCACTCTGGTGATTCAGCATGCGTTTTGCCTCCTCAAACTCTCTCTGACAATATGATTACAAAAATAAAAGAAAACACAATACTTATCTCAAAAAGCCTAAAAATAGTCGGGTTTATAAACATCCAGTATGCAATTAAAGATGGAAAATTATATGTAATTGAGGTAAATCCCAGAGCAAGTAGAACAGTACCATTCATCAGTAAATCAAAAGGCATCCCACTTGCTAAGATTGCTACAAAAGTGATTCTCGGAAAGAAATTAAAGGACTTCGATCTTTTAAATAAATCTGTTAAATATGTAAACGTTAAAGAATCTGTTTTCCCTTTTGACAGATTTCCTGGTGAGGATATTATTCTGGGTCCTGAAATGAAATCAACAGGCGAAGTAATGGGTGTTGATAAAAACTTTCCAATGGCATTCCTTAAATCTCAAATGGCTGCGGGAAATAAACTTCCAACCAAAGGATCAGTTTTTATCTCCGTTAGAGATGAGGATAAAGAAAATATAATTATGTTATGTCAAATTTTAGAAAAGTTGAATTTTAAAATCTTTGCAACAAGAGGTACAGGTAGATTCCTCAAAAAATTCTCTATAAATGTCAACTTGACTAATAAAGTAAATGAAGGTGGCCCACACATAGTAAATCTAATTGAACAAAATAAAATAAGTCTAATTATTAACACTACAAGTGGTTCTAAGTCAATCGCTGATAGTCTATCAATTAGAAGAACTGCTTTAAGCAAAAAAATTCCATATTTTACAACAATTTCAGCCGCTAAGATTGCAATATCAGGCTTAAATATTATAAAACAAAATGATTTAAAGGTTAAATCAATCCAAGATTTGTATAATCTATAGAATTAAATTTCTATTTGAATATAATATAAAATTATGAATGAAAAGTTTCCCATGACTGCTGAAGGTCTTAAAATGTTAAGAAATGAACTTGAAAATCTTAAAAATTTTGAAAGACCCAATATAATTAAAGCAATTGCTGAAGCCCGTGAACACGGTGACTTATCAGAGAATGCTGAATATCATGCAGCTCGAGAGAAACAAAGCTTTATTGAAGGAAGAATTGTCGAACTAGAAAATAAAGTAACAAGGGCTGAGGTAATAGATCCAACTAAATTAGATGATTCAAAGGTAACTTTTGGAGCAACTGTTGTCGTCACGGACTTACTCACAAACTCAAAAAAAACATATAAAATTGTTGGAACAGATGAGGCTGATATAGAAAAAAATTTAATTTCTGTTTCTGCTCCATTATGTAAAGCTATGATTAACAAAAAAGTAAATGATGTTTTTGAAGTGCAAACACCAAATGGCATCAAAGAATTTCAAATTAACTCTATTGATTTTATTTAGTTATGCCTTCAAAAGAAAAAATATTAATTATTGGTTCTGGCCCAGCAGGTTATACTGCAGCAATATATGCTGCCAGAGCTGGACTTAAGCCATTACTAATTTCTGGATTAGAACCTGGAGGACAATTAACAATTACAACAGATGTTGAAAATTTTCCAGGTTTTGAAAATCCAATTCAAGGTCCTTGGCTAATGGAGCAAATGAAAAAACAAGCAGAAATGTATGGTACGAGGATATTAATTGACTACGTAAGGAATGTGGATTTTTCAGGAAAGGTTCACAAAGTAATCACTGAAAAAGAAGAGTTCGAATCTTTTTCGACAATAATTGCTACAGGTGCAAAGGCTAAATGGCTTAATGTTGAAGGTGAAGAGCAGTTTAGAGGTTTTGGTGTTTCTGCTTGTGCAACCTGTGATGGTTTTTTTTTTAAAGATAAAGTAGTGGCTGTTGCCGGAGGTGGAAATACTGCTGCAGAAGAGGCTTTATTTTTATCTAATATTTGCAAAGAAGTAGTAGTAATTCATAGAAGAGACAAATTACGTGCTGAAAAAATTCTTCAGAACAGACTGTTTGAAAAAAAAAATATTAAGTTTATTTGGAACTCAAGTGTTACAAAAGTATTAGGAGACTTAAAAAATAAAAGAATCTCTTCTTTACTTATTGAAAATAACAAAAGTTTAGATACTAAAGAACTAGAAATTGATGGTTTTTTTGTTGCTATAGGTCACAGTCCTTCAACTAGTATCTTTAAAGAAAAATTAAAAATGGATTCTGATGGATATATTATTACCAATGCTGATTCAACAAAAACTAGTGTAGATGGGGTATTTGCAGCTGGAGATGTAACCGACAGAGTTTTTAGACAAGCTGTAACAGCAGCTGGAATGGGTTGTATGAGTGCTTTAGAGGCAGAAAGTTTTCTCACCAAAAATAAGATTATATAGTTTTAATTCCATTAAGAATTTTTTTGTGAATTGGACATTGGTGACCGAATTTTTTTGAGTATTTCACTATAAAACCAGATAACCATTTAAGTTCTAATTTCCTTTTATTTTTATAATCAATAAACATTGATGATGTCATGTCATAAGGCATTTTTCTTATTTTTTCCAACCAAAATTCTACTGGATCATACGAAAATTTAACTAGAAAGAACTTAGATAATTCAAAAGTTTCAATCATAGCTTTAATAAAATCCTCTTTAAGTCTAGAAGTATCAAATATTTCTCCAATCGTTTTTTCTGTTAGAGTAGTAATCCCACTGTAAGCTGAGAGAAAAATAAACTTTTCCCAAATTTTTTCTTTAATATTATTTTTTTGTCTTATATCAAGACCAGTACTTTTAGATTTCTCACAAAAGCTTAATAGCTTTTCGTCTCTTTTATCATTCATATTTCCAACAAAAAAAGTTGCCAACTCTCCTTTGTGAATCACTTCCTGATTTGCTCCAATATATGAAGAGATTTGAGCAACAGCACCGTAAGAATTATCAATACCCAATTCTTCAATTATTTTTTGCTCCGAGTAAATCCCATTTTGAAATGGTAATATTATCTTATTATCAAGGTTATCTAAATTATTTAATTCAGATACAAAATGGTCAAAATCGTAAAGTTTGACCGTACTTATAATTACATCAAACTTTGTTTTAGGTATTTTTTCGAACACTTTAATTTTTTTAATAGATCTATTTCCCAATCTACTTTTGAGGATTAATCCATATTTCTTTAGTGATTTATACCTTTCACCTCTTGCTACGAATGTGACATCGAAATCAGAGTTTAATATTTGAGAACCAATAAAGCCTCCAACTCCTCCAACTCCATATACTAAAATATTCATTTGTTAAGTTTTCTTAATGAATTATCAATCCTTTGACAAGCCTCTTTCAAATCTTCTAATGAGGTGGCGTAAGAAATTCTAAAGAAAGGAGATTTTCCAAAAGCAGATCCTGGAACTAGTGCAACCTTAGCGTCTTGGAGTAAGAATTGTACAAAATCAATATCTGATCTGATTTTTTGGTTATTCACAAATGCCCCCAAATATCCTTTACAACTCACATATAAATAGAAAGCCCCAGAGGGAATGAAGGGGTCTAGTCCTTTTTTTGATTGAAAGAAATTTACCAGCAGGTCTCTCCTATCTTCAAATTTCTTTAACCAATCTTTTAAAAATATCTTTTCATTTTTTAATGCATGTTTTGCTGCCACTTGACTAATAGAACATGGGTTTGTTGTACTTTGTGATTGAATTTTTGAAATTGACTTAATTATCTCTTCATTTCCTGCTCCATAACCAATTCTCCATCCCGTCATTGAAAACACCTTTGATACACCATTAACAATAAAGGTTCTGTCGTATAATTTAGGTTCAAGATTAAGAATATTAAAGAATTCTTTTTCGTAAATAATATGTTCATAGATATCATCAGACAGAATATTTACATGTGGATATTTTAATAAAATTTGTGAAATCTCATACAACTCATCTTTTTCATAAACATTTCCAGTTGGATTTCCAGGAGAGTTTAAAATAAACCATTTTGTTTTATCACCAATTGACCTTTCCAATTGATTGGCATTAATCTTAAAACTATTTTGCATTTCTGTTTCTACAATAATTGGTCTTCCCTCTGATAAAATCACCATATCAGGATATGAAACCCAGTAAGGTGCAGGAATTATCACTTCATCATTTTTATTTAGAGTTGACATAAATAAATTATAAATTACGTGTTTACCTCCAACCCCTACAGTGATTTGATTGAGATTGTAATTAATACCATTTTCGTCTTTAAATTTTTCTATTATTGCTTCTTTTAATTCAGGAATTCCATCAACTTGAGTGTATTTTGTAAATCCATTATTAATTGCATCAATAGCACTTCTCTTAATGTGTGTTGGAGTATCAAAGTCTGGTTCCCCTGAACTCAAACTGATAACTTTTTCACCAGAAAGTGACATTTCCCTTGCAATCTGAGAAATTTTCACAGTCAAGGATGGTTTAAACTTTGATAATCGATCCGAAATTAGAGTCATCTATTAAGAAAAAAATGTAAATCTTCAATTAATCGATTATATATAAACTTTGACAAAAATATATTAGATTTTTATTTTTGTACTAATTATATGATAAACGGCAAATTTGAATTAAAAAGTAGTTATGGTCCTGCTGGCGATCAACCGTCAGCAATCCAAAAACTATGCGAGGGTTTGGATAAAAGCCGTGAAAATCAGGTTCTTTTGGGTGTTACAGGGTCTGGAAAAACTTTTACAATGGCAAATATAATTAATAGGTTACAAAGGCCATCGCTAATATTTGCACCCAATAAAATTTTAGCGGCTCAACTTTACAGCGAAATGAAAAGTTTTTTCCCTAATAACAGCGTGGAATATTTTGTTTCATACTATGATTATTATACTCCTGAGGCATATGTTCCAAGAACAGACACATATATTGAAAAAGAATCATCCATTAACGAACAAATTGATAGAATGAGGCATTCTGCTACTAGGTCACTATTAGAGAAGAAAGACACAATTGTTGTAGCAAGTGTTTCTTGTATTTATGGACTTGGGTCCGTACAGTCATACTCTTCTATGGTTTTCAAAATTATTAAAAATGAGAATTATGACATGGAAAAAATCAAAAGAAAGCTCGTAGAACTTCAATATAAAAGAAATGATCATGTCCACACTAGAGGTACTTTTAGGATCCGGGGAGACCTACTGGAAATTTTTCCTTCACATCTTGAAGACAGATCATGGAGAATTTCTTTTTTTGGTGAAACAGTAGAGTCAATCGATGAGTTTGATCCTTTTTTAGGAATAATTTCAAAAACCTTGGATGAAATATCAATTTTTGCAAACAGTCATTATGTCACCCCAAAACCTTCATTAAATAAGGCAATAGATCAAATCAAAAACGAACTTGAGACAAGAATAAAATATTTTGAAGAAAAAAAATTATTTTTAGAAGCACAGAGAATTGAACAAAGAACTAAATTTGACTTGGAAATGATATCCGCTACAGGAAGTTGTTCAGGAATTGAAAATTACTCCAGACATTTGTCGGGTAGAATGCCAGGTGAACCTCCACCTACGCTTTTTGAGTACTTACCCGAAAATATTATTCTTTTTATCGACGAATCTCACGTAACAATCCCACAAATAAGAGGAATGTTTAAAGGAGACAGGTCTAGAAAGAATACACTTTCTGATTTTGGATTTAGGCTTCCTTCCTGTAAGGACAATAGACCACTGATGTTCGAAGAATGGGAAAAATTTAAGGGTCAAACAATATATGTCTCAGCCACTCCTGGTGAATATGAGTTAAAACAGACGAATGGTGTCTTTGTAGAACAAATTGTTCGTCCAACAGGGCTAGTTGATCCAATTTGTGAGGTAAGAAAAGCATCAAATCAAGTTGAAGATGTCATAGAGGAGTGCAAGAAAGTAACAAAAAAAAATCTTAGAGTTTTAATAACAACTTTAACCAAAAAAAATGCTGAAATGGTTACTGAGTATTTGAACGAAAATGGTATCAAAGCCCAATATATGCATTCTGATATTGATGCGCTTGAAAGGATAGAAATAATTAAAAATCTCAGAACTGGAGAATTTGAAGTTTTAGTTGGAATAAATCTTTTAAGAGAGGGACTTGATATCCCAGAATGTGGGTTGGTTGCAATTTTGGATGCAGATAAAGAAGGCTACTTAAGATCTCAAGTATCTTTGATTCAAACTATTGGAAGAGCAGCTAGGAATATTGATGGAAGAGCAATTCTGTATGCAGATCATAAAACAAAATCAATAACATTAGCAATAGACGAGACAAGTAGAAGACGAATTAAACAAATCAACTTCAACACGAATAATAATATCATTCCACGGTCTACACAAAGAAAAATTGAGGAATCTATTAATAATGAAAAAAAATTATCCCCAAAATATAATCAAATAAACAATGAATCAATAGAACAACTGAAAAACAAAATGTTAGAATATGCGGAAAATTTAGATTTTGAACGTGCAGCAGAGATTAGAGATAAAATAGTCAAAATTGAGAGAAGAGAACTTGGTATTAAATAAAACATATAAAACAGCATTCATAACAGGTGGTGCTCAAAGAATTGGTGAATCTATAGCTACGCATTTAGCAAAATCTGGATACAATATTGCAATTCAATACAACAAGTCAAAAAAAAAAGCTCAAATGCTTCAAAATAAATTTGAAAGTCAAAATATCAAATTTTTATGCTATAAATTTGACTTTGAAAATGATTCAAAGATTCTGAAATTTTTCGATAAAATATGTAAAGACTTTGGAAACATAGATATATTAATCAACAACGCATCTACTTTTGAATTTGACACTTTAAAAACATCCAATGAAAAAATCTTTGATAAACATATAAATGTAAACTTAAAAGCACCATTCTTTTTGTCGCAGAGCTTCGCAAAAAAACTTAATAAAAGAAAAGGTCTTATAATTAACATTATTGATCAAAGAGTAAATAACATTACACCCTATTTCACCTCTTACACCATAAGTAAATCAGGATTATACTCACTTACAAAAAGTTTGTCTTTATCTCTGGCCCCAAATATAAGAGTTAACGGAATTTCTCCAGGTCCAACATTAATGAGTAAAAATCAAACAGAACAGCAATTTAAAAAGCAGATTAATAGAACTCCATTGAAAAAGCAAGTAAGGTTGGAGGAGATAAATCAAGCTGTTAACTACCTTATCCAAAGTTCATCAGTTACGGGAGAGGTATTGACATTAGACTCTGGACAAAGTTTAGGGTGGGCACATTCTAAATCAAAGATTTTTACAACAGACTAGCAAATCTAAAGTTGTCAACAATAAAAAAAAAAAAAGAAAAAAAAAAAATATACTTTTCCAAATAAATAAAACTAAATAAATCATGACAAAATTAAATTTTTTATCAATAATATCAATTACTTATAAAATTGACTATTTTTTAATCATTTTGTTAAAGTCAGCAGAAATGTTATCATTTAATACAAAACTCAAAGATTATAAACAGATTTATCCACAGTAATAGTGGATAGTAATTTTTGAACAATTTTTTATAATGAAAGCAACAGTTTAAAAACTCTTAAGATGAAAAACGTATCTAAATATGATTATAACTTTGGTTTAAAAGCTATCCGAAAGGCATCTAAACATTTTCCAGGTGGTTCTGGTGTCTACACCTTTTTGGACTCTAAAAAAAAAGTATTATATGTTGGAAAAGCTAAAAATCTAAAAAAAAGAATCTCTAGTTATCTTAATGTCAGCAATCAAACAAATAGAATAAAACTACTTATAAATTTAACCTCAGAAATTAAATTTATTAAAACTTTGACGGAAATTGATTCCTTTATACTGGAGAATAATTTAATTAAACAAAATAAACCAAAATTCAACGTAAGACTTATTGATGACAAAAGTTATCCTTACATTAACATTAGTATATCTGACACTTGGCCAAGGATAAGAAAATTTAGAGGTAAGAGAAATAAAGATGACACATTTTTTGGTCCATTTGCAAATGTTAGTGCAGTTGACAATGTAATCAAACAAATAGAAGGGGCATTTTTATTAAGAAGTTGTTCTGATAATATTTTCAAATCAAGAAAAAGACCATGCATCTTGTACCAGATAAAAAGATGCAGTGCTCCCTGTGTAGGATTAATCTCAAATAAGAACTACGGTGTATTAGTAAGAAACGCAATTTTATTTTTGAATGGAAAAAATCCAGAAGAAAAAACCAGACTAATCACAGAAATGAAAATTGAAAGTCAAAGACAAAATTATGAAAAAGCTGCAAGATTAAGAGATAGAATTAAAGCTCTTTCTAAAATTTCAAATGAAAAATACTCCGATTTAAATAATGGTGAAAATTTTGATATAATTTTTCTTAAAAAAAAATACGATTTAATATCAATTCACATATTTTTTTTTAGAGCTGGTAAGAACCTTGGAAATAAAGACTTTCTTTTTGAGGATAATTTATTTGATGATAGTTCAAAGATTTTCTCTCAATTTTTATATTTTTTCT
This sequence comes from uncultured Alphaproteobacteria bacterium, assembly GCA_902522465.1. Lineage (GTDB taxonomy): Bacteria > Pseudomonadota > Alphaproteobacteria > Methylaequorales > Methylaequoraceae > Methylaequor. Next base: position 1,799 of record CABYVV010000012.1, on the reverse strand, counting down.
ATACCAAAAATATTCCACCTCGTGAAATTTTTCTGAATAAAAAACCGATCGATTTAAAAATACTCGAAGAACTCATTTCAAAAAAGAATAGTTCAATTATATCTCTTAAAATACCTCAAAAAGGAAAAAAAAGAATGCTTCTAAAAATGGTTGAAGAGAATGTGGATGCAACACTGATAAAGAACAAATATGAAAAATCAAAAAACGACAACATTTTAAACTCACTACAAAATAAATTAAATTTAAAAAATTTTCCAAAAAAAATTGAAATTTATGATAATAGTCATTTGAATGGAAGTAATCCTGTAGGAGCGATGGTTGTGTTTGAAAATGGTGCCTTTTTAAAAAATGCCTATAGAAAGTTTAATATCATTTGTAAAAATGCAAGTTCACAAGATGACTATTTTATGATGGATCAAGTTATAAGAAGAAGATTCACATTATCTAGTCAATGGAAAAAAAAATTTCCACAACTAATAATTATAGATGGTGGAAAAGGTCAATTAAATAAAGTAGCCAACGCATTAAAAGAAAAAAAAATTACCGATATTGATTTAATTGGCATTGCAAAAGGAATTAATAGAAATGCTGGAAATGAGAAGATTTATACTATTGAGAAAATGTTTGAATTTGAAAAAAATGATAAAAATCTTTTTTTTCTTCAAAGATTGAGAGATGAAGCTCATAGATTTGCTGTGACATCTACAAAAATTAGGCATAACAAGAATTTAAAACAATCTATATTTGATGAGATTAATGGCATAGGGAAAAAAACAAAACTTATTCTATTATCTTATTTTGGTTCTCTTGATAATATCAAAACTGCTGGAATAAATGATTTAAAAAAAGTTCCAAAAATTGGCACTAAAACCGCTGAGAAAATTTATAAAGAATTTAATAAAAATGTTTAAACTTACAAATATTCCAAACATACTTACTCTTCTCAGAATATTGATTATACCAGTTATTATTATTTTTCTAGAAATTGGTGATGAGTTTTATAATTGGTTATCGCTTTTACTATACACTGTAGCATGTATCTCAGACTTTCTTGATGGATACTTAGCTAGAAAGTTTGAAATTGAATCAAGTTTTGGGCGTTTTCTTGACCCAATTGCCGATAAAATATTAGTCGTTTCTATAATTTTTATTCTAGTTTCTAACTCAGTTATTGTTGGATTCTTTGTATACCCTGCTTTAATAATAGTAATAAGAGAAATATTAGTTTCAGGTTTGAGAGATTTTTTTTCGCATTCATCAGAAACACTTTTAGTTACAAACTTATCAAAATGGAAAACTTTAATTCAAATGTTCTCACTAGGTTTCCTTATTGTAGGGAAAAATTTTGAAACTAGTTTTATTCTCTATACAGGTTTCTTTGGCTTAACAATTGCCTCTGTTATGACAATTCATACGGGTTATATTTATTTCAAAAAAAATCTAAGACTATTTAAATGACAAAAATATTTGGTATTGTTGGTTGGAGCGGCAGCGGTAAGACAGATTTAACTAAAAGAATAATTAGTTATTTTGTCAAGAAGAGAATTGTTGTATCGTCAGTGAAGCATACTCATCACAAATTCGAAATTGATAAAAAGGGAAAAGACAGTGATCAACATTTAATTGCAGGATCAAATGAAGTCATTATTTATAATAAAAAAAAGTGGGCACTTGTAAGTAAATATCAGCAAGATAGTTCTACAATAGAAGAGGTAATTAAAAAATTTGATAAAAAAACAGAAATAATCCTTATTGAAGGATTAAAATATAGTAATTTCCCAAAGATTGAAGTTATTAGA
>CABYVV010000011.1 GCA_902522465.1 uncultured Alphaproteobacteria bacterium | reverse complement strand
TTGTAATTCTATTATTGATTTTATTTCTTATGATCAACAAAAATGATTTACAAAAGTTTCTTTTTTTATTTTATACAAGTTTAGCTTTTTACTTTTTAGTTAAGTTAAGACATGATGGTAATTTTGTTGAGTGTTTTCTATTTTTAGTTTTATTTGCAATGACTGTTGATATAGCAGCATTTGTTGTTGGACAAAAAATTGGAGGTATAAAATTAGCAGTTAATATTAGTCCTGGTAAAACTATTTCTGGGGCAATAGCTGGAGTAATTATTCCTGTTTTATTATGTTTGTTAATTTTTGCTAACGATAACAATTTTATTAGTATAATAATCCTTTCTTCTTTTCTTTCATTTATATCTCAAGCTGGTGATTTAGTGGAATCAAAATTCAAAAGATATTGTGGTGTAAAAGATAGTAGTAATTTGATACCTGGTCATGGAGGAATACTTGATAGGCTTGATAGTATTTTTTTACTAATCATAGTTGTTTCAATGATGAAGTTATTTGGTTATAATTTCTTTTTTATAGTATATTAAATTATGAAAAAAAAGATTACTATTTTTGGCTCAACGGGATCAATTGGTGAATCCACATTAGATATAGTCAAGAATCATCCTGATAAATATGAAATAGTTGGGTTATCTGCCGATAAAAATTACAAAAAACTTCTTGAACAAGTACGTATATTCAATCCAAAAATCGTATCTTTGAATAATAAAGAATCATTTAAAAAATTTAAAGAGTTAAACGATAATAAAAATTTAAAAGTTACCAATGGTACTGATTGCTATGAAGAGATTTTAGACTTTAATACAGATTTAGTCATGGCAGCAATAACCGGTTCAGCTGGATTATTACCTGTTGTTTTTGCTTTAGAAAAAGGTTTGTCAGTTGCTTTGGCTAATAAGGAAAGTTTAGTTTGTTCTGGTTCACTTATAACCTCCATGGCAAAGTTAAATAATGCAAAGATTCTTCCTGTAGATTCTGAGCATAATGCAATTTATCAAGTTCTTGATTCTAGAAACAAATCAAAAATATCAAGGTTGATTTTAACTGCTTCAGGTGGACCATTTTTAAATACAAAACTTTCTGAATTAAAAGATATTAAGCCAGAGCAAGCAATAAAGCATCCTAATTGGTCTATGGGAAAAAAAATTTCAATTGACTCTGCTACTATGATGAATAAGGGATTAGAACTTATTGAAGCATTCTTCTTATTTAATATTCCAGAGAACCAAATTGATGTAGTAATACACCCCGAATCTATAATACACTCATGTGTTGAATATATGGATGGGTCAATGTTGTCCCAAATGGGCCAGCCTGATATGAGAACACCAATATCTTATACACTTGCTTATCCAGAAAGGATACCTACTAATGTGGAAAAATTAGATCTCTGTAAGATTCAAAAGTTAACATTTTTCAAGCCAGATTTAAATAAGTATCCGTGTCTAGAATTAGCATATTGCTCACTTAAACTTAAAAAAAGTGCTCCTACAATACTTAATGCAGCAAATGAGGTTGCAGTTCAGGCTTTTTTAGATGAAAAGATCAAATTTCTTTCTATACCAAAGGTTGTTGAAAAAACTTTAAATAAGTCTTCAATTTCCAACATCAATAGTATAAAAGATGTAATTGAAATAGACAAAGAGTCAAGAAATGTAACTGAAGATTTAATAAATCAAGGTTTATATTGATAACGATGCTAGATTTAATAATTAATAATATTTTTCCTTTTATCATAATCCTAACAATACTTGTTTTTGTTCATGAACTTGGTCATTATTTAGTAGCTAGAAAAAATGGAGTAAAAGTAGAAGTATTTTCAGTTGGATTTGGTAAAGAGATTTTTGGGTATACTGATAGCTCTGGTACACGTTGGAAATTTTCTCTTATACCGCTCGGTGGTTATGTCAAAATGCACGGAGATCTTGATGAAGCTAGTAGTAAAAAAGATGAGTCAACTAAAATTAATATAGAAGAATCATTTCATGAAAAATCTGTTTCGCAAAGGTCAATGATTTTATTTGCTGGTCCAGCTGCAAACTTTTTGTTTTCTTTTCTTCTTTTAATCTTCATAAATTCTTATTTTGGTATTTCACTTGACAAACCAATTATAAGTTCTGTTGAAAATAACAAGCCTGCTTATAAATCAGGTTTAAAGGAAGGCGATTTGATTTTGGAGGTTGATGGTAATAAAATTGAAAAATTTAGTGAATTGAGAATATTTATAGAGAAAAAAAATGATAGTTTTGTAAATTTACTTTACAGTAGAAACGGAATTGTAAATGAAATTAAAGTAGACGTTATTGATAAAAAAATTGGTGTTAGGGGAACAATTGAAAATAAAAAATTAAATCTACCTGATTCAATTGTAGAATCATTCAATCAGATAGTTTATTTCACCCAAGCTACCCTTGTAGGAGTTTATGAAATTCTTACAGGTTCAAGAGGGACAGATGAACTTGGAGGTCCAATAAGAATTGCAGAACTATCTGCAGATTTTTGGAGTAAAGGTTTGCACAGTACGCTTTGGTTCATGATGATTATATCGTTAAATCTGGGTTTAATAAATTTATTTCCTATTCCTATGCTGGATGGGGGGCATTTACTTTTAAATTTTGTTGAATTTGTAAATGGTGCTCCACTTAAAAGAAAATATTTAGAATTAGCTCATACTTTTGGTTTTATTGTGCTGATTTCACTGATGGTATTCGCAACTTACAACGATATCGCAAGGTTTTTTGAGTAAATATAGTGTGTTTTCTTAAATCTTTTTCATTTCTTTTACTATTAAGTAGTATTTTTTTATTTAAAGATTCTTTTGGTCAAGAAAACTCTCCAGCAAGTCCATCATCTAGCTACTCAAATAAATATTACAATAAAAATCAAGTTAAGGAAGAAAAAAACCCAATTGTGATTCCTAGGCAGAATCAAATCGTAGTCCAGGGAAATACTCGCCTTGATTCGTCTGTTGTAATTAGAGATTCTCTGATAGACATCGATAACACTAAACCAAAAGATCTTAGTTATGCAATTAAAAATCTTTACAAAACCGGATATTTTGAAAATGTTAATATTTTTAAAAAAGATAATACTATTTTTATAACTGTTAAAGAGAATCCATTAATTGATCAAATTTCTATTGAGGGTAATAGTGAAATATCTGATGAACTAATTTTAGCAGAGCTAGAGTCTAAAGCAAGAAGTGTCTATTCTACTGATGTTATAAAAAACGATGTAAAAAAAATTCAGACTATATACAAAAGGGGAGGTTATTTTTCCACTTTTGTTGAACCAAAATATATTAGATTGGATCAAAATAGAGTTAATTTGGTTTTCGAAGTATTTGAAGGAAAGGAAGCTACAATAAAAAAAATTAATTTCATAAACAACCAAGTTTTTTCAGATTCAACACTTAGAGATGTGATTTCATCATCGGAATTTAGATGGTATGAATTTTGGGGATCTAACGACAGATTTGATAGAGACAGAATTAATTATGATAAAGATTTACTAAAAGAATATTATTATAAAAATGGTTATATTGATTTTAGAGTAATCTCAGCGAATTCTAGCCTAGTAAAAAATAAAAAAGATTTTATTGTAAATTTTAATTTATCTGAGGGTAAAAGATACAAAGTTAATAAACTTGGTGTAAGGTCATCTATAAAAAAACTCTCATCCAAGCAATTATCAGATTTTTTGTCATTTGAGTCTGGTGATTGGTATAGTTCTGATGATATTGATAAATCTATAAAAAAAATTAACGAGGTTACAGCTGAAATTGGATATGCATTCGTAGAGGTTATTCCAAGAATTAAAAAAATAGGGGGACAACTAATTGACATAACCTTTGATATTGATCAGGGTTCAAAAATATATATTGATCGTATAAATATTACAGGAAATATTAAAACTGAGGATAAAGTAATTAGAAGAGAGGTTGAGCTTGTAGAAGGAGATCCATTTAGTTCTTTAAAATTAAGACAAAGTGAAAAGAACCTAAGATCTTCCGGATTATTTGAAAATGTAAATCTTAAAGTTGATGAATTAAGCGGAACTAATAAATCAACAGTTGACATCGAAGTAATAGAACGATCAACTGGTGAGTTTTCTGTAGGTGCTGGTTTTTCTTCACTTGATGGTGCACTGGGTAATATTGGAATAAAAGAATCCAACGCTTTCGGACAAGCGAAAGAAATAGCATTAGATCTTGGACTTTCTACAAGACGTTCATCAATTGATTTAAGTTATACAGATCCGTATTTCCTTGATTCAGATGTGGCGTTCGGAGTTGATATTTTTAACATTAGAAGAAATAATAAAACATATAGTGGATACAAACAAAACATAATTGGTTTTAAATTGAGGAGTGGTTACGAAATCATTGATAATCTCAGACATATCTCTAGCTATACACTTAGGAGAGATAAGATCCATGATATTGATAATAATACATCCTTATTGATCCGAGAACAAGAAGGCAAAAGAACCAATTCAATTATTGGACAGGCATTTCAATATGATAAACTCAATGATAGGCTAAATCCAACAGATGGAGTGAGAGTCAGACTAGATTTTGATTATTATGGATTAATTGGTGACTCTGAACATTTTCAAACTGAATTAAAAATAGCAAACTTTTACAGATTTACTGATTCAGCTGGATTCTTTTTAGGTTCATTCCTAGAAGCTGGTTATATTGCTTCTATAAAAGAAGTTAAAATTAATGATAGATTCTTTTTAAATGGAGATAGAATTAGAGGGTTTAAGAATTTAGGTATTGGTCCAAGAGACATAGGAACTGGTGATTCATTAGGTGGAGAAATTTATTATTTGGCTAGAAATGAATTAAATTTTCCTTTAGGACTTCCAGATGACTTAGGATTGAGTGGTTTGGCTTTCGTCGATATTGGTACTATTTATAATACAAACGGAACTGGTTCATCAATAAAAGACGAAACTAATTTAAGGGCAGCAGCTGGAGTTGGACTAACATGGATTTCTCCCTTTGGACCAGTAAAAGTTTTCCTTTCGAAACCATTTTTAAAAGAAAATTATGATAAAAAAGAGATTTTTAGGTTTAGTTTTGGTACAACATATTAAATATTTATAAGGAGAAATATGAAATACTTGTCAATTATATTAGGACTTTGTTTACTTTTCGCTAATTTACATGCCCAAGAAACTAAAGTTATCAACAAACCCGCGACATCTAGTACAAATATTGGTGTCGTTGATATGAAAAAAATACTTGCACAATCTAAAGCCTATCAAAGTTTAGTTGATCAATTTGAGGATGTAAGAAGAAAACACAGAAATACTTTTACAAAACAAGAGGATGTTATACGAGATGAAGAAAGCGAACTTTTAAAGCAAAAGAATGTTTTGTCAAAAGAGGCATACGCTGAGAAAGTTAAGGCTCTTGGAAAAAAAATAAATGAATTGAAGCAAAAGCAAGCTAATGAAGCAAAAAAATTCGAGTCTTCATTTGAGAGATCTACAAATAAAATTCAAGGAGCATTGGTTGATGTTTTGTCAATTATTGCGAATACAAAAAATTTGAATCTTGTACTTGCAAAAAGTCAAGTGATTTTAGTTGGAAAAGATATAGACCTCACTGACGATGCTATTAAGGAACTTAACAAAGTTCTCCCTAAAATTTCACTTGGAAAATAATTTAATGGAATTGTGAATTGGTTGATCATTCATTCTACGATAATAAAGGACCTTTTACATTAGAATGTATTTCTAACAAGATTGGTTGCGACTTGCATGGAGATAAGAATAAAATAATTAAAGATATTTCTACTATAGAACATGCAAATTCTTCTGAAATTTGTTTTCTGGTTAATAAATACAAAGAATACTTTAACAAATCTAAAGCTGGTGCTTTTATCACTAATGATAAAGAAGGTTTGAATGAAAAAAAAAAAAATTTAATTTTCTCCACTAACCCTCATTTTGATATGGCTAAAGTAGCTTCCTTATTCTACCCAAACACAGAATATCCAAGTTTTTTTTTTTCAGACAAACACAAATTAAAAAAAGTTGATAGATCCATAAAAGTATCAGATAGTTCTTTTATTCACAAAAGTGCAAAAATTGGTGAAAAATCAGAAATAGGATATAATACAATAATAGGTCCTGGAGTTGTAATTGGAAGAAATTCTTTAATTGGTGATAATGTTTCTATTTATTTTTCTCTTATAGGAAATAATGTAAAAATTTATCAAGGAGTTAAGTTAGGGAGTGAAGGATTTGGCTTCATCATGAATAAAAATAATTTTAAAAAAATACCTCAACTTGGTCGAGTGATTGTAGGTAATGATGTTGAAATTGGTGCTAATTCAACTGTTGATAGAGGATCAATTGGTGATACAGAAATAGGTGATTCATGTATGATTGATAATATAGTTCATCTTGGTCATAATGTTAAATTAGGAAATAATTGCATAATTGCCGCAATGACTGGAATTTCAGGTAGTACTACCATTGGCAACAATGTTATAATTGGAGGACAAGTTGGAATTAGTGGACATATTAAAATTGGAAATAATGTGACAATTGCTGCTAAAACTGGCGTAATGAAAGATATAGAAGACAACAATGTAATTGCGGGATATCCATCTGAAAAAATTCAAGACTGGCATAGAAATACTATTATTTTAAAAAACTTGAGGAAATATGGAAAAAAAAAATGAACTGAATATTGAAGATATTAAAAAATTAATACCACACAGGTATCCATTTCTATTAATAGATAAATTGATTGATATAGAACCTGAAAAAAGTGCAACAGGTATTAAAAATGTTACATTTAACGAAAATTTTTTTCAAGGTCATTTTGAATCCATGTCGGTTATGCCAGGAGCGCTAATCATTGAATCAATGGCTCAATCAGCTGGAACTTTAGTTATGTTTAGCTTAAAAAAAAATCAAGAAAATATCTCTGTCTATTTACTTACAGTTGATAAAGCTAAATTCAGAAAGCCTGTTTGTCCTGGAGATACCTTGTATAATAAAGTAGAAAAGAAACAAAACATTAAAAACATATGGAAATTTAAATGTTCTTCATTCGTTAATGATGAACTAGTTGCTGAAGCTGAAGTATCAGCTATTATAAATTATATTTAATATTTATTTGTAATAATTTGTAATTATTTATTATTTGTTTGAGTTTATATTATAATTTATAAGATATTATGAATAGTAATTCAGTCATTCATAAGAATTCTAAATTAGGTAAAAATGTAAAGATAGGTCCTTTTTGTTATATAGGAGAAAATGTTATTATTGAAGATGATTGCAAACTTCATAGTCATGTTGTGATAGATGGAAATACCGTAATTAGTAGAGGTTCTGAAATATTTTCTTTTGCAACTATTGGATCAACACCACAAGATTTAAAATATAAAGGTGAAAAGACTAAAATCTTTGTCGGGCAAAATTGCAAAATTAGAGAATATGTAACTATTAATCTAGGAACTTTAGGAGGAGGGGGAGTTACAACTGTTGGAAACAATTGCTTGCTCATGATTGGAACTCATATTGCTCATGACTGCATAATAAATGACAATGTCATTTTTGCAAATCATTCGACGCTAGCTGGTCATGTTATAGTTGAGAAAAACGTTGTAGTCGGTGCATTGAGTGCAATCCACCAATTTAGTAGAATAGGTGAAGGTTCAATGATAGGAGGAATGTCAGGAGTTACAGCAGATGTAGTGCCATTTACAACCGTCATGGGAAATAGAGCGAAATTAAGTGGTTTAAATTTGGTGGGTTTGAAAAGAAGTAATTATGAAAAAAAAGAAATAAATGAACTTAGAAAATTATTTAAATATCTTTTTTATAGTACAGAAAAAACATTGGATTACCGTTTAAAAAAGATCAAAAAAACAAAATATAATTATTATACAATAAATAAAATTTTAAGTTTCTTGGAAAGTGAAACAAAAAGGTCATTCTGCTCACCTTAATATTAGAAAATGAAAAAAATTATAATATTAGCAGGTGGTGGAGATTTACCAAATCAAGTAATAGAAAGTTTTAAAAATAAAAAAATATCAACTTTTTGCATTACTTTTGAAAAAAATCCAATTCCTAAAAATATAAATAGGAAGAATCATAAAGTAATTAATTTTGGTGAGGTTATTACAGAACTTAAAAAGTTGCAAAAAAATGGATTTAAGAAAATTATTATGATTGGAAATCTTTACAGACCAAAAATTTATGAGATCAAACCAGATTTAAATTCAATAAAACTAATTCCAGAATTTACAAAAACATTATTAAATGGTGGTGACAATTATTTACTAAATTTTGTAATAAATAAATTGCAGAAAATGGGATTCGTTATTCTGGATATGAGGGACATTTTGCCTAATAATTTTTTAGGAAAAGGAAATCAGACAATAACTAATTTATCAAAGACTAATAAACAAGATATAAAAAAGGGTAAATTGATATTAGATACAATCTCAAAATTTGATATTGGTCAATCATTAGTTATTGGAAATGGAAATGTAATTGGGATAGAAACTATCCATGGAACTGATTATTTAATTAAATCGTGCTCTTTATTAAAAAATAATTCAAAAGATAATATTCTAATAAAATTGGTTAAGAAAAAACAAAACTTGAAAGTAGATTTGCCAACAATAGGTCTTAAAACTTTAAAAAATTGTAAGGCAAACTCAATTGAAGGAATTGCATATACAGCTAATAAAACATTATTTGTAGATAAAAATGAGATAATAGATTTTTGTAATTTAAATAAAATATTTTTATATGGAATTTAATTAAATGAGAGTTGTAATTCTAGCTACTGAAGCATCTGGAGATTACCTTGGATCAGAACTAATTAAAGTTTTAAAAAGAAGACGTGAAATCGAGATTAAAGGAATTGGAGGAGAATTGATGATAAAAGAGGGAATAAATTCTTGGGTTTCAATAAAAAATTTCAATGCAATTGGGATTTATGAGGTGCTAATTAGAATATTTAAATTTATTAAAATTATGAATTTTATCGAAAAAAAAATTAAAGAATACAAACCACATTTAATTATTACAATAGATTCACCTAGTTTTAGTTATAGAGTTGTTAAGAAATTACAAAATTTAAGAAATAAGACATCATTTGTTCATTATGTTGCACCCACTGTATGGGCGTGGAAATCATATAGAGCAAAACTATTTTCAGGAATTTATGATCAAATGTTCACTTTATTTAAATTTGAACCCAAGTTTTTTTTGAAATACGGTTTAAATACCAAATTCGTAGGTCATCAAATATTTTTTAAACAAGTTAAAAAAGTAAAAAAGAAAAAAATAATCGTATTCTTGCCCGGTTCAAGATCTATAGAAATTAAAAATAATATGAAAAAATTAAAATTTGTTATTGAAAAATCAAAAAGGTCTTTTAAAAGTTATAAATTATGCATTCTTACCTATGATCAACACAAGGATTTATTCAGAAACTTACATGATCCTATAAACGTAAACATTGAAACAAATTTAAAAATTAAAGAAAAACTTATGAAAGAAGCTTCTTTGGCTGTTGCCGCCTCCGGATCAGTTACATTAGAGTTAATTAATTTTAAAACTCCAACGATTGTATTTTACAACACACACTGGATAACCAAAATATTACTTAAATTACTAGTAAAAGTAAAATTTGCTTCAATGATAAATATAATTTTCGGAAAAGAAATAATACCAGAGTTTCTTTTTGAAAAATTTAATACCAATAATTTAATTTATAAAATGAATGAATTTTTAACAAATGAAAAAAAAAAAAATGAACAGTTAAAACATTTTGATCGCTTTTCAAATTTAATGCTTGATAACCAAAAAAACCCTTCAGAGTTAATAGTGAAGTATTTGAAAATCTAGATATTTACTCAATATGTTCTGGAAACATAGATTCATTTTTTTTTCTTTTATTGATTTTTATAAATTGTCTTATTTCTTTACCGTTATATAATTGCCTTGGACGACTAATCCTATTTTCACTTTCTGTCATTTCCTTCCATTGAGATATCCAACCAACAGTTCTGGCAACAGCAAAAATTACTGTAAACATTGATTCAGGAAGCCCTAAAGCTTTTAAGATTATACCTGAATAGAAATCAACATTAGGATAAAGTTGTTTTTTTATAAAATATTCATCGTTAAGTGCTATTTCTTCAAGTTTTGTAGCTAACTTGAATAGAGGAGCGTTAAAACTTTCCACTTCATTTAAAAGATCATGACAATACTTCCTTAACACGTTAGCTCTCGGGTCATGACTTTTATAAACTCTATGACCAAACCCCATCAATCTAAAAGGATCATTTATATCCTTAGCTTTTTTAATAAATTGTGAAATATTTTTTTCATCACCAATAATATTTAACATTCTAATTACAGATTCATTAGCACCTCCGTGGGCAGGTCCCCACAAAGAAGCAACTCCTGCAGCCACACACGCAAAAGGGTTTGCACCGGAGGAACCAGCAATTTTTACAGTAGATGTAGATGCATTTTGTTCGTGATCAGCATGAAGTATTAGAAGTTTATCTAATGCAGCAACGCTTGCTTTGCTTGGTTTATATTCTCCACTAGGTGTAGAAAAAAGCATATGAAGAAAGTTCTCGCTGTATGATAATTCGTTTTTTGGATAGATAAATGGTTGACCAAGTGAGTATTTATATGCCATTGCTGCCATGGTTGGCATTTTTGCTAACAGCCGACTAACAGCAACCCATTTACCTTTTTCAGATGAAAAGTCATATGTTTTTTCTGGATAAAATGAAGATAATGCTCCCACAATTCCAACCATGACAGCCATGGGGTGTGAATCACGCCTAAAACCACTGTAAAATCTTAAAATCTGTTCGTGAAGCATCGTATGATGGGTTAGGATTTTAATAAATTTTTTTTTATTCTGTAAATCAGGAAGGTCGCCATTTAAAAGTAAATAACAAACTTCTGGATAATCAGAATTTTCAGCGAGATCTTCTATATTATAGCCTCTATGCAGAAGAATCCCTTTTTCTCCATCAATAAATGTAATACCAGATGAGCAACTTGCTGTTGATTTAAAACCAGGATCATAAACAAACATTCCTGTTTTATCATAAAAGGTTGTTAAATCAGCTACAGCTGGACCACATGATCCATTTTTGATCTCAAAATCAAATGTTTTTCCCGTCCTGTTATCTGTTATTGTAAGTGTTTTGTTGCTCATTAGTTTAAATATTGATGTTTTTTATTCTTTTTAAAGTTTCTTTGTTACCTAAAATTTCTATTATTTTAAAAATTGATGGACCAAAAGTACATCCAGTTATAATTAATCTTAATGGTTGAGCAATTTTTTTAAAAGATAACTCTTCTTTAACGATTACCTCATTTATTACTTTTTCTACGTTATCTGAATTCCAATCAATTATATCAGAAAGCTTTGAGATTATTAAGTTTTTAAATTTTTCAAATTCTTTTAAAATAACAATTTCTTCGTCCGAATAATTAAAGTTTCCATCATAAATTTTTGTTATACTTTCAATTAGTTCAGAAATTGATTTTGCTCTATCTTTATACAAACTCAAATAATCTGAAAAAAAGTCATTATCTATGTTAATTTTTAGATTTTGATTATTTTTAATATAATTAATTATTTCTTCATTATTTTTTTTTTTTATAAAATAATTATTAAGGTAATCTAATTTTTTAGCATCAAATTTTGCGGGAGATTTTCCAACTTTATCAATAGAGAAAAATTTTTCTATTTCTTCTATTGAGAATATTTCTTGATCTCCGTGGGACCATCCTAACCTAACTAAATAATTGATGATGGCCTCTGGTAAGTAACCATTGTCTCTGTAAGATAAAATTGAAGGCGTACCATCTCTTTTTGACATTTTTTGGTTATTTTCGTTGTGAAGAAGTGAAATATGACAAAAATTGGGTTTATAATTTAGAAAGTCAAAAATTAATTTTTGCCTAAAAGAATTTGTTAAGTGATCATCACCTCTTATAATATCAGTTACTTTCATATTATAATCATCTACTGCTGATGACAGTAAAAAGGTTGGTGTTCCATCCTCTCGAAGAATGATATAATCATCAATTTCGTTGAAATTAACTTTTACTTCCCCTTGAATTTTGTCATTCAAAACATAACTTCCTGAAATAGGAGCTTTAATTCTTACACAGAACGGCGTATTATTAGGGATTTTATCTTGTTTATCTCTCCATTCGCTAACAAATTTTGTGTTCGAGTTTTTATGTTTATTTAAAAACTCTTTATCGTGAATGCATTTGTATGCAAGTCCATTAGACAAAAGTGAACGTGCTACTGCAACATGTTCATTAATGTTTTTACTTTGGTGTACAATATTACTATCAAACTTTAAATTCAACCAACTTAACCCCTCTAATATTAGGTTAGAAGATTTTTCTGTGCTCCTTAAACTATCTGTGTCTTCAATTCTTAATTTAAAACTACCATTATTTGTTTTTGCGTGAAGGTAATTAAATAATGCTGTTCTTGCTCCACCTAGGTGTAATGATCCAGAAGGAGAGGGGGCAAATCTAGTTACAGTAGCCATAATATATATTATAAACTTATTTAAACTTTCTTATTAGACCAACTAATTTTCCTTGTACTCTTACTCTACCTTCACCAAAAATTCTAGTTTTATAATTTTTATTAGCTGGTTCTAGAGCAATAGAATTTTTGAAGGATCTAAACTTTTTTAATGTAACTTCGTTGTCATCAATCAGAGCAACAATGATATCACCAGTTAATGCATTGTTTGTTTTTTTTATCACGACAATATCACCATCAAAAATGCCTTCATCTATCATTGAATCCCCATTTACTTCAAGAGTAAAATGTTCATCCGTATTGTTAATCAAATAATTAGGAACTGAAATTTGTTCAAAACTTCCTGTAATTGCTTCAATAGGATTTCCAGCAGCAATTCTTCCAAGAAAGGGTATTTCTGTTTCATTATCAAAAAGTTTATGGTCAGGTTCCTGATTTAACATTAATGCCCTTGCCTTATGAGGTAGTCTTTTTATGAAACCTTTCTCTTCCAAGCTTGATAAGAGTTTATGGATACCTGACTTTGATTTGATATTTAGATTTTTCTTCATCTCATCAAAAGTAGGAAATATATTTTTTTTTGAATAGTATAGTTTTAAATAATCTAATAACTGTTTTTGTTTAATAGTTAACATATGAATGTTCTACATAAGTTCTACTATAAAGTCAAGTGTTATATTTGATCATTATTTATATCTTTAAAAACCATTATTTCAGCTTTTTCACCAGATTTTATTGATTTGGCATCTGGTTTCCTAATTAAAATACCATCTGATAAATTTAATGTATTTAATAAAGAACTGTCTTGATTCTTAAATACATCGAAGGATCTATTTTTAACTGAAACTCTTTGGAAATGCATCAGTGAATTATTTTCTTTGATATATTTCTTTGAGTTAAGTAGTCTAAATGATGTCTTTATGAAATCTATTCCGTAAAATGAATTAATAAATATAGGTAAAAAATTAATTATTGACATAAAACATGATACTGGGTTTCCAGGTAACCCAAGAAAATATTTATTTTTTGAAAATTTACCAAAAGTGGTAGGTTTTCCGGGTTTTATAGCTACTCTGTCAAACAAAATTTGCAAATCATTTTTTACTAACGTTGATTTAACTATGTCATACTTTCCTTTTGAAATACCTCCACTTGTTATAAGACAATCAAACTCTTTTTGAGATTTATAAATCTTTTCAAACTCTTCTTCATTATCTCTTGAATATGCAACTTTAATAACTTCCGCTCCAAAAAGCTCAACAAAAAATTTCATAAAAATATTATTTGTTGAAATTAAAATACTTTTTTTGTTAACTCTTGGTACAATTTCATCACCAGTACAAATAATAAAAATCTTTGGCTTTTTTTTTACTTTTATTTTTGTCAATTTCATTGATTCAGCTAAGACTCGAGATCTTATTGTGATTATAGAATTTTTTTTTAAATAAACTTTACCTTTGATTAAATCAGTTCCAATTTTTCTTATAAAGTTATGCTTGGGGTTTAGTTTAATTTTTACAATTCCGTCTTTTATTATAAAATTTTCATTGGGAATTACTTTTTTATTATTTCCAGCTATTGGAGCACCAGTGAATATTAAAATACATTCACCTTCTTTTAATTTTTTGCCTTTTGAATCGCCAGCCTTGCTCTCTCCAATAATTTTCAGAAACTTCGATTTATTTTTTTCTAATACTAAAATTCCATCCATTGATGAAGTATTAACATTTGGTATATTGCATTTTGAAATATAACTTTTATTTAAAATTCGCTTGTGAGAATCATAGGTATGTATAACTTCGCTAGTTTGAGAAGTAATCACATTCTTTTTTATTATATCAATGGCTTTTTTAAATTGAATCATACTTATAGTTTCCGGACTTGCCACCACTCTTTGAAAGTAATTTAATTTCACTTATTACTATAGTCTTATCTAAACTTTTACACATGTCATAAATTGTCAAACATGTTACAGAACAAGCCGTTAATGCTTCCATTTCAACACCTGTTTTATTACTACTCTTTACCTCTGAAGTAATTTCGATTGAATGATTTCTTTTTATTTTAAAGTCAATTTTAATAGAGTTTATATTAATATTATGACAAAGTGGAATTAGATCTGATGTTTTTTTCGCGCCTATTATGCCTGCAATTCTTGCAGTATTAAAAATCTCACCTTTTTGAGTCTCATTTAAGAGTATTTTTTCAAATGTTTTTTTTTTGAATTTTACTATTGCTATAGCTTGCGCTTTTCGTTCAGTAACTTTTTTTTTTGAAATATCTACCATTCTTATCTCTTTATTGTTTTTAAGGTGTGAAAATTTCATTTTTTTATTAATTCTTCAGTTTGTTTTTTGATATTATTAGATACCATTAAAGATTCACCTACTAAGAATCCATCTGCACCTTCTTTAGAAAATCTTCTAACCTGAGTATTGTTTTTAATTCCACTTTCACATAATTTAATAATATTTTTAGGAATTTTTTTTGATAACTTTTTAAAAGTATCTAAATTGATTTTAAGTGTTTTCAGGTTTCTATTATTAATTCCTATGCATTCTACTTTTAATTTCAAAGCTCTTTGAAGTTCATCATAATTGTGAATTTCAACTATTACATCAAGATTTAAATCTTTTGCCACTTCATAAAATCGAGATGCTTGATTGTCATCTATAATTGCAAGAATTAGAAGTATACAATCAGCTCCAAAAAAGTAACTCTCATATATTTGCCACTCGTCAATTATAAAATCTTTCCTAAGCAGAGGAAGGTCAACAATATTCCTAACAAAACTTAGGTATTCAAGCTTTCCTAAAAAAAAATTCTCCTCAGTCAATATGGACAAACACGAAGCTCCAGCCTCTGCATAGTCTAAAGCAATTTCATTTAATTCGAATTTTTTGCATATTTCACCTCTACTTGGAGATGCTCTCTTAATTTCGGCTATAAGATTAAATTTGTCTTTATTATTAATAAGTAATTTATCTAAAAATTTTCTTCTTTTCTGAATTTTAATTTTTTTTTCATAATCTATTTTTGTTTTTTTTTTAGTGACATCAATAATTTTTTGGTGACATATTTTTTCTAGAATATTCATTTTATTTTTTTAGTAATGAAAATAGTTTTTTTGATGCTAAACCATTATCGATCTTATTTCTTGCTAAATCAATACCTTCCATCAATGTTTTAACTTTTTCTGAGACTAAAAGACCAGCTGCGGTATTAAGAATTAAATTATCCCTAATGGGACCAGTCTCACCATCAAAAACTCTTTTCATCATAAATGCATTTTCTTTTGCCGAACCACCTTTTAATTCTTTTTCCATACTTTTTACAAATCCAAGTTCACTCGGATCTAAAACTTTTTCCTTTTTTATTACACCATTTTTAATTTCAATCACTAAATTTTTAGAAGTAGTTGTTAATTCATCATAACCATCAATATTATATACAACCCAAGCATTTTTAAGCTTTAATTTTGCTAAACAATTCGAGTGTGTTTTTAAATTTTCCTTGTTACTAACGCCTAACAGTTGAAATTTTAAATCACACGGGTTCAATAGTGGTCCTAACAAATTGAATATGGTTTTGAATCCTAAAGATTTTCTGATCTCAGCAAAATTTTTTAAAATTGAGTTATACCTAGGTGCAAACAAAAAACAAATACCGTTTGTTTGATAAAATTTTTTTGTTTGATCAGTATTTAAGTTAATTTTGATCCCAAGGGATTCAAGTACGTCAAAGCTACCTGATTTTGAGGTTATTGACCTATTACCGTGTTTAGCTACTTTTACGTCACATGAAGATAAAAGAATTGATGTTGCGGTCGAGAAATTAAAACTGTTTTTATGATCCCCTCCAGTACCACAAGTATCCATAATATCACCAGTCAAAGATAACCTTTTCATTTTTTTTCTAAGAAGTTTTACAAAAGAATAAATTTCTTTGAAACCTTCACCTTTTACAGATAAAAATGTCAGAATGCTTGATATTTGGTTATTATCATAGTGTTCATTAATAATATTATTAGCTAAATAGTCGGATTCCTTCTCATCAAGGTCGAGTTTGTTATGAAGTTTTTGGATAATGGAAAATTTATCTATCATTTTTATTATTTTTACTAAACTAGAGCTTTCCTTTTTGTCTTAAGAAGTTTTTTAATAATTTATGCCCATCCTCTGTAGCTATACTTTCTGGATGAAATTGGACTCCAAAAATAGGAAATTTTATGTGTTCTAGAGCCATAATCACCTTGTCTTTAGTACTTGCTGTAACAATAAGATCATTACTCAGTGACTTATGTTCAACTATAAGTGAATGGTATCTTGTAGCTTCAAATGGATTATTCATTCTTTCGAATAGTAATGATTTTTCATAATATATCTTACTAACTTTACCGTGTATTGGTTTTCCACTCTGCACAACTTTTGAGTTAAAGCATTCAGCAATAACTTGATGACCGAGGCAAACACCTAGTGTTGGTATTATTTTTTTTTTTTTAGAGTTTTCTAAAATAAGTTCCATGCAAATACCGGAGTTACTAGGGACACTTGGTCCAGGTGAAATAACAATATAATCAGGTTTTTGTTCCAACACTTGATTTACTGTTACCTCATCATTTCTATAAACTTTAACATTTTCACCTATTTCTTGAAAGTAATGTACTAGGTTGTAAGTAAAACTGTCGTAATTATCAATTAATATCAACATTATTTAAAATTTCTTGCTTCTTCACATGCTGTTAATAGTGCTAAAGCTTTATTTTCAGTTTCTTTAAACTCATTTTCTGGTTTGCTGTCAGCAACTATACCGGCTCCAGATTGAATATATATAAAATCATCCTTTATCAAAGCAGTTCTTAGCGCAATGCAAGTGTCAATATTTCCGTCTGCTGAAATATATCCTACAGATCCTGCGTAAACATTTCTTCTGTTTTTTTCGAGTTCGTCTATAATTTGAATTGCTCTTATTTTTGGAGCGCCAGTAACTGTTCCAGCTGGGAAACCACTAAATAGAACATCAGTTTGATTTTTACTACCATCAATATCACCTTCAATATTTGAAACTATGTGCATTACATGTGAGAAATATTCTATATACATCTTATCTGTTACCTTCACTGATCCAGGTTTTGTAACTCTACTTATATCATTTCTTCCCAAATCAAGAAGCATAAGATGTTCAGATATTTCTTTTGGATCATTGATTAGTTCATCTTTGAGTTTATCGTCTTCTAATTTATTTTTTCCTCTTCTTCTTGTGCCAGCTATTGGTCTGATTGTTACTTTTTTGTTATCTAATTTTATTAAAATCTCTGGACTCGAGCCTACAATAGAAAATTCTTTGAAGTTCATAAAAAATAAATAAGGAGAAGGGTTTAAGTATCTTAATGCTCTATATACAGAAAAAGGTTCAGTTTTAATTTTCTTTCTAAAAATTCTTGATAAAACAACCTGAAAGATTTCGCCTTCAAAAATATATTTTTTGGCTTTATTAACCATTTGTTTAAATTCAGAATAAGTTGTATTGGAATGAACACCCTTAAATATTTTTAATTTCTGTTTTTTTGAATATGGTGAATTGAAATATTTTATAGGCATAGGTTTGTTGATTTTATTAATGATTCTTTTAATTTCATTGTTAGCTTTCAGAAAAGAATCTTTTGCATTTAAATTAGTTTTACATACTAGTTTGCTAACAAAGAGTCTGTCATTTACATTGTCAAAGACTAATGTAATAGAAGGTCTTATGAAAATAGAATCAGGTATATTAAGATAATTATTTTTTTCTAATTTTATATTTTCAAAGAATTGAATCATTTCATAACCCATATATCCGAATAGTCCAGTTGAAATTGACGGAATGTTTGCTGGTAAGTCAAGTTTATTATTCTGCATAAGCTTTATAAGACTTTTTAAAGGATTAGTTTTTAAATTTTCTTTTTTTTTTGAAATATTTATATTTGTATATTTACAAATGTTATCTTTACATTCCCAAATTAAATCTGGTTTTAAACCAATAACCGAGTATCTACCTTTTTGACTGCCTTTTTCTACAGATTCAAATAAAAATGTGTATTTTTCATTTTTAAGTTTTATTAGAGCAGAAACCGGTGTGTGAACATCTGCTGCAAAAGAATGATATAAGAGTTGATTTTTGCCTGAGTTATAATTTTTTTGAAATTTCTTAAAATCAGGTTTATTAATATCCATTTTAATTAAGCTGATCAATTACATCGTCATTAATCGTTATTTTATATTTTTTTCTTAAAGCTTCAGAGAATTGTGCTAATAAATCGATAGTAAGATCATCCTTTATTTTTTGAGAAAACTCTTTGATTTCCTTGTTGTTAGTAGCTAGATTGTCTAAAATTTCTGCCGTTTGAGAGATAATAATTTCATTTTCACCTTTTTTTTCGATATTGATTTCACCAATTTTTGAATCAAAAATTTTACTAATTAATGGAATTGGCAATTCACTACTATCTGGTAGAACTCTTGTGAATGGCTTTACACCTTTTATTTCTAAATTTAGTGCACTTGCAATATCTGTAAATTTTTCACCGTTATTTACTCTTACTTGAATAGATTGTGCCTTCTTTGAAGCATTTTCTTGCTTTAGTTTAAAGGTTAATTGATCAACAACTTTAGTTCTTGCTTCTTCAAGAGATAATTGTCTTGGATTGATAATTTCATTAACCAAACTTATTGCAAGACCCTCATCTTTGTCTATGTCAATTATATTGCCTTCCTCATTTAATTTTTGATTAAAAATAGTTCTAAGTATTCTTTCGTCTTGAAAATCTTTATTTATTTTTCCGTTTGCAGATAATCCATTCCTGTCTATTTTTTTTGCATTAATTAATTGAACATCTAGAATTTTTGAAATTTCCTCAAAAGTGCTCCCGGAAGCTAGTAGATCTTCAAGCTCATCCTGCAAATCAAAAACTGCTTCTTTTCCCTTATCTAATAAAATCTCGTTCTTAAACTTATTTTTTACTTCTGCATATTTTATCTCATTTCTATTTTTTGAGTCTATAACCTTGATTATGTGCCATCCAAAACTACTTTTAATTGGTTTAGAAACGTCACCTTTTTTAAGCTTAAAGACCTTTTCTACTATTTCATCAGGCAACTCATTTTTTGTGTTCCAACCTAAATTTATATCCTCTTCACTTAGGCTTGCTTCCTTACTTGCAATTTTACTAAAATTTTTATAGTTTATTTTTTTCTTTATCGAATCTATAAGTTCTTTTTCATCTACAATTATTTGATGCAGGAATCTTTGAGCAGGTTCAACTAATAATTCTTTCCGTTCTTCATATAGTAATTTTATCTCTTCTTCTGTAACAGTAAGTTTTTTAGCGTATTCTTTTGCATCTAGTAATAAAGTTTGAGCAGTTCGAAACTCTTTGGATAGAAATAGTTTCTTATTGTCGTCATAAAATTTTTTTATTTGCTCTTCGCTTGGAGGATTAACTTTTTCATTTTCAATTATAATTGTAATGTAGTCAACAGATCTTTCTTCAAGATTATACTCAGATAATTTTTTTTTCATCACTTCTGGAATTATAAGGCTGGAACTTATAGTTTCTACCATTTGTTCTCTTGCAAGATCTTGTCTTGTTCCCTCAACGTAGGAATCTTCAGTATAACCTGATTCGGATATCAACTGTCTAAATACTAATTCACTAAATTGTCCAAGATCATCCTTAAATGCATCATCTTTTAGTATTTTATCCCTTACATTAATATCACTAACCGATAAACCAAGTTCGGATGCTTCATTGTTAAATAATGCTCTGTTGATTAACGAACTTAGGGCTCTATCTACGTACCCAAACTCTCTTGATTTTTTAATGTCAAGTGATGATCCTAAGAGTTTTCTTATTTCTTCAGTTTGTCTTGAATAAAGAGAATAAAATTCTCTTGAAGAAATATCAATTTTTCCGACAGTTGCAACGCTAGACTGTTTCTGTGAAACACCAACTAAATCTTCAGTACCCCACATACCAAAACTTATGATTAAGATTGTTAGTAAAGTACCAAATATTATTTTTAATATTGAGTTTTTTGAACTGTTTCTTAAAGTTGTAAGCATAATATTTTTATTTTATAATTCTATATCATAATTATGTGTCAAGTTAAATTAATTGTTTCAAATTGGAAAATGAATCTAAATGTTTCAGATTCAAAAAAACTAATAAAGGATCTTATTAAATTTTCTAATAACAATTCAATAGAACATGTTGTTTGTCCGCAGTTTGCATTAATACCATCTGTTTCTAGATTAATAAAAGAAAGCAAAATAACCCTTGGAGCTCAAGATTGTCATCATGAAAAAATTGGTGCTTACACTGGCGATACAAGTGTACAAATTCTGAAAGAATTAAATTGTAAATATGTTATTCTAGGTCATTCAGAAAGAAGAGACTATCATTCAGAAACCAACGAATTAGTTAAGAAAAAAGTTTTCTTAGCAATATCTGAGGGATTGAAACCTATCATATGTGTTGGCGAATCTATTGAAGATAGAAAAAGTAATAACTATTTAAATATTATTGAAAAGCAGTTAGATGTATGTGTTCCTAATGACTATAATAATGTAGTAATAGCTTATGAACCAATCTGGTCTATAGGTACTGGACAGGTTCCGACCAATAAAGAAATTTTAGAGATGAAAAAATTCACCTACAATTTTTTAAAAAGTAAAAAAAGAATTCATAAGGTAAATTTTTTATACGGCGGATCAGTAAATTCAATGAATTTTCATGAAATAATGAATGATACAAAGGTAGATGGAGCATTAATTGGTGGGTCTAGTCTAAAAATAATTGAAATGAATAAAATTCTTACATTTTGTTGATTTTTTATTATTTTAAACTATTGTATCAATTATGTTTGCTGTAGTTTTATCTATTCATATATTGATATGCATTTTCCTAGTTTTCTTTGTTCTTTTACAAAAATCTGAGGGTGGAGGTCTTGGCATAGGTCAATCTAATAGCGGCGGTTTAGGTGATTTTCTGTCAGCAAGAAGTACATCAAATATTTTAACAAAAACCACATCTGTTCTTGCATTTTGCTTTTTCTTAACCAGTATTTCGCTTGTAATAATTGCTAATAAAAATTATAAAAAAGAATCAATTATTGACTCGGGAGAAGACTCAATTATTGATAGACTTGACTTAATCCCTGAAGAATTTGATGTGGAAATCCCACAAGAAGAGGGTGTAAGTGTTCCTGTTGAATAAAATTGTAAGTGGGATTGGTACCTCATATAACGAATGACTAAATTTATATTTATTACCGGTGGAGTAGTATCATCACTTGGTAAGGGTATCGTATCTTCTTCAATAGCTTCTTTATTGACATTGTGTAAATACAAAGTAAGGGTAAGAAAGCTTGATCCATATCTCAATATTGATCCAGGTACCATGAATCCGTCTCAACACGGCGAAGTTTTTGTCACTGATGATGGAGCAGAAACTGATATGGATTTAGGTCATTATGAGAGGTTTACCGGAATTATTTCAAAAAAAAGTGATAACATTACTTCAGGAAAGATTTTTGCAGAAGTGTTAAAAAAAGAAAGAAGAGGTGATTATTTAGGCTCTACTGTTCAAGTAATTCCTCATGTAACTGATGAAATTAAAAAGTTTATTAAAAGGGATCTTAATAAAGAAGATTTTGTAATTTGTGAAATTGGAGGAACTGTTGGTGATATTGAGAGTTTACCTTTTCTTGAAGCAATACGACAACTTAGAAATGAGTTGGGAAAAAACAAAACATTATTTGTACATTTAACATTAGTACCTTATCTATCGTCTGCAAATGAATTTAAAACCAAACCAACACAGCATTCTGTAAAGGAGTTGCTTGGTTTGGGCATACAACCAGATTTACTTTTATGTAGAGCTGAAAGAAAATTTGATAAAAAGGCAAGAAGTAAAATATCCTTATTTTGTAATTTATTTTTAGAGTCTGTTATCTTAATTGAAAATGCTTCAACGATTTACGAGGTGCCCTTGAAACTTTTTAAACAGGGAATATTAAAGCAAATTTTTTCTAATTTTGGTTTGCCTACAAAGAAAAATGTTAATTTAAGATTATGGGAGGACTTTTTAGATAAATTTTATAAAATTAAAAAAAGTGTAAAAGTTGCCATAGTTGGGAAATACACGAACTTATCAGAATCATATAAATCGTTAAACGAAGCTCTTTTTCATAGTGGTATTTTTCATAATACTAAAGTAGAGATAGATTGGATTGATTCTAAAGATATAGGAGATATAAAAAAATGTGAAAAACTTCTCAAAAGTTTTGATGGTATTCTTGTGCCAGGAGGATTTGGAAAGGACGGTACCACAGGAAAATTGAATGCAATTAAAATAGCGAAAAAGTTTAAAATTCCTTTTTTGGGTATATGTTTTGGAATGCAACTAGCGATATTAGAATCAATTAGTAATTTAAAAGGTTTTAAAAATGCTTCATCGACAGAATTTGGTAAAACTAAGTTACCTATTATATCAATGATGCACGAATGGAAAAAAAATAATCAAACTTTCAAACATGATACTAGTAATCTCGGCGGTAGTATGAGACTTGGATCATACACATCTGTTTTAAAAAGAGGATCTAAGGTTTTTTCAATTTATAAAAAAAACAAAATCAATGAAAGACATAGGCATAGGTATGAGGTAAATTATAATTTTAAAAAAGAGATAGAAATGAGTGGTGTAAGTTTGTCAGGAATGTCTCCAGATGGAAATCTTGTTGAAATTATGGAAAGAAACGATCACCCTTGGTTTATTGGAGTCCAATTTCATCCTGAACTTAAGTCCACTCCATTTAAACCACATCCAATTTTTAATTCTTATATCAAAGCACTTTTGAAAAATTATCAGTAATGAAAAAAATTAGAATTAAAAATGATTTTTTTATGTCAAATCTTAGTGAAATTAAATTTATTCTCGGTCCTTGTCAAATAGAGAGTAGGCAACATGCCTTTGATATTTGTGATGAAATATATAAACTATCGAAGAGACTAAATTTTAGTTTCATTTTTAAAAGTTCCTATGACAAGGCTAATAGAACCAGTTATAAGAGCAAAAGAGGTGTCGGAATTGAAAAAGGTTTAGACATTTTATCTGAAATCAAGCAAAAATATGATTGTCCAGTTACTTCTGATATTCATGACCTTTCGCAATGTGAGTTAGTCAAAGAACACTTAGATTTAATTCAAATTCCTGCTTTTTTATGTAGACAAACAGATCTAATTGTTGAAGCAGGAAAAACAATGCTTCCACTAAATATAAAGAAGGGCCAGTTTTTATCACCCTGGGATGTCCCAAACATAATACAAAAAGTTTTATCAACAGGGAATAAAAATTTGCTTCTTACTGAAAGAGGAACTGTTTTTGGTTATAATAATTTGGTGTCAGATATGAGATCATTGCCGATTATGAAAAAAACAGGATTCCCAGTTGTTTTTGATGCAACGCATTCAGTTCAACTACCTGGTGGTAAAGGCAACGCATCTAATGGACAATATGAGTTTGTAAGTGTTTTAGCTAAAGCTGCTGTAACTACAGGAATTTCTGGAATTTTTTTGGAAACACATGATAACCCTATAAAAGCTCCATCAGATGGCTCGAATATGGTGCCGTTGAAGGATTTAGGAAATTTAATACAATCACTAAAACTTTATGATAATCTATCCAAAAGTGAGGACTTTAATTAATGTCATATATCAAATCTATTTTCGCTAGAGAAATTATAGATAGTCGAGGTGTGCCTACAATAGAAGTTGAAATAAAACTCTCTACTGGTCATTTTGGAACTGCATCTGTGCCTTCAGGAGCATCTACAGGATCTTTTGAAGCACACGAATTAAGAGATGGAGATAAGAAGCGATTTTTTTCCAAAGGGGTTAAAAATGCTGTTAAATTAATAAATACAGAAATCCAGCAAACAATATTGGGGTTTGATGCTACTAAACAAAAAGAAATTGATGAAAACCTCGTTGAACTTGATGGTTCTCAAAATAAAAAGAGACTTGGTGCTAACTCAATATTAGCTGTTTCGCTGGCATGTGCAAAGGCCTCTTCTAATCTTTTAAATATTCCATTGTATAAATACATAGGAGGTATTCATAATTCTCTACCAACACCGATGATGAACATAATGAATGGTGGTTGTCATTCCAGTAATAATTTAGATTTTCAGGAATTTATGATAATACCGGCAAATTTTAAAACATTTAAAGATTCTTTAAGAGCTGGGTGTGAGATATTTCATTCATTAAAAAATATTTTACTAAGAAAAAATTATTCAACGTCAGTTGGCGATGAGGGAGGTTTTGCACCAAACATCTCATCTAACAAAGAATGCTTAAATCTGATCATGAATGCAATAGAAGAATCTAACTATAAGCCAGGAGAAGATATTTTTATAGCTTTAGACATAGCAGCATCGGAATTCTTCTCAAACAAAAAGTACAATCTGTCAGGAGAATCCCTTAGTCTGGACAGCGATGGTCTTATAAAATATTATGGTGAACTAATAAAAAGTTATCCTATTATTTCAATTGAGGATGCTTTAGATGAAAATGATTGGGATGGTTGGAAAATGATAACATCTGAAATTGGAGATAAATGTCAATTAGTTGGTGACGATTTATTTGTAACTTCTATCGATAGACTTAAGAAAGGAATAGAGAAAGGATGTGGGAATTCTATTTTAATTAAACTTAATCAAATAGGTACTCTAACTGAGACAATAGAAGCTATAGAGCTAGCGAAAAAAAGTAATTTCAATACAATTATTTCACATAGATCAGGTGAAACAGAGGATACTTTCATTTCTGATTTATCTGTTGGCACATCTTCTGGACAGATTAAAACTGGTTCTTTGTGTCGTTCAGAACGTGTTGCAAAGTACAATCAATTGCTTCGTATCGAAGATAGGGACAATAGTATTGAATTTAGTGGGTTTAAATCATTTCAAAAATTTAAATTATGAAATTAAAAAATAACATAATTTCTCTTTCATATTTTCTTATTTTTTTCTTTCTGTTATTTGAAATTTTATTTAGTGAAAAAAATATTTTTAATTTTTTAAATAATCATAAAGTTTTGTCAGAAAAAAAAATGCATTTAAAACAAATTGAAGAGAGATCGATTGTTTTAGATTCTTTTCTAGAAAATTTTAATAATTTGTCAATGTTTAGAGAAATTATAATTAAGGAAAAATTATTTTACAAAGCTAAAGATGAAAAAGTTCTTAGATATAAAATTATTCCTGAATAGTATCTAAAGCTATGTTTATCATTTCTTTAGTTGTTGCATTTATGATCTTTAATCTATTATTAAATTTAAAATTCTTTTCTACTGTAAATATTTTTTTCTTAAATTTTATTCCAATAAATACATTTCCGACTTTGTCTTTAATGTTGTTCTTAACTGGTCCCGCATACCCAGTACATGAAATTGCTAATATTTTTTTTGATTTAGAAAATTGAGTTAAATTTTTGACCATCAGTTTTGCAACTTCACTGCTAACAACTCCATTTTTTTTTATTTGTTTATCGATTTTTAAAAATTTTTTTTTTGATTCATTTGAGTAGCAAACTATTGAATAATCAATAATTTTTGAAGCCCCTGGAAATTTAATTATTTCACTAGTAAATCTTCCCCCTGTAATTGATTCAGCAACACAAATTTTTATTTTATTTTTAAGAAGTATAGCAAATAATTTTTCTATTTTTTGTTTTCTAACCATTATATATAAAAAAACAACCTGCAGTTATCAATCCTGCCAAAATATCATCAAGTAGTATACTTGATGTAGTTTTTAAGTTATCAATATAGTTTATTGGAAATGGTTTTAAAATATCTAGTAATCTAAAAATTAAAAAAGCCATAAAATAATCAAAAATATTCTGATTACAAAATAACAATGCCAATGATTGTCCTACATATTCATCACAAACAACATAGCTTGGGTCGATGTGTTTTTTTTTATGAAGTATAATTTTTAACAAGAAATAGCAAATTACTGTGTAAATAAAAATTAAAATAACTATCATATTTAACGACAAGGTATCTTTAAGAATCCATAGTAAAGGTAATATTATGAAAGAAGCTAAGGTGCCAGGAAAGATGGTAAAATAACCTACTCCAAAGCCAGAACAAATAAAATAGGCAGTTTTTTTTTGTAAATTATTTTTCATTTTTAGATATAGTAACTGAAACTTGACACGCAATTCCTTCTTCTCTTCCTAGAAAACCAAGTTTTTCTGTTGTTGTTCCTTTAATATTTACCAAAGATTTATCTACCTCAAGAGATCTGCATACGCTTTCTAAAAAAAGCTTTTTATATTTTGATACTTTTGGTTTTTCACAAATAAGTGTTATATCCAGATTATTTATTTTAAAATTTTCCTCACTCAATAATTTTTTTGCAAATTTCATAAAGATAATTGAATCTTTATCTTTCCATTTGTTATCATCAGGTGAGAAATGATTGCCTATATCACCTTTACATAGTGCACCAAGAATTGCGTCTACAATTGAATGAAAACCTACATCTGCATCAGAGTGTCCTGAAAGGCTTTTATTGAATGGAATTTTTACTCCAAAAATTGTTAGTTTGTCTCCTTTTTTAAATTTGTGTACGTCAAATCCATTGCCAACCCTTATATTATTCATATTTGTTTTCCTTTCTATAATTTTTGCTAATTCAAGGTCATCTTTAGTAGTAATTTTAAAGTTTAGCTTTTCACCATTAATTATCTTTATTTTTCTATCAAACTGATAAAGCATAATAGAGTCATCAGTGAATGTTTTGTTTTTGAGCTTCTGATGAGCATTAAATATCGAATTAAACTTAAAACCCTGAGGGGTTTGGATTAGTTTTAAATTTGTTCTGGGAATATCTTCAAAGACTCCTTTTTTATAAATTCTAACCGAGTCATCTGCATTCATTGAAGGTATGATTCCGTTATAAGATTTTAACCCATTTAAAATTATATCAATTAAATCTTTTGAGAATAGAGGTCTTACTGAATCATGAATAATAACATTATCTGGATTAAATCTTTTAGCTTCTTTTAATCCAAGAAAAACTGATTCTTGTCTAGATTTACCACCTGAAATGATTTTAAGTTTGTCATTTTTAAGTAAATCCTTTGTTTTTTTTAAATAATTTTTATGACTTACAATGATAATTTTATTAAAACGGTTTGATGAAATAAACTTTTCTACACTTTCTTCGATAATAGTCATATTATTAATTTTGAAAAATTGCTTAGGGACTTTAGAATCAAATCTATTGCCTAATCCACCACTAAGTATTATTGCTAGGTTATTCTTTTGCATAAATTTTTGTAGTATAGATAAACTATGGATTTATATATTTTCATTGAAATAGTATCATTTTTGTGTTTCATATTATTTGCTCTAACTTGTTTTACAAGGTTAGAAAACAGTTCTGATATAAATAAAATAGTCTATATTTTTAATTTATTTTTTCTTGGAATAATTAGCCTTTTTCACTATTTTTTTGTATTAAATTTTGTATCAAATAATTTAACAGTTGTCACTTCATTACTAATTGTAATTACTTTTTTTATTTTTTTCATAATGTCTGTATTATCTTATCAATTTATAAGATATAGAGTTCTGTTTATACCTTTTTTTCTTATTATATTGATTTTTCGCTTTACCCTTGGGATTCTTTCAAGTGATAAAAACTATACTGTTAAATTATTTGATAATGAATATTTGGTAATACACATTTTAACTTCTTTGTTATCTTATTCTTTATTAACAATAAGTTTAGTTACTTCTTTTTGTTTATATGTTCAAAGCTTTTACATAAAAAAAATGAAATTTAATAAAATAATAAATGACTTTTTACCTTCAATATATGAGAGCGAACTTTTGGCTATTAGATTTTTATATTTTACTATAATTTTTCTTATAATATCCCTTTTATCAGGTCTTTATTATTTTATTGAAAGTGGCGAGGAATTAATTTATTTTTTCAATGAAAAAGTAATTTTTAGCTTAATAACACTATTTTTAATACTAATTATTATTTCATTAAGAATTGTAAGAGGATTAACTGGTCAAATGATATTTAAGATGATTTTACTATCTTATTTTTTAATGGGATTTTCTTATTTTGGGCTTAAGTTGTTAGCATAATGATGAAAATTGATAATTTAAATATTATGAGTAATTTTCTATTAGCTCCCATGTCAGGGGTTACAGATTATCCTTATAGAGAAATTGTTAAAAGATTTAAACCAGGACTAGTTTTTTCAGAGATGATTGCTAGTCGTGCATTGATATCTCAGAATTTGAAAACAATGAAAATGATTAAGAAAACCGATAACTACATTTCTGCAATACAAATAGCAGGCTGTGAGCCAGACGTGATGAGTGATGCTGCAAAAATTTGTGAAGATAGTGGAGCAGACCTCATTGATATAAATATGGGTTGTCCAGTAAAAAAAGTTGTTAATGGTTATGCTGGATCAGCTTTAATGAAAAATGAATTATTAGCAACAAAAATACTTGAGTCTGTTTCATCTTCGGTAAGGATTCCAGTTACCTTAAAAATGAGAAAAGGGTGGGATGATAATAACTTAAATGCACCAAGAATTGCAAAGATTGCAGAGGAGTCTGGAATAAAAATGATCACCGTACATGGTAGAACAAGATGTCAAATGTACAGAGGAAAATCAGATTGGAAATTTATTAAAAATGTTAAGAACAGTGTAAATATTCCAGTTTTGGTTAATGGAGACATTAACAATGATAATGATCTTGATCTAGCTATAAATCAATCTAATGCTGATGGTGTAATGATAGGAAGAGGATCATATGGTAAACCATGGATTTTTGAAGAATTAAGATCAAAACAAAAATTTGATGAGAAAAAAAACTCATCGAAATTAAAAAAAGAAATTATTTTGAACCATTTTGAACTAAGTCTTCAACATTATGGTTTAGATGTGGGTATTAAATCATTCAGAAAACATTTAGGTTGGTATTCAAAAAGTATAAAAAATTCTAATGAATTCAGATCTAAAATTAATCAATGCACAGATAAAACAAAATTAAAGTGTTTTATAAATGATTTCTTTTAAAATTTTTTAATGTCAAAAAAAACAGATAAGATTCCATTTAATGTTATTTTTGAAATTTTTCCGGATCCAATTCTTATTTTAGATAAAAAAGAATTAAAAGTTGTTACTTGTAATCAAGAAACTCAAAATTTGCTAAAAAAAAGTAATGAATATTTATTAGGAAAAAAAATAAATCAAATTTTCATAACTGAACATTATTTTTTTGAAAATATTAAAGAAATCACTAAAAAACAAGGTACTTTTGTTATTAAAGACAGATTAAAGTTCGCCGACTCAATCTTTGAAATTAAATGCATTAATAGTGAAGAAATAAAAAGTAATTTAATTCTAGTTTTGAAAAATGTTGAAAAGGATAAATATCAAACAGGAGATAAAAGTTTAGATTTTTTTAATGAAACCTTTTCTATGCTTTCTCATGAAGTAAATAATCCAATATCTTCTATTAAACTTGCATCTGAATTAATAAAGAAAAACTACAGTATGGTTGATAAAGAGTTAATTAACATAATAAAATCCGAGGCCTTACGGATTAGTCGATTATTTTCTAATTTCAACCTTACTGAATTGAAAAATATTACAAGAACAACTGAAGAAAATATTCATGAGATAATAAGACTGTGTTTATTTAAAATAAAGCAAATGCCAAATAAAATCAAAATAATTGAGGAATTCGATCCATCTCTACCATTAATTAAATTAAATAGAGATTTAATAATCCAGGCATTAGATAATATCTTCATAAATTCATATGAATCATCTAATTTTATAGATTCATCATATCTAAAAATTCAAACTAGATTTATGGTTGGGGAAAGGATTAAGATACCAAATATTAAAAACTATATTAAAAAGAACTCTTTAAGTATAATAATATCAGAAAATGGTGTAGGTATTTCTAAAGAAATAATGGATAAAATATTTATTCCTTTTTTTTCTACCAAAAAAAGGGGTTCAGGAATCGGTTTGTTTTTGGTAAAAAAAATAATAAATGAACATGGGGGCACTATAACAGTAGAGTCGGAGAATGGGACAACCTCTGTTAAAATAAACCTACCGTTTTAAGATTATTATGCAAAAAAAAATACTTATAATTGATGATGATCATTCTCTCAAACTTTTAATGGTCAAAGCATTAAGTACGTCAAAGATTAATATTAAGACAGCATCAAGTATATCTGAAGGCTGGTTCATATTAGAAAAAGAGCATTTTGACTTGGTAATATGTGACGTTGTATTACCTGACGGAGATGGTCTTGAATTGGTAAAAAAATTAAAAAAAAAATTTGATTCTTTGGAGTTTATTATTATTAGTGCCCAAAATAATATTTTAACTGCAATTAAAGCAGATCAATTAGATGTTTTTGAGTATATTCCCAAACCTTTAGATTTGAATGACTTAATTATTTCTGTTGATAGATCCTTAAAAAAAAAGTCATCAACAAGTGATCATTTTCAAATTGAAGAAAACCTTCCAATGATTGGAACATCTCCAGCTATGCAAGTTGTTTATAGAAATATTGCAAAGATTACAAAAACAAATTTTTCAGTATTGATTAACGGTGAGTCTGGTACTGGAAAGGAGTTAGTTGCAAAGACAATACATAACTTTAGTGATAGATCTAAGAAACCTTTTGTTGTAATAAATATGGCCTCTTTACCAAAAAACCTAATAGAAAGTGAACTCTTTGGATACGAAAAAGGAGCATTTACTGGAGCTGAAAAGCAAACTGCTGGATTTTTTGAAAAGGCTTCTGGTGGGACACTCTTTATGGATGAGATTGGTGATATGCCTTATGATATTCAATCTAGACTGTTAAGAGTTTTACAGTTTGGTGAATTTACTAGAGTTGGAGGAAGAAGTTCAATTAAAACAGACGTAAGGGTTTTATCAGCAACAAATAAAAATTTACAAAATGCGGTAGAAAACAATCAATTTCGAGATGATCTCTATTACAGATTAAATGTCATTAATATATCATTACCACCTTTAAGAGAGAGAGAAAATGACATTATTTCATTGGCTAGACATTATCTATCACTTTATTCCGATGGAAAAAAACAATTTGACAGTACAGCAATAAGTTTCTTAAAAAATTATAATTGGCCAGGTAATATAAGAGAATTAGAAAATCTGTTAAAAAGAATTTCAGTGCTTACCCATGAATCAGTTGTTAATTCATTTCTTCTTGAAGATCATATAGATTTTGAAGAAAAGTTAAATTATGATGATGTCAACAAAATAAAAAATAAGTCAGAAAAAGAAAATCTAAGAACTTATTTAAATAGCTTCTTAAATAATTTTTATAAAACCTTAGATGACAATGTTGAATTAATTGGTTTGCATGAAAAGTTTATAAATGAATTTGAAAAACCATTGATACTTAAAACTTTAGAATTTTGTAGAGGGAATCAAATTAAAGCTGCCAAAATACTTGGTATAAATAGAAATACGTTAAGAGCTAAGATAAAAAAACTTCAAATTCCATTAAAATACGGAAAAAAATGATTGATTCAAAATTTAAAGAGTTTGCGATTAAGGAAAATACCTTAAACTTTTTCTTTTTACTAATTTTTTTATCTGCTTTTATTATTAGTTTAATAATTTTTCTATCATTATCTGGAAAATTATCAAATTTAGAGGAAATAGATAATGTTTCAAACTTAATCTCAATTAATTTTGGCCTTATTGTAATCCTAATATTAATTTCATTTAAAAAAATTAAGGATAATTTTAAGCAGGAGAAATTGAAGTCAAAACTGAAAATTAAATTCACACTTTTTTTTATTTTTATTACTCTTATCCCAACTACCCTTATAACAGTGTTCTCCTTAATTTTTTTTGATCAAGGAATTAAGATTTGGTTTAATGATAAAATAGCGAGTGTAATAAATGGTTCAAAAAAAATTTCTGAATCATATTTCAATGAACATACCAAGAATATTAAAAACGATATTTTATTCATAAGAAGCGAAATTAATAACGAAAAAATAGTTTATTTTACTAATAAAGACAGGTTAACAGAATTTCTTAGTTACTTTGTGCAAATAAAAGATTTAGATGAAGCTATTATCTTCGAAAGTTCTGGTCAATTACTGGCTAAAGTTGGGAGTTTTCTAATTGAATCAGAAACAGCACCACCCTTGTGGTCATTTTTAATTGCAGATGATGGAGATATTGCTGTTTTTCCAAATAATAATAAAACCAAAGTGAGGGCTTTAATTAAAGTTCAAAGAGCAATACCTACTTATCTTTTTATAGGTAAAGATGTTGACTCTAATGTTTTGAACAGAGTAGAATCAGTAGATGATGCAGCTAGTGATTATTTAAACATCAATCAAAGACTTGATAACTTTCAATATCAATTCAATCAATTATTTGTTGCTATAAATTTTTTGATGATATTATTATCCGTTTGGTTTGGGCTCAGGTTTGCTAATAAAATAATAGAACCTATTATGCAAATTATTATTGATTCCGAAAAAATTATAAATGAAGATTTTTCTAAACGAATCAGAGTCTTTGTTGGGAATCATGAATTCAATATTTTATCTAACGTACTAAACAAAATGCTTGATATTTTAAGTCTGCAAAGAAATAAATTATTAAAAGCAAAAGAGACAATAAATCTTAGAAGAAAATTTACCGAAAAAATAATTAATAATGTAAATACTGGTATAATTTATGTTGATTTAAATGATAAAGTCTTGTTGTCAAATAAAAGTTCTCAGGAAATTTTTGATAATAAAGTAAAAAAAAACTTTATTTCTGAAAATATTTCTTTAAGTAATATTTTAAAAAGTTTCAAACTAAATAAATTAAAAAATAATGAATATCAAATTAAATTTCCTGTTAATGAAAAAATAAAATTTTTAAATATAAAATTATCTGAATTAGTAGAAAAGAAAAAAATAAAAGGATTTGTTCTTAGTATAGATGATGTAACAGAACTAATATCTGCACAAAAACATGCTGCTTGGTCAAGTGTTGCAAGATATATGGCTCATGAAATAAAAAATCCATTAACACCTATAAAACTTTCTGCACAAAGATTAGAGAATATTTTTGACAATACTAAAGATGATAAAAATATATTGATTAACTGTACAGATACGATAAAGAGACAGGTTAATAACATACAAACATTAGTTACTGAATTTTCAAATTTTGCAAGAATGCCAGAAAGTGAATTTAAAACAGTTAAGTTACATTCAATAATTGAAACTCAAATAAATTCTATTTCTATTTTAGATAATAAAATTAAAATTATAAATAATAATTCATTTAAAGACTTAAAAATTAAATGTGATAAAAATCAAATTGGAAGAGTTTTTCTAAATATTTTAAAGAATTCTTATGAATCTATTACAAAAAAAAATAAGTTAATAAAAGTTGAAGTAAATAAAATTAAAAATAATGTTGTTATAAATTTTGAAGATAATGGACATGGTTTTTCAGAAAATAGAGACAAGCTTTTTGAACCATACATAACTAATAAAAAAAATGGTACTGGCCTAGGACTTGCTATTTGTAAAAAAATTATTGAGGATCATGGTGGAGAAATTAGCTTGTTAGATAGCGAAAAACTAGGTGGAGCTTGTGTAAGAGTTAAACTCTTTATAACCTAAATTTTCTTTTGAGTATGATTGATAGGGATACAAAAATATTAATAATTGATGATGAAATAGACATTTGTAATCAATTATCAGGTTTGCTTAGTGATTTAGGATATGATTGCGTATATTCAACTTCATCAGAGCAAGGTATTGAAATTTTTAGAAAAACAAATATTTCGCTAGTTTTACTTGATATTTGGCTTAATAATTCAAAATTTGATGGTTTTCAAGCACTTGAGAAGTTTCAATCAATTGAGAATAAAATTCCAGTAATTATGATAAGTGGACATGGAAATATTGAAACTGCAGTAAATTCAATTAAAAAAGGGGCTTATGATTTTATTGAAAAACCATTTGATGCAGATTTGCTTATTTTTAAAATTAGGAAAGCATTGGAAAATTTAGTATTAAAAAAAAAAATTGAATATTTTGCAAATCAAGGAACAAATTCTGAGTTTGTTGCAAATTCTAAATTATCTAAAATATTAAAAAAAAATATAGATAATGTGAGTAAAACTGATTCAAATATTTATATTATTGGTGGTGAGGGATCAGGAAAGGAGTTTGTCGCTAATAAAATACACAACTTATCACATAGGTCAAAAAAAAACTTTAAGTCTCTAGATTGTAGAATGAATCAAGATACCTTGGAAGTTGATTTGTTTGGTCTGGAGGAGAATCAAGTTATCAAATCTTTTGGAATCTTAGATGAGATTAATAATGGAACCTTATACTTAAAAAACATTGATTCTTTATCAAAAAAAATGCAAGGGAAAATATTAAGAATTTTAGACGAAAAAAAATTTTATAGAATAGGTGCCTTAAATTCTAATAATCTTAATTTAAGAATTTTAGCATCCTCAAAAAGTGAATTAAATGAAATTAATCTTAGGGCAGACTTGATTAAACTACTAAATTTTACAAAAATAGTAATACCAGCACTTGATAATAGAAAAGAAGATATAGAAGAACTTGTTTCAATTTTTTCAATGAAAATCTCAATGGAAAAAGGAATTAAGTTTAAAACTTTTTCCTCTGATGCATTGTCATATTTAAATAATTTAGAAATTTTAAAAAATATTTTACAATTAAAAAAATTAGTTGAATGGATTTTGGTGATGATAAATGATAATAATAAAACTGAGATTTCTAAGAATGACATACACACATTGGGTATAAATAAAATGGATTCGAGTAAAAAATATTTTAAAGATTCCATGAACCTAAAAATTAAAAATGCTAGGGATGAGTTTGAGAGAAATTATCTTATATACAATTTGAAAAAATTTGAATATAACGTATCAAAAATGGCATCTGAAATAGGTATGGAAAGAACTGCCTTGTATAGAAAATTAAAATTATTGAAAATTAACATGGATATCTGACAATGAAAATAATAGTTTGTGGGGCTGGTGAAATAGGTTCAAATATCGCAAAACAATTAGTTTACGAAGATAATGATGTTACAATTATTGATGAATCAGAATCTTTACTGCGACTATTAAATAAAAGTGTCGATTTAAAAAGTATTTGTGGAAAACCCTCTCATCCAGCTATTTTAGAAAAGGCTGGAGCTGATGAAGCAGATATGATAATTGCAGTATCGGATAGTGATGAAATTAATATTATTTCATGCGAAATGGCAAATCATTTATTTAAAATTCCACTTAAGGTGTCAAGAATTAAAGAATCAGAATATTTAAATCCACATTTTACTAAAAAGTTATTTTCCTCAGGTAAAATTGAAGTCGATGCAATCATTTCACCTGAGTTAGAAGTGGCAAAAGATGTTATTAGAAAACTTAATACTCCCGGAGCTTTTGATTCTTTTTATTTAGGTGATAAAAAAGCTAGAATTGTAGGAATTTCTATTAATGAAAATTGCCCAATAATTAATACTCCACTAAGGATGCTTCCAGGTATCTTCTCTGGATTAGAAGTCAAGATACTTTCAATTTTTAGGAAAAATAAAATTGTAGTCCCAACTGGAAAAGTAGAACTTTATCCAGGTGATGATATTTATATCTGTATTAGAAACGAAGATATACTCAGAGCTTTAAGGGTCTTTGGAATTAAACCACAAGAGAATAGAAAACTTATTGTTGTTGGAGCGGGTAATATTGGTTTGAATATCTTAAAAATTCTTGAAAAAGATTATCCTGATATTAATTGTAAAATTATAGATAATAACCTAGAAAGGACAAAAGAAATATCTTCTATGCTTTCAAAACAAAATACTATTCTGTTTGGAGATGCCACAGATTCTAATCTACTAAAAGAAGCTGGTGCAAGTAATGCTGAAGCTATAATAACAGTAACGGACGATGATGAAGTAAATATATTTTCATCATTATTAGCAAAAGACCTAGGATGTAAAAGAACAATGGCAATTGTAAACAATTCAAATTATAGAAATTTATCTAAAAAACTTGATTTAGATGTTCTCATTAATCCTGGTAATATAACAACATCTGCTATTCTCCAGTACGTAAGAAGAGGAAAAGTCAAAGAAGTACATGATTTTGGGAATGAAAGAGGAGAAATTATGGAAATAGAAATACTTCCGACTACCAAGTTTGCAGATAAGAAAATTTCTGATTTGGACATGCCAGAAGGAGTTGTAATTGGAGGTATCGTCAGGGATAAAAAAGTAATTTTTCCTGAAGAAAATACAACTATTTTTGTTAAGGATAAATTAATAATTTTTTCGGAACCATCATCCATTAAGGATATAGAAAAATATTCAGAAGTGAATATTGAGTTTTTCTGATGATATTTTGTTATATTAACGGATCATTTCAAGAAAAATCAGAAGCAATGATTTCGATAGAAGATCGAGGTTTTAACTTTTCTGATGGCGTTTATGAAGTTATGGCTTATTGCAATAACACAATTCTTAATTTTTCTAAACATCTAAAAAGACTAGATAATTCACTTAAAAAATTACAAATACCTTTACCTTTGGCTAACAAAAAGTCCTTAAAATTAATATTAAAAAAGTTAATTAATTTAAATAGACTAAACGATGGTTATATTTATTTGCAAATTACACGAGGTAATGCAAAAAGAAACCATTTGTTTCCTAATATAATTATACCTAATATTGTAATATTTACTTTTTCTTTAGAAGTTGATAATACAAATATACTGAGAGGTGTAGAGATTGGACTTACAAACGATCTTAGATGGAGTAGATGCGATATCAAATCAATATCGTTATTACCCAATGTACTGGAGAAACAAAAAGCATTTGAAAATGGTTTTTATGAATACTGGCAGATTAGAGATAATCTTATAACGGAAGGGTCTACTTCAAATGCCTTCATTGTTAATAAAAATAATAAAATAAGAACTCATCCATCAAATAATTTTATACTAGGAGGTGTGACTAGAGATTCTGTTATTGAGATTGCAAAAAAAAATAAATTTTCTGTAATTGAAAATGGATTTACAACTACAGATCTTGATAGTTGTGAAGAAGCATTCCTAACAAGTACAACAGTCGGTGTACTTCCTGTAGTGAAATTTGAAAATAAAACCATAAATGATGGTAAACCCGGAAAAATAACCAAAGTACTTATTAAAAAATATAACGATTATTTGAAAAATCAAATCAATGCAAAGAACTGATATATTGGTTATTCAACCACATTTAAAAAAATCAAGAGAACATAGAGAACTTTTACTGAATGAAGCAATAAGTTTAGTTAAAGCAATAGATTTAAAATGTGTTTTTTCAGGAATAGCAGGAATTGATAAAGTTAATCCAAAAACTTATCTTAACTCAGGTTATGTTTTTTTTTTAAAAAATAAGGTTTTAGATTTAGGAGTTAACTTAATATTTATTAATACTAATCTTTCACCTATTCAACAAAGAAATTTAGAAAGAGATGTAAATTGCAAAGTAATAGATAGAACTGGATTGATTCTAGAAATATTTGGTTCTAGAGCAAAATCTAATGAAGGAAAGCTTAGTGTTTTATTAGCAAGTCTAAACTTCCAGAAAAGTAGATTAGTTAGATCATGGACTCATTTAGAAAGACAAAGAGGTGGTGCTGGTTTTATGGGTGGTCCAGGAGAAAAACAAATTGAATCAGATAGAAGACAATTAACAGAGAGAATTAACAAATTAAAAAAAAAAATTTTAAAAATTAACAATACAAGGCTAAATCAGAGATATAGAAGAGTTAAAAATAAAATTCCGATCATTTCTCTTGTTGGATATACAAATTCTGGAAAATCAACATTGTTTAATTTAATTACAAAATCCTCTGTAATGTCCAAAAACATGCTTTTTGCTTCTCTTGATTCAACAATAAGAAACGGTCATTATAATGGCTCCAACTTTTTATTTGTTGATACTGTTGGTTTTATAAGGGATTTGCCAACTACATTAATAGATGCTTTTAAATCAACATTGGATGAAATTATTAATTCTGATCTGATACTCCATGTAAGAGATATTTCAGATACGCAATATCTTATTCACAAAAAAGAGGTACTTAAAATTTTGCAAGATATTGGAGTGTATAAGGACGATAATAGAATAATTGAGGTGATAAATAAAATTGATACAGTTGCAGATATCAAAAACTTTCACAACCAAATGAATAAAAATTCAATAATGATTTCAGCTAAGAACAAAACTGGAATTAATCTTCTTATGAGAACTATTAAGGATAAATTAAAAATCAATGAAGAAACCAATTTTTTATTTCAATAATCGAATTAGATTGGATGTATCTTCTTTTTCAAACCCAAGTTTAACTAACTTTTTATATTTATTTTTGATTAATCTTGTTATTTGTAAATTTGTTTTTTCTGAGTTTTTGGTTTCATTAAAAATTAAATTTAAATCTTTTAACATTAATTTATTCATAAACCCAAAATCAAAACTATAATTCCACATTGTTTTAGCACGATTTTCTAATTGCCATGACTGTGCTGCACCATTTTTGATTACTTCTACTAAATTGTTCACATTCAATTTTTTTCTCTTTGCAAAATACAAAGCTTCTGATAATCCTTGAATTACTGATGCAACACATATTTGATTAACCATTTTTGTCAACTGTCCATTACCACTTTTGCCCATATATATAATTGATTTAGAATAAATATTTAAATTTGATTCCAAAATTTTAAACTTTTTATTATTACCACCTACCATTAGTGATAATCTACCAGTTTTTGCTCCAATTTCTCCGCCACTCATTGGAGCATCAAAAAAAAATGATTTTTTTTGTAGAAACATTTTATATAGTTTTT
This sequence comes from uncultured Alphaproteobacteria bacterium, assembly GCA_902522465.1. Lineage (GTDB taxonomy): Bacteria > Pseudomonadota > Alphaproteobacteria > Methylaequorales > Methylaequoraceae > Methylaequor. The sequence continues at coordinate 7,006 of CABYVV010000011.1, read as the reverse complement.
TTGATATTTCAGGAGATGCAGTTGTATGGTCAACTACTATTGTATTAGGATTAATTCCTTTAATTATACCACTTTTTGATAAATATATATCTTCTAGATCTTTATCATTGCCAACACAAGAAATCATTAATTTTGTATTTGATGCTAGTTCTTTAAGACAATCATATTTTTTTAATAAACCAGAATTTGTATATTTTTTTATAAAATTTTTTGTTTTATTTGAATTTCTTCTAATTATATGAATTCTCTTTTTTTTTTTTATCAAATGGGATGCCATATGGTACCCCATTACACCTAAACCAATAAATCCAATATCTTTAATCATAATTTAGTACTAAATTATTTTCATTATCTGAGGTTATTCTCACGTTACAATCTTCTTTGATTTTATTACTTAGAATCAAATAAGCTACTTTATCAACAATTTCTGTTTGAATAATTCTTTTTAATGGTCTTGCACCATATGTTGGAGAAAACCCTTCATTTGTTATCCAGTTTTTTGCCTTTGAATCTAAATCAATATAAATTTTTTTTTGTTTTAAAATATTTCTTAAGCTATCAATTTGAATATCTATTATTTTATTCATTTCGTCTTTAGTAAGTCTGTTAAATATTATTAAATCATCTATTCTATTTAAAAACTCTGGTTTGAAATTTTTTTTTACTTCATCTTTTATTTTTTCTTGTGTAAAAATTTCAATAGTATTTTCTTGTTCTTCTGAAAAATTTATTAAATTTGCTCCAATATTTGACGTCATAACAATAATAGTATTCCTGAAATTTACTAATCTTCCCTGAGAATCTGTTAATCTTCCCTCATCAAATACTTGAAGTAATAAGTTAAAAACATCAGCATGTGCTTTTTCTATCTCGTCTAATAAAATCAATTGATATGGTTTTCTCCTAATACTTTCTGTAAGAATTCCTCCACTTTCATGACCTACATATCCAGGTGGAGAACCAATGAGTTTTGAAACTGAATGTTTTTCCATATATTCAGACATATCCAACCTAAACATGGATTGAGAATTATTAAAAAGAAATTCAGACAAAATTTTAGTTAATTCAGTCTTTCCAACCCCAGTGGGTCCAAGAAATAAGAAAATACCAATTGGCCTGTTAGGGTCCTGAATGCCTGCTCTTGACCTAAGTACAGATTTAGAAATTAATTTTATAGCCTCTTCCTGTCCCACTATTTTTTTTTTAAGTTCTTCCTCCATCTTTATGATTTTTTCTTTTTCTCCTTCAAGCATTCTATCAATTGGGATTCCGGTTGATTTTGATATTACTTCAGCAATATGGTCCGATGTAACTGACTTGCTGAGTATTTCTTCTTGTTTCCTTGAATCTAGTGATTTAAGTTTTTTTTCTAAATCTGGTATTTTACTATAAGCCAATTCTCCAGCCTCAGAAAGTCTACCCTCTCTCTGTAAAATAGAAAGTTTGTTTTTAAAATGATCAATAGTAGATTTTAATTTTTGAATATCTAAGATTATATCTTTTTCTTTTTTCCAATTTTCATTGAAATCACTAAATTCTTTTTGAATTTTATCAATTTCTACCTTCAGGCTTTTTGCTCTATCAATTGATTTTTTATCAGTTTCTTTTTTTAGGCTTTCGTATTCAATTTTGTTTTGTAATAGTTTTCTTTCTATACTATCAAGTTTTTCAGGTTTTGAATCTATTTGCAGTCTTATTCTTGAGGCTGCTTCATCCATTAGATCAATTGCTTTGTCTGGAAGAAATCTATCATTAATATATCTCTTTGATAATTCAACTGCAGATACAATGGCTGAATCAAGTATTTTTACTCCATGATGAACTTCGTACTTCTCTTTTAGACCTCTTAAAATTGAAATTGCGTCATCAGAAGTGGGTTCTTCTATAAGAATCTGTTGGAATCTTCTTGCAAGGGCTGCGTCTTTTTCAATATTTTCTCTATATTCATTTAGAGTAGTAGCTCCTATACAATGTAATTCTCCTCTAGCAAGTGCAGGTTTAAGCAAATTTGAGGCATCCATCGCTCCTTCTGATTTTCCTGCTCCAACTAATGTATGAATTTCATCAATAAATAATATTAGAGATTCTTGGTTTTTACTTACTTCTTTTAATATTTTTTTTAATCGATCTTCAAAATCACCTCTAAATTTTGCACCAGCAACTATTGAACCAAGATCTAATGAAATAACTTGTTTGTTTTGAAGAGAGTCTGGCACATCATTATTAATTATTCTAAGAGCTAATCCCTCCACAATAGCAGTTTTCCCAACTCCTGGTTCACCAATTAAAACTGGATTATTTTTTGTTCTTCTTGAAAGAACCTGAATACTCCTTCTTATCTCTTCCTCTCTTCCAATTACTGGGTCTAGTCTTCCAGTTTTTGCTAAATCAGTAAGATTAATTGAAAACTTTTCAAGAACATTTGAATCTATTTTAGAATTACTTTCGTTGATTGTCTGTCCCTTTCTATGTTTTATAATAGCAAGTTTGAGGTTTTCTTTGCTAATATTATATCTTTTTAAAATTTCTGATGTATCAGATTTTTCATTATTAAGTGAAGAATATAATATAATTTCTGGTGATATGTATGAATCATTAAATTCTTTAAGATAATTTTTTGAATTTTCAAGTGTTTGAAGTGATTCTTCAGATAAAAATATATTCAAATTATCTCCTGAGACCGTGGGAATTTTCATAAGATTTTCATTAATTTCTTTTTTAAGAGAATCTTGATTAGAACAACATGATTTAATTACATTTTTTATATAATCATCTTCATCAAAAATTATTGAATAAATTATATGATATAAGGTGACCTGCTGATGATTTAGTGAGATTGATTTTTTTTGAGCATCATTTATGATTTTTTTACTTTTTTCATTGAATTGATCAAAATTCATGGTTTATTTTGATTATAATTAATATAAATCTCAAGTCTTTTATTGGAAAAAAAATTAAATAAACTTCCATTAGATGGAATTGTCGTTCTCGATCTTACAAATGTTTTATCGGGTCCTTTTGCGACATTTATATTGGCTGAATTGGGTGCTTCGATAATTAAAGTAGAAAAACCTATGGGGGACGATTCAAGACAATATGGACCATTTAATAATGGGAAATCATCTTATTTTATTTCTTTAAACAGAGGTAAGAAGAGTATCGTATTAGATCTTAAAATTAAAAAAGATAGAGAAACTTTTGAAAAACTATTAAATAAAAGTGATATTCTGATAGACAATTATAAACCAGGCGTTCTTGAAAAGTATGGATTTGACTGGGATTATCTATCAAAAAAATATCCAAAATTAATTCACGGTAAGATTAGTGGTTTTGGGGAGACAGGTCCATTGAAAGATCTTCCAGCCTATGACATCATTGTTCAAGCAATGAGTGGTTTAATGAGTATTACTGGAAATAAAAATGATTTTGTCAGAGTAGGAACTTCAATTGGTGACATCGCGGCGGGATTATTCTGTGTCATAGGAGTTTTAAGTCAATTAATAAGAAGAAATAACACTAAAACTGGTTCAAAAATGGATTTAAGTATGCTTGATTGTCAAGTTTCAATACTAGAAAACGCAATAACTAGATACTCTTTAACAAAAAATAATCCTATTCCAATGGGTACAGACCATCCATCAATCACACCTTTTGGCGCATTCAAAACCAAAGATGGAGAGGTTGTGATTGCTATTGGTAATGAAAAAATGTTTAGAGTTTTTTGTGAAGTAATTAATGATGCAGATATCAGTAAAGATGAAAGATTTAATTCAAATGAAAACAGAAATAAAAATATAAAAAAATTAAGGTTAAGAATTGAAAAAAATTTATTGAAAGAAAAAAGTAACTTTTGGTTACAAAAATTTCAGAAAGAAAAAATACCATCCGCAAAAATAAATACAATTCGTGAGGTTTTAAAAAATAAACAAGTAATCAGTCGTGAGATAATTTTAGAATATTTAGATAATAACTTGGACTCAATGAAAGTTACTTCTTCTCCCTTTAAATTTGATTTTATAAAAGAAAAGTCACAAATTACTTTGGCACCTGACTTAAATGAGAATGAGGATGAAATATTAAAACTTTTAGGAGTAAGCTAATCCCATGGTCCTTTTTTTTTTAAAAATACGGACTTGCCTTTTTTAATGTTAATACTTCTAGGTTTATTAACAAAAAATAATGAATATAAAAACCCAAACACAAATCCACCTATGTGAGCAAACCAAGCTACATTGGAGCCCTGAATACCTAAATTCAAGAATTGGTATATAAACCAGAAAATTAATAAATACAAGGCTGATATTCTCATTGTAAAGAAAATAAAAAAAGGAACTAATACTAGTACTTTAGCTCTAGGAAATAGGTAAAGATAAGAACCTAAAATACCTGCGATTGAACCAGAAGCACCAATCATAGGGATTGTTGAGTTAATATCAATCAATGCTTGAGTAAAAGATGCCACAATCCCTGCAAAGATATAGAAAAATATAAATTTCTTTTTACCCATGACGTCTTCAACGTTGTCTGCAAAAATCCAAAGATATAGCATGTTTCCTATAAAATGCATCCAACCTCCATGCATGAAAATTGAAGTTATAAGCGTAAGGGGAGCAAAGAATGTGGGGATATTAGTTTCTGTAAATAAGGTCGCTGGTTTAAACCCAAACAAGAAATTATAGTAATCTGTATTTTTGCTCGAAATTTGAAGTATAAAAACAAAACTACAAATAATCAAAATTGAAAGTCTTATATAAGATCTTTTTTTGGTCGGATTATCATCTTTTAAAGGAATCATTTTTGAAAATCAAGTTGTATTATTTTTCTTTTACCTAATACCAAAATTTTATCATTTCTATCAATTTTTGGTTTTAATTCTTTTGATCTAATGTCTAATCCTCCAGTGTAGTGACCAAAAGAGGGTAAGATACAAAAATTTTTACCAACAACAAAACATTTATAGTAATATTTAGTTCTATTTATTTTCAAATGAGTCTTAGGATGATAATGACCCGAAAATTCAAATTTATCTTTTATTTGCGTAGTTTTAATATGTCTAAAAATAAATTTTCTAAATTCTAAGTAATTGCAAAACTCACCACCAATTTTCTCTTTGTTACAGAGATTATAATCATGATTACCATTTATCCATATAAATCGTATTTTGCGTGTAAGTTCGTTAACATCGTTTACTTGTTCTTCAGTCATATTTAAAAGCGTATTATTATTATGAAAACTATCACCTAGTGAAATTATTGTGGAAGGATTGAATTTGTTTATAAGTTTTCTTAGATTTAAAATTGTTTCATTAAAATCGTAGAGAGGAAGAATATTTCCACTGTCATTTAAAGATATACTTTTGCCTAGATGTAAATCAGCTAAAATTAAAGTTTTATATCTTTTAAAAAAAATTGAACCTGTTATGTCAAATAAAAATTCATGATTTAGGATTTTTTTGGATATAAAATAGTTATTCATAATGGACTATTAATTCTTATCTTTTCCTTTTCCATTATTAAAGCTCTTGAAAATTCTGATTGAGAATCAAGTTTAACATGTTTGAATTTAACAAACTTTAAATTTATAATTTGACTTGCATGAACAAAATATTTTTCTATTTCCTCTTGAGTAATTTTTAATATTATGTGGTTTGGCTCATATTTACGAATAGTATCAAAAATAATATCACTGTTAACAAAGGTTTTATTGCTAAACTTTGTTGTAAGACTATTTTTTCTAATCAGTCCGCTTATCATGGAAATTTCTTTAAAAATTCTTTTTGCAATGGCTGTATCTAAAGAGTTGATTTTTTTTAAGTTTAAATTAAAAAACTTCTGAAAATCCTTAATTTTTAAATTTGTTTTTTTATCAAAATAAAGACCAAATGAATAATCATTTAAAATATATGTAAGAGTTAAAATCTTTTTTTCGTTTAAATAACTTATGAGAATGTTGGATAGTGTTTGATTAGCCTCCTTTCCTAGAAAAGTATGAAAAAAAACATATTCACCATTATCGTAGGGAAAAGTTTCTATTAGAATTTTATTTTTTTCAGGAAGATCGGATTTTTTTTTTTGAAGATACAGAAATTCTTCAATTTGACTTGGAAGTTTGCAAACTTGCTTGTTATTAAATATTTTTAATATTTCGTTAGATAAATTAGATTTTATTTGCATGGTACCTCCCCAATAAACTGGTACTTTATTTGATTTTCTTTGCCTAGGCTCAACTAAAATTTCGTCATTTTTAATTTTTTTACAAAAAAGTGTCATTCCTGCAAAAATAAAATAATCTTGTTCTTTTAATGTATTTATAAAACTATCTTCAACAGTTCCCAGAATTTTTCCCTTTACTGTTTTAATTTTAACATTACTAGAATCTATTATGGTTCCAGAATTAATAAGAATATTGGTTTTTAAACTATTGTTTTTAACAATATAGTTTCCGTTTTTAAGTTTTTTTAATTTTGCCCAATCTTTATAACTTTTTAACACATATCCACCATTGTATACAAACTGCAAAATTTGATAAAATTCTTCTCTTTTGAGGCTTTTGTATGGATACGTTTTAACAATACTTTTGTAAACTGATTCTGGTGAAAAACTGGAATTACATGAAATTAATAATAAATGCTGGCATAAAACATCTTTAGATCCTTTTTTTTCATTTATCTTATCAAATTCGTTGTTAGAAATTAGATTCTTTAATGCCAAACATTCTAGATATTCAAATTTATTTGTAGGAATTAGAATTGCTTCGGAAATTCCATCGTGCTGATGATTAGACCTCCCTGTTCTTTGAATTATTTTATTTACACTTTTTGGAGCGCCTATATTTATTATTTTATCGATATTTTTCCAATCTATACCCATTTCTAATGATGATGTGCTTATTACAGAATTAATTTTATCGTTTTTTATTTTTGTTTCAGTTTCTTCTCTCACTTTTTTTGAAAGAGAACTATGGTAAATACCGATTTTTAGATCTTTAAAGCATAAATACAAATTTT
>CABYVV010000010.1 GCA_902522465.1 uncultured Alphaproteobacteria bacterium | reverse complement strand
TGATATTAAATGTATTATTAAAAACAAGGGTGATGAACTTCCTTACTCTAAATCAAAAACGACTGATGAGCTGATTGCCTCTGAATTTCTCAATGGCATGAAACTGGAGCAGGCCAAGGAAGTTATTATAGAAGAAATAACCAAAAAAAAAATTGGAAGGAAATCATTAAAATATAAATTAAAAGATTGGGGGATTTCTCGTCAGAGATTCTGGGGGTGCCCGATACCAGTTATCTACAGAGAGGATGGAAAGATTATTCCGGTAAAAGATAGTGAGCTACCTGTAAAACTTCCACATAATTTTGATTCTTCCTCTTTAGATAACTCACTTGATAATTTTGAGAAATGGAAGCTTACTAAATGTAAAGATTCAGGTCTCAATGCTATCCGTGAGACAGATACACTTGATACTTTCTTTGATTCTTCCTGGTATTATCTAAGATTTTGTTCTCCAAACTCTCAAAATGCTCCATTTATAGAACAAGAAATTAATTACTGGATGCCTGTTGATCATTACATAGGTGGAGTTGAACATGCCATTCTCCATCTACTTTATTCGCGTTTCTTTTCAAGGGCACTAAAATACTGTGGTTATAAAATTCCAAAAGAACCATTTACAAAATTAATTACCCAAGGAATGGTTTGTCACGAAACTTTTAAAACAGAGAACAATAAATGGATAGAACCAAGTGAAGTGGAGAATGCAAACAATAAATATTGGACATATATAGAAAATAAAAAACTTACAGTTAAAAAGGGCAGGTCAGAAAAGATGAGTAAATCTAAGAAGAATATTGTCGACCCTGATTCAATAATTAAAAAATATGGTGCTGATACTGCACGATTGTTTATGATTTCCGATTCTCCTCCAGAAAAGGATCTGCAATGGTCAATTAATGGAGTGAAAGCTACACATAAATACCTCGACAAAATTTTCAATTTCTTAGTTGGAAATCTAAAATTTTCGTCACAGCAAATCATAGAAAATGAATTAAATAAAAGTGAAAAAAAAATTTTCGACTTTACAAACAAGACTATAGATGGATTCACCATAGATATAAAAAATTATCGATTTAATACTGCTGTAGCTAAAGTTAGACAGCTCTCAAACTTACTCCTAAAATCAAAAATTAATAATAAAGTTCACAACTACTGCTGGTCAGTCTTTATAAGGCTGATTTATATTGTCATTCCACATTTTTCGCAAGAATTAGCAAGTTTATCCGGTTATGACGGATTAATAAGTGACTTAGGATGGCCAAAAGCCAGTAAGATTAATGATGATGAAAAAACTTCTAAAATTGTTTTACAAATTAATGGTAAAAAGAAAAATATTTTAATTGTCCCTTTTAACATCTCTGAAGAAGATTTAATAAGAACCATAAAAATTCAAAAAGAAAGTTATGATATAAATAAATTAAACATAAAAAAAGTAATTTTTGTAAAAAATAAAATAATTAATTTTGTAGTATGATTCGAACTTTCATTATAAATATTTTTCTTCTTGTCCTAATGTGCTCTTGTGCCTTCAAGCCACTTTACAAAAAAACCAATAATTTTCATCCTAACAAAATTAATATAATTATAAAATCAAAACAACATTATGAGAATAATCTATCTATCATGAAAATGTTACTAAATGAAAAATTAAATAAAAAGGGGGCCAAAAATTCATTCTTAAAGTTGGTTGTTTCTATGGATAGATCAATTTCAAGTATAGGCGTAAATAAAGACTTAAACTCTTATGCTAGATTAGTACAAATTTCTATAAATTATTCATTTTATGACAAAAAAGGGGAATTGTTGTCTGGAAGTTTAAATGGAAACGCAACCTTTAATTATACAACTAATAATTATGCGAACATTATTTCATTAGAAGATGCTTCAAACAAACTTGTAAAGTCATTATCATCTGATCTCTCAAATCTTATTCTTGCCGAATCACTGGAAAGAAAATTCCAACCATGATAATAAAGTTTAAGGATATAATAAATAATATTGAGAAATATCATTCTCAAAAATGCTTTTTATTTCATGGGCCAAATTTTGGCAAAATTCACGACATTCAAGAAAGAGTAATTAGTCAAAAAAAAAAGGCAAAAGACCTTGAAATTATAAATATTTATTCTGACGACGTAAAAAAAGGTGACTTGCTCAAAATTTCAAAAACAATAAATGAGCCCAATCTTTTTGGAAGCACAACTATTTTAATCATTTCTCTGAGCAACGAAAGAATAAATAAAGAAATTACATCATTCATAGAAAAAATTGAAAAAGATTCTATTTTAATCATAAAATCACCTCAGTTGGGACCGAAATCCTCATTAAGAATATTTTTTGAAAAATCACAAAACTATATCATCGTGCCTTGTTACGAAGAAACCATTCAAGAAAAAAATCAATTGATTTCGGATTGTTTTGAAAAGGAAGGTATGAAGGTTTCAGAAAATGAAGTCATGAGTATTTCAAATGTAATTTCTAATGAGAGATTTGATATAAAAAATGAAGTTCAAAAATTAATTGTAGTTTTAAAAAGTACTGAACCAAAGAAAAATATTACAGATATGTTGTCTTTCTTGTCTGAATCAACGGAAGTAGACACAACAAGATTTATTCATTCAATATTTTCAGGAAAAAAAATTGCTTTTACAAAGGATTATAATAAAGTTTCTGACTTCGGAACTGAAAATATCAGATTACTTAACTTTATTTTGGATCACCTTTATAGGATTTTAGAAGTAAAGGAAAAAATAAAAACAGGTATTTCATCTTATCAAGCTATTTCTTCACTCAAGCCACCTGTGTTTTTCAAGTATTCAGATTCTTTTAAAAAGCAAGTAGAGTTATTTAAAACGAATGAGCTTTACCAAATGATAGGCCAGCTATATTCTTGCAGAAAATCAATACTTAAAGGGCAGCTGTCCTGTGACTATTTCTTCTTAATTACTTTAGTAGGTTTTTTCTATTTAAAAAATTCTTGATAGAATTTTTAATTAAAGTTTTATTTTTTTCTGTATCTAGCTTTAATGAAATAAATTTCTCAGTAACTTTTGATAAAGAAGCTTGGACGGATAATATTTTCTGAAATTTTTGAAAATCCATATTCCTTCTTTCTAACACTCTTTTTTTTTGAATTTTCTGATCCACCATAGTATAAAATACAAAATCATATTCTTTATGTAAATCTTTCTCAAACAGTAATGGTATATCAAAAAATAATACCTTTTCTTTTGAATTATCCTCAATGAAAGTTTTTTTTATGTTCCAAACATGAGGATGAATAATGTTTTCGAGTTTGTGCAGTTCAAGTTTATTGGAGAACGCATAGTTGCTCAATTTTTTTCTGTCTAATTTTCCGTTTTTAAAAAGATCAGGAATTTTGTTTATAAAGTTTTTCCTTATTTCACAAATAATGTCGATTTGATTATATAGTTTCTTCACTTCATAATCAGACTCAAATACCTTAAAGCCCATAGCTTTTAATATCTCGCAAACGGTAGACTTGCCTGTGCCTATATTACCAGTTACAGCTACTTTAATGGTCATATCCTAATAACCTTATGACTTCATTTATATCGTCATTATTTAAATTTATTTTGAACCATTTTTCAAATGACACTGCTGCCTGTCTTATAAGCATGTAGATTCCATTTGAAGTTCGCAGGTTATTTAATCTTGCTTTTTTCATTAATATGGTCTCTTTAGGGCTATAAATAATATCATACACAAAAGTTTCCTTTGAAAGTTCATTAAATTCGATAGGAAATTCGTCAGTTTCATTCATTCCACAAGTAGTAGTATTTATAACTAAGTCTATGTGTTCCTTCGGGTTTTCTCCCCAGGGGATTGGTTTAATAATTTTTTTGTATAGATCTTTTTCTTTACAAAAATGTTTGACTAAATTTAGTGTCGAAAAATGCGTTCTATTAGAAACTTCGACTGAATTTGGTTTATATTTAAGCAGTTCAGAAATAATTCCATATGATGCTCCACCGGCACCAAAACAAAAAATATTTAAACTGGACCTTAAATCATAATTTAAGTCATCTACTAGTGATGAAACAAATCCTAGCCCATCGGTATTTGTTCCTATTACCTTTTCATTTTCTGTGAAAATTGTATTTATCGCCAGACTACTTTGAGCATGTGTATCTACTTTATCAACTAGATCGAAAAAATCTTTTTTATATGGAACGGTTATATTGCAACCTTTAAGTTTTCCCTGTTTGACAAGATCGACGTATTTCTTTAACTCATCTTTTTTGACACACTTTTTATTATATTTTGCATTTATTTTGTATTTCTTTAACCAATAATTGTGAATCAATGGTGACTTTGAATGTTTTATTGGGTTTCCTAATACTAGAAGTAGGTCACTCATTTTTAAATTTTTCCAACAAATTTTTTATAGGAAATCCGATAATAGTCTCATTATCGCCTGATAAAATTTCTACTAGGTTATATTTTTTATTATCCTCAATTCTGTATGAACCAACTGATGAAAAAACCGCCGTTTTATTTTCCTGTATATATTTTTTGATTTCTGATTCTGTTGTTGACCTAAAAAATAATTTCGCCTTTTTTACCGTTTCATAAAATATTTTGTCACCACAAATTACTGAAACTGCACTGACTAGTACATGAACATTATTTTGTAATAACATCAAATTTCGGATAGCTTGCTCCTCATTTCTTGGTTTACTGAATATTTTATCTCTACATACTAGAATTTGATCAGAACCAATAATCTTGTGTTTCGGGAAAAGGTTTTTTATCGAAAGTGCTTTTTCTTTAGCAAGAAGCGAAGCACAGATACGGGGGCTCAATTGTTTTCTCTTAATTTCTTGCTCCTTAACCTTGTGATGGCATATTTCGCAATTCGGAATAAATTTTTTTATATATTTTTGTCTCGTTGAACTTGATGAGGCTAGAACAATATCTTGATATATTGTTGATTCTTTTGTTTTTTTCATTTTTACTATTTTATTTCTTTTTTATCCTGATTTTACACACATATTCCTTCTGTTTATATCTTTTCAACATTTCTATCCCACCTTTTACTAGATCTATTTCTCTTTCTATTTTCCTTAGGTATCACCCTTTCACCTGAACTATTAACATTTGATCCACACATTTATTACTTCATTTTTTGTTAGTTTTTTGTTAATAAACTTTATCAACGAAATTAACTGAACAACAACAACAACAACCTTTATATATATATTAGATAGTAGTAGATGAAAAGTGTTAATAAAGTCCCAATCTGGTTCATGAGACAAGCAGGTCGTTATCTTCCAGAATATATGGCTATACGTAAAAAAGAAAAAGACTTTTTAAAACTCTGTTTGAACCCAAAAATTGCTGCCGAAATCGCACTTCAACCAATACACCGGTTTGATTTTGACTTTATAATTTTATTTTGCGATATTTTAGTTATTCCATTTGCATTAGGTCAGCAAGTTTCTTTTCTTAAAAATCATGGACCTATCCTAGATCCAATATCCTCTAAAAATGATCTTCATTATAAAAATTATACAAAATCAATAAATAAAATTTCTAATGTTTTTGAAACAATTCAGATACTAAATCAAAAGAAAGGAAAAAAAAATTTGATAGGGTTTTGTGGTGGCCCATTCACGATTTTGAATTACATGATTGAGGGGGGAACATCTAAAGAACATAAAAAAGTACTAAATTTCGTTCAGCATGAAAGAGAAAAAGCAAGAGATCTGATTACAATAATTCAGGAAATTTCAATTGAATATTTAAAAAGGCAGATTAAAAATGGAGCGGATTATATCCAAGTATTTGAGTCGTGGGCAGGGTTGCTTGATGATAAATTATATGATGAATTTATAATTGAACCAAATAAAGAAATAAGTAAAAAAATAAGAGAATTCTCGAGTGAAACACGAATTATTCATTTTCCTAGAAGATCTGCCAAGAAATATATTAAATTTATTAAAGAAGTAGAATGTGACGTAATTTCAATAGATGAAACATGTCCAGACACAATTATAAAAGAGGCAGAGAAAAGAGATATTGCAATTCAGGGAAACATGAATCCGACAGACTTGCTAGGAGATGAAAATGAACTTTCAAAGAAAACCATACAAATATTAGAAAAGTTTAGACATAATAAACATATATTTAACTTATCTCATGGAATTTTACCAGAAACACCCATAAAAAATGTAGAAAGAGTAATCAAATTAGTAAAGAATCATGAATTTACCTAAAGAACATCCATATTTACCAAAGAAGAAGACAGGAATACTCCTTGTAAACTTAGGAACACCGGACACAACGAATTGGTTAGATATAAGAAAATATTTGAAAGAGTTCTTGTCGGACAAGAGAGTTATAGAAGTAAACCCAATTATTTGGCAAGTAATACTTAACCTAATAATATTAACAGTTAGACCAGCAAAAACAGCTAAAGCATATAAGAAAATATGGATGAAAAACGGAAATATTTCGCCACTTCGATACTACACCATCCAACAAATGAAAAAATTAAGAAAAAAGATTAACACGAAAAAGATCGAAATAGACTATGCTATGAGATACGGGAGTCCAGCAATAAAAGACAAGATGAAGGGAATGCAAGCAAAAGGTTGCCAGGAAATCATAGTATTTCCATTATACCCTCAATATGCAGCCGCAACCACAGCTACAGTTTGTGATGAAGTTTACAGAAGTTTAATGACCATGAGGTGGCAACCAACAATAAAAATAATACCGCATTATGAGTCAGAACCATTATATATAAAGGCTTTGAAAAACACTATTATAGAAGCATTAAAAAGGAAAAAATGGAAGCCGGATGTTATAGTTGCGTCATATCACGGGATACCCAAAAGATATTTTGAGAAAGGAGATCCATACCATTGTTATTGTCAGAAAACGACAAGACTACTGTCAGAAAAGTTGAAGATAAATATACCAATTATTACGACATTTCAGTCTAGATTTGGTCCAGAAGAATGGCTTCAACCATATACTGATAAAACATTTGAGTTACTTCCAGCTGAGGGAAAGAAAAACATATTTGTGATATGTCCAGGGTTTGCGTCTGATTGTGTTGAAACATTAGAGGAAATCTCGATTGAAGGCAAAGAAAGTTTTATGGAACATGGAGGAAAAAATTTTCATATGATACCGTGTTTAAATGAAAGGGAAGACCATATAGACCTTATACTAAAATTAACAAAAGATTATCTAAAATAAAAAGCAGAATATGGAGTTTAACTATTACAATATTTTTAAATTTTTTCACATTGTTTTTATAACAACGTGGATGGCCGGTTTATTCTATATACCAAGATTATTTGTTTATCATTCTACAGCAAAAATAGGCTCGAAAGAATATAAGACATTTATCACGATGGAGCGAAAACTTATGATATATATTATGAATCCGTCTTTAATTTTTTCCTGGGTTTTTGGAGTAATTTTAACCATAAACTTGGAAGTTCAAAATGAATTATGGTTAAATCTAAAGTTTGTGGCTGTTTTTTTTCTTTCTGCTTTTCATATGTATTGCGCTAGAATAAGAAAAGTGTTTGAACAGGGTCAAAACAAAAAATCTGATAAATATTATAGGTGGATAAATGAAGTACCAACAATTGTATTTTTGGTTATTATTTTTTTGGTTGTATTTAAACCAATTGTTTGACAAGTACTATTAAATTTTCTATAAATTAAACTCTTATTTTTCCCAAAATCACTATGCATCTAAAAGACCTCAAATCAAAAAATCCTTCTGATTTACTCAAAATAGCTGAAGACCTTAAGATCGAAAATGCAGGTACTTTAAGAAAACAGGATATGATTTTTTCTATCTTAAAACAAATGGCACAAAATAAGGACGCTATTTATGGAGAAGGAGTGCTAGAAATTCTCCAAGATGGCTTTGGTTTTTTAAGATCCCCTGATGCTAATTATCTTCCAGGGCCAGATGACATTTACGTTTCCCCCTCGCAAATTAAACAAAATAGCTTGCGGACAGGAGACACTGTAGAGGGAGAAATGAGGGCCCCTAGGGAATCAGAAAGATATTTTGCAATAACAAAAATAGACAAAATAAACTTTGAGGATGTTCAAAAAACTAAACAGAGAATAAACTTTGATAATTTAACACCACTTTATCCTGAAAATAAATTAAACATGGAAATTGAAGACCCAACTGTTAAAGACACTACTAACAGAGTAATGGACTTGATCACACCACTTGGTAAAGGCCAAAGAGCTTTAATAGTCGCGCCTCCAAGAACCGGTAAAACTGTAATGCTTCAAAACATAGCACATTCAATAACAACAAATCATCCTGAGGTTTATCTAATAGTTCTTTTGATAGACGAAAGACCAGAGGAGGTTACAGACATGATAAGATCTGTGAAAGGAGAAGTTGTGTCCTCAACTTTTGACGAACCTGCTGTGAGGCATGTAGCAGTCTCAGAAATGGTAATATCTAAAGCTAAAAGATTAGTTGAACATAAAAGGGATGTAGTGATTCTTCTTGATTCCATAACCCGGCTTGCAAGGGCATATAATACTCAAGTGCCGAGCTCTGGAAAAGTTTTGACTGGTGGAGTAGATGCCAATGCATTACAACGGCCAAAGAGGTTTTTTGGGGCTGCAAGAAACATAGAGGAAGGTGGGTCTCTAACGATTATAGGAACAGCTTTAGTTGATACTGGATCACGGATGGATGAGGTAATATTTGAAGAATTTAAAGGAACTGGTAATTCAGAAATCATTCTAGATAGAAAATTATCTGATAAAAGAGTTTTTCCATCAATTGATGTCACCAAATCTGGTACTAGAAAAGAAGAACTTTTAGTTACAAAAGAAGATTTATCAAAAATGTGGATATTAAGAAAGATCCTTATGCCAATGGGTGTTACGGATTCAATGGAGTTTTTGCTGGAAAAGATTAAAAACTCCAAAAATAATGGTGATTTTTTTGAATCCATGAATTCTTGATGAAAGTAATTAGCTGGAATGTTAACTCAATCAGAGCACGAATAGATCTAATTATCAAAATTTTAAAAGAGGAAGATCCAGATTTTCTCTGTCTACAAGAAACAAAAATTATAAACGACCAATTTCCATCTGAAAAATTTAACGATCTTAATTATTTTTCATACTTTAATGGAATGGCATCTTATAACGGTGTTGCAATTTTATCTAAGAAAAAAGCAAAGAATGCTTTTAGTGTTAACTTTTGCAAAAAAAATGATGCAAGACATTTATCAATGGAAATAAAAGGCATGGAAATAATTTCAGTTTATGTTCCAGCAGGAGGAGATGTTCCAGACCCAGAAGTAAATCCAAAATTTGATCACAAATTAAATTTTTTAAATGAACTAGATCATTATTTAAAAAAAAAAAAAAAGGATAAAGTCGTTTTATGTGGTGATTTAAATGTAGCCCCAGAAGAGGATGATGTCTGGTCGCACAAGAGCTTAATTAATGTGGTAAGTCATACAGAGGTGGAGCGACAAAAATTAAAAAAAATTTTATCAAATAGTCATTTTAATGATTCCATCAGGAAGTATTTAAACCCACCAGATAATGTTTTTACTTGGTGGAGTTACAGATCTCCAAATTTTCAAAAAAACAATAGAGGCAGAAGACTTGATCATATTTGGGTTTCCGAATTTTTAAATAATAAAGTAAAATCAGCAAAGATATTAAAAGTTTACAGGACTTTTGAGCGGCCATCAGACCATGTTCCAGTTTGTTTGACATTACAAGATTAAAAAAAATTTCTGATCAGACACACAAACAGCAAAACGAATGTTTATTTACTAACAATAGCGCCTAACTTTTTTCCACCTATTAAATGAATATGAAAATGAGGAACCTCTTGACCACCGTCAAAACCGATGTTTGAAATAATTCTATAACCATTTTTAAGATTTACCATCTTAGCGATTCTGCTAATAGACCTCATAAATGAAAAAATAGTCAATTCATCTGCTTGAGAACTAAAATCATCTAAACTACAAAAACTTTTTTTGGGAATTATTAAAATGTGGATTGGTGCTTGAGGATTGATGTCTTCAAAAGCATACACGAATTCATCCTCAAAAATACATTTTGAAGGAATCTCTTTTTTTAATATTTTGGAAAATATATTATCTTGATTATATTTTTTAATATCAATCATTTTCCATCCTTTTTTCAAGAGATTCTAAAACATCATCAAATGATAAATCTGCTGTTTCCAGTAATATAAGTAGGTGGAAAATTAAATCAGCTGATTCTTCGACAATGTCTGATTTTTCTTGTGCAAGAAACGCTGAAATAGTTTCTACAGCCTCTTCTCCTAATTTGTTAGCAATTTTTACATTACCTTTCTTGTAGAGCTTAGAGATATAAGAATCGGCGGGTAATTTTTTTTTCCTGTCTTTTATAATAGAGGACAATTTTTCTAATACGTTATCATTCATTTTTCAATTTATAAAGGTTATCAATTCTTACACTTACGTCATGAGATTTCAAATATTCTTTTACATCTTTAATGGTAGTTTCTTTAAAATGAAAGACTGAGGCAGCTAGCAGAGCAGATGCCCCACCAATTTTAATTCCATCCAAAAAATCTTGTTTATTTCCTACTCCTCCTGAGGCTATGACTGGAATACTCACTGAGTCAGAAACTTTTGAAGTTAGTTCTAAATCAAATCCTGACTTAGTTCCATCTCTATCCATTGATGTTAGTAAAATTTCACCAGCACCAAGCTTTTCAACTTTCTTTGCCCATTTTAAAACGTCGATTCCAGTGTCAATTCTCCCCCCATTGATAAATACATTCCAGTTATTTTTTTTCTTTTTTGCGTCAATTGCAACTACAATACATTGATTTCCAAACTTTGATGAACATTCCTCTATCAAGTTAGGATTTTTAATTGCTGCACTATTAATTGAAACCTTGTCTGCGCCACATTTTAAAAATTCTAATACATCCTTGCAATCTTTTACACCACCGCCAACTGTCAAGGGAACAAAACATTCTGAGGCTGTATTACGAATAACATCTAACATTGGTTTTCTTTTTTCATGAGTTGCAGTTATATCCAAGAAAGTAATCTCATCAGCACCCTCTTTACTGTAAATCATGGCTTGCTCGACAGGATCTCCTGCATCTTTTAGAGAGACAAAATTTATTCCTTTGACAACTCTACCGTTGTTTACATCAAGACAGGGGATGATTCTAATTTTAAGCAATCTTGTCTCCCAATATTCTTATTGCATCAGAAACATTGATTTTTTTTTCGTAGATAGCCTTCCCAGAAATAACTCCAATCAGATTTGGTTTCTCCATTTTCTTTATTATTTTCAGATCATCAAGAGAAGAAATTCCTCCAGACGCAATTATTTTCAATTTTGTTAAGGAGAGAAGTTTGTTGAGTTGCTTGTAGTTTGCACCCTCCATGAGACCATCCTTATCGATGTCAGTAAATACTAAAGCTGAAACTTTTGAAGACTCGTAAAAATCAATTACTTCTTTGAAATGAACTTTAGTTTTTTTTGCCCACCCTTGAGTGGCTACAAAACCTTTTTTTGTATCTAGTCCAACAGCAATTTTATTTGGAAATCTTCTACATATTTCTTTTACAAAATCAGGATTTTCTATTGCTATTGTCCCTAGTACTATCCTATCAATACCACTACCTAAATAATTTTCTATGGTCTTAATATCTCTAATACCACCACCAACTTGAATTTTACAATTTACTTTTTGTTTAATCTCAACAATCTTTTCCATATTCCTAGTTTTTCCCTGAAAGGCCCCGTCAATGTCAACTATGTGTATCCATTTAGCTCCGAAATTAACAAACTCACGAGCTTTTAGTAAAGGATCAGTCCCATAAATTTTAACGAATTCTAGCAAACCTTTTTTCAATCTTATGATTTTACCTTCTCTAATGTCAATTGCAGGATAGAAATCCATACTCATGCCTTTTGCTCTAGAAATGTTTTCAAAAAAGCTAAACCAAAAATATGGCTTTTCTCAGGATGAAATTGTGTTCCAAAAATATTATCTTTTGACACCATAGCTGTAATTTCTTCACCGTAGTTGGTAGAAATAATCTGATCACATCTATTTTTTGTTATAAAATTATAGCTATGAACAAAATAGGCAGTTATTTCATCAGTATAGTCCATTTTTATTTTCTCAAGGAGACTGTCAGTAAATTTTGTTCTTTTCTTAAATATCAGTGTGTTCCAGCCCATGTGAGGGATTTTGAGATTTTTTTGGGGAGTTTTTATTTTTCTAACTTCTCCCTTGATCCAATTTAACCCAAGAAAGTTACCCTTTTCAAATCCTTTGGTGGCAAGCATTTGCATGCCTACGCAAATACCTAAAAATGGAATTTTTTTCTCAAATACTATTTCTCGAAGATCCCCCATTATATTTGTCTTTTTTAATCCAGTTATACATGATTCAAAAGATCCAACACCAGGAAGAATAAGGTGCGAGGCAGATTTTAATTCTTTAATTGTGGAAGAAATTTTAACTTTTCCTTCTGATATTTTTTTAACAGCATTAAATACAGATCTAATATTCCCTGATCCATAGTCGATAATTATAATTTTATTCATCTTTTTCTTCAGATAAGTATTTAATTAGCGCATTTTCTTTTGTTTTTGCGTTAATGTGTTTTATTGGGGAAAAATTATTATGTATTAACTTTTGAATGTATAAGTCTCTTGCAAAAAACCCCCAAAAAAAGCTAGAACCTGAAGAAAAAATTAAAAATAGATAATTATTATTTGCTTCGAATAACATAAATTTAGATATAAAAAGAATTAAAAATCCAATTGAACTAAAAAACCATAATTTTTTAAAAAGTCCCCAAGCTGGACCAAATACAAATGCTAGAAATGAGAATCCAGTTTCAACAATTTCATAGTCATTTTTATCATTGTTATTTCTTAATACACAATAAGTAAACATTTTAAGAAACTCCCTATCATAGTTTGCCCTTAGTCGAAGGAATTTCATCATTTCTTCTAGTGTCTATTGATATAGCTTGTCGTAGAGCTCGTGCTAATCCCTTGAAACAAGACTCTATAATGTGATGATTGTTCTCTCCGTAAAGATTTTCAACGTGCAAAGTAATACCTGCGCTTTGTGAAAAAGACTGAAACCATTCTTTAAACAACTCTGTATCCATCTCTCCTAACTGAGGAATAGTTAAATTTACCTTCCAAACTAGAAATGGTCTGTTTGAACAATCCACAACCACCCTAGAAAGTGTTTCGTCCATTGCGGAAAGGGCTTGACCAAATCTAACAATTCCTTTCCTGTCGCCTAGCGCACTTGAAAAAGCGTTACCTAGAGCAAGTGCAGAATCCTCAGTCGTGTGATGATAATCAACATGAAGATCTCCCTTAGCATGAATAATTATATCTATTAAACTATGTTTAGATATTTGATCAATCATGTGGTCTAAAAAACCAATGCCTGTATTGATGTCACTTTTTCCTCTTCCATCTAAGTTGACATCTACTTTAATATCAGTTTCTTTGGTTTTTCTATTTACAGAATATTTTCTCATAGGTAAATTTACTGGATAATTATTCTAAAATATATAGATTATTATTTAATTTAGCAAATAGGCAACAAATTAAGGGTTCAAATGAAAACACCAGAAAAATGGCATGGAACGACTGTAGTTTCAGTTAGAAAAGGTAAAGAAGTGGTTATTGCTGCAGACGGACAAGTAACCCTTGGTGATACAGTTATGAAAGCAAATGCTAGGAAAGTTAGATCATTGGCAGGAGGAAGAGTAATAACTGGTTTTGCAGGGGCGACAGCTGATGCATTCTCACTTTTCGAAAGATTAGAATCCAAACTTGAGAAATATTCAAATAATTTGATGAGATCATGTGTAGAGTTAGCCAAAGATTGGAGAACTGACAGATACTTAAGAAGATTAGAAGCGATGATGCTTGTGGCTGATAAGGATGTCAGCCTTATTTTAAGTGGTACTGGAGACGTATTAGAACCAAAAGATGGTTTAATGGCAATTGGTTCTGGTGGTAATTTTGCATTAGCCGCAGCTAGAGCAATGTTTGATACAAAACTTAAACCTGAAGAAATAGCAACTAAAAGTCTGGAAATTGCTTCAGAACTTTGCATTTACACAAACAACAACATATTAATTGAAAAGATAAAATGACTTCATTTACACCTAGAGAAATAGTGTCCGAACTAGATAGATTTATAGTTGGCCAAAAAACAGCAAAAAGAGCAGTTGCCATTGCTTTAAGAAATAGATGGAGAAGACAACAGATCAAGGGCGCATTAAAAGACGAGGTTTTACCCAAAAATATACTCATGATTGGGCCGACCGGAGTTGGAAAAACAGAAATTGCAAGAAGGTTGGCTAAACTTGCAGATGCCCCCTTTATTAAAGTAGAGGCGACGAAATTTACTGAGGTTGGATATGTTGGAAGAGATGTTGAGCAAATTATTAGAGATTTACTTGAAGTCTCGATTAATAACAATAGAGAAAACTTAAAAAATGAAATCAAGGCAAGGGCAGAAGTGAACGCAGAAAAAAGAGTGATTGAGGCACTAGTTGGCTCATCTGCAACTAATCAAACTAAAGAAAAATATAAAAAAATGCTCAGAGAAGGTCAATTAGACAATCAAGAGATTGAAATAGAACTATCATCTAAAACTTCCTCACCCTTAAAATCTATGGAAATCCCTGGAATGCCAGGAGGATCAATGGGCATGATAAATTTAGGAGAATTGTTTGGAAAAGGCTTTGGTCAGAAAAAAGAGAAACGAAAACTATCAGTTAAAGAGTCACATGAGATCTTAATAGATGAAGAATCTGAAAAACTTATTGATAATGATAATTTAATTAAAAGGTCCATTGCTAATGTTGAAGGAGACGGTATTGTATTTATAGATGAAATAGACAAGATATGTGGAAAAAATACTGGAACATCAGGCGAGGTTAGTCGAGAAGGAGTGCAAAGGGACCTGCTTCCACTCATTGAAGGGTCTACTGTTTCCACAAAGTATGGGTCAATAAAAACAGATCATATACTATTCATTGCTTCGGGAGCATTTCATGTTGCAAAGCCCTCAGACCTATTGCCAGAATTACAAGGTAGACTTCCCAATAGAGTAGAGTTAACAGCCTTAAATAAAGAAGATTTTATAAGGATTTTAAAAGAACCAGAAAATAATTTGATTAAGCAGTATGTTGAATTAATCGCTACGGAAGGAGTAAAGTTAAATTTTTCTGAAGAATCAATATCTGAAATAGCTTTGATAGCAACCAAGGTTAATGAAGAAGTTGAAAACATTGGTGCTCGAAGACTTCATACAATACTTGAGAAAATACTAGAAGAAATTAGTTTTAACGCGTCAGATAAAAAGTCTAGCCAAATTGAGATTGATGAAAAATATGTAAAAAAACAAATTGGAGATATATATAAAGATACTGACTTAACCAGGTTTATCCTCTGATTTTCTTAGATAAATAAGATAAGCGCCATCTCCCCCTTTTTTCGGTGGAGCATAATCGAACCATAAGACTTTGTCATTTAAGGCTTTTGATCTTAGCCAAGTTGGAATGATTGTTTTTAATATTCCAATACTCTTCCATCCATCTTCAACCGAAAGTTTTTGCCCTTTCCCTGTGATTAACAAAAGTAATCTTTGTCTTTTGTAAAAGTTTGAATTAATAAATCTTAACACGAGTCTTTTCGAATCTCTTACATTTTGACCATGTAGATCAAGCCTGGACATTATTTTTATGTCTCCTTTTAGGATTTTTTTATGGGTGTTTTTTTCAAGAAATCCCCAATCTTTTGAGACTTGAATCTCAATATCTTGCAGATCATTTTCATTAATTGGATTTTCAGTGGTTGTATTTCCTTCAAAGGATTTTGCATTTTTTTTTCTTACAGATTTGATATTGTGAGGTTTTTTAATTGGTTTTACAGATTTTTTAAAGCTTTCCCAATCATTACTCATCATTTAGTCAATATATGGTATTAATGGATGGAGATAAATTTTTTTCTTCATAACTCCGGCTTTTTTTTCTGCTGATATGCCTCTTCCTGTAAAAAGGTCTGCTCTGTTTTTTCCTTTTATTGCAGCTCCTGTATCAAGTGAAACAGCAAGTTTAGAGGGTTCTTGATTTAGGAATTCAATCAAAAAAGGTATTCCGATAGGGTAAATTTTGTTATCTACTGCAATACTCTTGTCTGGTGTTAAAGGCAACCCCATTGCCCCGCTTGGAAATTTTCTGGTATCTTGAAAACTTTCTTTAAAAAATATAAATCTCTTATTTACGTTCATAACTTCCTCTGAAAGGTCTTTATTTTTTCTTAACCAATTCTTTATAGTAAATAAATTAACATCCTTTTTTCTAATAAATTTTTTTTTAATGAGGTATTTCCCAATGGAGGTATAATTCAACTTATTGTTGCCGTCATATACAATTTTTGTTAATTTTTTGTTTTTAAATTTTCCTAATCCAGAGCCTTGGATATGTAAAAAAAAAAGATTAACCTTATCATCAGTCCAAAGAAGAACATCTTCATTATTGAAAGTTGCTTCAATTTCATTTCTAGCTTTGCCGTAGTAATATTTTTTATTTCTTAAAATCGGATACTTAAATACTTTATTCTTAGTTCGTGAGACATTAATTGTTGGTTCATAATACCCTGTTAAAAGTCCAGAATTAGATGGCTGTGTATAAGGTCTAAAATTCTTTTGAAAAAAAGTAGCTAATTCTTCCTGCTTAGTTGTGCTTTTCAATTTACTACATTTTCGTTTCCAGTTTTCTTCTGTCCCAAACTTCGGATATGTCGAATGGTTTTTTAGATTTTTGAAAAAATACTCTGAACTGCATATTACCTCCAATTCTGCTTTAAAATCCTTTAAAGTTTCTTTTTGTATATCATTGAACGCTAAAAGAGGGGTTTCTCCAGCAGAAGTGAAGTTTATTGAACAAAATAAGGAAAAAAAAAAGATAAAATTATTATTAATTACTTTCTTCAATTTTTTCCAGCATCCAATTAGGGTCTCTAGATTTAAGATTTTTTGAAAATGTCCAATTTTCTTTTATTGAGAGTATTTGATTGGGATCTCCGTCAATGATACTTCCTTTTTTGTCTTTTGTTATTTGTACTTGTTCGGAATCAAAAGAAAGAACAATAAGAGCAATGGTTTTTTTTTCAATTTTTACATCAAGTATTTCTGGGTCTTTAACACTTATAACTGTAATCTCTAAAGATTCTGAATTTTTTTCTCTAATTTTGGTTTGATCTTGGAAAACTTTCAGTATTGTCTTTGAAAGAAGTTTTTCTAGAGACTTTAGGTCATTTTTTGAATATTGACTTAATATATATTCAAAAGCTTTTTTTGCACCATCAAGAAACTCTGAAATATCAAAATCATTATTGATCTTTAATATTTCATTTAGCGAAGAATTGATTCGTTTGTCTTTATGCATTGATTGTTGTCCAATTTCATTAGATTTACTAGAAACTGAATCTGGTTCAGATTCTTTGAAGGAGGATTTTTTTTGGGTAAATTTTTCTACAATATCAGATTCATTACCTGTTTTCTTACCTAGGGTGTTTTTTAGCCTATTTATTATAAAAACAGCAATCATGGCTAAAATCAAGATATCAATGTATGGAAGATTATTCATGAATCTACTTAATAATTATTTTTGGATTGGTAAAACATTTTTTTGTATTATAATTATTTCTTATTAAAAAGTAACTTTAAATATGGCCGAAAAAAAAAAAAATTCAAACTCAAATTCTAATAATAACAACCTTAAGTTTTTAATTAACGCCCAATTTCTTAAAGATCTGTCGTTTGAAAACCCTCAAGCTCCAGACTCATTGAGGAATATTAAAGGAAATCCGTCATTTAGCATTGATGCCGACGTTAAATCAAGATCACTTGCAGATCACGGCCAGAACGTTCATGAAGTAGAGCTCACAATAAAATGTGAGACAAAATCCGAAGAAAAAATATTATTCCTGGTTGAAGGAGTATACAGTGGGATCTTTACCATAGAAAATGCTGAAAGTGATATTTTAGAAAAAATACTGCTAATTGAGTGCCCTAAATTTCTTTTTCCTTTTCTTAGAGCAATAATAGCCAACTGCACAAGAGAAGCAGGATTTCCACCTTTGATGATTGCACCATTAGACTTTGTAGGTATGTATGAAAAAAAACTAAAAAAATAGTTTCTTTAAATTTTATGGTTTTAAGATCTTGATTTATTAAAGTTTGAACCTTTTCTTCTTTGTATTACGCATGTCCACCCCTATTCTTTTATAGTTTTCTGTAATTTCAAATGTTGTATACCCCTCATTCCATTTCTTTAAAAATTTTTGTATATTTTTTTTGTTAAAATCTAGTTTCTCCTTTATTTTTTTTTTCTTCCCCAAATCTTTACTTTGAATTTCTACTTTCTTATTCAATATTTCTTTTACTTCCTCAATATCATTCATATCTTTTTCATTGATGTAATTTTCTATTATAAAATTTAGGCGTTTTATTTCTCCTACTAATCTAAGGTTTTCATCTTTAATTTTTTTTAGGTGATCTTGAATCATTTCAACGTCTGACTCCTTGATAACATTTATCTTTTGATTAAATTTATCAAAACAGATTTCTAAATTTTCCATTATCAGCTCCTTAATTAATTTGATGTCTAGCTCATTATACTTGTAATGACTTTTATCACTTAGTTTTGATAGGCTTTGCAATGATAGAAGAATATTATTCAATCTTTTTTTTGATAAAACAGCGAAATTGCAAAGTCTAAAAAGAGTTCTTTCATCACCTGACCATTCAGATCTTGGCTTATACCTAAATTTTTTTAAAATTGATTGAGCTTTTGCAAAAGATATCTTTGATAAATCATTCATTTTTATAATCCTGCTTATATACAATATATTTTTTTTCCACAAAAATATTAATATATTGTATAATTAATAATACAATACTTTAATTTTTTAAACTTTGTCTTTTTATTTATAATTTTCGAGAAATTACTTATCAAAGTTTTCTAGACTATCTAAGTCATTTTTAATTGTTGAGTCTAGATTGGTTAGTCTTAAGTATGTAGAACGAAGTACCGCTTTGATTAAGATCGATGTGTCTTTGAATTCTTTTATTAATTTGTCTTTTGGAATTTGGACTGCAGATGAATTCTTTGAGGCAATTGCAGTAACTGTTCTATTTGTTCCCAATAAAATAGACTGCTCCCCAAAAATTTCATTTTTATTGATAAAGCCTACTTTTTTACCGTTTTTTGATTTAACAAGCACTTCCCCTTCTATGAGTAGATAAGCAAAATCAGCTTTGTCGTCATAATTATATATTATGGTACCAGCATTCCATTGAACTTGGTTTTCAGTCATAATTTAGGATATATGTAACGTAGAGGAAAGGCAAATTTTTTTGATATGGAGCGGGAAACGAGATTCGAACTCGCGACCCTCACGTTGGCAACGTGATGCTCTACCACTGAGCTATTCCCGCCGAGCAGAGTATTTTATACTTTAATTTTACATTTTGGACAAGAAAAACGAATTTTTTATAAATAATTCTTTAATTATTTGCAAATATAAAACATATTATATATATGTTGTACAGTTTTGAACATAATATTAAAGAGCTTCCAAAGTCTATACCCTTATTCCCCCTCAACAGAGTTTTGTTGCTTCCCAAAGCTAAACTTCCATTGAACTTATTTGAGAATAGATATCTACATATGTTTGATCATGCTTTAGCAAACAACAGGATTATTGGAATGATCCAACCTAAAGGAAGAGGTTTGAGTGATTCTGATACTAAAAACCCAAACTTATATGAAATTGGTTGTGCAGGCAGGATAACTGCTTTTTCAGAAACCAATGATAATAGATACGAGTTGATTCTGAAAGGGGTTTGTAGGTTTAGAATGAAAAAAGAAAAAAAAATAACTAATGGATTCAGGTCAGCAGAGGTGAGTTGGGACGAATTTAAACAAGACTATGAAACCTTAAGTTTAGTTAATCCAAAAAAAAGAAAAGACTTTGAGGCTTTAATGAAAATCTTCTTAAAAAAAATTTCTATTAGTGCTGACTGGGAAATGGTTGAAACAACGAATGACGAGGACTTAGTAAATATGATAAGTATGTGCTGCCCTTTTGACGTTAGCGAAAAACAGGCACTGTTAGAAGCCAAGACTCTTTCGGAAAGGTTGGAAATATTGACTTCCCTTATGCAAATGGGAATCAACGAGAATAAGATGGCGAGCTCAGGAACACCGTCTTGAAATAATTAAACCTTGATATTAATTTATTTCAAAAGATTAAAATACTAAATTTCTGTTAACAGGATTATTTGACTATTAGAATATCGAAATAACAAATATTTCTTACATGCAAAATAAATGATACCTAAATCAATTAAACTAAGTGATAATAAAAAAAGTATTCAGATTGAATACAGTAATAATAATTTTTTAATTCTAAAGTCTTCTTTTTTGAGAGAGCATAGTCCATCCGCTGAAAATAAAAACAAAAAACAAATAGAAAAATCAAAAAATTCTTTTAGTACAGTTTTAATTAATAAAATTGAGTCAGTGGGAAATTATGCGATTAGACTCGTATTTGATGACGGTCACAACACCGGTATCTTTAGCTGGGAATATCTTTATAAAATAGGAGTTAAAGCTCAAGATTTTTGAGCCCCATAGCATAAATCATACTTTGATTTTTTAAATAATTAGATTCAGAAAATATCTTTAATCCCAACCTTCGAAAAAGTTTAATGGCAAAAGAATTGTTTGAAAAAAGTTTATTTAAGTTGTGGGTTACGGACACAAGGGCTGTCTTATCAATAAATCTTTTACGTTCATAGGCATCCATTAAATTCTTATTGTTGACTTCTAGACCCAATTCTTTGAATTCTGTTATCATTTGGCTTATGCAGAGAGCGTCTCTGAGACCCAGATTAAAACCTTGTCCAGCAATAGGGTGTATAGCTTGGGATGCATCGCCAACGAAGATAATGTTTTCTTTGCAAGAGTTATAACAAGAAAAAACATTAAGGGGATATTTTTGAAATTTAGAAAAATTTATGATATCGCCAAAAAATTCTTTATATCTTTTACTAAATTCTTCCTTAATATTTTGGTTGAAGGACTTTTTATTTGAAATATTTGTATCAACTGTCCAGACTACAGAAGATTTTCTTTGCTTTTTATCTTTCATTGGAAGTAATGCCAGCGGACCTGTTGAAAAGAACCTTTCTAATGCAATTCCATTATGGGGGTTTGAATGAGTAATGTTGAAGACAAAAGCATTTTGATGATAGTCATGATAAAAATATTTTACTCCTGCATGAAAACGAATCTTTGAAAATCTCCCATCAGCTGCTAAAAGTAATTTATAATTAATTTTTTTTTTTTTGTTAACCACAAGACTTCTTTCCGCATTGTTGATTTTTACTACTTCTGTATTTTCTGAAAAATCTACAAATTTTGATTTTATTATTTCTTTAAACAATACTTTTTTTAGTATTTTATTATCAATTATAAATCCCAATGGACCCTCACCAACTTTTCTATTGTCAAAGTCTAAATTATTAGTTTGAATACCTTCTGAAACTAAAATAGAATTTATTTGTTGAGCATTCTTCAGTAATTTGTTCCAAATACCAAGATTTTTATAAATTCTTGAAGATCCCTGGGATATAGCAGTTGTCCTAGCGTCTCTTGGATTAAGAAAGCTATCTTTATTGTTTTTATCAATCAACAAAACATTAATTTGCTCTTTAGACAATAATAAAGCAAGTGTCATTCCCACTAAACCTGCACCACAAATTATTATTTCAAAATCTTTTTTGTTCATTATAAATTTTATTATATTTTTTCTTTAAAATTAATATACTTAAATAATCAAATGACTAGCAAAATTAAAGAAAATTTTAAAAAGATAATTTTTTTCTCGATTTTTTTTTTCGTAGGTTCTGTAATTTTTATTTCTCTAATTTCTTCAAATCCAGATGATAACTCTCTTTTAAGATTTGATTCTAAGCGAGAAGATCTTGGAAATTATCTTGGTTTATTCGGATCAATTTTGGCTGAATTTTTAATTAACCTTTTTGGGATTGTTTCCTACTTTCTTTGTTTGTTTTTTTTCATTAATTCTTTTAAAGTTATTACTGGTAATTATTCTTCATGGAGATCATGGACTTTTCTACCTTTGACAATAGTTTTGTCATGCTTTGTAATTCAATTTGTAGTTAACAATAACGATGAACTGCAATTTTCATCAGGTATTATTGGTAATGGGTTAAATATCTATTTTAATTATTATTTCCAGAATTTTGATTATGTTTATCTATTAATAACGGTAATCATATTTTTTCTTTTGTTAACAGCATTGCTTTCACTTAACTTTGGCTACCATGATGTAATAAATCTTTTTGTTCTTTTGTATAAAAATTTTTTAAATTTGATAATACTAGTTGCCAAGCTTTTTAAATTAAATCTTTCACTAAACTGGCTTAAATTTTACGATATTAAAGAAAATATTAATGAAACTTCTTATAAAGAATCAGTAATTAAAAGAAGAAGTAAACGAAGAGTTTTAGAAAATTATATTTTTCCTTCCATAGATCTTCTAGAGAAGGAAAAAAGAATTAGCGCAATTGATACAGAAAATAAAAGGAATACTGAGGTAAATAGAACTTTATTAGCTGGAGTTTTAAAAGACTTTAAAATAAGTGGTCAAATAACAGATGTTAGACAAGGACCAATAGTAACCTTATTTGAATTAACACCTGCCCCTGGAACGCTTTCCTCAAGTGTAATAAGGTTGTCTGAGGATATTGCCAGATCAATGAGTGCCAAATCAACAAGAATTTCAACAATACCAGGCAAAGATGCAATAGGGATTGAGATACCAAATAAACAAAGACAAACTGTTTTCCTAAGAGAATTGATTAATCATGAAATATTTAGGAATAACAAATTCAAATTACCACTTGCTTTGGGTAAGGATATATTTGGAAATCCTGTAATAGTAGATTTAGCTAAAATGCCCCATCTGCTTGTAGCAGGAACAACTGGATCCGGAAAATCAGTGGGAATTAATGCTATGCTTTTATCTCTTCTTTATTATCTTTCACCCGAAGACTGTAGATTAATTTTGATTGATCCTAAGATGTTAGAACTTTCCATTTATCAAGATATTCCTCATTTACTAACTGAGGTGGTAACAGATCCAAAGAAAGCAATATCTGCATTAAAATGGACGGTTAAAGAAATGGAAAAAAGATATCAAATGATGACATATTTAGAAGTTAGAGAAATAGATGATTATAATAAAAAGGTAAAAAAAATAATTGAAAATGGACAAGTCATATTCAAAGAAATGCAAGTCGGTTATGATTCTGAAACAGGTAAACCTGTAATGGAGAAAAAGGCATTGGATTTAGCAACCTTCCCTAATATTGTGGTAGTTGTAGATGAATTAGCTGATTTGATGATCACATCTGGCAAAGAAATCGAAGGTGCCATTCAACGTTTGTCTCAAATGGCAAGAGCTGCAGGTATCCATTTAATTGTTGCAACTCAAAGACCCTCTGTAGATGTAATTACTGGAACAATAAAATCAAACTTTCCTACAAGAATAAGCTATAAAGTTGTAAATAAAATTAACAGTCGGACTATTCTAGAGGAGCAGGGGGCTGAGCAACTTTTAGGTCAAGGGGATTTATTAATAACTATGCTTGGAGAAAATTTGTTAAGAGTACATGGCCCTTTTGTAAGAACAGAAGAAGTTCAGTCAGTTGTAAATCATTTAAAGACTCAGGGTGAACCAGAATATCTTCAGACAATAACGCTTGAAGATAGTGAACAAGAAAACTTTAATTTAGGGTTAAGTGATAGTGGTGACGAATTATATGACAAAGCAGTATCAATTGTATGTAGAGAAAAAAGGGCTTCTACAAGCTTTATCCAACGACATTTGCAGATAGGTTATAACCGAGCCGCAAGAATTATAGAGAAAATGGAATCTGAGGGAATAGTTAGTCCAGCAAATCATGTGGGTAGAAGAGAGGTATTAGTTGGAAAAGATAATTAATTTAATTTGCTTCTTTTTAATTTTTTTTTCTATTTCAACATGCAGTCCAGTAAGTTCTGTAGTTTCAATGGCAGCCAATGCGGGAATTTCTAGTAAAGGCTTTTCAGCCTCAGTAGATGATAGTTTTCTTAAGGCAAAAATAATTGGAAAATTATCATCTTTAAAGTTATCTAACATATCTGATATTACTGTTAGTACTTCATTAGGGGAAGTTCTACTTACAGGCTACTCATCAAATCAAGTAAATCGTTTGAAAATAATTGAGAGTGTTTGGGAAGTTGATGGAGTAAAAAAAGTTTATAATGAAATTAAGATAAGTTCTAATGTTAGTTTTTCAGAAAGGACTGAAGACGCTCTTTTTGAGTCCAGACTAATGACAAGATTACTTTTTAAATCGGGGATTAATAGTAATAACTATAGTGTAGACGTTGTTGGGGGGACTGTTTACGTAATAGGACTAGCAGAAAACTTAGATGAAAAAACCACATTTGAAAAATTTCTTTCTGAAATGAAGGATATACCCAAATTAGTTACAATTATAAATATTAAACGAGTAAAGGATTAATTATTAAAAAAATCACAGCATTATTTCAGATGGACCCTTTCTCTAAATTAAATTTAAAAACTGATACTACAATTTCTTTAATTAAATCAGGTGTGAGACTAGGAATAGAAATTTGGGTTGCAGATCCAAGGGATTTATCATTCAAAATAAACAAAGTATCTACTTTAGCTAGAAATATTACTAATGACAAACTGAAATCTGGCTTAAAAAAAGAAGTTTTATTAGAAAATTTTGATTTATTCTTTATTAGGCAAGATCCGCCATTTGATATGAATTATATTTCAAATTGCTATTTATTGGAATTACACAAAAAAAATAATAAAAAACCTTATTTTATAAACGATCCAACAGGAATAAAAAACTTTACGGAAAAAATTTTTCCACTATATTTTCACGATCTAATGCCAGAGACTGTTATCACTTCTGATATTACAAATTTTAAAGAGTTTTTGAAAGAACATACTGTCGTTGTTGTCAAACCTCTCTATTTAAAAGGTGGTGAAGGAATCACAAAAATAACGCATAGTAGTGGTTCAAAAAATGTTAGGACATTTAAAAAAATTTTAAAAAACTATGGCGCTCCAGTTGTAGTGCAAAAATTTATTAATAAAGTCAAATTCGGAGATAAAAGAGTAATACTTTTAGATGGGAATCCTTGTGGTGTTCTAAATAGGATTCCTAAAGAAGGACAATTTAAAGCTAATTTGCATCTTGGAGGTGTCGCAGAAAAATCATTCTTAACAAAAGAAGAAAAACAAATTTGTGTAAAATTGAAACCAGTGCTAAAAAAAAATAAAATGTTTTTAGTTGGGATTGATTTGATAGATGGAAGATTAACTGAAATAAATGTAACGTCACCAACAGGTATTAACCAAATTAATCAATTATATGATACCGATTTACTTGCGAAGATATGGACGATTTTAAAAAATAAAATATAGTATGTTGTTATATACAATATAATAAAGACATCTTTTTCTGAAACAACATAGTATTTACAAAAACTTCTTGCTGATTAATCAACCCAAATCTTTTTTTTCATGTTTTTCAACATTTCATTATGATCTGAAATTTCTTGATTTGTTATGTTAACGAGTATGTGTTTTTTTGAGTTAACCCTTAATAAATTTTGTTTTGATGTAGATGATTGGATTGATAAATCTAATTTCTTTTGTTTGCCACCCAAAAGTTCGTTGTATACTTCAAGTAGCAAAAAAGAATCTATTAACGCACCGTGTTTTTCTCTACTATCCAGATTTATGTCAAATCTTCTACAAAGAGCGTTTAAATTATTTTTACTTCCCGGGAACTTTTTTTTAGCCAATTCTAGAGTGCATATTGTATTTTTCTTTTCAATTTGTTTTATTGACATCCTCTTTAATGACTCGTTAATCATTGATAAATCAAATTGTACATTATGTATGATTAACTGAGAATCATTTAAAAATTCTAGAAAATCTTGGACAGAACTGTCAAATGTAGGGAATTTGGAAAGAAATGAGTTGTTGAGTCCATGAATTTGTTCTGAATCAGAACTTATGGTAATGTTGTCCGGTTTATAATAGTTATGAAATTTCTTTCCAGTGTAAACGCCGTCAACTATTTCTAGGCAACCTATCTCTATGATCCTATCTTTTTCGAAGTCAAGTCCAGATGTCTCAGTGTCGAGAATAACTTGCCTCATTTTATTTTGGTCTCCATTTGAGTTTATCAATGACAGGTTGTATCTGATCTAATGTTTTGTAAAATATTGATAAATTACCTGTATTATTTGATTTATGGCTAATTACAATCTTTAATCCTAATAAATTTGTCAATTCTCTCTCCAAATGCTCAATGTTAGCATTAACATTGGTTTGTTTCGATTCATTATAAGTTGTTGAGATCCCGCGTAATACTCTTTTCATTTTGTTAACTAGCTGTTCTGTCTGACGGACACTTAGTTCTTTGTTTAGAATTTCATCAACAGCTTGATTTGCTTGATCTTCTGGAAGCGAAACCAGTGTTCTTGCATGACCAAATGATAATTGACCATTTATGATATGTTTTCTTATATTTTTAGAGAGCGAAAGTATTCTTAAAACATTTGCAATGTGACTTCTGCTTTTTCCTAGGTGGGTAGAAAGTTTTTCTTGTGTGTATTCAAAAACATTCATCATTGTACGGTATCCCTCAGCCTCTTCAACTAAATTCAGATCAGATCTTTGAAGGTTTTCAATCATTGCTACACCGACAGCAGTTTCATCATCGAAATTCCTTATTATTACTGGTACTTCGTGTAACTTTGCTAGTTGCGATGCCCTCCAGCGACGTTCGCCAGCTACAATTTCATATGAAGAGCTCTCTTTATTCAATGGTCTTACTAAAATTGGCTGTAAAACCCCATTACTCTTTATCGAGTCGGATAATTCCTCTAGTTCTGTTTGATCAAAAATTTTTCTTGGTTGCAATTTACTTGAGACTAAATTCTGTATAGGAATTGTTTTTTGATTTGATGTGTCTCGTGTCTTTAAATTGAGTAATGATAATTTTCCACCTTCTTTGTTTGAAAGTTTCGGCATTTGTATTTTTAATGAAGAATTTTTTACTTGATTTTGAACTTTATTTTTTATAACTGATGCTAATTCTTCGTCTTTCGATAGCAAAGAAGACAAGCCCATACCAAGTTTTTTCTTCATTTTAATTTTTTTCTTCTTAATATTTGGTGACAATTTATTAATGTCATTATTCTTTGAATTTTTGTTTGACGTTATTTTTTTCATTATATCCTTTGTTTATTAGTTCTCAGACATTCCCCCAAAATTACCTTTCCCCAAAACTTCTGCAGCAAGGTTTACATATGCTTCTGAACCTATACATGCATGATCGTATAGTAGAACCGGTTTTCCATGCGATGGAGATTCTGAAATTTTGATATTTCTTGGGATTATTGTCTTATATACTGCTGACCCCATTACCTCTCTAACATCTTCCTCTACCTGAATACTTAACTTGTTTCTAGCATCATGCATCGTTAACAAAATGCCATCAAGATCAAGGTTAGAATTAAGCTCTGTGTTAACTTGTTTGATAACTCTAAGTATTTGACTTAGGCCTTCTAAAGCATAAAATTCACATTGAAGAGGAATTAAGACTTTGTTAGAGGCAGCTAATGCATTAATTGTCAAAAACCCCAGGCCTGGCGGACAATCAACTATTATTGCAGAGTATTGCATAGGAAGTTTTTCAATCGCTTGTTTCAAAATAAATTCTTTTTCAATAATCGTGTTTGGTATTTCTGCTTCAGCATTTGATAAATCAACCCTTGATGGAATTACACCAAGTCCATTAACTTCTGTTGATTTTATAGCATCTATCATGTCAACTTTCTGTGTTAGAACCTCATACGTTCCGGGTTTTCTTCTTTCTGATGGAATGGAAAAACCAGTACTTGCGTTGCCCTGAGGATCTAGATCTATTACTAAACAAGATTTGCCCGAAATAGAAAGTGCAGTTGCAAGATTAACAGCTGTGGTAGTCTTGCCTACCCCACCTTTTTGGTTGACTATTGAAAATACAGTTCTCTTCATTTTATTCTTAGTTTTTTTATAATAAGTGTTACACCACCAGATTTGTCAATTATCTTATTATTTTTAACAATATTCACTTCGTAGTTCCACTTTTTTTTTATTTGATTAATTTCCTCTTTCCAATTTTTCCCTTTAGGGAGCACGTATAATGTCTTAGGACTGATTATTCTTGATGTGTTTTCAAAAATTCTTTTTAGAGGAGCAAAAGCTCTGGCGGTTATTAAATCAAACTTTTTATTCATATTTTCCACTCTTGCATTTTTAACGTCAACATTAAGTTGCAGTTTTTCAATTACGTAAAGAAGAAAGTTTATTTTTTTTTCATTCGACTCAACTAATGTTAGATTGAAATTCATTTTTCTTTCAGTATTTAATATTGCTAAAACTATTCCGGGGAAGCCAGCTCCAGAACCAACATCGCAAATGCTTAAAATCTCTTTACGTGGAAAAGCAACATCATGTAAAATTGAAAAAATTTTGGCCGAATCTGCAAAATGACGTGACCATATGTTGTTCATTGAATTTTTGCTAATTATATTGTGTTTGTTACCAAATTCTTTGATTATTGTTTCAAATAGAATGAACATCGATATTGTTTCACGTGAAACATTAAAAAATTTTTTGAATTCTTCTCTGTTGTTTAATTTTGACACTTATTTTTTTACAAATCTCAGCAATATGTTTGCTGCAGCAGGTGTCATACCTGGAAGTAATCTAGCTTCCTTGATGTTGTTAGGTTTATGTTTTTCTAGCACCTCTTTTACCTCATTTGATAAACCTTTGCAATTTTGGTAATTAACATCATCTCGTATCTTTAAGGTTTGGTCTTTTTTAAGTTCTTCAATTTCCATTTCTTGTCTATGAGTGTATCTATTATAAAATGAATTAGATTTGATTTGACGTTCTATCGTTTTGTTTAAATTTAATTCATTTAATTGAGGCCACTTCAATTTTAATTTGTCCCATGTTGTGTCAGGGTATCCTAAAACCTCGTAAGCTGATCTTTTTTTGCCATCTTGGTTTATCTTTATTTGAAACCTATTATATTCTTGAGGAGAAGCATAAAGTTCATTCAATTTTTTATAGGCTTTAGCCATAACTTTCTTTTTGCTTAACCACTTTGCTTTTCTTTTGTCTTCAACAGTACCAAGTTTGATGCCTAAATCAGTTAGTCTTTCGTCTGCATTGTCCGCCCTTAGCAAGATTCTATATTCTGCTCTTGATGTAAACATTCTGTAGGGTTCAATAAGCCCTCCTTTTGTTAAGTCAGATGAAAGCACTCCTAAATACCCCTGAGAGCGGGATATTACAAAGCCTTCTTTTTTATTGATCCCTAATACTGCATTTATGCCTGATAATAGTCCTTGAGCAGCAGCTTCTTCATAACCTGTTGTTCCATTTATTTGTCCGGCTAGGTATAAGCCTTCAATTTTTTTTGTTTGGAATGTTTGATCTATTTCAATGCTATCTACACAGTCGTATTCAATTGAATAACCAAATCGCAGTACTTCTACTTTTTCCAGTCCTCTAATTGTTCTAAGAAATTCTTGTTGTGTTTTAATGGGTAGAGAAGTTGATATCCCATTCGGGTAAGTTACTTCATTATTTAGAGTTTCAGGTTCAAGAAATATTTGGTGATTATCTTTTGAATTAAATTTGAAAACTTTGTCTTCCACTGACGGGCAATATCTTGGACCTCTGGATTTAACAGATCCATCAAAGATAGGGGAGTTTTTTAAATTATCATTGATAATTTTATGGGTTCTGGCATTAGTTTGGGTAATGTGACAGGCAATTTGATCTTTTTCTATGCTTTCTC
This sequence comes from uncultured Alphaproteobacteria bacterium, assembly GCA_902522465.1. Lineage (GTDB taxonomy): Bacteria > Pseudomonadota > Alphaproteobacteria > Methylaequorales > Methylaequoraceae > Methylaequor. The sequence goes on along the minus strand of CABYVV010000010.1, from coordinate 17,645 downwards.
TTAAAAATGAAAATGGTTCTGGTTTTTTGTCTCCATATTGAATCATACATTTATTATAGTCTATTGAATTGCTGGATAATCTTGGAGGAGTTCCTGTTTTAAGTCTTAGCATTTTGAACTTCTGGTCTTTGAAGAAATTTGCTAATTTTATCGATGGGTTAGCACCCATTCTTCCGGCAGACCAATTTTCTTTACCTTGATGGATTCTTCCTTTTAGAAATGTTCCAGTTGTCACGATTAGTGATTTGCATATAATTTTGCCTTTTTCGCTAAGCCTAACGCTGTTAATCCTCTTTAGGTTGTTCTTTGTTTCTAAGGTTACGTCAATCACCTCGTCAAAGATTATGTCAATATTCTCATTATTAATAAGTTGATACATATTTTCTTTATACTGCAATCTATCAATTTGAGCTCTGGGTCCCTGAACTGCAGTTCCTCTTGTTCTATTTAATACACGAAATTGTATTCCTGATAAATCAGATGCATTACCAATTAACCCACCCATTGCGTCGATTTCTCTAATTAAATGGCCTTTTCCTAATCCCCCCATTGCAGGATTGCAGGAAAGAGTGCCAATGTCATCTTTTTTGAAGGTGATTAATGCCGTCTTGGCACCTAGTCTTGAGGCCATAGTTGCAGCTTCAACTCCAGCATGTCCAGCACCAATAACAATCACGTCATAAGAAATGAATTGTTTCACGTGAAACACCTATTTTCCAATGCAAAAATTTTTGAAAATAAAACCAAGTTGATCTTCCGTATTATGTTTGCCAAATAACTCATCAAAATTATTAATGGAATCTCTGAGGTATTTATTACATATTTCCAAATTATCAAAATTATTGATGGCATAGGTTAAATTTTTAGTAATATTTAATAAACACTCATGTTGCCTTACTTCTGAAAAGTAGTGGTCCTTCTGTTTAGTGTCAACTGTTAATAAGCTACTATTTAAAAAATTAAATATTTTAATCAACATATCGTTTGTCATATTTTTTTTGATACAAGATATTGATATCGATTTGAATTTATTTATCTCAGGTATTTTTTCTTTCCATTCCCTAAATTTTATTTGTGATCCTTCTAAGTCCGATTTATTAAAGAAAACCACTATTTTTTTTGACTTTATCTTTTCTATGATTTTACAAGTATTAACAAGGTTGTCCTTATCGAGTGAATCTGGAGATAAAACCAAGATAAAATTTTCGATTTTATCGATATTCTGAATTGTCTTATCGATACCTTTAGCTTCGATAATATTTTGTGGACTCCTTATGCCAGCAGAGTCTATTATGTTTACTTTTTTTCCAGCCACATCAATTGATTGCATTGATTGATCTGTTGTTGTCCCTCTAATCGGGGAAACTATCATTTTTTCCTCCTGTACAAGAAGGTTGAATAAAGAGGACTTACCCACATTTGTTGGTCCAATTATCATTATGTTTGATCCGTGCATCAAATTATTTGTTTCTTTGAAATTTTTAATGGGCTTAGAAATATCATGTTTTATTAGCTTTAGCTTTTTTTTATACTGATTTTTATTATTGCTTCTGATTTCCTCTGAAAACTCGATTTCAGCGTCGATAAGGGCCATTATCTCCAATATATTATTTCTCCAAATAGTACATTTTTGAGAAACATTCCCAAATATTTGCTTGTTTGCAATCAAGCGTTGGTTCTCAGTTTCAGAATTTATTAAATTGTTTATCCCCTCGAAATACAAAGCGCTTCCTTTACCGTTCATGAATGCTCTTTTGGAGAACTCTCCAGGGCTAGCAGGACATACTTTCGGGAGACTAGATAAAAATTTTGTGATTTTCTTGATTATTGATATACTTCCGTGTACATGAAGCTCCAAAACATCTTCACCAGTGTATGATCGTGGCGATTTAAAAAAAATTATAACTCCTTTATCAATTACCTTTAAGTCTTGGTCATAGATTGTCGAATAATGAACGTATCTGTCCTTCAACTTTTTAATTTTGCAAAATTTTTTTGCTATTTCAGTGGATTCTGGACCAGAGATCCTAAAAATTGCAACAGCTGATCTTCCATACACTGTAGAAAGTGCAAAAATAGTTTGATTTATATATTTGTTCATTAGATTTATAAAATAATACTATCATTTTAGAAAAATTTGATAAGTCTGAGCAAATTTATTTAAATCAGAACATATTTTGTTGATTTTTTAGGCATTAATTGAAAAAGAGTAAATTTTATATTTTCATTTCTATTTAAATTCAAAACTGGTATCATTCATTAAGTGTAAAGGGGAGTTTTCTGAGTAAAATTTTATTTTTCATACTTACAATTTTTTCTGGTTTTGCAAATGCCTCAACGAACAGCGGTGATATATCTTGGATATTGACTTCTTCTAGCCTTGTACTATTTATGACACTTCCTGGTTTAGCCCTTTTTTATGCAGGATTGGTGCAATCAAAAAATGTCGTATCTGTACTCTGCCAACATTTTGGAATAGCATGTTTAATGTCAATCATTTGGGTTATTTTCGGATATTCATTAGCATTTTCTCAAGGTGAATCCAGTTTAATTGGTAATTTTGAAAAGCTGTTTCTTAACATCCCTTCAGATTCTCTAGTAGGCACAATTCCAGAAGATCTATTTGCAATGTTCCAGATGACATTTTGTATAATAACTCCCGCTTTGGTAATTGGAGCATATGTCGAAAGGATAAAATTTTCTGTTATACTATCTTTCTCACTTCTCTGGCTTGCGGTTGTTTACTGTCCGGTTGCGTACTGGGTATGGGGTGGCGGTTTTTTGGCGCAAATGGGTATAAAGGATTTCGCAGGTGGTTTGGTTGTTCATACAACAGCAGGTCTAGCAGCTTTAATAATAGCTCTTGTCTTGGGAAAAAGAAGAAATTTTGAAAAAAACACTGTTTCACCACCACATAGCCCAGTTCTAACAATGATTGGTGCCTCAATGCTTTGGGTAGGTTGGTTTGGTTTCAATGGAGGGTCTGCACTTGCAGCGGATGCGACTGCTTCTAAGGCAATACTTGTAACACATATTGCAGCCTCCGTGGGAGCTTTTTCATGGATTGTGATAGAGTGGTTAAGATTTGGGAAACCCTCGTTAGTTGGAATGGCGACTGGAATGGTAGCTGGATTAGCTACAATCACTCCGGCATCCGGCTTTGTTGGTGTTCAAGGAGGCTTGATTTTAGGTCTTTTAGGTGGTGTATTGTGTTATTTGGCGGTAGATATAATTAGAATAAAAATGAAAATCGATGATAGCCTTGATGTTTTTGCAGTTCATGGTATTGGAGGAATGATCGGAACAGTTCTATGCGCCTCGTTGATGCAAAGTCAATTAGGTGGTGTTGGATTAGATGAGGGGAATTCAGTTATGGATCATTTAAAGATTCAAGGATACGGAGTCTTTGTAACTGGGCTATGGACAATTGTGATGACTTTTCTAATTTTAAAAACTATCTCTATGTTCTCAGATCTTAGGGTAACTGAAGACGAAGAATTGGAGGGACTTGATACGTCTTTACATGGGGAAAGTGGATATAACAACTGAAATTTTCCACAGCCTGTGGACTAATAATATTTTAATATCATAAAAAGCTAGCAAAACTAAGGCTTTTGATATACTATCAACAGAATTAATTTTGTTGTTGATGGAAATGAAACAAGCTGGTTTAAAATTTTTCTTTGTTTTGTTTTTGTTTTTTTTTTCAAAAAATTTGAATGCTGGCACCACATTACCAAGTCAGACTGTACCAAAGGTTTTCGAAGATATTGAAAGAGAAAAAATTCAAAGGTTTGAAGACCGAGAGCTTCTAAATGGTTTAGAAAACATCAAAAAAAGTAAAGTGCAGCAAGAGAAAATTTATGTCACCATCGACTCGCTTGTAATTATCGCCTCAAAAGAATTACAAAATGTAATAAACTTTGAAACCTACAAAAATCAATTAATTGGAAAATCAAGAAGTATAGATGAATTAAACATCTTAGCAAATAAGATGACCAAAGATTATCAAACTAGAGATTTTCCTTTAGTGAGAGTTATTTTACCAAAGCAAGAGTTGAAACCCGATGGTGCAACTGTTTTTTTTAAAGTCGTTGATGGCTTTATAGAAAAGATTAATCTTGAAAAGGTCCCTAAAGTTCAGAGAAAAGCAATATTTAGGTACCTAAGGGAACTTAAGGATAAGAAAAATATAAAAAACTCATTGTTAGAGAAAAAACTTTTATTAGCTAGTCAAGTCGCAGGGTTAGAAATTAACACAGCTTTTGCCCAGGGCTCAATTGAAGGAGCAACTATCTTGGTTGTTGAAGCTAAACATAAATTGATCTCAGGAAGCATTAATTTTAGCAATACTCAAAGTGAGGAATTAGGAAGGCAGTTAGGAGTTTTACAATCAACTATTAACTCACCCTTTGGATTTGGTGAGGGTTTAACGATGTTCGGGTTAGCGAAGCCAACAATCAAAGGAATGAAAGGAACAGGACACGCAGTAACAATCAGGGGCGGTGGGTTATCTTTTTCATATCCTTTGGGAGATAATGGCCTTAAAACTAACCTTTCATACTCAGAGAGTATGACACGACCAGGCGGTGATATTGCATCATTAGGGATTGAATCAAACATGAAGTCAGGTTCATTTGGAATGACTTATCCACTGTTACTTCGGACGGATTCTTCATGGATATTAAGAGGGAATATTAGTTGGGTCGATGAACTTCAACAAACTAACGCAGCAGGTGTTGATCAAATCTTATCTCATGATAGACTTACAAGCTTAAGAATTGGTCTAAGTTATTATGGTTGCCCTAGAGGTTGTATTTACTTTGATTCCGAACTATCTCGAGGACTTGATATTGCGTCAAGATCAGCCAGTGAGGCAGTTGATATTCCATTATCTAGAACATCAGGAACATCTCAATATCATCATTTTAGGGTTAGTTCATCTTATTCATTTTACGTGCTTTCTAGTTACTTGATGAAGATAGGCTTGGGTGGACAATACACTGATGACGCTCTGTTAAATTCTGAGCAGTCCTCAGTTATTGGAATGGATAAGATAAGTGCTTTAACCTCTGGAGCTATTTCAGGAGATAAAATTTGGTACATTAGAGGTGAGTTGAATAGAAACTTCTCACTATCTAATAAGTTTTCAATCACTCCCTACATTTACTCAGCTATGGGAGTTGCTTATCTAAATAGGCCAACTGCCGCGGAAAACAAGGGAACAGCAGCAAAATCAGCTGGCTTTGGTCTTCAAATTAATAACTTTAATGACTATTTTTATTTTGATAAAAATATAACAGCGAAGATAGAATACTCAAAAACAATCGCTACTGATAAAATTGAGATCCTCTCTGATGTTAGATTAAACAAGCATCATTTAATGTTAATGCTAAACATGGCCTTCTAAAAATAAAAAAAAGACTTGTTTTGTCGTTGAATTAGGCAGAAAATAAAGCAAAGTTTTATTTTTAGAAAGACTAGAGGAAATGATTCTAAAGAAAAACAAATTTAATTCCTTTATAGCTGGCATTTTGTGCAGTGTTATAACATTAAGTCCAGGTATCTCAGCAATAGCTGCGGACATGCCGACTGGTGGTTCTGTCCAAAACGGCAGTGTTCAAATAGCCTCAATAAATCCGAACCATATGATTATAAACCAAAGTAGTCATAATTCTGTAATCCATTGGAATTCGTTTTCCGTTCACTCCGGTGGAGTTGTTGATTTCAATATGCCATCATCAAGTTCTTCGTCACTTAATAGGGTATTAGGATCAACACCGTCAAACATTGCTGGGCAGGTAAATTCGAATGGCAATGTAATTCTTGTCAACCCAAACGGCGTATTTTTAACTAAGTCAGGAGCTGTTAGAAGTAATTCATTCACTGCATCAAGTTTAGATATAAAAACAAACGACTTTTTAGAGGGTAGACATAACTTTTATAAGAACAAAACATCTAAAGGAGTAGAGAATCATGGGAAAGTTGAAGTAAATACTTCTGGACATGCTGCACTTCTAGGTAATTATGCTTCAAACAAGGGAACAATAACAGCAAAATATGGAAAAATCTTTATGGGAGCTGGAGAACAAATAACCTTTGATTTTTCAGGTAACGGATTAATGAAAATAACAGTACCAACAAAAGAACTTTCAAACATTACAGATATTAATGGGATAAAATTAGAGAGTTTAGTTACAAATAGTGGTTCATTAATTGCTGAAGGTGGATATGTCCAATTGTCTGCAAAAACTGCAGAAAAGTTAATGTTTGGTGCAGTAAATGTTGGTTCATCAGGCATTATATCAACAGCAAGTGTAGATCAACAAACAGGTAATGTGATTATTGGTGGAGATGATAATAATTTTATTAATATTGAAGGAAATATTAACATATCTGGTAAAAACTCAGCGACACCATCTGGCTCTCTTAGTATTACTGGTACTAATGTATATTACGGAGGAGAAACTCATGCAAGCGGTTCAAAAGGTGGTAAAATTTCTGCCAAAGCAAAAAAAATGCTTGTTCTTGATAGTTCTATAGTTGCAAAGGGGTTACAAGAAAATGGTGGGGACTTAATGGTCGTTTCAGAGGATGTATTATTATCCACAACACAAACAAATGTTGATATGTCTGGTTCTGTTAGAGGAGGATTAATAAAACTACATGCAGACAGCTACAATCTTGCTTCAGGTACCTTCAGAGCTGACGGGGATTCTGGTCAAGGCGGCAATATTGACTTTGCTGGACAGAATATAGGGTTGGCTTCAGCAGATATTTCTGCCAAAGGAACCTCTCAGGGTGGAAAAGTAAGAATTGGCGGTGAATATTTAGGTGGCCAACAGTTATCTACTGTTAGTCGAAAAGAATATAACGGATTTATAAATCGTTTTGATAACCAAAATGAGGTTATCAATGCTCAAAAGACAATTGTTGACTACGACGTTAACATAAACATCTCTAGTGCTTTAGGTCAAGGTGGGACTGCTGTTGTTTGGTCAGATGAAACCACAGACTTCATGGGGTCAATTGATGCCAATGGGTATTTAAGTGCAGATAACGAGTGGATTACTGAGGCCTCAAAAAATAAAGCAAAAGGCGGTTTTATTGAAATTTCCTCAAAAAATCTTTTAAGAACTGTTTACTTAGATCGTGTGAGTGTAGATTATGGTACTTTGCTTTTAGATCCAAAGAATATTACAGTTGATGCAAGTGGTTCATCAGGAGGTTCTTTGGATAATGGATTAAGAGCACAAGTATATTATAACTATTTTAACGATAGCTTTAGTTATTTTGGAACTGTTGGTGGAAGAACTCAAGATTCTAGATCATCAGTGAGGAACAGATTTAGCAATGATTTCACTAAAATTGATTACAGAACACCAGGTAGAAACTTTGCTGAGAGATACTCTGCAGAATGGAGAGGTTTTTTTAAACCTAACCAAACAGGCACACATAGATTTTATACCTACAGTGATGATTCAAGTTGGGCATGGTTATTTACTCAAGGTTGGAACAGTGTCGATTCATGGTCCGATTTTATTAATGTAAGAAATACTTCTAATAGATTAGTGGATAACAGAGGTGCACATGGTATGAGAATTAGATATAGCAGCAACGTAACACTCCAGGCAGATACGTATTATCCATTGTTAATATATTTTGGAGAAAGAACGGGTGGTGATAGAATAGATTTTGGATGGCAAGGTCCAGGCCAAGGTTGGACTACGAACTTAAGTGGTGTCGCTTATCATAATAATAACGAATTCACCACCGGATCATTTGCAGGAGCAACTGGAACTGCTGGCATTGAAACTGTTAACTCATTTTCAACAGATTCAACTAGTTCAAATGCTATTGGAAGTGGTACCATACAAGATTTGTTGCAAGCAGGAACGGATGTATATTTAAGAGCTAATCAAGATATCACAGTTTCAAATGCAATTAGCGTCAGCGGAAGTTCAGGGGGCGATTTGTCACTTCTTGCTGGGCGTGATATTACTATAAATTCGAACATCACAACAGCTAATGGAGATTTAACTCTTCGTGCTAATACATCAACATCGTATGGCGTTGTAGATTCACAGAGAGGTAGTGGAACAGCAGATATAAGTAACAATGCCACAATTAACGCAGGAACTGGGACTGTGACGGCCATAATAGATGGCGGGGCTGGCCTAACCAATGACCAACCGGGTAACATTTCCTTGGGTACGATTACTGCTGGGGCAATCAATACAGCAGGTGACACAGCTACTGGTACTATTACTGGTACTAGTTTGACAGCAGTAAATAACAGCGGAACTACTATAAGTCTTTCTGGTTATGAAATAGGTGCAATCCCCACAATTAATACGCAGAATGATAACAGTAATTGGAGAGTAACAAGGTTTAATTCTTCATCGGATAATGACTTTAGTAACCTGCCATCAGCAGATTTCATTCAATATAATTATTCTAATGGCAATTCAATAAGTGGTACAGGGGATGGGATATTAACGGGCTATGATCCAGGAGTGCTAACAAAGACGTATAGTAACATTACTGGTACTAGTCAAAAAGTCACTAAAGTTTATGACGGAACGACCTCAGCTTCTTCTTCTACCTTTGGAAATGTAGCGGTAACCTCCGTAAATGGACTTTCAAGCAATGTAAATGTTGCATTGAGTAATAAAACATATACCTATGATACAAAAGATTCAGGTAACTCAAATATAGTTAGAGCAGATTCAGCCTATTCTATAACTTCAGCCATCCATAGTAGACATGGTAATGCTTATGGACTAGTTGCTAGTTCAACAGCAAAAACAATTAATAATGCTCAAATTTCACCAAAACCTGTAAGTTTGACAGGAACACGAAATTATAACGGTACTACTATTGTAAGTTCTAAAGATTTAACAGTAGGAAACTTTGTTGGTAAAGAAACGCTTACTCTTTCTGGAAACGGTTCATTGTCCTCGGCAAACACTCAATCTAGTTCAAATTTAGCTTCAACAGTAGGGCTCTCCTTAGTTGATGGCTCTAATGGAGGATTGGCAAGTAATTACACTTTAACAGGTGGCCAACATAATGTTACTGTTACAAAAAAACCAATAAAACTAAGTGGGGCAAGAAAAATTAACAGAATAAACAGAAATGTTAAACTCTCGTCTGGTCAATTAAGGATGAGAAATCAATTTAAAGAAGATGATGTCAAGCTTTCCGGTAGCACAAGCGTAAGAGTGATTAGGGAAGGTTTAAATAAAATTGGCACTAATGGACTAAAACTAGTAGGTAAAGATGCATCCAACTATACACTTTTGGGAGAAACACATGAGTTTTTATTTGAATTAAAAGCAAAATTTAAAGCTTTGAGGAATATTGAGAATAAAATTGCAGAATTGTCTAAATCAGGAAAAAAAATTATTACTGGAGCAACCCAAGCCATTCCAAAAGTAGTGGCAATGTCATCAACTCCTGGTGCTAGTCCGGGAACAAGTGGCCCTCCTTCTGTTGCAAGCGGTCCAATTAGCGGAGGTTCATCAGGTGGAGGATCTTCAGCAGCTAGCTCTAGTGCAGGGTCATCAACTGGAAGTGACGGAGCGTCTGGAGATTCCTCAACTGAAGAGTAGAATAGAGATTTACAATTATAAACTTGTCATTGTGGATAAGTAATGGACGTTTTAAAAAAAAACGTTGTAAATCTTAGTTATTTATGTCATTATCCACAGGCTTGGAAAATTAAAAAAGACTTGTGATTGATGGGAGATTTTGTCAACATATTTCACAATCATTTCTTTCGATATTTAAAAATTGAAAGTTTGATTGTTCATTTTATTCTCATGTTTGTTGTGAGTCTATCCTTTGTGTCTAATTTGGAGGCAGCAACAGCACGAACACCTAGTCAGGCACTACCAAAAATGTTTCAAAAGCCGCCTGCTACAAACTATTACGACATGAAAAAGCAGCAGGAAATTATTCCGGAAATTCCACAAATAGAAATTCAACAGCAAGAGGACACTGGAATAACTATAACTCCCGAGACATTAATTATTCTAGCACCACAAGAATTACAAAAAATCATATCAATTGATAAATATCAAAAGCAAATAATTGGACAGGAACAAAGTATATCAGATTTGTATGAATTGGCTTTAGAAATTGAAAAAGATTATAATGATAAAGGATTTCCACTTGTTAGGGTGGTTCTACCTACGCAAGAGCTTGAACCTGAACAAGCAACCGTTTTTATAAAAGTAATTGATGGCTTCATAGAACAACTAGATCTCTCAAAAGTGCCAACCTTACAGTTAAGAAGGATATACTCATATTTAAAACCTCTGATAAATCAAAAATCCCTTAAATTTTCTAAAATAGAACGACAACTTTTGCTGGCAGGAAATACAGCAGGCCTAACACTTTCTAGCACATTACTAGCAGGAAAAACCGAGGGAGGAACAATTTTAGCAATTGAAAGCAAGCATAGATTACTTAATGGTGGGGTTACGTTTGACAACAGTCAAAGCGAGGAGCTTGGAAGGCAGCAGGGACAGATACGAGCGGTTATAAATTCTCCAACAGGGCTTGGTGAAACAATCTCGCTTTTTGGTCTAGCAAGACCGACGATTAAAGGAATGAAGGGTTCAGGAGGCGACGTTCCCATCAGAGCAGGTGGTCTAGCTTTGTCTGTTCCGGTTGGAAATAACGGTTTGACAGCGGGTTTGTCTTATATGGAAAGCATGACAAGGCCTGGTGGAGACGCAAGAGATTTAGGTTTAGAAGCTAATATGAAGTCAGGCACGGCTACTTTGTCATACCCATTAGTATATAAAAGAGACAAAGCAGTATTTTTTAGAGGAACAGTGAGTTGGACAGATGAAATTCAACAAACTAACGTTGGAGGAGAAGATGAAGATTTAAGTCACGATAGAGTTACTGCTTTACGATTTGGAGCAAGCATTAATCGGTGTAAAGTAGGTTGTCTTGGAATCGATTTTGAAGCTTCAAAAGGTGTTGATATAGCAGCACGTTCGTTGGGTGATGTTGGAGAGGGAACACCTCTTTCAAGGTCAAGCGGAAAAAATAATTTTACACATTTTAAGGTGGATACGACTTATTCAGTCGCACTCGCAGATAATTTTCAGTTTCAAACAAATCTAGGAGGCCAGCTAGCATTTAATGATCTATTAAATTCTGAACAATCTGGAATAACTGGTCCCAACAAACTCAGTGGTTTTACTTCTGGAGCTATTTCCGGTGATGAAAATTGGTATTTCAGAGGACAATTAAACAAAAACTACAATCTAAGTGATAAGTTGAATATTTCTCCATACGTTTATGGAGCTGCTGGAGTTGCTTATGTATTAACGCCAACAGCGGTTGAGAATCGAGCAACAGCTGCAAAATCAATTGGTTTGGGCGTTAAAGTAGATAGCATTGATGAGTACTTTTTTAATAAGAATATAAGTGCAAAAGTTGAGATTTCAAAAAATTGGGCGACTGGTGTTTTAGAAGATGTCTCAGATGTGAGGTTAAACAAACAACATTTATTGGTTAATTTAGCAATGACTTTTTAGAATAAGGGAAATTGTAAAAAATATGACTTTGGAGGAAATTGTCATAGTGGTTAATGGAAAAATAAAAAAAATGTCGGTTTTAAGAGGCCTATTCTGTGGGTTAGCCTTAAATCTTAATGTTTTTCACTCCACGATAGCAAATGATATGCCTGTGGGTGCAGAGGTTCAGTCAGGAAATGTAAAAATTTCAGGACCCACGCAGGACCACATGATTATTGATCAATCTTCAAATAAATCTATTATCAACTGGAATGGATTTTCTATCCATAAAAATGGAAGAGTTGACTTCAACATGCCATCTTCGAGCTCCTCCTCATTAAATAGAGTTACTGGTTCAACTCCGTCAACCATTGCAGGTCAACTAAATTCAAATGGAAAAGTTTTAATTATAAATCCAAATGGAGTTATGATTACCAAAGAAGGTGTTGTTAAAACCGGATCTTTTACAGCATCAACGCTAGATATTAAAAATGAAGATTTCCTAAATAATAAATTCAAATTTACTGGAAACGGTTCATCAAGAAGTGTCAACAATAAGGGTAAAATTATCATTGGGAGTGGTGGTAATGCTGCCCTTTTAGGGGGACGGATCTCTAATTCAGGTATAGTAAGTGCCAAGCTAGGAAAGATAGCTTTGGGAGCAGGAGAGAAAATTACATTAGATTTTGTTGGAGATGGTCTAATGAGTGTTACAGTACCCTCAAACAAACTCAGCGTTATCAAGGATATAAATGGAAAAACCTTAAAAAGCATAATTTCAAACTCAGGAAAGCTAGAGGCTAATGGAGGAATTATTAAATTGTCAGCTGCAACAGCTAAATATTTATCTAGAGCTTCAGTAAATATTGGATCATCAGGAATGATTGTGGCTCGAAGTATAAATGAAAAGAGTGGAAAAGTAGTAATAGGTAGTCCTATTGAGGATAATATAAAAATTGCAGGAAAAATTGACGTTTCAGGTCACAAATCACACAGCCCTTCAGGTACAGTTATTGTGAGGGGTCGTTCAGTATCCCATTCTGGGAAGATTTTTGCCAAAGGTCGATCTGGTGGAAAGGTCAACATAATTTCAAAAGACTCTATAAAACTAAATGGATCAATTTTAGCGCAAGGAAGTATAGATAAAGGTGGTTCAGTTATTTTTATGTCTGAGAAAAGCATAAGTTCAACGCCGAAAGTTGTTGTTGATGTTTCGGCTCCAAATAAGGCTGGTGAGATAAGATCTTTAGCAAAAACGACTAATACCTCATCAGGATTATTTAAAGCTAATTCTAGCGCAGGAAAAGGAGGAAAAATTGATTTAACTGGAAATAGCGTTCAAATTTCTAAATCAGAGATATCCGCAACCGGAAATAAAATGGGTGGGAAAGTAAGAATAGGTGGTGAGTATCTTGGGGGCAAAAAATTAACCAATACGGATAATAAAAATAAACAAGGATTTGTAACCCGCTTTGGCGACCAACCATTAATCCAAAATGCCAAGCAAACTGTCGTCACAGCGGATACAAATATTGATGTTTCTAGTGAGAAAGGTCAAGGTGGTACGACTGTAGTGTGGTCAGACCAAATGACTGATTTTAACGGGAAAATCAATGCAAAAGGTGCAGAAACCAAAGCTTTGATCGTAGACAAGGGTGGTGGAAACATCTTCAATTCGTCTGTAGACCCTCCACATGAGACGATAACATATAAATCTCTACTTGTTGAATCAATTGTGGACCCTCCTCCGAAGCAAATGGTTCAGCTAAATCAAAACCAAATTAAATCTGAGGTGGATCCTCCTCCCCCAGCGATTTTTGAAAAAGGTGGAGGCTTTGTAGAGATTTCATCGAAAGATTACCTTAAAAGAGCCAATATTGAAGGTGTGGCTCTTAACGGTGGAACTTTGCTTCTTGATCCTAGGTTTATAATTGTTAATTCCTCAGGCACTAGAACATTATCAGATGTTTCTAGTTTTAGTAACGGAAGTAGTTCGACTTACTACATAAATTCGTCAACTATTTCCAACGCTCTAACTGCCGGAACAAACGTTGTACTTCAAGCAAACCGTGACATCACGATATCTAGTGCCATAACAGCTGGTGGATCTTCAGGTGGAGATTTAACGATGCAAGCAGGAAGAAGGATTAACATAAATCAAAATATAACAACAGCCAATGGTGACCTTATTTTAGAAGCAAACCATGGTTCAGCAAGTAGCACTGGATCAGGGAATAGGTATATAACAGGAGCTGGTAACTTAAATGTTGGCACTGGTTCAATAACAATATCTATGTTGAGCGGTTCCTCAAGTTATTCACAATCTTTGAGTCCAAGTGGTGACATGAGCGCTGATACTATTACAGTCAATGCATCAAATAATTCTAATCAAGGAAATATAACTTTAAATGGTACTTTAACTGCATCAAATACGATTTCTGTAACAAACAGTGCGACATCATCTCAATCATTTAGTGCAGGAACGTTGATTGCAAATGCTGTTTCAAATCCTTTAACGGTAATTAGCCCTCAACTAGGCTCTATTTCATCAATTAATACGCCAAACGGTAATTGGAAATTAAGGCAGACAAGAAACGCAGATGTCAGTGTAAACAATGTACCAGCAGCTAACTTTGTACAGTATGCTTATTCAGGGGGCTCAATCTCAGGCTCAGGAAACGCAGTTTTAAGCGCCTATGATCCAGGAACAATTACAAAAACATTTGCAAATATTGGTGGTGGAACACATCAAGTAAGAAAAACGTATGATGGAACAAACTCGACATCAGCTGCGACTTTTGGGTCAGATAGTTTGAATGACCCGTTACATGTGAATTTAAATCTTAATTCACCAACGTTTACATATTCACAAGCTAATGTAGGAACGAGCTTAACTGTTACCGCAAATGCAGCTTATACAATCAATCCAGTCCATTCAAAGCACGGAACTGTTTATGGTTTGGCTACAAGTGGAACAGCTCAAACCCTTTCGGGTAGGATTAATACAAAAGATGTAGTGGTTAGAGGCCAGAGGTTTTATGACGCGACAAGAAATATGTACCCTGCTAACTTTAGTGTTCAAAGTGGTTTAATAGGTAGTGAGACGTTAACGTTTGGTGGAAGTAATGATACATTTAATACCATGGTGGCAGATGAATCTGGTTTTACATCGGTGGCCTTAAGCAACGTTATTCTCGCAGACGGTTCGAATGGAGGTCTTGCATCTAACTATAATCTTTCCTCAGCAGACTTTCAAATTCAGAAAAGACCACTAGCTGTTCAAGTTCAGCGTCAATATGATGGGACTGCTACTTTTAGTTCAACTGATGATGTATTTTTCGAATTCCAAACTATGTCTAACCCACCAGCTAATCTTGTGGGAAGAACTGGCGTAGGACTAGAAACGCTTAGTTTAACTGGAACAGGAACTACCTCTGGATCGGCATCTAACGCAGGTTCATATGACGTTTCTGGATTTACACTTGCAGATGGAACAGCTGCATCAAGCAACTACACAATTACTGGAAATGTCAGAGGTATAATCCAACAGAGAATCTTGGATTTAGATGGTGCTCGAGCAGATAATAGCACAAACTCTATACCAGCTTCAGCAATGACATTAAGTAATTTGGTTGGATCAGAAACGATAACTTTAGGTGGTAATGGAGTTGCATCTCAGTCAACACCAGGAAGTAATTTATCATTTTCAGACATTAGTGGATTCACCTTAAGTAATAATTCGGGAACTGCAAGCAACTATACCCTTACTGGTGGTACTCATACCGTCGACATTACAGCTACAACGCCATACATCACTGGAACAAAGGTATATGATGGATCACTAACTGTATCAGGAACCTTACTTACTTTTGTAGATCCTAGTAATTTAAGTGCTTCTGTATCTATTACAGGCTCTGGCACAGCCTCTTCTAAAAATGTAGCAAATGGAGTGACCATAACACAGGGAAATTTAGGAACATTAGCACTTGGTGGATCAGATGCAGGATCTTATAATATTAACACAATTGCACTAAACAATCTCTTAACAGTTGATATAGCTAAAAAACCAGTAAATTTAACTGGATCTAGGACTTATGACGGTACCAAAACGGTTAATTCTAGCATTATATCTTCAATAGGAGGTACAATAGGTACTGAAACTTTAACGATTTCAGGTTCAGGTACTCTAAATTTAGCTGGGGCTGGTGCAAGAACGATTGCTAGTGAAGGAACCTTAGCCTTGGGAAATGGTACAAATGGAGGAGTAGGAGCAAATTATAAAATAGAAGGAGGAACTCACTCTGTAACAATTAATCCAAAACCCGTAACTATTACAGGAACCAAGCAATATGATGGAGATACTGTGGTTCACTCTAACTCAACAGAGGCACAAATAAATCTTGGAGTTGTTGGAGAAAGTTTACTTTGGACTGGAAATGGAATTTCAGCATCTGCAAATGTAGGAACCCAAAATGTAGCCACAGGCACATGGGCATTGGCTGATCAGGTGAGTGCAGCATCAAATTATACATTTTCCGGTGCATCTATGACTATTGATATAACCCCAAGACCAGTGCGCTTAACTGGAACACGTCAATATGACGGAACAACGGATGTTGACGGAGGTACTATTGCCTCTTACACGGCTCAAGGAACGTTTTCAAATGGAGGTAGTTCTGACATTTTTAATACTTCTGGTAGTTTTAGTTCTGGTCAACTTGTTTTATCAAATGGGACTCGAGAAACTTTGACAACATCAGGTACAGGAGCATCTGATAGCAAAGATGCTGGGGTTGCATCAACAATTAACAGTAATGGTTCAGGTTTATCGTTAGTTAATGGTACTAATGGTGGTCTGGCTACAAACTATACACTTACATTACCTTCAGGCTCTCATGGTTATTCAATAACTCCAAAGGTTCTAGGGCTTAGTGGGAGTAAGGTCTACGATGGAGGTTCTGTTGTTCTCGCATCTGAATTGCCAACGATTTCTGGGCTTATTGGCTCAGAAACTGTTGTGACCGGCAACCAAACAACAACTTCAACTAGCCTTTCAACTGGTGCGAGAAAGAATGTGGCCAGTAATGTCGCAGTACAATCAAATGCATCTGGTATAACAGTTTCTAATGGTTTGAACGGTGGTTTGGCTTCTAATTACACCCTTACAGGTGGAACTCATCAAGTTAACATTACAAAAGCGCCAGTGTCAGTTGCTTTGTCTCGTCAATATGATGGATCAACAAATGCTTCATCTAATGCGACTGATTCTAACACTAGTGAGACATTTAGTGGTCTTGTGGGCTCAGAAACACTCACACTTTCAGGGCAAGGGTCCGTATCCAGTAAAAATTATTCAGCAAGTACTCAAGCAGTTACACTAGGATCGTTAGCAATTGGAGATCAATCAGGTGCAACAGTATCAAGTGGTGGACTTGCATCGAACTATAATTTTACTTCCGCAACATTAGCAATTAACAAGAAAGTCTTAAATAGTAATAGTTCTCGAGTTTATAATGCAACCACGACAGCAGCCGCTTCAGATATTTCATTTACAAACCAAATATCTGGTGAAACTTTGGTTAAAGGCAATACAGCAGCGACGTCTAGCGCAAATGCAGGTACTTACTCGATTTCAAATTTATCCGGTATTACGATTAGTGATGAAGCTGGTGCAAGCGCCTCGAGTGGAGCTTTAGCATCAAACTATACACTAACAGGTGGAACGCATAGTTTTACCATTAATCGTAAATCAGTTGATATAGTAGGCTCAAGGCAATATGACGGTTCTACGAATATAGTAGCATCTGATATAACAGGAATAACCGATACGGTTAATTCTGAGACACTTACTATGGCAGGTGGTCTTGGAACTGCATCATCTGCAAATGTAGGTACATATAATCTAACGGATACATCGGCGGGTTCGTTAACATTGGGTAATGGGGTTGGTGGATCTGCAGGGCTAGCAGCAAATTATACTCTTACCGGAGGTTCACAGACATATACAATAACAAAAAAAGTACTAACCTCAGCAGGGTCTAAGGCTTATGATGCAAACACAGATGCAATAGCATCAAGTATCTCGTTTACCAATCTAATTGGTAGTGA
>CABYVV010000009.1 GCA_902522465.1 uncultured Alphaproteobacteria bacterium | reverse complement strand
GAGGCAATAGAAACATTTCATTACAAAATCAAAAATGTAATAAAGTCCATGACTATTGCAAAAGTTGATATCAAAGATGATAAAGATAAAATAGCAAAAGTAGAGGGTTTTGGTGGAAAACTTTTGTCTGGTTTAGAAAAAAAAGGATTCAATCAAATTGTTATAAAGTTTCTAGAAATAGAAAAGAATATTGAAATAGCAAGTGCGACTATAAATGGATTATTGTTAAAGTCATACAGGTTCGATAAATATAAAACTCAAATTAAAAAGAATTCAAATGTAAAGCTTCTTAAAATTTTAGATGAAAATAATATTTTTAATAAATCAGAAAAAGATAAATTTGAAAAGGGTAATTCTGTAAAAGGGGTTTTTTTAACTAGAGATCTTGTTTCAGAACCAGCAAATATTCTTTTTCCAGAAAAATTTGTGGATGTTTGTAAAGTACTTAAGAAAGTCGGAATTACAATTGAAGTATTTGACGAAAAAAAATTAAAGTCTCTAGGTATGAATGCTCTTCTTGGTGTTGCTCAAGGTTCAGTGAGGCCTGCTCGCGTAATGATAATGAAATGGACTGGCTCAAAAGATAAAACTAAACAACCTATATCTTTTATAGGTAAAGGTGTCACATTTGACACTGGAGGGATTTCTATTAAACCATCTGGCGGTATGGAAGATATGAAATGGGATATGGGTGGTGCAGGAGTTGTTGCTGGTTTGATGTACACATTAGCTCTAAGAAAATCTAAAGCGAATGTTATAGGAGCAGTTGGACTTGTTGAGAATATGCCTGACGGTAATGCACAAAGGCCAGGAGATATTGTCAAATCTATGTCAGGTCAGACAATTGAAGTTTTAAATACAGATGCTGAAGGCAGACTAGTTTTAGCTGATGTCCTATGGTACATAAAAGAAAGATTTAAACCTAAACTTATGATAGATCTTGCAACTCTAACTGGTGCAATTATAGTCGCATTAGGAGATAGGTACGCAGGACTCTTCTCTAATGACGATGAATTATCTGGCAAGCTTCTAGAATCCTCTAAAGTAACAAAAGAGCTAATATGGAGACTTCCATTAGATAAGGATTTTGACAATCTACTAAACTGTAATGTAGCTGATATGAAAAATATCACTGGAACTAGAGGAGCAGGTAGTATAACTGCTGCCCAATTTTTAAAGAGATTCGTTGGAGACGTTCCATGGGCCCACTTAGATATAGCTGGTGTTACTTGGTCGAAAAAGGGAACAGACCTTTCACGGCCTGGTGGTACAGGATTTGGCGTCAGGCTTTTAGATCATTTCGTAAAACAAAATTATGAATAAGAAAAATAGAGTTTCAATCAGTTTTTATACTATTAAATCAAGTTTTAAAGATATTTTACTTCGACTTTGTAAAAAAATTATTTTGTTGGAAAATAGAGTCTATGTAAATTTTCATGAAAACGAAACAAAAAATGAAATTGATAGATTTCTTTGGACTAGAGAAAAAAATAATTTTCTTCCTCATAAAGTTCATGGAGAGTTGATAAGTGATAGGGATAAAATAATCCTTTTTCATGGTAATTATTCGAAACTAAAAAATACTTCAAATTTGCATTCGGTTATTGTAGCACCTTGTGTAAAAGTTCAAAACTTCAATTTATTCAAAAAATTCCTTATATTTTCATATTCTCAAGACAATAGATTTAACATAGATATAAAAGCAAAATTATTTAAAAAATATAATATTAATTGGTATGACGAGCATATGCCTTTTAAATGGAAACAGCTTTAAACTTTGGAGAAATTTTATGGATTTAACATTATCAATTATAAAACCTGATGCGGTAAAGAGGTCTTTGATAGGGAGTATAAACTCATTAATAGAAAAAAATAATATGAAAATAGTGGGGCAAAAAATGCTCAAGTTATCTATAGAGGATGCACAAAATTTTTATAGTGTTCATAAAGATAGAGCATTTTTTGATGACTTATGTAACTATATGACCTCTGGTCCTATAGTAGTTCAAGTGCTACAGGGAAAAAGTGTTGTAACGAAATACAGGGAACTAATGGGTTCTACTAATCCTGAAAATGCTGAAGAAAATACAATAAGAAAATTATATGGGGTTAGCGTCGAAGAAAATTCCGTTCATGGGTCTGACAGTAAGGAAAATGCGAAAATTGAAATAGACTTCTTCTTCTCTAAAAGAGAGATATTTTAATCAGTAAATAAGAAAGTACCATAATAAAGCTAGTAAAACCGTAATTAAGATTGTAGTCCAAATAGTCACTTTCATGAATTTTGAAAAAAAAACTTCATGTTCTTTGCCATCGAATTTACTCACAATTTTTCTCCAAATTTTTCAATACTTTTATATACAATTTGTGTTCTTTCATCAATATCTTTTTTTTTAGTGACAGCTCATTGTCATTTTTAGTTATTCTAACAATTTCTTGATCAATAATCGGTCCTGAATCAATATCTTTATTAACATAATGTATTGTACATCCAGAATATTTAACATTCATATTTATTGCTCTCTTATGAGTATCTAGTCCTTTAAATGAAGGTAGAAGTGAAGGGTGAATATTTATAATTTTAAAATTACATCTTTTAATAAAATCTGCACTCAATACTTTCATAAAACCTGCTAGACAAATAAGATTTACATTTTTCTTCTTTAAATGGTCCAATAAGTTTTTTTCAAAATCATTTTTGCTGTATAATTTATGATTAATTGTTTTTGTATTAATATTATGTTTTTTCGCTTTTTTTATTCCTAAAGCATCAGAATTATTGGATACAACGGTTACAATTTTTGAATTTATTTCGCCGGATTTGCTTGCTTTAATTATATTAAGCATATTACTTCCGTTTCCTGAAATTAAAATTCCTATATTGAATGCCATTCACCAAATTTTCTAATTATTACATCTTTTGATCTATTTTCTTTATTTTCAACATATCCAATATTATAAAATTTTATTTTTCTTTTTTCTAAATGTTCAAAAACCTTAATTTCATTTTTTTTATCAATAATCAAAATCATACCTAGACCACAGTTAAAAGTGTTCAGCATTTCAAATGATGATATATTTGCTATTTTCTTAAACCACAAAAATATCTCTGGTATTTTAAAACTTTTGGTATCAATAATTGCTCTACGTTTTAAAGGCAAAGCTCTTCCTAAGTTTTCAAATATTCCACCTCCAGTTATATGTGCGATTGAATCAATATAATTGTTTTTAATAAGTGGAAGCAGTTCTTTTACATAAATCTTTGTTGGAAGAACTAATTCTTCACCAATTCTCTGCGAGGATTTAAAAGGACAAATATCCTTTAATGATATTTTTTTATTTTTAAGTACCTTTCGTATAAGTGAAAAACCGTTGGAATGAAACCCATTGGATTTGATTCCAATTATTTGAGAATTTTTTGTAACTTTATTTTTATTTATGAGGTTTTTTCTTTCTACAACACCTACTGCAAAACCTGCTAAATCAAATTCATTCTTTGAATATATTCCTGGCATTTCAGCTGTTTCTCCACCAATTAAAGAACAACCTGCTTGTTTGCAACCAATATTAATACTTTTGATTATTTTTAAAAAGTCAGCATCTATGATTTTTGATGAAGAGAAATAATCTAAAAAAAATAATGGTTCACCACCATTTGCTAAAATATCATTTACACACATTGCTACTAAATCAATACCTAAGTAATCTAGTTTATTATATTCTAATGCAACTTTTAATTTTGTGCCAACCCCGTCAGTACTGCTCAATAGAATAGGATCTTTATACTTAAGTTTCTTTAAATCTAGGAGAGAGCAAAAGCCTCCTGAATTTTTTATTATTTCAGGTCTAAAATTTTTTGTTGTTATCCTTTCGAGTTTTTTTACAAGTTTTGAAGCTTTCTCGACATCAACACCAGATGATTTGTATGTATTTTTTATAACAAACTCCTAAAATAACTTTAATTATTTCTAAAAAAAAAATTAATGCTATAAAATTCTTTATATAGGTAAATTATTTAAAAGATATAACATTTTGGTAAACATAATAATTAAATTTTTAAGTTTCTTCTTTTTAAGTTTCTTCTTTCTTGAAGCGAATGAATCAGTATATACCGTAAAAGACAACCAAATATTTTTACAAAATGAGAAGAATGTATTGCAAACTAGAGATAAAGCCAGAAAACTTGCATTTCAAAATGCTTTTTTTATCTTAGCTAAAAAGATTCTAGAGCCAGAGGAATTTACAAAGTTAGACGAAATTGAAAATATCAAATATTCAAATTTAATCAGAGATTTTCAAATCGTAGAAGAGAAAATAACTGATATAAATTACAGTGCTAATTTTTCGGTAAATTTCAATTCAGTTGCCATACTTAAATTTTTTGAGGAATTGAAAATTCAAAGCAAAGTCGTAGTCTCTGAGGAATATTTGGTTTTCCCATTATTTAAGAGATTTAATACATTCTATCTATGGGAAAATGATAACTACTGGTATGACTTTTTAGTAGACGAATATGACGAACTTGGATTGTTAAAATTATTCTTTCCCGAAAAAAATCATATTAATAAATTAAAAATATCAGCAAAAAATTTGGTAGATAAGGATATTAATTCTATTGAAAAGTTTTTAAGTTTTTATAATAAAAAGAAAGCAATCATTATTTACTTAAAAGAAGATTTTGATTTGAACTCAAATGAATTGAGATCATCTGTACTTGCAAAAAAAATTGATAATAATGAATTTACAGATATTGAATTGTTTGAAAATAAAATTTATGAAGAAAGTTCCGATCTATCGAATGCGAGACTGATTTCAAAAATAATTATTGATGAGTTAGAGATTTGGTGGAAAAATCAAATCGACATAGTTGATTCTAAATCAAACAGTAAATTTCAATTTTTACTTAAACTTGACAATGATGATCTACGAAAAAATATAGATATAGAAAATAAAATTAGAAAAATATTGGGAAGTAAAGGTTTTTATCTTCTTGAATTTGATATTCAAAAGATAATTTATAAAATAGAAACGAAATACAGTATTGAACAACTTAATTTAGTTTTAGAACCTGATAATCTGAAACTAATTAAATCTTCTGATGATTATTATTATTTGCAGTCTGATTAATGAAGCAGAATATACTGAAATTTAATTTCAAATTTAAAAATAATGATTTTTTTGTTACTGAAAAAAATATTTTTGCTTACAACTTAGTAAAAGTTTGGCCAAAATGGAATAATCAATTAGTTTATATCTATGGTCCAGAAAAATGTGGTAAGACACTCATATCAAATATATGGATAGAGCGTTCTAAAGCGAAATACCTATCTTATAAAACTTTTAATAAAATAATAAAAGATGATTTAGATATTGAACTAATAAAAAGATTTAATTGGGTTCTAGATGATGTTGATAAACTAATCGAAGAAGAAACAACAGATTTTAAAAAATTACTAAATTTTTTAAACGTATTAAAGACCAATAAAGACTCGTATTTGCTAATGACAGGACAAAAACCTCCAAAACATGTTGAATGTGATCTGGATGATTTGACTTCTAGACTTTTGACCTCTATAGTTGTAGAAGTAAAAGATCCAGACAAAGAATTATTAAGTAAAATTATTAAAAAATATCTAAATGATAGAAATATAACTCTGTCAATCTCAAACTTATCTTTCATTCTTGATAGAATGGAGAGATCATATGAATCTGCATTGAAAATTTCAAAAAAAATTGACGAAAGATCTTTAGAGACCAAATCAAAAATAACAACATTTTTCTTAAAGAAACTTTTTGATTAATTTGTGAGTTTAATATTAAGTTTTTTTAATAAATTTTTATTTCCCTTTTTTTTATCATCTCTACTAATTATTTTTATTTCATTGTCTGTCATAACTCTTTTAACCGGAATATTTCTTTTCATTGCTAATTTTTCTCTCAGATAGGAGAATTTTTTTAGGTTTTTAATCTCTAATTCATTCTTTGCATGAAATCTTATTTTTTTCCATGCATTTTGACTTCTATCTGTAAATGTATTTTTACTTAAAATCTTTCTGTAGTATTTTGATAAATTAAAATTCTCCTTACATTGATTTTTAATAATTTTGTAAAGAGGAATTAAATATTTTACATCGTTTATTGCATAAATCTTTTTTGCATTGTTTAGTGGTCTTTTTCTCCAATCAATGAATTGATTATTTTTATCAATTTCAATTTTAAGAAGATCTTTACATGCCTTAGCATAACTAGTTGAATGCGGATAACCAATTGCCATTAGGAATATTTGTGTGTCAATAACTGGTCTTGGTATTTTATTAAATATATTAAAAAAAATTTCTATATCCTGACGAGCAGCATGAAATATTTTTTTTATTTTGGTATTATTGAGTATCTTATTTAAATATCCGAGGTCTATTTTATTTTCTATAGGATCTAATAAAATTATCTGTTGAGTATTAGCTAGTTGTATTAAACACAATTTTGGGTAATATGTGTCAACTCTATAAAATTCAGTGTCGATAGCAATTAATTTATCTTTTTGACATTTTTTATAGAATTGTTTTAATTGATTATTATTTAATTTTGACACTTGTTGAGTTTTATCATTAATAAGTTTTATCTTCAAATTTTATGAATAAATTTAGATCTCATACCTGCGCTGCATTATCGTTAAAGGATGATCAAAGTGTGGTCCATATATCAGGATGGATTAATAAAAAGAGGGATCACGGAGGACTTTTATTTGTTGATTTAAGAGATCACTACGGTATTACTCAATGTGTTTTTGACTCAAGTTTAAAGGATTTTAATATTATAGAGGCATTAAAGTTAGAGAGTATCATAACGGTTTATGGAAAAGTGGTAAAAAGGGATAAAGAGACAATTAATAAAAATTTACCGACAGGTGAAATTGAAATTTCGGTACAAGAATTCCAAATATTAAACAAATCAGAACAAATTCCATTTCAAGTAGCAATTGATGATGATTCACCAGAAGATCAAAGGTTAAAATATAGATATTTGGACTTAAGAAGAGAAAGAATACACAAAAATATATTACTTAGATCAAAAGTTATAAATAGTTTAAGGCAAAAAATGATTGCAAAGGGATTTATTGAAATACAAACTCCGATTTTAACGGCTTCTTCACCTGAAGGTGCGAGAGATTTTATTGTACCAAGTAGATTAAATAAAGGTAAATTTTATGCTTTGCCACAGGCTCCTCAAATTTTCAAACAACTTTTGATGGTTTCTAATTTTGATAAGTATTTTCAAATAGCACCTTGTTTTAGAGATGAAGACGCAAGAGCAGATAGATCTCCTGGAGAGTTTTATCAGCTGGATTTTGAAATGTCTTTTGTTGAACAGGAAGATATTTTTAACGAAATTGAACCTGTCATTTACGAAATCTTTGATGAATATTCTAAAAAGAAAGTATCCTCCACCCCTTTTGAAAGAATAAAATTTAAAGAGGCAATGGAAAAGTACGGAACGGATAAACCCGATCTTAGGAATCCTTTAATTATCAAAGATTTAACCAACTGTTTTATAGATTCTGGATTTAAGATATTCGAAGAAAATATTAGAAAAGGCAGTGTTGTGAAAGGAATAAAAGCTCCAAAATCAGCAGAAAAACCAAGAGCATGGTTTGACAAATTAAATGATTGGGCAAGAAATAATGGACAGAAAGGACTTGGTTACATCATATTTAGTGATAATGAATTCAAAGGTCCAATTGCAAAAAACTTGAAAAATGAAAATTTAGAAAAACTAGCACATAATGTGGGTTTAGAGAATGGAGATTCAGTTTTCTTCATTTCTGATAAAGAAAGTGATGCATCGAGATTTGCCTCCCATGCAAGAAACGAATTATGTAGCCAATTAGATTTATTGGAAAAGGACAGTTTTAGGTTTTGTTGGATCGTTGATTATCCAATGTTTGAAATTAATTCTACAACAAAAAAAATTGATTTTAGTCATAATCCCTTTTCTATGCCTCAAGGTGGAATGAACGCACTAACAGAAAAAGATCCATTGGACGTATTAGCCTGGCAATTTGATATTGTTTGTAACGGCATTGAATTATCATCTGGTGCAATAAGAAATCACAAACCAGAAATAATGATAAAAGCATTTGAAATTGCTGGTTATAGTTTAGAGGAGCTTAAAAGTAAATTTGGATTTTTGTTTAATGCCTTTAAATTTGGTGCTCCTCCTCATGGAGGGTCTGCTCCAGGAATTGATAGAATCATAATGCTATTATCTGATGAAGAAAATCTCAGAGAGGTTGTTGCTTTTCCAATGAATCAACAAGCTGAGGACCTTATGCTGAAATCACCATCAAGTATTTCTGAACAACATTTGAAGGAACTAGGGATTAACGTGAAAAAAGATAAAATCACTTAATTTTCTGTTCTTTAAAAATCACGTGTTTTCTAACCTTAGGGTCGTATTTTTTTAACTCAAGTTTCTCATTCATTGATTTAGGATTTCTAAATTTTACGTAAAAGTAACCAGTGTTTGCGGTGCTAACCATTTTAACTTGAATAGTGTTTGATTTAGCCATACTGAGTGTTATATAAATATTAATCTATCTGTCAAGTTTTACGTGACTTGTCGCCTAAAAAAATTTGAACTCCTATAAACGCCCCTTTTATTCTAGGAAGAAACCAAAGACACAAAATGATTGTCAAAAATGGCCAAGATAACATTTGAAAAAGAAGAGGGGGACTAAAATGTTTTTCAACAAGTAAAATCATGGGTATTAAAATATGGCCAACAACAAAGATTGTTATATAAGCAGGTCCATCATCAGACTTATATTCTGATAGTAATATTCCACATTTCTTGCATTTTTTAAATGTTTTAATGTAAGTCTTAAAGATGGGTGATTTGCCACAATGTGGGCATCTTTTCCTAAATCCTCTTTTTATAAGAATAAACTTATCCATTATATCAATTTATAATTTTGACATTATCTGCTAATATTTTCCCAGAGAATATGTCATTACGTCTAATTCTAAAAGATACTTTTTGTCCAAGCTCGTAATTAATTTTATTTACTATTTGGTTTCTAGACCTTGCAAGACAGGAAAATGGTAAATCTATGGCTTTAATAAATATTCCGAATGATTCAATGCCGTCAATAATTCCCATAAAAAATCTTTTTTTACTATTTTTAAGGTATAAGCTACAAGCTCGTTCCATAATTTTTCTTTCTATAGACTCAGATTTTTTTTCTTGAAACGTTAAATGTTCTGTCAGATTATTTTCATAATTATTTTTTTTTTTTTGAAAGAAGTGATTTATGAGGTCGCGATGTACATTTAAGTCAGAGTACCTCCTAATTGGTGAGGTAAAATGTGTATAATAATCTAATCCAAGACCAAAATGACCACTATTTTTGTTATTATAGTTTGCTTTAGACTGAGTTCTTAGTAAAAAATCATTAATAAATGAATTGTATTTTTTTATTCTATTTAAAATGTTAACAAAATCTTTTTGAGTATTAAATTTTTCATTTTTGTAAATGTTATTCTTTATTAATAATTTTTTTAAATCTTTTATTTTTTCAAGCTTTGGTTTTTCGTGATTTCTATAAATTGAATTTAAATTGTTATTTTTAAGATATTTGGCTACTGTTTCGTTAGCTATAATCATAAACTCCTCAATAAGTTTATAAGACTCTAATCTTTTTTTTTTTTTCAAAATAAAATCATTACCTGCATTTATAATAATTTGAAATTCATCAGATGAAAAATTAATCTTACTTCTATTTTTCGACATTATTTTTAATTTTTCATATGTTCTAAACAAATTCGTTATAAGCTTAAAGTTTTTGTCTTGCCTTAAATTATTTTTATAAATATTATCTACCTCTTCGTATGTAAGTCTTGCCGAAGAAATGATTCTTGCTCTATGAATATCGAATTTAGTTACTTTAAAATGTTTAATTTCGATCTCAACAATTATTGAGGCTCTTTCTTGATTTGGAACTAATGAACAAATATTATTGGATATTTCCTCGGGGAACATTGGAATAACTCTATCTGGAAAATAAAATGAGTTACCTCTCTTTTTAGCTTCTACATCAAGGGGATCATTTTTTTCAATAAAATAACTTACATCAGCTATTGCTATCATAATTCTCGAAGAATCTTTGTTATCCTCTGCCCAAACAGCATCATCAAAGTCTTTACTATCAATTCCATCGATAGTTACAAAAGGAATATCAGTAAAATCTTTGTGATCAGAAATTTTCTTTTTAACAACTTTTTCTAGAATGGGTTTAAACGAATTTGGAAAATACTGTCTGATAGAATTTTCTTTAATTTCTTTTTCAATTATATCCTTCAAGTTTAAATTATTTTTTCTATTTTTTATTTTCAATTTGTTTCTTTTTTATTTTTTACTTTATTTATTATCCCTAACGCCTCTTCAAGGGATATTTTTTTATCTTTTAAATCTTTTGGTATTGGAAAATTCTTTTTTTTGTGAGACAGATAATCTGATCTTCCCTTTATCCCTTTTTTTTGAATAATCTGTTCATTTGAATCTGGGTGTGTTCCTATTATTATCTCCTTTTTTTCATCAATATTTTTCTGGATTAATTCAATGGCTCTGTTAATTCCAATTTCAGAGGCATCGTCTTCTTTTAAAGAAACAAATCTTTTTTCGTGTTTCAAATAAGGACCATATGGACCAATTGCAGCAATAATTTCTTTTTTTGTCTCCGGAAATATACCAACAACTCTTGGAAGTTGTAATAATTTAACAGATTTGTCGATATCTAATTCTTCGTTACCTAATTTTTTAGGAACACTTGTTCTTTTAAGTTTAGTAGTTTCACCAGCTTGAATTTTCATTTCAAGATATCTTCCATATCTTCCAATTTTTAGAAATATTTCGAAACCAGTTTCTGGATGTTTTCCTATTTTTTTTCCATCACCAGAGAGATCTGTATTATCTGCATCGTCACCAATTGCTGAACTATATTTACATCCAGAAGATTCCTTGCTGTATTTTGTACATCCAAGAAATGGTCCTGCTGATGCAAATTTTATCGTCAATTCACCCTCTTTACATTTTGGGCAATTTTTTTTTTTTAGGATTTCAGGGCTTAGTTCATTAATTTTATTAATAACTTCAGTGATACTTTTTCCCTCAACATTATTTACTGTTGAGTTAAGTAATATTAAAAATTGTTTTAGAGTTTCCTTCCAATTTGATTTGGATTCCGTAATCTTATCTAATTGTTCTTCTAAATCAGCAGTAAATTGATAGTCTACAAACTTATAAAAAAAGCCATCTAAGAATTTAGATAGTATTTTTCCTCTTGAAGTAGGTATCAAAGACTTGTTTTTAACAGAGATATATGAATTGCCCTCTAATTTTGTAAAAATAGAGACATAAGTAGAGGGTCTACCAATTCCTAATTCCTCTAATTTTTTTATTAACCCAGCCTCTGAAAATCTGTTTGGAGGTTTGGTGAAATTTTGTTTTGCTTCAACTTTGGTGATATTTAATTTATCTCCATTTTTCAGGTTTGGTAGATCTTGTGACTTTTCTTTCTTTTCAGAATAATTGTAAACTTTTTTGAATCCATCAAAAATTTGAATGGATCCTGTTGCTTTTAATGAAATACCGCCACCATTTAGAAGATATGTGGTTTCCAAACTCTTACTCTGTGACATTTGAGAAGCTACTGTTCTTTTCCAAATTAACTCATACAACTTATGTTGGTCAGCATCTAAAATACTTTTAACATCTTCAGGTTTCCTTGTTAATTGTGTTGGAGTAACTGCTTCATGACCTTGTTGAACAAATTTTGATTTTTCTTTGTGGTCAATCTCATTAGTTGAAAGGTAATTATTTCCAAGTTGATCCCTAATAAGAGTTCTAAGTTTTTGTACTTCTTCTTTTTTCATCTTATTAGAATCTGATCTATGATATGTTATTAGTGCTCCTAAATTTGATATACCATCTTTGAGTTGTTGTGCGAGGGTATTTGTATATTTAGGACTAAATCCTAATCTGGACGAAGCATCCTGTAACAACAGAGAGTTTGAAAAAGGAGAGTAAGGGTTTCTATTTTTTTCTTTTTTAACGACCTCATCTATAGAGAAAGAAAGATTTAATATTTTTTCTTTTAATAAATTAGCTTCAGATTCAGTTTTTACAGTTTGCTTGCCAAATTTTTTTTCACCATCCTTGACAAGATCACATTGAATTATATTTCCATTATCATCACTTAATTCTATAATTAAGTCCCAAAATTCTTCAGGTACAAAAAGATCAATTTCTTTTTCTCTTGCACACAAAATTCCTAATGTCGGCGATTGCACTCTTCCTGCTGATTTTCCAAAAATTGTTCTTCTAGTGGTTATCGGCGAAATTTTATATCCAAAAAACTTATCTAAGAATCTTCTTGTTATTGCCGCGTTAACAAGATTTTGATTAATGTCTCTGGGTTCATTTATAGCCTTTAAGATATCTTCCTTCCTGATAGCTGAGAACTCAATCCTTTTGAAGATTTTATTTTTAATAAGTCTTTTTTCTTTACAAAGTTCAACAACGTGCCATGCAATCATTTCACCTTCTCTGTCTGGATCCAGCGCAAGAAAGATTTCCTTTGCTTTTTTAATATTTTTTAGAATTGGATCTGCTTTTTTTTTATCTACAATCCACTCATTTACGGTAAAGTTATCATCTTCCTCAATTCCTATACCTTTTTGAGGGAGGTCTCTGAAATGTCCAATGCTAGAAACCACCTCAAATGATTTGTCAAGATAACCCTTGATAGTCTTAGCTTTTGCTGGTGATTCTACAATTAATAGTTTATCAAAACCTTTTGTTGCATTCTCAGGAATTTTCATAACAATGAAATTTACTATATTTTTTAATATTAAAAGTCAAAAAAAAATTTATTTTTTTAAAATTATTTTTGATTCTTCACCGCTCAATAATCTTTTTATGTTTGAAATATGCTTGAAAAAAATCATCACTACAATGCCAATCATTGGTAAAAACAAATGATCATCGTTTATTCCCATTAGAACAAGTGTTCCCGAAGAAGCAATAAGAGCTGACAATGATGAGTACCTAGTTACAGCGGCAAGAGTTAACCACATAAATACAAAAAAAAGGCCGTAATGCAGATTATAAGCAGCCAGACAACCAATTATTACTGCTATACCCTTGCCTCCTTTGAATTTTAACCAAACTGGAAATAAATGGCCGAGAAAAATAGAAACAATTATATAATCCACTGAAATACTGTAATATTTTAAAAAAAAAATTGGAATGTATCCTTTTAAAATATCAAAAAATAATGTTAGTAAACCTAATTTCCACCCACTTGTTCTTAGAATATTTGTAGCTCCAATATTTTTTGAACCATGTAACCTAGGATCCTGTTTTTTTAATAAGTAGGAGATTAATAATCCGAATGGAATAGAACCTATTAAGTAGCAAGCTATAATTATATTAAGATTATTTAAAGTTATAAACAAGTCTACCTCTTACAAAAGTCATTAGGTTTTTTCCTTGAACTAAAAGACTATCAAATGGTGAATTTTTTGATTTACTATGGAATTTTTCTGGCTTAACTTTCCAAGGTTTATCTAAGTCAAATACTGTTATATCTGCTTCATTGTTAATCTTTAAACTTCCTACATTAAGCCCTAAAATTTCTGATGGATTTTTTGTTATCAATGAGATTGCACTTATCAAGTCTAAATCATAATTTTTTACTAAACTTAAAGTTAAAGGTAAAAGCGTTTCAAGTCCTACACCACCAAATTCTGCTTGATTGAAAGGAAGTCTTTTTGCATCCTGATCTTGAGGAGTATGGTCTGATACGATAGCATCAATTGTTCCATCAAGTATCCCTTTAATAATTTCCTTTCTGTCATCTTCCGTCCTCAGAGGCGGTAAAAGCTTTGAAAATGTTCTGTAATTTTCTATTGCAAGTTCATTTAGAAGAAAATATGGTGGTGCGGTATCACATGTTATATTTATACCTGACTTTTTGGCATTACGAATTATTTCAACTGTTTCTTTTGTGGAAATATGGCTAACATGATATCTGCATTTAGTATCTTTAACTAACCATAAATCTCTTTGAACTATCATAGCTTCAGCATAACTTGGGATTCCAGTCAGTCCCAATCTCGTAGCTACTTCGCCTTCATTTGCAATCCCTTTTTTGCTTAATTCTTGTTCTTCAGCATGCTGAATAATTAATCCGTTAAAAGATTTTACATAATTTAGTGCTCTTCTCATAATTCTTGCATTTGCAATACTTTTATTTCCATCAGTGAAACCAACAGCTCCCGACTCAAACATTAGTTGTAATTCAGATATTTCATCTCCATTAGTACCTCTGGTCAACGAGCCAGTACAGAAAACTTTTGTGAGAGCAACTTCTCTTGCTTTCCTCTGAATACTTTGGATAATAGCGGGTTGGTCAATTACGGGTGATGTGTTTGGCATACATATCATCGATGTTATTCCTCCACTTGCGGCAGCTTTACAGGCACTTTTAATAGTTTCTTTGTGTTCGAGGCCCGGCTCACCAAGATTAACTCTCATATCAACGATACCCGGACAAATGTATAAACCATTACAATCAATTTTTATATAATCATCAGATTTACAAACTATTTCTTCATTAATCTTGGAAATAATTTTACCTTTAATTAGAATATCTTTTTTTTTTACAACTTTTTCATTAGGGTCAATAATCATTCCACCTTTTAGTAGATAATTATTTGATTCTTTTTTGTTATTGAACAGATTATTAAAATTCATTTTTTTACCAACGCTTTCAAACATGCCATTCGAACTGCAACTCCCATTCTTACTTGATCAAATATTGCTGATCTGTCTAAGTCATCAGCTAACTCTGTATCAATTTCTACCCCTCTGTTCATAGGTCCTGGATGTAAAATTAGAGCATCAGGTTTGGCATAATTCAATTTTTCTCTATCTAAACCATAAAATCTGAAATACTCTCTGATTGAAGGTACAAAAGATCCCGACATTCTTTCCAACTGAAGTCTTAACATTATTATGATATCAATATCTTTTAATCCATCCTTCATATTGTAAAAGACTTTTACTCCTAATGAATCTATTTCTTTTGGAATCAATGTTGCGGGTCCAATTACCCTTACTTCAGCTCCCAGGGTATTGAGAAGATGGATATTTGACCTAGCTACTCTGCTGTGCATAATATCACCGCAAATAGCAACTTTAAGTCCTGCAATAGTTTTCTTTCTACTAAGAATAGTAAGTGCATCGAGAAGTGCTTGAGTAGGATGTTCATGAGGTCCATCTCCAGCATTTATTACTCCACAATTTACCTTTTCTGATAAAAGTTTTACTGCACCAGCATCATTGTGTCTCACAACAATTAAATCAGGTTGCATTGCATTTAGTGTCATTGCAGTGTCAATTAATGTTTCACCTTTTTTTATAGAACTGGTTCCAACGGAAATATTAAGCATATCTGCACCTAGTTTTTTTCCTGCAAGTTCAAATGATGTTCTTGTTCTAGTTGAATTCTCAAAAAATAAATTAATACATGTTTTATTTTTTAAATAATCTAGTTTTTTACTATTTTTTTCTAAAAACTTTACATATTTTTGGGATAAGTCTAATAAGAAATTTAATGAATTTGGTAGAAGTCCTTCAATTCCAAGCAAATGCTTATGAGGATAATTTTTTAGTTTGTCTATCCCATTCATTAAAATTGAATATTATAGCTTATATTTAATTGTTCAATACTCTATTTAAATTATCTTTTTTTTCTTTAGTGTCTTAATTTCTTTTTCTGATAATTTAAGAAAAGTTTTTAGTACTTCTGCAGTATCTTCACCGAGTAATGGAGGAGATTTTTTATATTTTATTTTAGACTTTGAAAAATTCATGGGGCTTCCAACTAACTTTATTTTTTTATTTTTTGCTTTTGGGTGGTTCATTGTGACAATCATATTTCTATACTTAACTTGTTGATCATTAAAAACTTGTTTTATATTGTTTATTGGACCACAGGGTACGTTTACTTTTGTTAATCCCTTAACCCATTGGTTGATTGTTTTTTCTTTTATTGTCTTATTTATAATTCTGTTTAAAGCATTTCTATTTTTTACTCTAGATGAATTAGTCTTAAATTTTAAATCCTTAAAAATATGTTCAATTTTTGCAAATTTGCAAAAATTACTAAATTGTCGATCGTTTGCAATCGCAAGAACCATCAAACCATTTTTAGCTTCCACGGTTTGATATGGAACTATTGATGGATGATCATTGCCAATTCTTTTGGGAATAATGCCTGATACTAGATAATTTTGTGCAACATAACTTAGCCATGAAACTTGAGAATCCATCAGTGATATGTCTAAATGTTGGCCATGTCCAGTTTCTTGTTTGAAACGCAGCGCAGCTAAAATTGCAATGCTCGAATATAGACCTGTAATTATATCAGAAACTCCAACTCCAATTTTTGTCGGATTTCCATTTTCTTCACCAGTAATACTCATGATACCACCCATTGCTTGAACTAAATAATCATATCCACCTCTTTTTGCATATGGACCATTCTGTCCAAATCCAGTAATTGAGCAATAAATAATATTTGGATTTATCTTTATAATGCTTGAATAATCCAAACCGTATTGTTTTAAATTACCTGCCCTAAAATTTTCAACTAAAACATCACATTTTTTTACTAATTTCTTTGTCAACTCCTGGCCTTCTTTGGAGGTTAAATCAATTGCTACTGATTTTTTGTTTCTATTAACACTTAAAAAATAAGAACTCTCCATTGGATTTTTTGTATTTTTATCCAAATAAGGTGGTCCTAAATTTCTTGAATCATCGCCAGTTACTGGTCTTTCAATCTTGATTATATTTGCACCAAGGTCGCCTAAAACTTGAGTTGATGTTGGTCCAGCAAGAACTCTAGTTAAGTCTAGGACATTTATACCCTCGAGAGGTTGCTTTATTTTTTTATTCATTACTAAGTATTTTTTAAAAAATCATCTAAAATTATTTGAGCAGCATATTTATCTATTGATGCCTTTTGTTTTTTCGTATTATTGAATAAATCCTTTGTTTTAGTTTCTGCTTCTATGCTTGTAAAACTCTCATCCCAAAAAAAAATTGGAATCTCTAGATTATTATTTTTAATATATAAATCTATACCTTTTGTTATATCTTTAATTGACTGACTCATTTTGTTGCTTCTACCAGGCTCATTGATTGGTAAACCCATTAATATCCCACCAATATTATAACTGAAAATAATTTCTTTAATTTTTTTTTTATACTCTTTATTTTTAAAAATTATACACATTGGCATGCTAATTTTATGATTTTCGTCAGAGATGGCTACACCAATTTTTTTTTTTCCATAATCAAAACAAATTATTTTTTTTTGATAAGTTAATTTTTTAAACTCTTTTATATTGCGAACAAGCATACCTGATGTTATTTATAAATTAATCTAGTTTAATATTTATGTCTATTGATAATTCAACAGTAAAAAAAGTAGCACTTTTAGCGAGAATAGAAATTCTTCAGAACGAGGAGAAAATTCTCATTTCTGAATTAAATAATATTTTAGGTTGGGTTGACGATCTAAAAAAAGTTGATACGGAAAACATTGAACCGATGTTATCAGTGTTTAATGAATCAATGTTTATGAGAAAAGATGATCCAAAATCAAATTTTACTAGTGAAGAAATTCTCAAGAATGCACCAGAAAACTCCTCTGGTTTTTTTGTTGTACCAAAGGTAATAGAGTGACTGACTACTCCTCACTAACTATTCAATCTGCTATTTCAGGATTAAGAAAAAAAGATTTTACATCTGTTGAGCTAACAAAATTTTTCATAGAAAAAATTCAAAAAAACAATGAGTTAAATTGTTTTATTACAAAAACTTTTGAAATAGCGCTTAAGAAGGCTGCAGAATCTGATGAAAGGATACTGAAAAATTCCAACAGACAATTAGAAGGCATCCCAATTGGCATGAAAGACTTATTTTGTACGAATGGTGTTAAAACAACTGCAGGTTCAAAAATCTTAGAAAATTTTGTGCCATTCTACGAGTCGACAGTTTCCAAAAATTTGTGGGATTCAGGAGCTGTAATGCTAGGTAAAACTAATATGGATGAATTTGCAATGGGTTCAGCGAACACAACAAGTTTTTTTGGTAATGTTTTGAACCCACTTAAACCGAAGTCTGACAAAAATAAAAGACTGGTTCCTGGAGGTTCATCTGGCGGTTCAGCTTCTGCAGTAGCCAGTGGATTATGTTTGGCTGCTACAGGTTCAGATACTGGTGGTTCAATAAGACAACCAGCCTCTTTTTGTGGTTTGGTAGGATTAAAACCAACATATGGAAGATGTTCAAGGTTTGGAATGATAGCTTTTGCTTCATCACTAGATCAGGCAGGTCCAATTACTAAATCTGTAGAAGATGCTGCATTGATGCTTCAATGTATGGCTAGTAGTGATGAAAAAGATTCAACAAGTTCAAAAAAAAAAATCCCTAACTTCCTAGATTTTAAAAAATTTAATTTAAAAGGTAAAAAGATTGGAATACCAAAGGAATACTCAATTAAAGGATTAAATGAAAATATTGAGAAAGTGTGGAAAAATGGAACTGAATGGTTTAAATCTGAGGGTGCAGAGATAGTTGAAATTTCTCTTCCTTACACTGAATTTGCTCTGCCAACATATTACATTATTGCTCCTGCAGAGGCGTCAGCTAATCTGGCAAGATATGATGGAATAAGATATGGTTTTAGATCTAATGAACCAAATATTAATAGCTTATATTCAAAGACTAGAGCCATTGGTTTTGGAAAAGAGGTAAAAAGGAGACTTATGATTGGTACCTATGTTTTGTCAGCGGGTTATTATGATGCTTATTATTTAAAAGCATTGAAAGTGAGAAAGTTAATATCTAATGACTTTGAAAAAGCCTTCAAATCTTGTGATTTGATTTTAACCCCAACCACTCCAAATGTAGCATTTCCTATTGGGGAAAAACAGACTGACCCAATTGAAATGTATTTAAACGATGTGCTAACTGTGCCTGCTAGTTTGGCTGGTTTGCCTGCGATTTCAGTTTCAGCAGGCTTTAACAATGAGATGCTCCCAATTGGTTTGCAAGTAATTGGAAAACCATTTGATGAAATTTCTGTTCTCGCTGCAGGTAGCTTAATAGAAAGGTTTAGAGAGTTTTAATGGAATACTTTATTCAAGGGGAAAAAAATAAATGGGAAGTTATTTTGGGCTTGGAGGTACATGCCCAGATAAGTTCAAAATCAAAACTTTTTTCTGTAGCACCTACAAGTTGGGGTGGAGAACCAAACTCTCAAGTTGATTTGGTTGACTGTGGAATGCCAGGAGCACTTCCAGTTATCAATGAATATTGTGTTGAACAAGCTGTACTCACTGGTTTAAGCTTAAATGCAGAAATAAATAAAATGTCTGTTTTTGATCGAAAAAATTACTTTTATCCTGACTTACCTCAAGGTTATCAAATCTCTCAATTTGATTATCCTATAGTTGGTAAAGGTTTTATTTTTATTGAGAGTGAGGGTAAGCAAAAAAAAATTGGTATAACAAGATTACATCTTGAGCAAGATGCTGGAAAAAGTTTACATGATCAAGATATAAAAAATTCATATATTGATTTAAATAGATCTGGTTGTGCATTAATGGAAATTGTATCAGAGCCAGATATGAGGAGTCCATCCGATGCAGCTGAATATGTAAAGAAGCTTCGTAGTATACTAAAATATGTTGGAAGTTGTGACGGTAATATGGAAAAAGGAAATTTGAGGGCTGATGTTAATGTGTCAGTAAGACCTTTTGGTGAGAATATGGGGACAAGATGTGAAATCAAAAATGTAAATTCAATCAAGTTTATTCAACAAGCAATTGAATACGAAGCTAAAAGACAAGTAGAAATTCTTGAAAAAGGACAAAGCATTACTCAAGAAACAAGACTATTTGATCCTAATAAAATTGAAACTAGATCAATGCGAGGAAAAGAAGAGTCTCATGATTATAGATATTTTCCGGATCCAGACCTTCCGCCACTGATGATTGAAAGTAATACAATTGAGGAATTAAAAAAGAAATTGCCAGAATTACCGGATAAAAAAAAAATTAGATTTATGGAAGAATTAAATTTAAATGAATATGATGCTGAAATACTATCAAATGACAAAGAAACAGCAAATTTCTTTGAAAAAATTGTACATAAAAGAGACCCAAAATTTGTTACAAGTTGGATTACTGGTGAATTATTTTCATATCTAAAGAAAATAGATAAAACGATAATTGAATCCAAAGTTACAACAGAAAAACTAGGAAATTTTATAGACCTAATAATGGATGGGACCATTTCAAACAGGCAAGCGAAGGAAGTTTTTGAGGATTATATAAGATCAAAAGAAAGCGCTAAAGATTTCATTAAAAAAAAGGGACTAGTTCAGGTTTCAGATGAATCAGAAATAAATAATTTTATTAGCAAGGTTTTACAAGAAAATCCAAAAATGGTAGATGAATATAATAAAGGTAAAGATAGATTATTTGGCTTCTTTATTGGACAAGTTATGAAGTTATCCAAGGGCAAAGCGAATCCAACTGTGGTAAATAAAATTCTTAAAGAGAAGTTGAAAAAGATTTAGGAGAGGTGGCCGAGTGGCTGAAGGCGACGGTTTGCTAAACCGTTATAGGTGGCAACATCTATCGTGGGTTCGAATCCCATCCTCTCCGCCAAAAAAAACACTGTAAAATGGTATTATATTATTAAAAAATCCAGTAAAAATAAGACTTATTTAAATAATTTGTGGTAGAAAAGTGGTATTTTTAAATGTTTTAAAGGAAAAGTAAATTAATTGAGTTAAATAGTAAAATAACCCACCTAATCCTATAAAAAGTGAATACATTGTCAATCTCATTCCAATTCTTCTATGTTCAATTTTCTCATTAATGCTGGATATGGCATTACCGTGTATGGTTCTCCCGACAGCTAATAATATTAACATGGGTACACAAAAGAAGAGTAGATTATTAAAATAAAGAATAAAGCTTATTAGTAAAATAAAGGGAACTGTTTCACAAAAGTTTGAATGAGCCCTGATAGCTCTTTCTAGTTTCTTATTCTTAAAACCAATAGTTATCTTGGACTGTCTTCTGAGAAAAACTACATTTTTAAATAATTTATAATAAAAATAAATTAAATATGTTATCGAAATAATGTATGAGGATTCAAGGATTGTTCTTAACATTGAAAAAAAAAAAATTAATTTTACATATTATATTTGGTATTTTTTTTAACATATACAAAAAAGTTAATGAATAAAGAATTTTCAATACATTGGTTCAGGCAAGACTTAAGAATTAACGACAATCCGTCTTTAAATTATTTATCTACTAACGGTGATAACATTGTCTGTATTTTTATTTATGATGAAATAAACTGTGATAGACAGTTGGGCTCTGCTGGAAAA
The DNA here is from genome assembly GCA_902522465.1 of uncultured Alphaproteobacteria bacterium. Classification (GTDB taxonomy): domain Bacteria; phylum Pseudomonadota; class Alphaproteobacteria; order Methylaequorales; family Methylaequoraceae; genus Methylaequor. The sequence continues at coordinate 32,473 of CABYVV010000009.1, read as the reverse complement.
GTTTGGTTGCATGAATCTTTGAATTATTTAAATGAACAACTGGATAATAAGTTATTGATATTCAAGGGAGATCCTCAAAAGATTTTTGACGAAATATTTAATAATTTCAATGTGAAAAAGGTTTGCTGGAATAGATGTTATGAACCTTGGAGAATTAAAAGAGATTTTAAACTTAAATCTAATTTAAAAAAAAAGGTAAATGTTAAGACATTTAATGCATCTTTACTTTGGGAGCCATGGGAAATCACAAAAAATGATGGATCTCCATACAAAATTTTTACTCCATTTTACCGAAGAGGTTGCCTAAATTACAAATTACCTCGAAAGCCGGAATCACAAAAAATATCGTTTTTTAATCACACTATGAAATCTATTAATGTAAAAGATCTTCATTTAAGAAAACAGATCTCATGGGAAGAAAAATTAATTCATAAATGGAAAATTGGAGAATCACATGCTTATAATATTATGAAATCTTTCTTTTCTGAAGGAATTAAGGATTATTCAGAAGGTAGAAATTTTCCTAACAAAAAAAATGTCTCCAGATTGTCACCATATCTCCATTGGGGACAAATCTCTGCAAACCAGTTATGGTACGAAGCAGAAAAAGTTAGACCTGATGTTAGTGAGGAAAATATTGATATATTTAAGAGCGAATTAGGTTGGAGAGAGTTCTTTTACAATCTAATGTATCATTTCCCAGAGATACAATCTAAAAACTTACAAACTAAATTTGAGAACTTTCCATGGGATGAAAACAATAATTATCTTGAGTGTTGGAGAAGGGGAAAAACTGGTTATCCAATTGTAGATGCTGGAATGAGAGAGTTATGGGAAACAGGTTATATGCATAATAGATTGAGAATGATTACTGGATCATTCTTAGTCAAAAATTTGCTTTTACATTGGCATAATGGTGAACATTGGTTTTGGGACTGTTTGTGTGATGCAGATTATGCAAGCAACTCAGCAAGTTGGCAATGGGTTGCCGGTACTGGAACAGATGCAGCACCGTATTTTAGAATATTTAACCCAATAACACAGGCAAAAAAATTTGATCCCACTGGGGAGTACATAAAGAGATTTGTACCCGAATTAAAAAATATTCCAACAAAATATATTTTTGAACCATGGCTTTGTCCTATTGATGTAAGTGATTCAATTGGTTTTAAAATCGGAATAGATTATCCTTATCCTATCGTAGATATTAAACAATCTAGAGAAAAAGCATTAAATGCATTTTCCTCACTAAAGACTGTGAATTATGAAAAATAAATTATTTATTGTTTTGGGAAATCAACTTTTTAATTTAAGTCACTATGAAAGTTATAAAGATAATCATATTTTTTTTCTTTGTGAAGACAAAGGTTTATGTACATATGAAAAACATCATAAACAAAAAATCTTACTTTTTTTGTCTTCTATGAGATCATTTTGCGATGAATTACAAAAAAGTAACTTTGAAATTGTGTATAAAAAAATTGATGAGCCAGATTTTTCCCAAGATTATCCGAAAAAAATATTAAAAGAAGTAAAAAAAAGAAATATTTCAGAGATATCAATGTATGAAATTGAAGATAAAGAATTTGAAAAAAATTTACTTTCAAAAATAGAGAAGGAAGTCAATGTTAATTATATTCAATCTCCTATGTTCCTAAACTCAAGATCAGCTTTTAAAGAGTATCTTGGAAATGTAAAGAAACCTTTCATGGCAAATTTTTACAAGAATCAAAGAATTAAAAATAAAATTTTAGTTGATGATGATGATAAACCAATCGGTGGAAAATGGAGTTTTGATGAGGAAAATAGAAAAAAACTTCCAAAGGAAATTGATTTACCTAAAAAATTTTTACCAATAAGGACTAAACATACTGAGGATTTAAAAGATCTAATCGAAAAAAAATTCTCCAGTCACCCTGGAGACACAAAAGATTTTTGGGCATGTACTACAAGAAAAGATGTGCTAAAAAATCTAGATTATTTTATAAAAGAAAAGTTAGAATATTTTGGTGATTATGAAGATGCGGTTGATAAAAGAGATAACATTTTATTTCATTCCTCTCTAAGTCCATACATAAACATTGGTTTAGTAACACCGCAAGAAATTTTGAGTAAAATCAAAAAATTTCCTATAAAAAAGCTTAACTCCATAGAAGGTTATGTTCGTCAATTAATTGGGTGGCGAGAATTTATGAGAGGTATTTATCAAAATTTTGACAAGGAATTAGAAAACAACAATTTTTTTGGTCACAATAGAAAAATGAAGAGTACTTGGTATGAAGCTACAACAGGCTTAGAACCACTTGATTATTCAATAAGAAATGCTGTTAAGTATGGGTGGACACATCATATCGAAAGATTAATGATATTGTGTAACATAATGAATTTATGTGAGATTAAACCTAAAGTTGTTTTTAAGTGGTTTATGGAAATGTTTATTGATTCATCTGATTGGGTGATGTCTCCAAATGTTTATGGTATGGGTTTGTTCAGCGATGGAGGTATATTTGCAACAAAACCATATATTTGTGGTTCATCTTATTTCTTAAAAATGATGCATTTTAAAAAAGGACCATGGTGTGATGTTATGGATGGTCTGTATTGGAAATTTATAGAAAAAAACAAACTTTTTTTTTTAAAAAATCCTAGATTATCAATGATGGTTAGAGTTCTGGAGAAAATGAAAGACGAAAGAAAACAGAAAATTTTTGAATCTGCGGATAAATTCTTGAAAGCAAATACATATGAAAATTAAAGTTTTCTATAATAAATCATGTAAATTATGTAAAACGGAGATCAATCACTATAAAAAGCATTCGGATAATTCTTTTTTGTGGATAGATATTATTGACAATGATCATGCCATAAAGACAACTAGTAAGTCATTGAAACAATTAATTAGAAGAATTCATGTTATCAAGGATGGACAACTTTTAGAGGGTGCATCTGCCTTTCTAGAAATTTGGAAAAATATTCCAAAATATAGATTTTTATACTATTTATTTAGGATAAAGTTTTGTTTTTTCTTTTTGCATTTATTATATGAGATAGTGGCTTACTTTTTATTCTTAAAAAATAAGAACTTATTAAACAAGAATGAATAAATTTTATATCCCATCAAAAATATGCATGGTTTGCAAGAAACCCTTTACTTGGAGAAAAAAGTGGGAAAGAGATTGGGAAAAAGTAAAATACTGCTCAAAAAAATGTTCAACTTTGTCTAATCGACTTTAGTGTATCTTAAATAGGGTTTAATTGTTTTAAAATCACCAAATAATTTTTTGGCTTCATCGTCTGAAACTGCAGGAACTATGATAACCTCATCACTCTTTTTCCAGTTTGCAGGAGTTGCAACCTTTTGCCTACTACTAAGTTGAATTGAATCTAAAACCCTTATAATTTCATCAAAATTTCTTCCAGTAGTCATAGGATAAGTTAACATCATTCTGATTTTTTTATCTGGATCAATTAAGAAAATAGATCTAACTGTAGCGTTTGTTAAGGCAGTTCTTTTTCCATCATCTATTTCTTCAGCAGGTAACATATTATAGAGTTTTGCTATTTTAAGGTTTTGATCAGCAATTAAAGGATATTTAACGGAAGCGTTTTGAGTTTCTTCAATATCTTTTTTCCATGCTAAGTGATCATCAACTGAATCAACACTAAGTCCAATTAATTTACAGTTTCTTGAGCTAAATTCTTCTTCTATTTGTGCCATATAACCCAATTCAGTTGTACAGACTGGAGTGAAGTCTTTGGGATGAGAAAACAGAATCCCCCATGAACTTCCTAAAAAATCATGAAAATTAAGTTTTCCTATTGTAGTTTCTGCATCAAAATTTGGTGCTCTATCATTTATTCTCAACATTTTGCTATTGTATTTAATATTTATAAAAAAGAAATAAGATTTGAATAATTTTATAAAATTAAATTTTAAAATAGGTTATAAAATTATTTAAATATTAATTATGAAATCAAACTTTAGGCAATTTTTTGGAGGCGAAATCAATTTACCTTTTTATATTTTTTATCCAAAGAAGCTTGAAAAAAAAATATCAGAATTTAAAACAAATTTTAAAGGTAAAGTGATTTATGCATTCAAAGCCAATCCATCTGATCTAATCATTGATTTGCTGAAAAAAAATGGAATTAATTCTTTTGATGTTTCCTCTATTAATGAAATAAAAAAAATAAAAAAAATTGTTCCACTTTCTAATATTTTTTTTATGAATCCAGTTAAACCAAGAGAAGCAATAAAAGAAGCTTACAAAATTCATAATGTAAAAAATTTTGCTGTAGATAGCTTTTCAGAGTATAAAAAAATATTAGAGGAAACAAATTATGCCAATGATCTTAATATACACTTAAGATTAAAAATTTTATCGGAATCATCAGTAATTAACCTTAAAAATAAATTTGGATTGTCAAGAAATGAGGCTGAAAATCTTTTAAAGATAATAAGAAAAAAATCATTAAAAATTGGAATTTGTTTTCATGTTGGTTCACAATGTATGAATCCTAAAGCATATAAAAATGCTATAGAATATTCAAAAAAAATTGTTGAAGCAAGTGGAGTACAGATTAATTATCTAAATGTTGGTGGAGGTTTTCCATCTAATTATGAGAATTACAAATCTCCACAATTAAAAGCTTATATGTCTGTTGTTAATAATAGTTTTTCAAAAATATTTCATAAAAATTCTTCCAAAATTAAATTATTAGCAGAACCTGGTAGATCAATTGTTTCTGAATGTATGTCTTTAGTAGTTAAAGTAAATTCTAGGAAAAATAGAAAACTGTATATAAACGACGGAATACATGGATCACTTAACAATGCTGGTCTTTATAATTTTATTTATCCAGTAAAATTATTTGGTAGGAAAGATATAAAATCGAAATTAAAACCTTTTAGTTTTTATGGTCCAACTTGTGATTCTAAAGACTTCATTAAAGGTCCTTATTATCTTCCTGATTCAATAGGCGAAGGAGATTATATAGAGTTATTTAATATGGGTGCTTATTCAATAACTATGAAGACCAACTTTAACGGATTCTATAATAAAACTCAATTTTTTAGTAAGAATAAGAATGGAGAATTGTTAAAAATTGAATGATTAAAGTTTTAATTATATTTAAAATCTAAACAATTAAATATACACCTAATGAAAGCACAGAAACACCAATAATTTTTTGAGATGAAACTCTTTCTTTGAAAAATAAATTTCCAAAACCTACAGCACAAAATTGGCCAACTGCTCTCTTTATTGATTCCATAATTGGAACGAAATTTAAAATAATCGCATAAAATTGTAACACAGTTGCTAAGGCTCCAATACTAACAGTGACAATGATAAGTTTAAGATTTTTGAATTTCTTAGTCTTTATTTGTTTAATTTCTCTAAATGAAAAAAAGAAAAGAATAACAAAAGTAGATATAGCCTGAACTAATCCATGAATATTCATTGAACTATGTTTTAAACATATTTTATCTAGTACTGGAGTTAAACTCCAACAAAACGAAACTAAAATCATAAGTTTGGCACTCAAATTATTTTTTATGTTTAGAAAACTTTTAAGGAAAAAAGACGGTTCAATTTTTTCCGAATATAGAACTAGAGTTCCAAAAATTATTGTAAAAACTCCAAAATATTGTTTTATATTAAGCGTCTCATCTAACAAAATAAATGCAAATATTGAACTAAATAGAGGTGAAAAAGATAGAAGAGGGATGGTTAAACTTAGCTCAGATTCTTTTATTGATTTAAGAAAAATAAACGCGGAAAAAATTCCTAAAAGCACTAGTGTGAATCCTGGTATTAAATAAAAAATTAAATTAAAAGAAAAATTTTCTCTGATACACCAAATGGAAAAAATTATTATTTGCATTAGTGAAAATAGTAAAAGTAAAATTTTGGCATTTACTATTTCTAGGCTCAATTTTCTGGTTAGGTCAAATAAAGCCCAAAAGATTGCAGAAACCAGACATATAAAAATTGATGTTGACAAAATTCTTTCCAAATTCTTTTTATGCCCACAAGAAAATTAAAATTTAGAAAAATTCCTAGAACATATAGTATCTAGCGTATGTTAATAACTATATTGAAAGAAATAAAACTAAAAGAATTAATTTTTAATTTTCTTTGGGTACCATTATTGTAATTCTAGATAGAATGATAATAGAATATAGTTGAACAATAAAAATTTAGAATGTTAATACATAAAAGTAATTAAATTTTAAATATATTACATTCCAGGAAGTCTCATAAGACTCGCCCCGACAGAATCGAGTTCTTCAGCCATTTGAATAAACTTTACATGCATTTCAAATTTCCTTTGCTGGTCTATAGTGTTAACCATTTCTTCAACGGCATTAACGTTGCTTTTCTCGAGAAATCCAGAGACTATTTTTGCTTGTTGGTTTGGTTCAATAGGAATAATTTCGGTTAGTCCTTCCTCATTTGGTTCTGATTCGATTCTAATATGACCATCTAAGGTTTTTTTTAATTTATCTTCTTCAGCTGGAACATATGTAGCAATTGTAGCTACATTCTGCGGTAATGCATCGGGTTCAGCCCCGATTGGTTGAACAAATATTTCACCTTGAGGAGAAATATTTATTTCTCGAAATGCTGGAATTTCAACTGGATTTAAACCTCCGTCAAGAATTTTATTACCAGCTCCATCTAATAACTCTCCATTTTCATTCGTCTGAAAGTCACCTCTTCTAGATAAAGATGGATTGCCGCCATTTTTTGGTTGAATAATAAAATATCCGTTTCCATCGATAGCAACATCCATTGGATTTTTCGTAAAATCCATAGTTCCTTGCTGGATTGAAAATCCTCCAACATTCCTGGAAGAAACAATCCTAGGTTCTACGCCATTTTGTCTATTAAGGTAAATAGATCCAAAATCTGTTACAACATCTTGTCTAAATCCCGGAGTGCTAAGATTTGAAAGATTATGAGCAGTTGCAGTTTGATTTTCCATCAACATTTTCAAACTGTTTAATGCTGTTTGTGCCATTCTATCCATAAAAATTACTCCTTATATTACCAAATTACATTCTTATGTTTACAATTGCTTGCGTTGTAGCAGCTGTTGTTTCAATTGATTTAGCATTTGCTTGGAAGTTTCTTTGCGCAGTAATTAAGTTAACCAACTCTTCTGTAATATCAACATTGGATCTTTCCAATGAACCAGAAAGGACTGTTCCAAAACCCTCAGCACCAGCTTCACCAACGGTTGCTGTACCTGATACCGCAGTCTCAACATATGTAGCATTACCAATCTGTTTCAAACCGTTTTGGTTATTAAAGTTTGCAAGAACAATTTTTCCAAGTGGATTGTTCTGACCATTTGTATAGTTAGCTCTTACTGTACCTGAGGCGTCAACTTCTAAACCATCTAAACGTCCAGATGTAAAACCGTCCTGATTTACTGTTGACACAAAGAATGGTTGTGCTAACTGGGTAGACTTTGTGAAATCAATATCAAGATCAATACTAAAACCTGCTTCTTGCTTTTCATAATGCACACCTTGTTTTGGACTTACAATTCGACCTGATTTATCAAAAGTTAACTCACCTTCATCAATATATAAAGGAAAATATCCTTCAACTAAGTTAGCTGGGGGAGTGGTTACTTTGTTACCAGCTGCGTCAACAAATAGTGCTAAGCCATCAGCATTAGTAGCTTGTTTTAAGTTATAAATTTGAGGAACAGAACCTACACCAAGATCAACATTATCTAGTCCAAATTTTGTTGCTCCTCTAACTTTAATTGTTGAGTCTCTTCCTGTTGTACCATTTGTAAATGTAAACTTATTAGTAGCTGAATCATATTTGACTGTAATACCACCACCAACTGTGCCAGAAGTGTCCTCAATTTGATTGATTCTTTGTTGAAGCGCTTCGGCTAATGTAGTTCCAACATAAAAACCCTGAGGAATTTCAATAATACCAGCAACACCATTAACGGAAACGTTAAATATATTTTCATTGTTCTGATTAGACAATCTAAATACCTGAGTAAGATCCTCGGTAGCAGTTGCTCCAATTGCTTGTGCAGGCTGAGCAGCTAATCCTTTAGCTTCAGTTTTTAGTGCGTTTGTTTTTGTTTTACCAATTCCAAGAAGGTTATTATCACCAGAGAAGAAATCAGTCGTATCAGTAATTGATCCGTCAGTTGTAGATAATGCATATCTACCTACCACAATATCAGATGCTGTTTGGTCTGTGGTAACACCTAAAGCTCCATTTGCTGCGATAGTTTCACCTGTTGTACCACTACTAAACTCAAAGGCTTTTAATTCACTGTTATAACCAACTTTGATGCCAAAACGTTTATCATTTAACTGAATTTCTGCACCATCAGCAACAAAAGTTGCTGCAGAAAACTTTTCACCACCTCTGATAAGAGTTGTAGAGGTATCATCAGCTGTAGGTATTCCAAGATTATTTGTGGAAGTTGCAGTTGATGAACCAAAAATTTTAAAACTATTAAAGTTACTGTTTGTTCCGGTTCCAATTAAGTTTCTATCAACTTCAAACTGTAATCTTTGGTTAAGAACATCATAAGTAACCTCAATTGGTGGGTTTTTTTCGTCAACCCATTGCATTTGAGCCGGCACTTTATCCGTTGCCGAACCATCACCATTTAAATGATTATCTCTGGTCGCAGCACTTGCATTATCTCCAATTCCAATAAGATCGAATGTATCAAGAGTTGTCCCAGATGTTGTTTTATCATCTTTTAAAGTAAACTCCTCAGTAAAATTATCAAGAATGTTTTTACCTGAATTACCAGCAACCATTTGTCTATTTGTGTATGAGTGTTTATTTGCAGTTCCAATTTCTCTAAGAACAAGTTTTTTGTTACTAAAATTAACATCTGCACCTTTAAAAACTGCTGCAGTATCTGATCCTTCAAAGAAGGCCTCAGTTGATGTTGATATAGTACTATAAATGTTTGCAGCATTACCTGTTGCAAAATCAATACTAAAATCAGAATCTGGTAGATTCATTCCAGCAGTACTACATTCAATAAAATATTGAGCATTACCGCCAACTGTTTCTGAACCAACACTTGTTACAGTAAATTCTCTTCCGTTAATAAACTCACCATTAGTATTGTCAGTAGTATTTGCATAAAACTGACCAATTAATCGTACTTTTGAATTTGCCGCTATACTATCTGAAGCTGGATTCGTCGTGCCGAAATGAAATCTTATAGTGTTTTCAGATTGATCATAGAATACTGCTTTACCTGGATTAGCTGTTGCTCCAGATGGATTTATAGCCATTGCGGTTTTTTTATCATAAACATGAACTTGTGGGCTTTTTCCAAAATATGAATAAGTTAGAAATTGATTAGTTTCAGTAAAACTATTAGCTGCAGTTGCATGGGTTGAAGAATTTCTTTTAAATGCAAAAGCCTGACTTTGTTCAAGCATTGTTGACATTTCTTTACCTGCTGCTCTGTAAAACAATTGGCTAGAAATACCAAGTGCAGACGCTTTAGCTGTATCAACTACGCCACCTGCAGATGCTCCAGTTTGAGCAGATACAGCGTAAGTATTTAATGAATCATTTAATCTTGCCTGAGTATGCGCTAAGAACTGATCACGAGTAAAATCTGGTGATGCACCTGTTAGGACAATACCTTCTTTAGTAGATACATAAGAATCGGCTAATAAATCAACACTTATTGGTGTTGTTAAACCAGTTGACGTTCCGTCAGCATTTAATTTTTGAAGATCTATTGTTAATGTATCATCAACATTCTGAACGATCTGAATTTTTTTATCATCTCCATATGCAGCATTTACTGATCTCTGAATTTCAGAAGCTAATTGAGCTGCGTTATAAGAACCTGGTCTGATATCTATATTAACTGGTTGGTCACTACCATCAACATTAATAGTCATAAAGTTTGTACCCCAGTAAATCTGTGAACTGGTATCACCACTTTCTCTTGTTGAATTAAACTGAAGAGGATCAGTAACGACTGTTACGGTTTTATCACCTTCTTCACCGAAGTCAAATGCACTTGATTCACCAGTAATCTTTGCAGGAGTTGAATCAACTAGTGTTTTTAAATCGTCAAGTTTGTAAAGAGCTGAACCTTTTCCTTCAAGGAAGTAGTTATCATCAGGAACTTTAGTTGTTTGTTGACCAAATCTATCAATAAAAATTGGTTGTTTTGTATCATTCACTGCTTTGACCAAATCTGGATCAATAACGGTGTCGTTAATCACTAATCTTGTGTCATATTTATTAGTTGGGTCATTTGCTGAAGCAGCTTGAGTTCTAATAAAGAAAATCGTTGCAATTGTTGGATTACCTAAATCATCAAAAATTGTTATTGAGGTTGAATTATTATAAGTTGTTGGATCGTTTGGATTAAAAACGTAACCACTAGCAAATTGTGCTTTATCAGTTATTACATCACTTGTTGCAGAAACGTTTACACCTAATTCAATTGCTGTAGTAGCTTTTGGAGTTCCTGAAGTTACTGGCAATTGTAGTGGAATTGCACTTGTTAAATCTTTTGCTGTCACAGATCCATCTGCGTTAACTGGGAAAGTTAATAGAAACTGTCCGGAGGAATCAGTAACATATCTATCGTTGTTCACGTTAAATGATCCGTTACGTGTATAAACTGTCTGTCCAGATGTTAAAGAGGGTTTTAAAGAGAAGAAACCTTGCCCTGAAATCGCCATGTCAAGAACGTTCAGAGATGAGGTAATATTACCCTGAGTAAACTGCTGTTTAACACTTTTAAGAATTGTACCAGAACCAATTGAAGAGGATGCATTCTGTAATGGTGACGTTGCAAAAATATCGCCAAATTCTGCTCTTGATCTTTTAAAGCCGGTCGTGTTAACGTTTGCGATATTGTTCGACGTTGCAGAAATATCTGATTGTGCTCCGTTAAGTCCTGTTAGTGCTGTGTAAAATGACATGTTTTTTCTCCTCTATTTTATTAATTATTTGATTTAAATTTTATTGCCTCAGAAGCAGAGATTTCACCATAATCTTTTGTTTCTAAGATAACATCTTCACTATTTTTTGGAGCGGATGCTGCAATAACTTTGTTATAAACTGCTGTACTAAGTCCATCTGAACCTTCAGCATTTCCAGAATATGCTTGGATAGATAATTTTGTTTTATTTTTCTTAATTTCATTTGGGATATCTGTCCAACTAAAACCAACCAATCCTTTTTCTTGTGAACCTAGATTCATAGAATGAACTATTTCACCATTTGAATTTGTAAAAGTTAAACCTACATCATTTGAGTAAGCTGGAAGATCAACAACACCATGTATCTCGCCATTGTCATCTGGACTAGCAATTTGTCCAGGAACTAATACCGAGTGACCAAGGAACTGTGCTGCAGTAGCTACACGATTAGGCTCTAATTTTGAACCCAAATTTGTAAGGTTATTATTAATCTCAGTGATTCCTGTAACAGTTGAAAACTGTGCCATTTGAGCAATAAAATCACCATTATCCATAGGTGCAAAAGGGTCTTGATTTTGTAATTGTGTAGTCATTAGTTTTAGAAAGTCTTCTTGACCTAATGAAGTTTTTTTACCCTCTTTCGCAGCTTGATCCTGTGTTTTTACACCAAGTTTATTCAAAATATTATTTAATGATTGCTCTGAACTTTTTGATATATCTGTCATATTTTCCCTTTACTATTATTTACCCATACTCGCTGTTTTAAGCATAAGTGCTCGAACAGTTGATATTACTTCTACGTTATTTTGATACTGTCTTGATGCTTCCAACATATCTACGTATTCCTCTTCGATATTCACAGGTGCCCTATATATAAAGCCATCTGCATCTGCCATAGGATGGCCAGGTTTAAATTCTTTAATTGGGTCAATATCCATCTTTTTTACTGTTACAGCATCTACTGTTGAAATTCCTCTTTTTCTAATTAAATCAAAATATTTTGTTTCAAAGATTGGTTTGACTGGCTTGTAAGCGTCTTGGGGGGAAGATGCAATATTATCAGCATTAGCTAAATTACTTGCAGTTGCATTTAATCTTACAAGTTGTGCTCCCATTGCTCGTTGTGCTATATGATATATATTTTTTATGTCCATTATTCGCCTCTTATTGCACTCATTAATCCTCTTACTTTAGAATTAATAAAGTCTAATGTTGTTTGATATCTGACTGCATTTTCAGCAAATTCCATCTGTTCAACAGCAAGTTCTACAGTATTTCCATCTACTGAGGGATTTACTGATTGTCTATACTGAACTTTTCCAGGAAGGTTTTTTGATACAAGACCAATGTGCTTTGAGTCAGAGGTTTTTAGTGGACCCTCATTTAATAGTCTTGCTAGCTCAACTTCGAACTCAACATCTCTTGCTTTATAATGAGGTGTTGCAGCATTAGCAATATTAGAAGCAAGAATTTCTTGTTTTCTATTTCTTACGCTTAAAGCGTTGCTCAATACGTTCAATTGTTGTTTAATATTATCTACCATTTAAAAATATTTTCTTAATTTTGGTTTAGAATTTGCAAATTAAATGCCAAAAGAAAGGTAATTACGTTATGGACGAAAAAAACTCTTTTAATTCAGAATTAGACCCAGAGGTAATAAAGGTCAGAGATAAGATAATTAGTAAAATAGGTGACAAACCTCTTGAAGAGGTAAATTCAATAATAAAGAAACTACTTAATGAAAGTATGGATGATGTTACAAGACTAGGCGCACTTGCTGCTAGATTAAAGATTATAAGATCTAAAATTGAACTGTTGTACGAAAAAAAAGTAGATATAAAACCAAAAGAAATAAAGAAACAAGAAAAAGACAAGGTTGAAGAGGAATTGAAGGGTAAAACTGAAAAAGTTGAGGAAAAATGGATCAGAGTCAAAATGCTTGAACCATCTGAGGTAAATGGAAAACAAATTGATAAGGGAGTAATACTTGATGTTAAAGAAGAGGACAGCAAAAAATTATTAAATACTAAAAAAGCTGAAATTGTTCAAGAGGATTCGGATGGTGCAGCTCCAATTGAGAAAGAAAAGAAATCAGTTGAAGAGTCTAATATTAATGATGAAAAGAAAACTATAAAAAAAACAGAACATCTTGAATCAGATATTGAAAAAAAAAATGAAGAAAATAAAGAATCTCAGTCAGAAACAAAATCTAAGACTGAATCAAACTCTGAGACTGAAACTGAAGAAGAGGATAAAAAACCAAAGAACCTTTTAGAAAAGCATGAGGATGCTGTATCCGATGATGAACAAACAGAAAATAAAAATGATACTAATGAAACCTCAGAAGAAAAAAAAGAAAATGATTTAGAAAAGTCAAAAGAAACATCAGAAGATAAAATAAAAGCTGAGAATGAGGTTTCAAAACCAACAAATGAGACTAGTTCCAGTGAAAATGATGTTAAAGCAAAGGAGGGCGAGTCGGGAGAAAACGAAACTAGTACTAAAGACAAAGAAATCAAGCCCAACGATAATAAAACCTCATAAGAAAAATAAGGAAATTAAATTCAAGAAAATGATAATCAAGAAAAAAAAATACTCAAAATGAAAAATCTATTTTTATTTTTTTTGTTATTTTTTTTAAATTCTTGTGAAGATTTATTTCTCAGATTTAAGTATCAAACAATTGAGTGTGAAAGTAATTTATTCAATTTAGATAAAATTTCAATCAAAGATGATTCAGTAGGGGCATATGCAGATGTTCAATTCAAAAACTACTATTATAAAATAAAGATTAGTAATAATGATAAAGAGATGATTTCGCTAAAAAATGAAGAATTAGATCTAAATATTGATATCTTTAAAAATAGAGAAAAAGTTAAAATTTTTTTTAAAAATACAATAAAAACTGTTAACTGTTCAAAGAAAATATTTAAGATGTAAACTAAGGTTTGCCGTGATATTTCAAAATTGGTTCTATTTCCTCATTGCTAAGACCAGTTGCAGAAGAAATTTCATCTAAACTTTTTCCTTGATTAGCCATCTGTATTGCAGTGGTAATATTTGTATCTCCAGTGTTTGAATCTGCTAGTCGAGAAATTTCCAAATCTAGTTTTTCTAAAGTATATTTGTAATCCTGAAGTATTTTTTTTTGTTCTGACAAATTTAATTCTTGTGATCTAAATTCTTCAATTAGATCTTTAATGGCTCTCTCCAACATATCGATTTTTAAAGAGTTTTTATTATTTTTTAAAAAATCAAAATAAAACGCCCCAATTACAACTATAATAAAAAAAATTGTTAGTAAAGTTATGATGATTGATGTATTGGCTGTAGGGTCTTTTTCAATAAAATTATTAAGAAAATTCATAATTTAATATTAATATTGATTTTTGATAACAATACAACTTTATTTAATTTTTCTATTTTCAATAAAGGAATTAAATTCTGAAAAAATTTTAAGTTTTGTTTTATTCTTTTTTTCCAAGGAATCAATGAAGTCTTTAACTGAATTTATTTTTTCAATGATTTTTTCGTCTTCAATATTTAAATTGTCATTTTCAATATCAGCTTTGATCAAATGAGTGATTTTCTGTAAATTTTCTTGAATTGTATTAATTTGATCTAAATTTTGGGAAAATGAAGCTTCTTTTAATAGGTTTAAAAGTGAGTCTAAATTATCATTCATTAAAATGTAATCTACTTCATTTCTTTGTAAGCATCGAACAAAGCGTCTGCAACTTTTGTTAAATCAAGTGGGTAATTTCCATTTTTAATGGCCTCTTTAATTCTTGTAGTTGTAACCTTATCAATTGGTGGTTCCTTAGACATATTCTTAATCTTCTCCTTGGAAATGAACTGCGAAACCTTTCCATCATAAGCATCAACTTTTGTTTGTTTTGGATTTTCAACCCTTTGAACTTTAGTTTTTGCAATATTAGCGTTATCGTTGTTACTTTTACTATTTGTAACACTTGTATTAATTGCTTTATTTTTTATTTGGTCAATCATTTTTAATCCTTGTACATATAATACGACACTGATTTAGAATTGTTTAGGGTTAATTATAACTTTTTTTTTGTTTTCTGCATATCCCATTATAATCTTACCACTTTTTAAGTTTTTAACTCTTACTTTTTCCATGAAATTAGCATCATTCAATGCGATTCCTTCTTCCTTAATGGTTACAAATTTTTTGTTGTTCACTAGTGTAACAATTGCATTTTTTTCTATCATCCAGTCTTCTTCCAAGTTGTTAAATTTCAGTGCAACATTATTTTTAACACTTTTTTTTAATTTTTTTCCAATAATATCCGATTTATCAGTGATAAATATATTTCTTCTATCATTTTTTTTTGAAAATGTAATCAAATCGTCTTCAAGTATTATAGAACCTTTATATTTGGTTTTTTTTAAGGCAAATACTTGATGTTTATCAATTTTTGCCTTTACTTTTTTTCTATTTTTATCAATTTTGTTTCTTACAATAAATTGCCATGGGTTCTCTCCTATACAATTTACTTTGATAAGCTTTGAATTACCTGAGATGTCATTTATCAAAAGTTTTGATTTTTCACACTTAGGGTATTTTAACTCCTTTAAAATACTTATATTTGCCGGCTTTCCCTGATTTTGTAACCAATCTTCAATAATATTGGTTAGTTCTAAACCACTAATTGTTGACGCTTTTGAACAATCAAAGAATAAAATAATGATAATTATAACCTTAAAAAGATTTTTAATGACAAAATTAGTTTCCATAAAAATAGATATGACCGTTCCTGCTGGAACTTCTTGAAGTTTGATTATTATTAATATTTTTAACTAAATTCATTACTTCGTTAATGGAGGGAATTTTGATCTTCTTTCCTGCAAATAAAAAATGAGGATTATTCCTGACAAATGCATGTTTATTCATTTGTATGAGTGAAACTTCCAATATTTTCATATTCAGCCCGCTGTTTCCGTAATATTTTTTCAAAATTCCACTTAAGGATTCACCATCAAGAACAGTATGAACTACCGAGTGGTTTTGATTTTTTATGAATATATTTTCTTTATTAAGTTTTTTTTCTGAATGAACTGATTGATTGTATTCTAATACAACGAAAGGTTCGTTTGATTCAGCATAATATGAAATCATAAAGAAAGCTAAAATTATAAATACAAGTTTTTTCATAATCACCTAATTTAAAAATTTGATTTTTTTTCCTTTCATATTTTCTTTTTTATTTAATGGGTTTAAGGGCTCGACTACCGAAGAGTTTTCATCTGAACTACTAACTGTAAGCACTACCCATTCGCTCATAATAACATCTCTAGAATTTGAAACAAACCCAACTGTTCCTTTTTTAAGTCCTTGGTTTAGTCCAATTGGTACTACAAGTTGATCACCTACTAATTCAATGTCTGCTTGAAGTGGCTGACATTTTAGTTTGTCAAGTACTCTATACTGAATTTTGGAAACACTTGAATCAACAAAATCTATAAGTTTGTCTTGAGAAACTCTTAAAAAAGCATCAATAAAATCATATCCAGTTTTATTTCCAGCCCACAAAGAAAAACTATAATCCATTGAATCAAGAATACTAAAATCAGGTCCTTCATAAATATTTAGGGTAATATTAACTATGATTTCTTTAGAGACACGATTGAGTCTTCCTTTTGCGTAATCTATTTGTATTATTGGGTGTACAGCAAATTCACCACTTCTTAATGAGTTGCTTTTACCTTCAACAAGGTTGTTATAATCTAGCGATATCGATTTTTTCAAAACCTTGTCAGGATTAAAATAAACTCTAGATGCATCTGTGAGATTTAAAAAATTAATATTTGCTAAATTTTTCTTAATTTCAGAGGATATTGAATTAGGAAGCTTAGATGTCCAGGGAGGTAATCTGCTTGATATTGAAAAGTGAGAGGAAAGAAATGTTAAATTTACAAATTCTCTACTAGAACAATTCAAAAAATCGTTAACACTAACTAAAATTGCTTTAATCTTAACGTTGTAGTGGCTTTCATCAACGTTTTCATCGATAACAACAAAATCCTTGATGGTTGAGGAGGGTCTAACTAAAAGAGTTTCATTAAGATTGGTTGAAGAATCAATACTTGAATATCCGTCTACTCTTGCTCCTCCTTGGATACTAGCTAAATAGAGTGCATCTTCAAGTGCCCTTTTTTTCGCTAAGTCAACATTCCCATTAATTATAACGGCTCTTCCGTTTGAAACTATTTCCTTGTATCCAATTTCATTAGCTACTAGATATGTTGAAAATAGTAGAATAGTTAAAAGGGTCGTTAAAAAATAAATTACCTGTTTTAAAAGTACATCAAAAGAATTGTATTCAATTTTCTTCAACTTCTTATCCTATAATGTTTGTGCTTGTCTAAAAAGATATGCAACCATATCTTGGTCTATTTCCAAGACAGTTTCGTATGTATCACTTCCAGTTGGGTTGATTCTAACAGTTCTTGCACCTCTAATAATACCTGAAACAATACCTCTAAATGTATCGTTTTGAACCATTAGATCGATAACAGTAGTATTACTGTCAACTTTTAAACCATGAATTTGTTCTGCAAGCTCCCTCATTGCTGACATTCTTGCAGCTCTTATTGCCATTAATCTTTTTTGTTCTACATTTTGTCCAGGTTGAGTGGATACAACGGCATAACCTGTTGCAGTTAGAGTAGGAAAATTTATAGATGCTCCGTCTAATAACTCACGAGTTTTATTCAGTTGATTTGTTGGTTTTGAATAATCTTCAACATTATCTTGAGAAGTGCTAGAAAACTTTGAGTTGTTAAAACCACTCATTAAATTCCCATTACAAGATTGAAGAAATATTACTAAAATTAATACTAGATATTTTTTCATAATTTAATCCTCTTTTATAATATTTACAAAACACCTGCATAATTTATGCCACTCCTTACTAGGTCTAGTTAAAGTTCTTATTACCTGTATGGCATATCTCTTGCATCTAGTTTCACATGATTATTAAAACAAAAAAATCAAAGGAAACCGTGCATTTAAGCGGTCAATTTTTTGACAAAAGGTATTCATAATGGATTTAGTGCTAAAAACGTTCCAAAAAGATAATCTTTTAGATTTTATAAGGACTTTCAGTATCCCAGTTGGAATAATGATTCTTATTGCAATGATGGTTATTCCATTACAACCTTGGATGTTAGATATTTTATTTACTTCTAACTTACTTGTTTCTTTACTTGTACTCATGGTTGCCTTGCAAACTTTTAGGCCTTTAGATTTTTCTAGTTTTCCCACAGTTTTGCTTTTTGCAACAGTCTTAAGATTAGGATTAAATGTTGCCTCAACCAGAGTGATTTTGAAATCTGGTCATAATGGGACTGATTCTGCAGGTGCAATTATTGAAGCATTTGGAGATTTTGTAATGGCTGGAAGTTACGCAGTCGGACTATTTGTATTTGCAATATTAGTAATTATAAACTTAATTGTCATAACAAAAGGTGCTGGCCGTGTTTCTGAAGTTGCGGCAAGATTTACTCTAGACGCAATGCCAGGAAAACAGATGGCAATTGATGCTGATTTAAATGCTGGAATTATGACCAGTGAGGAAGCTAAAACAAGAAGGAATGAAATTGCAAAAGAGGGAGAATTTTATGGAGCAATGGATGGAGCAGCAAAATTTGTAAAAGGTGATGCAATAGCTGGAATTTTGATTTTAGTAATTAATATTATTGGTGGTTTGATTATCGGGACGGTAATGCACGACTTGACTCTTAATGAATCTGCTGAAACTTATATACTTCTTACAGTTGGTGATGGCCTGGTTGCGCAAATTCCCTCCTTACTTTTAGCAATGGCTACAGCTACAATTGTTACAAGAATTGCTTCAGATAAGGATGATTTAGCAGGTCAGATTTCCAACCAAATGGGTTTATCTAAAGCTTGGGTTCCAGTATCAGCTGTTCTACTACTGTTTGGACTTGTGCCTGGTATGCCAAATACTTTATTTCTTATTGGTGCTTTTTTTTCTGGAGTTATAGCCTGGTTTACTTCGAAAAATAAGGGACAAGAGTTGATTAATGAGGAAAAGGAGGACTTAGATAGTGATGAAAATATTGGAAAGATAGATATTGACGAAGTTTCAGATAATGCCTCAGTTTCTCTGGATTTAGGATACGGATTAATATCTCTGGTTGATTCAAATGATAAAAAATCTGCTGGTCCTTTAATTTCAAAAATTACAGGAATTAGGAAACAAGTTTCAAAAGACCTTGGATTTATTATTCCAAATGTTAGGGTTAAGGATGATTTATCACTAGATGCTAATTCATATAAAATTAGAATTGGACATACAATAGTTGCAGAAGATAAATTGTATGTTGATAGAAAGTTGGCAATGCCTGGTGATGAAACTCAATTACAGGTTCAAGGTATTCAAGTTAAGGATCCATCCTTTGGTTTAGATGCTTTTTGGATTGAGCAGCACCTAGTAGCTAAAGCAGAAGCAAATCATTATATGATTATTGAACCCGAGGCTGTCATTGCAACACACCTAAATCAAATTTTACTTCGATATGCTGGGGAACTGATTAGTCAGGACGACGTTCAATCTCTTCTTGATAATTTATCAAAGTCAAACCCGCAGTTAGTTCAATCAGTTGTACCTAAGCTCATCCCTTTACATTATTTAACAATAATATTAAGAAATCTATTAGTAGAAAGAGTACCAATCAATGATTTAAAGAAAATTTTAGAGGCTTTATCTAACCTATCTGAAAAAAAATTAAGCCCTGATGAACTTTCAGAAGCAGTAAGACCAGCGATATCATCTTTGCTGATTCAAAAAATATCAAACGTGAATGAGGCTTTGGATGTGATTACTTTTAACCCAGAGTTTGAGCAAATGTTAATTACAATGTCTAAAAAAAGCGGTTCAGACGGCTTGCTTATTGACCCATTGTTAGCTAAAAAAATGATAAAATCGATCATAGATGTTGGTGAAAAATCTCCAACAGAATCAAATTCATTAGTAATTGTAACTTCACCTGTGATTAGAAAGGATTTATCAATTCTACTTCGCCAACATATTGACGATATTGTGGTTTTATCCTTCACAGAACTTCCTGAAAGTAAAAGAGTGAAGGTGATAGCGACTATTGGTGAACAGATATCAACAACAGAAAAGGAGAATAAAAATGACAACACAACTGTTTAAGGCCAAAGACATGAAGACAGCAATGAATCTGGTAAATAATGAGTTTGGCGAAAAAGCCATTATTTTATCAACTAAAAGAAATAATGGGGTTATTGAAGTTGAAGCCTCAGATAATGATGAAATTATTGAAATTCATAAAAAAAATACAGAAGAAAATAAAAATTTTTCAAATGTTTTTAAAAAAGAAATCTCTTCATCAAAAGTAAATAAAGAAAAAGGTAATATTTCATATCTAGGATCAAAAAGTTCAGAAAAAAAAGTTCAAAAGGATGAGAGTTTAAAAATACTTCAGCAAATTCAAAAACAAATTGATAATTTAAAAGATGAAATGAATAGCATGATCTTAACAGATCAGTCAGGAATTTCAGATAAATTGTCTTATTTTACACCTATCAAATTAAGACAAGAAAAATTTCATCCAGAAATTATTAATAAACTTAATTACTCATTTATTGGAAAAAGTCTTGAAGAAGGTCGAATTTCGTTTTTTAGAGAATTATCAAAAAAATTAGTATCAGATGATTTTTCAAGATTAATTAATTCAAAAAATATTTTTGTTTTTGGTAATTCTGGTTCTGGAAAATCAACACTTGCAGCAAAAATTGCATCTTATTTATCAGATAAGCAAAGTTGCAAAAATATTAACTTTATAGATATTACAAATTCTAGCACAGGAAATTCCGACACTTTAAGGTCATACAGCAGAGTTTTAGGGTTTCCAGTAAAACACTATAATAGTTTTAATTTTAATAATGGCGAATCCAATAATGATATTAATATTTTTGATTTTTCTGGAGATATAAATTTTGGAATACAGAAAATAAAGGAGATAAAAAATTCGTTTCCGTCATTTAATTTTTGTTCTATATTAACTGTACCTAGTGGTTCAAATTCAGAGATGATCGATGGATTAAGTAATAAAGTATCGGAGATAAGGCCTATGATTGCTATAACAAAACTTGATGAATGTTGGGTTGGTTCTGAAGAGTTTTCTTCTCTAGCCCTCAATAATGCAAGAATTGGTATAGTTACCGGTACAAAAGTTTTGATAGACTCAATTATTGAGGCAAATGAAAACTCTTTAACCAAATATATGAAAGAGAACTTAAAAAGTGTCTGACTCAATTGCTATAACAAGCGGTAAAGGTGGCGTTGGTAAAACTACTTTCGCCGTAAATTTATCAATCGCACAAAAAAAACTATCAGAAAAGGTTTTTTTATTAGATACGGATATGGGAATGGCAAATTCTCATGTTTTACTTGGTATAAATCCAAAATTCACCTTAGCTGATGTGATTTCTGGTGAGAAAAAAATCTCCGATGTAATAGAATCTAACAAAACTGGAATAAATTTGATATCAGGTGGTACAGCCACTGAAAATTTATTAAATATGGAAAATGTCAAAAGATATTCAATTTTAAATGAAATTGATAATTATTTAAAAAAATTTGGAAATGTAAAGTTGATTGTTGATATAGCTGCTGGAGCAGAGGATAATGCTTTAGTTTTTTCCATGGCTTGCGATAGAATCCTAATAGTCATAATTGGAGAACCTACTAGTTTTATTGATTCTTACGCTTTAATAAAAGCTTTATATTCTAAATCCTCTTTCAAGAATTATTGTATTGCAGTCAATCAAGTTGATGATGATAAGCATGGAAAAGATCTTTTTAAAAAGTTTCAGTCTATAACATCTCAGTTTTTAGATGTAAATTTACATTATGTTGGTTGTATTAAAAATTCTGGCAAAGTAAGAAAATCAATTGTTGATAGAGTCCCTATTTTAGTCAGTGAACCTAAGTCAAATATTTCACAGTCTTTTCTTAAAATAGCAAAAAATATAAATGAAACTCCGACAAATGAATGGGGAGGGTTAACTTTTCTTTCAAAAGTTAAAAAAAGAGCGTAAGCTAATCAATATGAATAAACATTACTTGGAAAAATCTGTAACCTCCATAAATGATTTAATTCAGAATAACCTTGATCTAGTAAAAAAAATTGCATGGCAACTCCATGGAAGAGTACAAAATATTGTTGAAATAGAGGATTTAATCCAACAAGGCATGGAGGGATTAATTCATGCAGCTCAGAAGTATACTCCTAAAGAAGGTGTTAATTTTGCTCAATATGCCCAACTTAGAATTAGAGGATCAATAATTGATTATTTAAGAAAAAACTCAAATCTTTGCAGAACAACAATAAAAAAAAAACAAGAGTTTGATAAATATAGATTTGATTTAGAAAAGAAACTTAACAGAAATGCCTCAGAAAGAGAATTAATTGAATTTATTGGAATCACAGATGATGAATATAACTACTGGAAACAAGCATTTGAAGCTAATGTAGTTCAAAGTCTTGACAGCGCATATAATGAGTATTCAATCTTATTTGCGAGTTCAGATGAGAACCCTGAAATAAAATTACAAAATAAGGAATTAAAAAATCAAATAAGAGAAGCCTTAAATATTTTAAATCAAAGAGAGGCAATGGTGGCTCAACTTTATTACGTAGATGAATTAAATATCTACGAAATAGCAGATGTTTTAGAAATAAGTACAGGAAGAATTTCACAAATTAAAAAATCTATAATTCAAAAATTAAGAAATGAAATCAATCCAAGATAAAGATAATAATTGGAAAAAAATAAATAAAATAATTCTTAGAGTAGATAGTATGGATATTTTATTTAACAGATATCCTTCAATAATGTTAGATTGTGGATTTGAAAATATATCTAGAGGAAGATGTAAACTGATATTAAAAGAAAAAAGTAAAGATTCCAAAGACAATTTATTCATTCATTCAGATAAGGCATTGATGGAAGTTAATGTTTTTTATGAATCAATTATTTTAGAGAAAGTTTTGAATTATATTTCGTTAAAAAAAAATACATTAAGAAAAGTTAAATTAACACTAAAAACAACAGAAAGCCTGATGATAAATAATGTTGGTGATTTATATGTAAAGGATAAAACACTAATCAAAATTGACGAGATAATTTGGAATATTCCTATTTTATAATAATTAACTAGCGTTGCGAGAGTTTTTTTACAACATCGATGTCGGATTGAAGAAGCTTTGAACAACCATTGAAAGCACGTTGTGTTCTTAACATTAGAACAATTTCATCAGTTATATCAGTATTTGATTTCTCTAAGAATCCTGCTTGGATTTTACCAATTGTTCTTTCCTTAGGAAAGCCAAATGAAGGAATTCCACTTTCTGGAGTTTCCTGAAAACGAGCATTTCCTATATTTTTTAATCCATGTTCATTTACAAAATCCGCCAATTGAATTTGTGCTACTTTTTTAACATCGTCTAGTCCATAAGTTACAATTATTTCACCTTCATTGTTTACTTTAATCTCTGATAATAGTTTTGTTGAGGTTGTTCCATCGTGGTCAATAACTTGTGTAAAAGGTATATTGATTGGGGTTTGACCTTCACCTAAGAGTGGAAGTCCATCTGTATTTACAAGATTTCCTAGTCTATCAAGTTGGAAGGAACCATCCCTTGTGAAAACAGGTCTTTCATTAGCATTTGCTCCTCTACCAAGTGGTTGTCCCAGTGCAAAAAATCCTTCCCCCATAATTGCTAAATCCAAACTTCCATTTGTTGCTTGCAAAGATCCTTGTGCAAAACTTTGTCTTGGTTTTATTGATGTTACACCCATGCCTCTAGCAATCTCAGTTGAATTGTTATGTTGAGAATGATATAGATCTTCAAATTGAGCTTCACTTTTTTTAAACCCATTAGTTCCCGCATTTGCAATATTATTTGAAATAACAGCAAGGTCTTTATTTGCAGCCTCTAAACCCGTTCTAATAATTGAAAACATAAACTTGTAACAGCAATTTGTATGCCATTTTTCTTGTTGGTTTAAAATTTTCATTGTATATTGAAAAATCGGGCGGATAGCTCAGCTGGGAGAGCAATTGCTCGACACGCAATAGGTCGCAGGTTCGATCCCTGTTCCGCCCACCAAGGAAGTATTTATGAAGAAAAGAAGAAAATTTATTAAAGATACTGTTGTGAAGACAACAATAGCAGGATTAGCTACAACTGGAATGTTCTTCCCGAATATAGTTAAATCAAAAAAAAAACATACTTGGGTTGCCGTTTCTGCATTTGATAAAGCAGGAATATTGGGTAGATCTTTTTCTAAATTATGTGAAGAAATAACAAGAATTTCTGACGGAGAATTAAATATCAAACTCTTTCATGCTAATGAATTAGTTGGTGCTTTTGAATCATTTGATGTGGTTCAAAGCGGAACATGTCAAATGGGATTTGGATCACCTTATTATTGGGCTGGAAAATCACCAGCTATCTCTTTTTTATCAGGAATTCCATTTGGATTTAACCAACAAGAAATGGCAGCATGGTTCTATCATGGTGATGGTATGATTTTAGCGAATGAGGTTTACAATGAATTAAATCTTAAGTTCTTTCCAGCTGGTAATACAGGCAATCAAATGGGAGGTTGGTTTAATAAAACAATCAAAAATGTAACAGATTTCAAAGGATTAAAATTTCGAATGCCAGGTTTGGGTGGTGAGGTTTTGAAGAGTTATGGAACTAATGTTGTTTTACTTCCTGGACCTGATGTAGTTCCGGCTATAACATCCGGTACAATTGACGGAACAGAATGGATAGGTCCTGCAGCAGATCTTGGAAAAGGTTTACATAAGGTTTGTGATTACTACTATTATCCTGGATGGCACGAACCCGGTACATGTCTCGAGGCATTCATTAATCTGCAGGCTTGGAATAATTTAAATGGAAGTTTAAAACGTTTAGTAGAAGCAAGTTGTGCCAAATCAAATTCACTAATTGCATCAGAATTTTTTGCCAGAAACTGTTTTGCAGTCAAGAAACTTAAAGATCAGTATGATGTTTCATTTGTAAGGTATGACGATCTTGTTTTAAAGTTATTAAAAAGGAGATCTGATGAAGTTGTATCCGAAATAGCATCAAGAGACGTTTTATCCAAGAAAATATTCGATAATATCTTTAAATTTAGGGAACTTGCAATCTTTTGGTCCCATTATTCTGAAGCAGACTATCTTAACGCAAGAATTCTCAACAATTAAAGTTTATTTGGAAGCCAGGTTATAATGGAAGGAAAATTAAACAATATTAAAAGTAAAAAAATCTGAATAACTATAAATGGAATAACACCTTCATAAATTTCACTCGTTTTTACCTCTTTAGGACATACTCCTCTTAAGTAAAACAATGCAAATCCAAAGGGTGGTGTCAAGAAACTGGTTTGCAAGTTTATAGCAAACATTAACGCCAACCAAATTGGATCATAGCCCATTGCTATTAATGATGGCCCAACAATTGGAACAATAACAAACACTATTTGAAAAAAATCTAAAAAAAAGCCTAACAAAAAAATTATTATCATTATAATTGTAAAAGAGATTATAGCTCCGCCTGGAATTTCTGATATGAAGTTTTCTACCATTAAATCACCGCCAAAACCGCGAAAAACCAGTGAAAAAAGAGAAGCTCCAATGAGAATAAAGAAAACCATTGAACTGATTTTTACAGTTTCTTCACTTGCATTTAGAATAACATGAAGATTAATATTTCTTTTTTTTAATGAAATTAAAATTGCACCTAATGCGCCCAAAGAAGCTGATTCTGTTGGTGTAGCCACTCCAAATAAAATTGATCCTAAAACAATAAAAATAAGAAGGATTGGCGGAGAGATTATTTTAGCTATTTGTAAAATATTTAAATCTGTTTTTTGACTTTTTGTTACTTCAGGAAAAATATTTGGTTTCAATTTAGAGCAAATAAAGATCCAGATGAAATAAAAGCTAACTAACAATAATCCAGGAAAAATTGCTCCAGCAAACAAATCAATACTACTGACGGGATCAGGAGCAAGATTTCCAGAGATAGCTGAAGCTTCCTCATTTGCCCCTTGAAAAATATCTGCTAAAAGGACTAAAACTATGGATGGCGGTATTATTTGTCCAAGAGTACCACTTGCACAAATTACTCCCGTTGAAATTTTTCTATTATATTTCCATTTAATCATCAGAGGGAGAGATAAAATTCCCATTGTTACAACAGTTGCACCTACTATTCCTGTAGATGCAGCCATTAAAACTCCTACTATTAAAATAGAGTAAACAAGTCCACCTCTTTTTTGTCCCCATATTTTACTCATGTTCTCGAGAAGGTCGTTAGCAATTCCTGATTTTTCTAACATAACGCCCATAAAAATAAACAATGGAACTGCAATTAATGTCTCATTTGTGATGATTCCAAAAATTCTGTTAGGTAGCACGCTAAGTAAGACTAATGGAAATAAATCTAAAAGATAACCTAAGATTCCCACGAAAATTGCTGTACCAGCAAGTGTTAAAGCTACTGGGTATCCGGTAATTAAAAAAATTGCTAAAAATAAAAATAATAGGAATGCAAATGATTCTTGGGAAAAAAAATCAATCATTTTTAGCCAAATATTTAATTATTTTATTAACTATCTCAAAAAATAAAAGCAAACCCATTAGAAAAATAAAAAATTTTAATATAAAAAGATTTGGTAAACCTCCTGTCTCTTTTGAGTTTTCGTCAATAAGAAATGACCTTACAAAATAATTGTATCCTTTAAATATTAAAAAATAACAAATAGGTAATCCAAAAAAAATTGAACCAAAAAAATTTATTTTTTTTTGGGTTAATTTGTTTAGTTTTCTGTACAAAACGTCAATTCTTACATGACCATCTTTATTAAAAGTATATGAAACGCCCAGGAGAATAATAAATGCATGAATCCATATGTAGAGATCTTGTAACCATGTAAATCCAATTGAAAATAGATATCTTAATGCAACAGAGAGACTAATTAGTGCAATCAACAGTAAAACCAAATAGCTAGAAATCATGCCTACGAAAAGATTGATTCTTTCAAAATAATTTTTGGTAGGTTTTTTTTTCACTGATCAATATTAATACATTTTCTTATATTGACAAATTCTTAGAATTAATTATTTTGTTTTTAGTTATGAAAGTTTTAAGATCAATAAAGTCAGCTAAACTAAGACACAGAGATTGTAGAGTTGTAAAAAGAAAAGGTAGGCTCTATGTCATTAATAAAACTGATGCCAGATTCAAAGCGAGACAAGGTTAATTTATCTTTGCAATTCTAAGATTATTTGTAGATCCAGATACACCAATGGGCGCTCCTGCTGTTATAACTACGTAATCCCCCTTTTTAACAATTTTTTCTTTTTTAGCTAGCTCGCAGGCATTTTCAATCATACCCGAAAAACTTTTTGGTTCTAAGGCATGAATATTATGAACCCCCCAAATAAGCGCAAGCTGTCTAGCGGTTAGTCTTTCAGGAGATAATCCAATTATAGGAACTTTTGGACGTTCTCGAGCAGCTCTTTTGGCAGTTCCCCCAGATCTTGTATATGTAAATATTGCTTTTGCTAAAACTGTATTTACTACTTGGGAAGCTGCAGAACTTATTGCATCAGAGGTTGTTACTTCAAGTTTTACTTTTTTGCTATCAAGCATTTGCCTGTAGGAGAAATCATTTTCAACACCTCGTATTATTCTGTCCATTATCTTTACTGATTCAATTGGAAATTTTCCAGAGGCGGTTTCTGCAGATAGCATGACACAATCAACTGCATCAAACACAGCTGTTGCAACATCTGATGCTTCAGCTCTAGTCGGCGAAGGGGAATTTACCATTGAATCTAACATTTGAGTGGCTACAACAATAGGTTTGCCTTGATTTCTGCATGAGTCTACAAGTCTTTTTTGAATAATTGGTACTTCCTCGGGAGGCATTTCTACCCCAAGGTCTCCCCTGGCAACCATGGCTGCATCGCAATGAACCAAAATTTCTTCCATTCTCTTAATAGCTAGTGGTTTTTCAAATTTTGCCATTATTGCTGTTTGATCACCAATATGCTTTTTCAAATTAATTAGATCTTGAGCTTTTTGAACAAATGATAGTGCAACATAATCAAGACTTAAGTTTAGGCAAAGTTCAAGATCTTTAATATCTTTTTCAGTTAAAGAGGAAAGCTTAATAAATGTTTCGGGGATATTTACACCTTTATTATTAGATACCCTTCCTCCGTTAATTACCTCTGTTATGATTCTATCTGAACTAACTGAATCGATATTAAGAATTATTTTTCCATCATCAATTAAAATTTTATTATTTTTTTTTACAGATCTAAATATTTCAGGATGAGGAAGTTGCACTCTATTTTCGTTTCCAGGTTTTGGTTCAAGGTCAAGACAAAATTTTCTGTTATTTTTCAAAATAATAGAGGAGCTTTTAAAACTTCCAATTCTTATCTTTGGACCCTGTAGGTCACCAAGTATGGCGATGGGTCTACCTAAACGTTTTTCATATTGTCTTATGTGAAAAACTCTTTTTCTATGATCCTCATGGTTTCCATGACTAAAATTAAGCCTAAAAATATCTGCTCCAGCCTGAAAAAGGGAGTGAATTTTTAATGGTGCGGATGAAGAGGGACCTAATGTTGCAATTATTTTTGTATTTCTGTTTCTTAACATTTTTTCTATATTTTATACTACACTTACTGATGATTTGATATAAAATTTAATTCTAATGAAAAATGTATTTACAACAAAAACCTTCAAAAATAAGAATTGTAAGAATCACATAGTTTTTATTTGTGACCATGCTAAAAATAAAATTCCATTAAAATACAATAACTTAGGGTTAACTAAGAAGGAAATTGAATCGCATATAGCTTATGATATTGGTACCGAAAAATTTGGAATTGAATTGACAAAGAACTTAAAACAGACTTACATAATGTCCAACTTTTCAAGATTAATTATTGATCCAAATAGATCTAAAAGCGATATGGATTTAATTGTTGATAATTCATTTGGTGTGAAAATTCCAGGAAATATAAATATTAAATTTAAAGAAAAGCAAAATAGACTAATTAACTATTACGAAAAATATCATTCAAAGCTTCTGGAGTTAGTAAAAAATAAGAAAATGATTTATGAAAAAATTTTTTTAGTTTCACTTCACAGCTTTACAAAAAACTGCAAGAAATTCGATAGGGGTGTTGAAGTTGGTTTATTATGGAATAAAAATATGAATCTTTTGCTACCTATTCAGAAGCAATTAAAACGCGAAAGTGTTTCATTTGGAAGAAATTATCCATATTCTGGTTTTCATTTTAATTTCACACTTGACAAACTTAACAATTTTTTTTCTTTTGATAATATTGCTATTGAAATAAGAAACGATTTGATTAGTTCAAAAAAAGGAATTACAAAATATGTTAATATTTTTAGTAAAATTTTTAGGAGCTTCTTAGATGCTTAATGATGAAAATAAAGAACATATCCAAGCGGCAGTGTTTAGAAGGTTAGTTGAACATTTACAAAAGAATACTGAAATTCAGAACATTGATTTGATGAATTTAGCTGGTTTTTGCAGAAATTGCCTTTCAAAATGGACAATAGAGGAGGCAAAAAAAATTAATATTTCATTAGAGTACGAAGATGTTAGAACCGATATTTATGGAATGGAATATTCAGAATGGAAAAAAAAATATCAGACACCAATAAAAAAATGAATATTTTGATAACTGGTGCAGCAGGCTTTATTGGCTTTCATACATGTTTTGCTCAATTAAATAAAAAAAATAATATAATTGGTATAGATAATATAAATAGCTATTACGATGTAAAACTTAAAAAAGCTAGGCTAAAAATTCTAATGGAATCTAAAAATTTTACTTTTATTAAAAGTGACATTCAAAACCCCAAACTTATTCCAAAACTAAAAAAAAATAAGATAGACATAATCATAAATTTAGCAGCACAAGCCGGCGTAAGACATTCGCTAAAGGATCCATACACATATATTAATTCAAATATTTTGGGCCAACTAAACATGTTGGAATTGGCAAAAAAATATAATGTAAAAAAATTCATTTATGCCAGTTCATCATCTGTTTATGGTGGAAATAAAGTAATGCCTTTTTCAGTTGATCACAGAGTTGATAATCCAGTTTCATTGTATGCTGCATCTAAAAAATCTACAGAACTTCTAGCAGAGTGTTACTCACATTTGTTTGGTATTAATTGCACTGGGCTTAGGTTTTTCACGGTTTATGGACCTTGGGGTAGGCCAGATATGGCTACTTTTATTTTTACGAAGAAAATATTGGAGGGAAAGAAAATAGATATTTTTAATTATGGGAATATGCAAAGAGATTTTACTTTCATAGATGATATTGTTGAGGGAATAGAAGGTGCTATTAAAAATAAAAAAATAGGTCATCGTATTTATAATCTTGGAAATAGCCATCCTGAGATTTTAAAAAATTTTATTACTATCATAGAAAATACATTAGGAATAAAAGCAAAAAAAAATTATCTTCCAATCCAACCTGGAGATGTTAAAAAAACTTTTGCAAATATTGAATTAAGTAAGAAAGATCTTAAATTCAAACCTAAAACGACGGTTTCTCAAGGAATTCCAAAATTTATAAACTGGTACAAAAATTATTATAAAATTCAATAAAGTTTTTCAATATCATTTTTAAAGTGCGAGAAGACCATTTTTTTCTTAATCTTTTGAGTTTGCGTTAGAAAACCATCTTGATATGTCAGTGGTTTTTTTAAAAGTATATATTTTCTTATTCTCTCAATTGAATTGAGCCTTTTATTTATTTTACTTATTATTGATTCTATCTTTGATTTACTTAACTTTTCTTCTATGTGAATTAACGCAACTAAAAATGGTTTATTGTCACCAAAAATAACAGCCTGATTAATCTCAACTTGCTCCGTTAAAATATTCTCTATTCTCTGCACAGATATATTATCCCCTCCAGATGTTACAATAATATCCTTTTTTCTTCCGTTAATTATTAATCTTCCTGTTTTGTCGAAAAAACCTAAATCACCAGTATGTAACCAACCATTTCTTTTCGTTTTAGATGTGAGTTTTTTATTCTTCCAATATCCTATCATTACATTATTTCCTCTAACTAGAATTTCATTTTGATTTGATATTTTAACTTCAACATTCTTGACAGGAAAACCAACAGTCATTGGATCATTATGAGATTTGGTATTGCAACTTATTAATGGTGAAGCCTCAGTTTGTCCGTAACCTTGTAATAGGCAAAATCCAATCTTATTAAAAAAAGAACCTATTTCTGGATTTAGAGCAGCACCACCTGATATTAAGGCTTTGACTCTACCACCAAAAATACTTTTGACTTTGCTGGATATTAAAATTTTTACTAATATCTTTCCAAGTATATAAGAAATTTTATTTTCACTTTTATTTGAAATGTATTCCAACATTAGATTAAATACCACCTGTTTTATTTTGTTAGAACATACGAGCTTTTTTTTTACTTTTTTAAAAATATTTTCATATAATCTTGGCACAGCAGAGAAGATAGTTGGTTTTACTTCTTTTAATTCGTTAAGCAGTCTATCTAATGATGAACAAAAATATATTTCAGCGTTGATTAGTAAGGGGAAGTAAAGTCCAGCCATCCTCTCATAAGAATGAGAAAGTGGTAAAAAGGAAATAAATCTTTCCGCTCCAATGCCAAATTCATCAATTATTTCAAGAGCACTATTGAGATTGTCAAGAATAGATTTATGGCTTAAAACCACACCCTTAGGATTACCACTTGTTCCTGAAGTGTAGATTATAGTAGAAATATCGTTTGTATTAATTACAGCAGTTTTGATTGTTTTTTTTTTTTGAGAAAGAATTTGATAATAATCTAGAAACAATGAACTTTTATCTATTATTATAATTTTTTTTTTATCAAAATTTTTTAGGAATTCTTGATTATTTTTAAATATATTATCGTTTTCTAAAATGATAATACTCGGATTTGAATCTTTATAAATAAAAGAATTGTCTTCAATATTATTTGTCACAAATGAAGGCACACATATTGCTCCAATACTCATTATAGCAAGATCAAACTCAACCCATTCTATTCTGTTCGATGACAACAAAAAAACTCTATCAGATTTTTTTAATCCGAGGCTTTTAAAAACAAAAACAATTTTGCCAATTCCATTACTGATTTCTTCAAAAGACTTACCAACCCAATAATTTTGTTCTTTTTTAAACAAAAAATGTTTTTTTGGAAATTTTTTTTTGTAATAATTAAAAATGTCGGGTAAGTTTTTAGAGTTATTTAAAACACTTGTAAATTTAGAAATTTTATTCATCTATTAAGTAATTCGTATTTTTTTATTATGTCAAACTTACCCACTTGGAAT
>CABYVV010000008.1 GCA_902522465.1 uncultured Alphaproteobacteria bacterium | reverse complement strand
TCAGGTTTGAATTTTAGAATTGTGCAAGCAAACTGAACAATTCTAATAACCTCTATAAAAGGATTTATTGATCCTCTGTTAAAATTCAAATGTTTGGTTTTGAACCCCAAAGACCTTATTTTTTTTTCTAAATTTGTAAATTTACAAATTACTAAGACATCAAAATTATTTTTCAGGGCTGATATTGCTTGATCTTTTTTATGAGTAAAAAAATATTGATCTTCACTAACAAAATATAAAAGTTTATACTTTTTCATGGTTTAATAATAAAATGCTATATTATATTATTTTTGGAATAATTTTAGCAACTATTTTGCTAACTCTTTTTTTAGAGTTGATTCACTCTTCTCGACAAAAATTTAAGAAGAATCTAAAATTCATTATTTTACTTTTTTTGTTAATAATAATTGCTTTTATTATGACAAAATTTCCTCAAATAATTTCAGTTATACCTGCAATTTTTATAATTTTGTACAGATGGCGTTTTCTAATAGAGATTCTATCAAAAGTTTTTCTTATGAAACGAGACTTTAAAAAAAATCCTGATAAAATTAACAAAAATATGGCTTTAGAGATTTTAGGACTTACTGAGACTGCTTCAAAAGACGATATACTAAAAAAATATCAAGATCTTATGAAAAAAAACCATCCAGATAAAGGTGGATCAGAGTGGATAACTAAAAAACTTAATCAAGCAAGAGAAACTCTTTTAAGTTGAGATTTTTTTTTTTTCCTTTAACCTTTGCAAACGATGTCTAGAAAAATTAAAAAAGCAATATTTCCTATAGCTGGATTGGGTTCTAGGTTTTTGCCAGCAACTAAAGTCTTACCAAAAGAGATGCTGATAATTCTAGATAAACCTATTTTAGAATGGGCAGTTATTGAAGCCGCTAATTCTGGAATTGAAGAGATGATTTTTGTAACATCGTCAAAGAAAAATTCAATTATTGAACATTTTGACCGATCAATACAGCTAGAAAGCTTATTAAAAAAAAAAAGAAAGAAAGAACAACTGCGTTTAATCCAAAGCCAAAATTCTCTTGGGAAGTTTACATATGTTTTACAAGACGAACCTAAAGGTTTAGGTCACGCAGTTTGGTGTGCTAAAAGGTTTATTGAAAATGATGAAAATTTTGCGGTGATACTTCCTGATGATATTATCCTTTCAAAAAAACCAGTGATCAAACAATTAATAGATATTTCAATAAAAACAGACGGCGGATCTGTTCTGGGTCTCGAAAAAGTACCCAAAAAAGAAGTATTTAAATACGGTGTAATCAACCCTCATAAAAAAATTAATAATTATTATTCCATTAAAAATTTAATAGAAAAACCTAATCCATCAATAGCTCCTTCAAATTTGACAGTTGTAGGAAGATATATATTGCATTCTAAGATATTTGATGAACTTGAAAAAAAGAAAAAAGGCTATGGAAATGAAATACAGTTAACAGATAGTCTTCTAACCTTAGTTAAAGAACCAGGGTTATATGGTTTCGAATTTGAAGGCGACAGATTTGACTGCGGAAGTAAATTAGGTTTTGTAGAGGCAAATATTAATTTTGGATTAGCAGATAAAAATATTAAAAATAAATTAAAAGAAAAATTGAGGGACTTATGAGAATTACAATTGTCGGTACTGGTTACGTGGGTTTGGTTTCTGGTACTTGTTTTGCCGAGTTTGGTGTGAATGTTGTTTGTGTTGATAAGGATCACGAAAAAATCAGAAAATTAAGAAAAGGTGTCATACCAATTTTTGAGCCTGGATTAAAGGAATTGGTAAAAAAAAATATCAAAGAGAAGAGACTTTTCTTCGAAACAGATTTATCAAAATCGATAAAGAACTCATCTGCTATTTTTATAGCAGTCGGAACGCCATCAAGAAGAGGGGACGGTCATGCTGATCTAAGTTACGTTTATAAAGCTGCAGAGGAAATTGCGAAAAATATTGGAAAATATTCCGTAATTGTAAATAAATCGACTGTTCCAATTGGAACAGGTAAAAAAGTATCTGAGATTATAAAAAAAATTAATCCATCTGCAAATTTTGATGTTGCATCAAACCCCGAATTTCTAAGAGAAGGTTCAGCAATTAATGATTTTATGAGACCAGATAGGGTTGTGATTGGGTGTGATAATGAAAAGGCAAAAAACATTCTGAAAGAATTGTACAGACCACTTTTTTTATTAGAAACTCCAATATTATTTACTAAAAGAGAAACAGCTGAGCTAATTAAATATGCTGCCAACTCTTTCTTAGCAACAAAAATAACTTTTATAAATGAAATATCAGATTTATGTGAAAAAGTAGGTGCTAATATTGGAGATGTTTCAGTAGGTATTGGTTTAGACGGAAGAATTGGAAAAAAATTTCTTCATCCAGGTCCTGGGTATGGAGGATCATGTTTTCCAAAAGACACATTGGCTTTAGTAAAAACAGCACAAGATTATAGATCTCCATTAAAATTAGTTGAACATGTTGTAAACAGTAATAAAAAAAGAAAACAATCAATGTATAAAAGAATTATTAAAGCAATACCAAAAACAAATAACATTAAAACCGTTACAATCCTTGGATTGACTTTTAAACCAAATACCGATGACATGCGAGACAGTCCAAGTCTTGACATAATTCCATCATTGTTAAAAAAAATATGATATTATATTTCACTCAAGAATTTTAAATGACAAGGGATTTTTGGAATTAGTAGATGCAATCAGGTATATTAAAAAAAAACAATCACTTAATGTTTTAGTTTTAGGTAACCCTGATGAAAAGAATAGGTCTTTTATAGAAATAAAAAAATTGAAAGAGTGGCAAGAAGAAAAACTCTTTACATGGAAAAAAAAACAACAAAATGTTTTACCATTTTTACAAATATCAAAATTAGCTGTCCTACCGTCTTACAGAGAGGGTCTTCCAAAAACACTTCTCGAGGCTGCAAGTTCTGAATTACCAATTGTCGCCTCGAATGTTCCAGGTTGTAAAGAAATATGCATTCATAAATATAATGGTCTCCTTGTACCGCCAAAAAATAGTATTCTTTTGGCAAAAGCTATCGAAAAAATTTTATCAAATCCCTCTCTTGCAAAAAAATACGGAAAAAATGGTAGAGAACTTGTATTAAAAAATTTTTCAACGGATTTGATTAATAAAGAATTTTTAAATCTTTACAAAAAAATTCTTTAAAACAATCCTTGAATATTTCCCTTAGGATCGATGCGCACCTCATATGCAGCTGGTTTTTTTGGTAAACCTGGCATAGTCATAATCTCACCAGCTATCGCTACAATAAACTCTGCACCAGCTGATAGTCTTATTTCTCGAATCTCAATGTTATGGTTAGTAGGAGCACACTTTTTTGAGGGGTCTGTCGAAAAACTATATTGAGTCTTGGCCATACAAACTGGAAAGTGGTCATATCCAAGATTTGATATTTCTTTTAGTTTCTTGGATGCATTAGCTGAAAAACTCACATTATCAGCTCTATATATTTCTTTTGCAATTTTATTGATTTTCTCCTCAGGAGTATCTTTGTCTTCATATAAAAACTTAAGATTACAATTCTTATTTTCTATTGTTTCAATTACTGTTTCAGCAAGTTTAGACGCACCTTTACCTCCATCCTTCCAATGTTCAGCCAAAATCGCATTTACACTCATTTTCTGACAAACATCCTGAACTTTTGAAATTTCTTTTTCCGTATCAGTAGGAAATCTATTAAGCGCAACAACAGTTGGTATTCCAAATTTTGAGAGGTTTTCAATATGTCTCAAAAGATTGGGAAGACCTTCCTCAACTGCCTTTAAATTTTCCTCACCAAGATTCTTAGGGTCTGCACTTCCGTGCAATTTTAAAGCTCTTACAGTTGCTACTACTACAGCACAAGAAGGAGATAATCCAGTTTTTCTGCATTTAATATTTAAGAATTTTTCAGCACCTAAATCAGCACCAAATCCTGCCTCTGTAACGACATAGTCTGATAATTTTAAAGCTGTTTTCGTAGCTATAACGGTATTACAACCATGCGCAATGTTGGCAAAAGGACCACCATGAATAAATGCTGGGTTATTTTCTAAAGTTTGAACTAGATTAGGCTGAAGAGCATCTTTGAGAAGTACTGACATAGCTCCATCTGCTTTAATGTCCTTACAGAAAATTGGTTCTAAATCTCTAGTATATCCAACTATAATTTTTCCTAATCTAGAAGTTAAATCATCAAAATTTTTGGACAAACACAGAATTGCCATAACCTCAGAGGCAACAGTTATATCAAATCCATCTTCGCGAGAAAAACCATTTGAAATTCCACCTAAAGAGTTAGTTATTGAACGAAGAGCTCTATCATTCATGTCAACAACTCTTCTCCAACTTACCCTTCTAGAATCTAGTCTAGGTTCTAGATTCCAGTAAATATGATTATCTACCATAGCTGAAAGAAGCATATGGGCAGATGTTATAGCATGAAAATCACCAGTAAAATGCAAGTTAATGTCTTCCATCGGAACTACTTGGGCATAACCTCCTCCAGCTGCACCACCTTTCATACCAAAGCATGGACCAAGACTTGGTTCTCTTAATGCAACCATAGCTTTTTTACCAATGTAGTTCAATCCATCAGTCAAACCAACAGAGGTTGTTGTTTTACCTTCACCAGCAGTTGTAGGTGTCATTGCTGTAACTAAAATTAATTTACCATCTTTTTTTTCATCAATTCTATTGATGAAACTAGAACTTATTTTTGCTTTAAAATGACCATAAGGAACTAAGTCTTTCTCATCAATTGATAATCTTTCTGACGCAATTTTTGAAATAGGCTGTTTATTTGCATTTCTTGCAATTTCTAAATCTGTTTTAAATTCACTCATTTTTCCCCCATTAAAATTAATCCCTTCTTTGATAAGACCTACATTTTTTAACGTTTAAAATTTCTATCATATCATTTTTTAAAGATAATTCCTCTAAAAATTTATTTTGAAAATAATAAGCTTCTTTTTCCTTAAAAGCTATTTCAACTGAATCATTTTGAAGTGAGTGTATCATTTCATGTAATAAAATAGACTGATTACAAATATCATTAAAGTCCATCTCAACTAATAAAATTCCATACTCATTAGAAAAAAAACCTAACACTGGACATTTACCTCCACAAACAATTTCTTGTAACTCAGAAGGTTTCAAAACATTTACGGGAAAATCAAATTTACTAGTATCATATTCTGTGTTAATAGAAATCCATTGTAATAAAAAAAATATCAACTTTTTTAAACCCATAGAATCATAATAACAGATGAAAAAAGAGATTTGTAATATTGCGGCAGAAATTCTTTTAGACATCAAATGTGTAAACTTCAGTCCAAAAAAACTTTTTAAATTAACATCTGGAAAAGTAAGTCCAGTTTACTGTGATTGTAGGAGAATTATTTCATTTCCAAAAGAGAGAAAACAATTGATAAATTTTGGAATTAAGCAAATAAAACAAAAATTTGATATAAAAAAAATAGATAGTATAGCTGGTGGGGAGACTGCAGGAATCCCTTTTGCGTCATTTTTAGCAGAAAATCTAAATCTTCCTATGATTTATATAAGAAAAGAAAAAAAAAAATTTGGAAGAAATTCACAAATTGAAGGTTTAATTAGAAAGAGTGAGAAAATTTTGCTCGTTGAAGATTTAATGACTGACGGCGGCAGTAAATTGAATTTTTTAGATGCAGTGGATAGGACTGGAGCTAAAACAAAAGCAATATTTGTTATTTTTAATTATGGTATTATAAAAAAACACTTTAGATTTAAAAAAAAAAATATAGATGTTATTTACCTTACAACCTGGAAATATATACTAGAAGCTGCTTTCAAAAAAAAAATTCTAAGCATTAATGAAATTAAAATAATTGAAAAATTCTTAGAAGATTTAGGTGTTAAAAATTAGAAATTTTCCCAGAAAAAGATGTACTTCCCATAGCATTTTTTCTTTTCTCTATTAATCCAGATTCAAAACCCTTTCTTCCAGAAATAACTGCTAACTTCATTGCCTCTGCCATAGTCACAGGATCCAAAGACCTTGCCACAGAAGAGTTCAATAAAACACCATCAAAACCTAATTCCATAATTTTTGATGCGTCGCTTGGTTTTCCAATTCCAGCATCAACAAATATTTTTCCTGTGCACATCTTTCTTATTATTTCTAAGTTATGTTCATTTCTTACACCCAAACCAGAACCTATAGGAGATATCAGAGGCATTACTACCTCACAGCCAATGTCTTCAAGTCTTTTACATAAAACGGGATCATCCGAACAATATGCGAAAATACAGAACTTTTTTTTTTTAAGTTCCATGCAACAATCGTACAGTTCTATTGGATCAGGAAGTAACATTTCCTGATCATTTATTAATTCTAATTTAATCCAATTTGTCTCAAGTGTTTCCCTTGCTAACTCTGCTGTTAGGACAGCTTCTTTTTTGGTATAACAACCAGCAGTATTAGGTAAAAGTTTGAATTTCTTTGTTAGTTGATTGAGAAAACTTTCTTTACTTGCAAGATTAAGTCTTCTAATTGCAAGCGTTATTATTTGAGTTTCAGAAGCAATAAGTGATTTATTTAAAATGCTCACATTGGGATATAAGGCTGTTCCCATTATTAGACGTGACTTAAACTTTATTCCATCAATTAAAAGGTCATCAGCTAACATATTTTAACCTCCAAAAAAGGGTGCTACTATTTCAATTTTATCATCAACACAAATTTTTTTCTTTTTCCATCTATACTTTTCAATTAAGACATCATTTACAGCTACTGCAATATTAAACTCTGAAGAATCATTATTATTTAAAAAACTTTGAATTAAGTCTAAAAGAATTGGTTCTTTAAGATTACATTTAAACACTTTTCCATTAACATAATATTTATTTTGTGATTCATTCATTTATTCAATGATAAACTAAAAACATCATAAATTAAATCTGCTTGGAGAAAAATATTTATATTTATCATGAACATTTTTGTTTAAAGCATATTTTGTCATTATCTCTGCTGTTATTGGAGCCAATAATATTCCGTGACGATAGTGACCAAAACAACATATTATATTCGGAAAAGTATTGGATATTGGTCCTAAAATCGGATACCCGTCTATAACTGATGGTCTTAAACCCACATTAATTTCATCAAGTTTAAATTCCTCTAATTTTGGAAAAGACTCCCAAATTGATTTTGTTAAAAAATATAGTTCATCCAACTTTACTGAATCATCAAAACCTTTTTCTTCTTCTGTTGCACCAATGGCTAATTTACCATTTTTTCTAGGGGCAACATAAATATTTCTAAACCAAAGGTTGTAATTTAACTGATCATTTAATGAGTCTACTAGCAATGAAACACCTTTAAGCGGTATCAATGGGAATTTAAATCCGAATGAATTAGAAATTATTTCATTACTCCAGGATCCGCATGAAATTATTAATTTTTCAAATTCCATATTTAATTCATTAAAAGTAACAGATTTATCTTCTTTTAAAGTTAGTTTTCTAATTTTTTCTCCATAAAAAATCTCTCCTCCCATTTCTTTGATCTCTTCTATTAAGAAATTCTTTAAAGTTTTTGTATTTACTTGATCCTGATCTTTACAAAAAAGTGAAGATTTAATATTAGAATTAAGACAAGGTTCTAATTTTAAAGTTTCACTAGAACTAAGTAAATTGCATTCATATCCAATTTTTTTAAAAAACTGCTGTTTAAATTTTAGT
This sequence comes from uncultured Alphaproteobacteria bacterium, assembly GCA_902522465.1. Taxonomy (GTDB): domain Bacteria; phylum Pseudomonadota; class Alphaproteobacteria; order Methylaequorales; family Methylaequoraceae; genus Methylaequor. The sequence continues at coordinate 53,133 of CABYVV010000008.1, read as the reverse complement.
TTTTCTTCGTCATCTTCATTTAAAGCAACCATCAAAGATCCATTATTTTTTAGACCAGTTTTATTTCTTAATTTGTTGTCATTATAAAAATTATTCCAAATATTTTTTGATTCTTTCATTAAATAATATAACTCATTTTCTCCAGGTTTGGCTTCAATTGCTGGAGATAACATTCCCACCGATGCATCTGTTGCATTTCCAGAAATATTTTTAGAATCAAATATCTTTACTTGTTTACCTTCTTTTAACAAATTGTACGCTGAAAAGAGTCCAATTATTCCTGCACCTAAAATAATAATCATAAAAATCTAAAAACTATTAATATTTCTATTTTAATTTATAATAACTATATTATATGTGAATTAGTATGAGGAAATCAGATTTAAAATCAAAATTAACAAAGCTCGAATATCAAGTTACACAAAATGCAGCTACAGAACCGCCTTTTTCCGGCAAGTTCTTCAACTTTTTCGATAAAGGAGTGTACAAATGCATTTGTTGTGATAGCGATCTTTTTAGTTCAAAAGATAAATTTCGCTCTTCTACCGGTTGGCCAAGCTTTCATTCCTCAATCAATGAAAATTCAACGGAACAATTAACTGACAACTCATTTGGGATGCAAAGAGTTGAAGTCATCTGTGGTAATTGCAAAGCGCATTTGGGTCATGTTTTTGACGATGGACCAGAACCAAGTTTAAAAAGATTTTGTATAAATTCTGCAGCTCTTAAATTTGTTAAAAATGATTAATTATTCAGAATTTTTTAAAAAAAGTTTAAATTCACTCAAACTTGATGGCAATTACAGGATTTTTGCAGATCTTGAAAAACTTGCGGGCAGTTTTCCCCAAGCCTTAAATTATAAAGACAATTCAGTATCTGAGGTTACAGTATGGTGCAGTAATGACTACTTAGGAATGAGCCAAAATCCCTCAGTTTTAGCAAACATGACAGATGCTTTAACCAAAGTAGGTGCTGGATCAGGTGGAACGAGAAACATTTCTGGGACTAATCACTATCATGTTCTTCTTGAAAGAGAATTATGTTATCTTCATCAGAAAGAATCAGCTCTTCTTTTTAATTCTGGATACTTAGCTAATCAAGCATCATTGTCTACTCTAGGAAAAAAACTTCCAGATTGTATTTTTTTTTCTGATGAAAAAAATCATGCATCAATGATCCAAGGAATGAAAAACTCTAATGCTAAAAAGGTAATTTTTAAACATAATGACCTCAGTGACCTTGAAATAAATTTAAAGAAGTATTCAAAAGTCAAATCCAAAATAATTGTATTCGAATCTGTTTATTCTATGGATGGTGATTTTGCTCCAATAGAAAAAATTTGTGATCTCGCAGAAAAACATAATGCATTAACTTTTCTTGATGAAGTTCATGCTGTTGGTATTTATGGCCAAAGAGGAGCAGGTGTGGCTGAAAGAGATGGAGTTATGGACAGAATAGACATTATTCAGGGCACTTTAGCGAAAGCTTTTGGAGTAATTGGTGGATATATAGCCGGAAAAAAAGATACAATTGATTTTATAAGAAGCTTTTCTTCCGGATTTATATTCACGACATCGCTTCCGCCTTGCATTGCAGCAGGTGCCTACACATCAATTAGACATTTGAAATTTTCTTCGTTAGAGAGGGAAAAATTATTTAAAGTTGTAAAAGAACTAAAAGCTCAACTCAAAAAATACAATATTCCTTTTTTAAAAAATGACAGTCACATATTACCCGTCATGATAGGTGATCCTATTTTGTGTAAAAAAGCTAGCCAAATATTACTGGATGATTTTCAGATATATGTCCAACCTATTAACTACCCTACTGTGCCAAAAGGCAAAGAGAGATTAAGGATAACTGCTTCACCACAGCATTCTCCTAAAATGATAAGAAAGCTGGCATCTGCATTAAACACAGTTTTTAAATGCTTAAAGATTAATAAAGCAGCCTAGTTAAGGTGATAGTAGTTTTCTAGTCCAATTATTTTTCTTTAATTTATAAACTTCTCTGTCATGAAGTCTGTAATCGCCTTGTTGCCAAAATTCAAATTCTTTTGGCATTATTTTAATTCCACACCAATAACTTGGTCTGGGAACAGAAAAACCATCAAATTTTTTTTTTAATTGTGCTTCTTTTTGTTTCAAAAAACTTTTTGATGGAATTTCGGAAGACTGTTTTGAAACCCATGCACCAATCTGGCTTCCTCTTGGTCTTGAAGAAAAATATTTATCAGATATTTTCTCATCTATTATTGAACCTTTTCCAGTTATCCTGATTTGCTTATTTAGGGTTTCCCAATAAAAGCACATTGAGAGATTATTATTTAAATTAAAATGTTTACCTTTTTGACTATTCAAATTTGTGAAAAATACAAATCCATCTTCTAAAATTAACTTTAATAAAACCATTCTAACATGAGGTTGGTTGTTTCTGTCCGAGGTGCCTAGTGCGAATGCAGTATGATCATATGGATATTTTTTTTTTGCCAAATTAAACCATAGATTAAATTTTTTAAAAGGATTCATTATATCTTTTTGTTAAGAAATATATTATAAGAATATAGTTTAAATGTGCACAATATCAATTGAGGATTTTAGTTATGACTTCATTAGTAAATTTAAAAGGTAAGAAAGGGATAATTCTTGGAATTGCGAATGATCGATCAATTGCTTGGGGTATAGCAGAAAAATTAAGTCAATGTGGTGCAGAATTAGCTTTCTCGTATGTAAATGATTCTATAAAGAAAAGGGTTATTCCTCTTGCTGAAAAATGCAACTCTAACATCGTCTTAGAATGTGATGTAACGTCGGATAACAGTGTTGATAATTTTTTTGAAAAAATTAACTCATACTGGAAATCGTTTGACTTTCTTGTTCATTCAATCGCTTTTTCAGACAAGAATCAACTAAAAGGAGATTATGTAAATACATCAAGGGAAAACTTTATCAATACGCTTGACGTTTCATGTTATTCCTTTACGAGTTTATGCCAAAGAGCACAAGATTTTATGTTAAATGGTGGTCAAATTCTTACTCTGTCATATTTAGGTGCAGAAAGAGTCATGCCACACTACAATGTGATGGGTATAGCTAAAGCAGCTCTTGAAACAAGTGTGAAATATCTGGCGGTTGATCTAGGAAAAAAAAATATAAGAGTTAATGCGATTTCTGCAGGACCCATAAAAACGTTGGCGGCTTCTGGTATCTCAGACTTTAGATACATTTTGAAATGGAATGAATATAATTCACCACTTAAAAGAGTAACCTCGATTGAAGAAGTTGGAAAAAACTCTGTTTATCTTCTTTCGGACCTTTCTTCAGGAGTTACAGGTGAAATAATACATGTTGATTGTGGATATCACGTTGTTGGAATGAAGTCTGTAGATGCACCAGATATAACAGTAGAACGTTAAAATGGCAGGAAGTTCAATTGGACAAATCTTTAGAGTTTCTACGTGGGGTGAAAGCCATGGAGAGGCAATTGGTTGTGTAATTGATGGAGTTCCTTCAAATATTAGTTTAAATGAAGATTATATCCAAACATTTTTAGATAAAAGAAAACCTGGACAATCTAAATTTACAACACAAAGGAAAGAAGATGATAAAGTTAAAATTTTATCTGGCGTATTCAATAATAAAACTACAGGCACACCTATATCATTAGTGATTTATAATAAAGATCAGAAATCAAAAGATTACAATGATATCAAAAATAAATTTAGACCAGGTCATGCTGATTACACTTATCAAATGAAATATGGAATAAGGGATTACAGAGGTGGAGGAAGAGCTAGTGCAAGGGAAACTGCAATGAGAGTAGCTGCTGGGGCAGTTGCTAAGAAAATACTTGGAAACAAAGTTAAAATAACGGGAGCACTGATCCAATTAGGAAAAAAAAAAATAAATGAAAAAAATTGGGATTGGAATCAAGTACAAAAAAACGATTTTTTTTGTCCAGATATTAAGGTTGTTAAAAGTTGGGAAAGTTACCTTTCTAAGATTCGAAAAGAGGGTTCTTCAGTTGGAGCCATAATTCAAGTTAATGCTAGTGGCGTCCCTCCAGGCCTTGGTGAACCAATTTTTTCTAAAATTGATGCATTGATCGCACAAGGAATGATGAGCATTCCAGCCGTTAAAGGAGTTGAAATTGGAAATGGTTTCAAAAGTGCGGAGTTGCGCGGTGAAGAAAACTCAGATGAAATGAAAGTTAAAAATAAAAAAATAATTTTCAGTTCAAATAATGCTGGTGGAACTCTGGGAGGAATTTCTTCGGGGCAGGATATTATTGTTAAATTTGCTGTAAAACCTACAAGTTCAATTCTCACGAAAAGAAAAACCATTGATTTGAATAACAAAAACACTTCCATCATCACTAAAGGTAGACACGACCCTTGTGTTGGTATCAGGGCAGTTCCAGTTGGTGAAGCAATGCTTGCAATTATTTTAGCTGATTTGTTTCTAATCAATAAAAAAATTAAAATTTAATTTTTCAGATATATAAAAAATTCTTTATTTCCTTTCTGACCTAAAATTGGACTTTCAAATATCTTAAAAATTTTAAATTTAAAATTTTTCCTTATCCAATTTTCTATATCAAAGCAAACCTGTTTGTGGATTTCAGGATTTTTTATGATGCCACCATTTCCTATATTTTTTTTTTCAGTCTCAAACTGTGGTTTTAGCAAAACAAGCAAATCGAATCTATCATTTAAAAATCTTTTTGAGGGTAATATAACTTTTTTAAGAGAAATAAAACTTACATCACAAACAATAAGATCAACTCTTTCTGAGATAATATTTTCATTAAGACTGCGTGCATTTGTTCTCTCAAGTAAGACAACTTTTTTTGAATTTCTTAATTTCCAATCAAATTGTCCATATCCTACATCTACCGCATATACCTTACTTACCCCATTATTTAATAGAACCTCTGTAAAACCTCCCGTAGAACATCCAATATCTAGACAAATTTTGTTCCTTACATTTAATTTTACTTTTCTTAAAGCATGATCAAGTTTTATTCCACCTCTAGAAACCCAATCATGATCCTTTTTCTTAAGTTTGACTATTGAATTATACTTAACCAACTTTCCCGGTTTATCAACTTTACTTTCATCTATAAAAACGTTTCCTGACATTATCACAGACAAAGCTTTATTTCTTGAATCTACAAACTTTAGTTCCTTTAAAATTAAATCAATTCTCAAATTATTTAGTCTTTCAGGAACTTTTTTTGAAATGAACATTATTTATTTCTAGAAATTACATAATTTGTTAACTCAATGAGCTTTCGGGCTTTCTTTCCGAAAGGTTTTAGTAACTTTGTAGAATTTTTTATTAACTCCTCTGATTTTCTCTTTGCATTTTCTTTACCAAAAAAAGAAATTAATGTTTCCTTTCCTCTCGACAGATCTTTTTTGGTTTTCTTACCCATCATATTTTCATCACCTTCTACATCGAGAAGATCATCTTTTATTTGAAAAGCCATCCCAAGATTATCAGCAAATTTTGTAAAGGTTTTTAAATCTTTTTCACCCGATAAAATTGGTCCTGCTATGCAAGAAAATCTGAATAATTCTCCAGTTTTAAGTTTTTGTAACAACAAAATTTCTTTTATATTAAGTTTTTTTTTTTCTGCCTCCAAATCGAGCATTTGTCCACCAACCATTCCTAAAGCACCAGATGCTTTCGATAGTTGGTTGATCAATCTACATCGTATTTCTGGATTTGGATGAGTTTTTTTATCCGATAATATTTCAAATGCTAAAGACTGAAAAGCATCACCAACTAAAATTGCTGTCGCGTCATCAAATTTTTTATGGCAGGTGAAATGGCCTCTTCGCAAATCATCATCATCCATAGCTGGAAGATCGTCGTGTACTAATGAATAACAATGAATAAACTCCAAAGCAGCTGCTGATCTAAATGCTCTTTTAATACTCACTCCAAAGATTTTTGAAATCTCTACAAGAAAAACTGGTCTAAGTCTTTTTCCTCCGACAGTTAATGAGTAATTCATTGCACTATGAAGTCGTTTGGAGAATTTATCTTTAGGTAAAAGGTTAATAAAAAATGCGTCAAATTTTTTAGCAAAATTTATTATATAACTTTCAATTTCAGTCACTAAGTCTCACTATCAATTTTGCCAGATTTATCTAATACATTTTTAATTTTAACTTCAGCGTTTTTAAGTTTTCTCTCACAATGATTTTTTAAAATAATTCCTTGTTCATAGTATTTGATAGACTCATCAAGACTGACATTTCCTTCTTCTAATAGTTGGACTATTTTTTGAAGTTTTTCAAATGCTTCTTCATATGAAAATTCGTCTATTTTTTTGTCTAAAAAATCTTTCACAATTAATATTTTTCTAATTTAAAGTTCATTCTGCTGTTATCTATATTTTTTTTTTTTAGAATCTTTATTTTTATGTTTTTGCTAAGTTCATCAATATCCTTCTCTGCTTTAGGATCATCTGTGTGTACAATTAAAATATCACCTTTATTAATTTCTTTAAACTTTTTAGATATTTTTAAGACTGGTATGGGACATTTTAGCCCGTTAAGGTCTAGCTTATATTTCTTAGATTTAATCATAAAACTTTAAAAAAAACTTACATTTACATTTAATTGATAATATATAAAACATATTATATATTTGATAACATATGAACTTACATTTATGCTATGTCACGGAAAAATAAAATATTAAAGATTTTTTTTAATCTGATTTTTTTTGCGATCTTGACTTTTTTCAGTCAAGCCTCTTTTTCTAATCAAAATACAATTAAAATTGGATCCCTTTTATACGGAAGTGTAAACTGGGAATTAAAGCTCATTAAAGAACTAAGTTTAGACAAAAATAATGGTTTTAATTTGGAAATTGTTGAGCTTGCTAGTAAAAATGCTGCTGCAGTTGCTCTTCAAGGGGGAGCCGTTGACATGATTGTAACTGATTGGTTTTGGGTTTCTCGTCAAAGAAACGAGGGTAGACTCTTCACGTTTGTTCCACACTCAATGGCTGCAGGCGGATTAATAGTTGCCAAAGATTCTAGTATAAAGAACGAAAAAGACTTACGAGGTAAAAAGATTGGAATTGCCGGAGGACAAGTTGACAAAGGCTGGTTAATTTTTAGAGCGTACTTCAAAAAAGAATACGGCATTGAGTTAAAAGATATTAGCAGACAAATCTTCGGTGCACCACCTCTACTAAACAAGAAAATTGAACAGAATAACTTCGATGCCATTTTAACATATTGGCCATATCAAGCAAAACTTCTCACCAATGATAATTTTGTAAAAGTTATTAATATAACGGACATTTTATCTAAACTTGACTTACCAAAGGGCATACCAGTTATTGGATGGGTTTTTAGAGATGAATGGGCTCAAGGAAAAACTGATCTACTTAACAACTTTCTAACAGTTTCTAAAGAAGCTAAAAAAATGATGTTAGAATCAGATGACATCTGGGATAAAGTCCGTCCTTTCATGAATGCTGAAGATGACAATCTCTTTGTAAATCTAAGAGATATTTATAGAGAAGGTATACCGCCACATGACTTCACCAACCAACAAATCGAGGGTTCAAAGAAGTTATACTCCATCCTCTCACAGATTGGTGGGCGTGAATTAGTAGGAAAAGCAGAGACATTATCACCAGGAACATTCTGGGATAACTAAAAATGGAAAAAGAAAATCCAAATGCAATTATTAGGATTGCTTCAATCTTAATTTTCTTTGGATTGTGGCAAGTAGCAAGTTATTTTATGCAAGTAGATTTGCTTCCTGGACCTAAAGATGTAATCTTTAAAATAATTGATGAATCTGAAAATAACGAAATTATTTATCATACCGTTATTACATTAAAAAGAGTTGTCTTGTCTTTTATAATAGCCATGTTCATCGGAACTTTTTTTGGCATTTATATGGGAAGAAATCAAAGACTAAACTCTTTCTTAGATGATTGGTTGATTTTAGGCCTAAATGTACCAGCTTTAGTAATTATAATCTTATGTTATGTTTGGTTTGGTTTGAACGAAGTGGCAGCGATTTTAGCAGTTTCATTGAATAAGATTCCAATGGTTGCGGTAATCATGAGAGAAGGTGCTCGATCTATTGAAAAAGATTATATAGATGTTGCAAAATTTTATAAAATTTCAAAAAAAAAGTTTTTTTTTAAAGTCATTCTACCTCAATTATTTCCCTATTTGCTCTCTTCTGCGAGATCAGGATTATCTCTAATTTGGAAGATTGTATTAGTTGTTGAGTTGCTAGGAAGAAGTAATGGGGTAGGATTTAAATTATTTGGTTTTTTTCAATTTTTTGATATTTCAGGAATTCTTGCTTATACTTTAGTATTTGTTTTGTTAATTATTTTTGTAGAATTTATTTTAGTTAGACCATTTGAAAAAAAAATATCAATTTGGAGGTAATTAATTTTGAGTTTTGAGATTAAAATTAAAAAAAAAGATTTTATTAATAAACACGACAATTCATTAGTCAAAGTTTTAAAAAATATCGATATTTCCATTAAACATAGTGAGTTCGTATGTATTGTTGGTCCTTCAGGATGTGGGAAGACCACACTTATGAATATAATAGGTGGATTAATAGAAAGTGATGAACAAAAAATTCTCTTAAACAAAAAGAAGCTTCAAATTGACAAAAACTTTGGATATGTTTTTCAAACTTCAAGACTCCTCCCATGGCTAACAGTAAAAGAAAACATCGAACTAGTATGTGACGAAAAAGAAAGCCAAGAAAGAATTGATGAATTACTTATTAACTTTAACCTAAGTGAATTCAAAAACTATTATCCAAAATCAATTTCGGGAGGAATGAGAAGAAAAGTATCTCTTGCAAGAGCATTAGCAAGAAACCCGAAAGTTCTTCTGATGGACGAACCATTTATTTCACTAGATCAGCCAACATCAGAAAACTTATATAATGTTCTGATAAGTTATTGGAAGAAAAACCCTATAACCATCATACTTATCACTCACAATCTAAAAGAGGCCATCTTACTCGCTGACAGAATAATTTTTTTCTCAAAAAGACCGGCATCTGTTGTCTATGAACATAAGGTAAAATCAACTAGGAAAAATCTATCTATTGACAATAAAGAAATTCAAGAAGAGTATTCTTTTTTAAAAAAGAAATTTCCTTCTTTATTGGAAGGATTAATTTAGGAGAAGTATTAAAAATTTATGGAGTCTTTCTTAACATACCTTGATAAAGGAGGTTTGATTTTTTCATTCTTATTCATTTTATCTATAGTAACTATTACAATTATTACCTTTAAATTTTTAGAAATTTATATATTTCAAAACCTAGATTTTAGTAAAGTTATAAGTCTTATTGATAATTCTAATAAACAAATATCTATAGAAGAAATAAATGAGCACCATCTTGATTTAGCGCCAAATGCAAAAAGAAATTTCTTCAAGGAAATTTTAGTTGTTTTCCTAGATAATAAATCTGTGAATGAAATTGAAGCAGAGATAAATTCTATTGTAGATTCAGAATTTAGTAAACGTCAGTCTCTTTTACCATCTCTTGAGATTATCTCTCAAGTTAGTCCCTTAATTGGCTTATTAGGAACAGTAATTGGAATGATTGATTCATTCAATGAATTAGAATTAGGAGGTAGTCTTGTTGATCCATCAATATTGGCAGGTGGAATATGGACAGCTTTATTAACAACAGCAATGGGCCTCATAGTCGCAATTCCTGCATTAGTGAGCCATTATTTTTTAGAAAAAAAAATAACTAATTATTATTCAAACATTGATCAATTGCTAAGAAAACTTATGGCCATTAAATAAATGCTGAAAATAGAAACAAAACGTCAATCTTTAAAAATTAATATTATACCATTGATAGATATAATATTTCTTATGTTAGTTTTTTTTATGTTGGCAACTAATTTTGATAAAAATAAACAGATAAGTTTTTCAGTTATAAAAAAAAAAGAAATTACTGACCAAGTTAATGAAAAAAAATTAATGATTCTCTATCTTAGAGATAATAATTTGGTATTTAACGATAAAAAACTTACCCTTAAAAATCTGGAACTTGATTATTTAAAAAAATGGTCAGAACTCACTTTTGATAGAATTGTTATTTTAAATGATCAGCAAACATCAATGCAATTGCTTATATCTATTTTAGATTTAATAAAGAAAAATAAAATTAAAAATGTAAACTTTTCTAATGATAAAGAAACAAATTAATACCAAAAAAAAAGACTTATCAGAGATGGTAAATTTAATTCCAATGATAAATTTAATTTTTCTGTTGCTGATTTTTTTTCTTTTGACAGGAGTTATTTCAAAGAAAGACTCTGTAAAAATTGACAGACCACATTCCTACTTCGGGGAAGATATTAAAATTGCAGATGAGGAAGTTTTATTCACTGTTAACAATTTAAATGAAATAATATACCAAGAAAAAAAAATATCCTTAGGTGAGGTTATAAAATATATAGAATTTAAAGATGCAAAGTACGTCCTTAATATTGATAAAAATGCCAAAATTTCAACATTTAATGAAATAATTAAAAAACTGAAAAATAATGATGTTAAGAAAGTTTTTATAAAAGTTTCAGATTTAAAAAATGAGTGATTATAAATTACTTTTTTTTTCTATTTTTTTTTCAATATTAGCACACTTTATTATAATCTTTAAATTCACTTTAGATAAGAAAGAAAATGAAATATATGTTGTCAATTTAAGTGAATATAGAGAGCTTAGTATAGTTAAACCTACCGAACAAAAAGAAAAAACTGAAAAAAAAGATGAACCGTTACCAAAAAAAAATGTAATACCAAAAAAACTTGAAAAACAAAAATTAAAAAAAATTGAAAACAAAGATCTCAATCAAAATACTATCTCATTAAAAAAACCAGATAACGAAGTACCTAAAAAAATTGAAAAGGTTGAGGAGATTATTGATGAAAAAAGTGTTCCAAAAGAAGTAATTAAAAAAAAGGAACCTTCAAGAAAAGTTACCGAAACAGTTCAAACAAAAAGTAACGAAAGAAGTGTTACAAAAAGATTTTCGTTGGAAAATAAAGCAATTATTGTAGATAAACTCTTAAGTGAATACTTAACTTTTATATCCTATGAAATAAATAAAGTAGCATCAAAATCATATCCTATTCAATCAATAAAAAGAAGAGAACAAGGGAAGATAGTTTCGTTATTAATTCTAGATAAAAATGGTAATTTACTTGATATTAAATTTGAAAATAAAAGTCCAAAAAGGCTTTATAATGCAACAATCAAGATTTTAAAAAACTTTAAGTTTCCCAGTCCACCAGAACAGATCCTAGATAAAGAAGGTACACTCAAAATAAAAATACCTGTAAATTTTATTCTAAAATAAGTTTTGTTGTAAAAAAACAACAAATTAAACATTATTTTTGTTGTCAACCAGTATTAAGTTTTATTAGTAAACTAATCATGTAATATATTTATAAAATTTGTATATTAACAATTAAGGAAGGAAATATATGAAAATTTCTAAAAAAATAGCAGTTGCTGCTATTCCTGCTGTGATGGCATTAGCTTCCACAAACGTTGATTCTAAAATTCTATTGATGAGTCAAGAAGGTTGGGAAGTGTCATTTGATGGTGCTGCTAACGCATTCATCATGCAGAATAGTGGTACTGATGCGCCAAATCGCTCTGGTGGAGCAGCATTTACTGCTGACACATATGCAGGTGTGGTTGGTGCTAATAACTCAGAAACAAGCATTGTAACAGGTCTTTTACCAAATGTTTGGGGTATGACTCTTAAAGCTCCAACAGCCAATGGTTTAGATGTTTCTGCAAGACTTGGTTTATATACTCACATGAACGGTGGAGAGAACGCATTAGGTAATGGCGAGATCAATATTCGTGAAACAAGTGGTTCAGTATCTGGTTTTTTCGGAACTGTATTGGTTGGTCGTAGTCTTGGTATCCACCAAAGTAATGCGATTTTAAACGATATGCTACTATTTGGTGTTGGTGGAGCAGCTAGTGCTGGTAACAACAACACAACTTTAGGTAGAATTGGTCTTGGTTATCTTTACACAGATTTCCAACCTCAAGTTTCATGGACATTGCCTGAACTTGGTGCTGGTTTTGGTGCAAAAGTTGGTATCTTCGATCCAAAAGACGTAGCTGCTGATACTGTAGCTGTAAGTGCTACTGATCACCATGGTCCAAGAGTTGAGGCTCAAATTACTTGGAATGGTGATTTCTTCCAAACTGGTGTAGGCGTTAACCTATGGGTTGATGGTACATACCAAAGTACTGGAAGAACTACAGCTGAGATTGCTGCTAGAAAAGCTATCGCAACTGCCACTGAAGCAAATATGGAAGATGAAGACGAAAGTGTTGAATCTGCTGGTGTAGGTTTTGGTACTAAACTTACTTATGAAGGATTTTCACTTGTAGCTACAGGTTTCTATGCTTCTGGTCTTGGTATGAGAGGTCAACACTCACTTTTACCTATCAGACAATCTAATAACGGTACACCTATTTCAACTGGTGCATTAGATGACGATGGTAAAGAAAGAAAAACTTATGGTGGATATATCCAAGGTACGTTTGATTTCGGTCAAGGTACTTCTGTAGGTTATTCTTATGGTGGTAACTACCTAACTAAAACAGGTAGTGATCTAAACAACCTAGGTACCATGAATAACCAAACCATGCATTCTGGTATGATTTGGCATAATGTTACTGATAACTTCAGATTGATCGCTGAAGGTGGATACACAGAAAAAACTTGGTATCTTGCTGACACTGATCAAGAAGATTCATTTGGTGGTATCGGTGCTTTCTTCTTCTGGTAGAAGCTGAAAACCTAATATCATTAAGATTAAAAGGAGAGTTTTTACTCTCCTTTTTTTTTTCCTTTTTTATTTATTAATTTTTTAATATGATGATCTCGTTGGATATTATGAAAAAAATATTATTCTTTATAGTTTTGGTTTTCTTAGCTGGTTGTTCTAGCATAAATATCTTTGAGGATAATAAGTTTTATTACAAAAGTGGTTATCAAAGAGTTCAAATAGAATCAGAAGACAAAAGGATTAAAAACATTCATCCTATCAATATCAATCCAAATAGTATTGAAGGTGCATTAAAACTTATATTGACTACATATGGTGGAAAACCACAAGCTCTTTTTCCAGATGATAGAGTTTATACTTATTCAAAGGCAATAAGCGAAGCTTTACAAGAAGCAGAACCTAATGAGGATGTAGTATTTACATTAGAAGGTTGGTACAAACAAAAAGGGCTTTCGGCAAATAAAGTTACATCTGGTAGAGTCTTTTATAACAAATCTGGACTTAATCTTATTTTCGGATCGATACTAAGACAAGGTAATATATCTGAAACTGACCCAATGCTCAGTGCAGGGGTTAACCCAGATTTATCCAAAAATCCCTATGCCCCTGGTTCAAGATTTCAAACAATAAACAATAAATATAAACTAAGTGCACTCCCAAACTCTGGAGTTTTTCGTCCAAATATTGCTAAAAACAGAAAAGATTGGTTAGTTTTCTCATCAAAGGCACTCCAGGCACGAGGCTCATTGACTAAGCAAGAACAAACAATAGCACTTAGGTCTAATATTGGTGTTGAACAACTTAGAGAAGAACTCCAAGATTTAAGAAGAGAATTGCGGTCAGTAAGGAATCCATATCAACAAAATGGTAGATATTATCCCCCTCAAGCTAAACAATATCAACCTCCTTATATTCAAAGACCTTATGATATGAACAATCAAAGTCCTTATCAAAACAACTATATTTATTCTCAACCTAGAGTAAATAACCCAGGTTACTACCAACAAAACCCAATAGCTCAACCAAGAAACAATATTCCAAATAATCAACTTACTATTAAATCACTTGAAAGCATGAGGGAGAGAGGTTTGATAAGTGAAGAAAGTTATTTCAAAAAATTAAAAGAACTCGGATATTAAAATTCAATCTCCATGTTCCATAAAAACATGTGATTTGTAGAGGCGTCAGTTAAACCGTGAAGATATGCAAGAGACAACTCGTATTCAAATTTTGAAAACTCAAAATCTGTTTCTAATTGAACACCGTATAAATGCTCTTGAGTGCCAAAAGTATCGAAATTTGTCAATTCTCCAAATTCACTGAAACCAAGGACACCAAAATTATAGTCATTTATTATATTCATTAACATTAATTGATTGCTTAAATCAAATGTTGTCGATCCTGATGCTTTTCTTCCAACACCTTTCTCAAAAATAAAATTTGTTATCAAACTTAGATGCTCATTAGAAAACTCATTTAAATATTTATATTCTATCTCGTCTGCCTTATCTTTTTCAGATACAAAATTGTATGAAAAATAGATTGCTCCAGCAAAATTATTATAATCAAATAATTGGATTTGATTTTGAAATTCAGTTTTTTCCCAGTCTAATGGTGTTTCCTCTTTATCTGAAACATGAAACTCCAACTCAGATTGCCAATAATGAGTCCAAGAATATTCAGTTTCAAAAACATGATGGTGAGATTTATTAAACTCAACTCTGTCATCATAATTTACGTGTCCTCTCCACTCAAGTGATTGTCTTCCCTCTTGCACTCTAGGGCTATATATCTTGTGGTGGCAATATGCAGGATTGAAATAAAATTGTAATATTATAAGAAAGACAAAATAAAACATAAATTTAATTGATAAGATCTTCTTTTAATATTGTCATATGAAACTGATAGTCATTTTCTCCTTCTTCTGTTTCCTTATAAATTAATCCTATAAATTCATCATCTAAATAAATCTCACAGGAATCATCAATGGATTTCCTTTCTTTGACGCAAAAACCTTCAGTTTTAAAAACCTTTTTTAAATAGTTCTCAATATTGATCAATTCATCTTCAGTCATTGTATGACACTCCAAAATGTATATGATAAACTTTAAATCCAATCAAGCAAGATTTATGTGTCAGTTAAAAAAAACTATTCAGATTGTTACTTATTGTGGATTAATTCCCTTTTATACTCCAAGATTATTGGATTTGTTAAAATCTATTTATTCTTTTCAATTCATTGAAATCTCTGATGGTTTTTCGTATTTGTATTGCGTAGCAATAATTGCATTTTTATCTGGGATGCAATGGCAAAAAATAATTACTGAAGGCAAAGAAAAATTAATCTTACTACCAATCTTCCCTTTTTTTTTGGGGTTACTTTATAGTAGTGATTTTTTATTCTTAAATCCTTCAATCATTCTTATTATTGCTTTAACTTTAAGTCTTTTAATTGATTTATTTATATTGGAAAAGGGTTATAGCAGCTGGTTTAAAAATTTAAGAATAAATGCAACATTTCTCGCATGTATATCTTTTTTTTTATAATTATTTGTTAATAAAATCAATTATTTATACATAAAATTGATTTTTTTTCTTGAATTAACATCTTTTTTGTTCATTCTATAGATACTAATATGGGGAGGTTTTTGGGCTAAAGCATTTCAGCCCATCTAATCTGCTTGTAAAACTTTAATATTCAGTTCTAACTACTGAATTTTAATAATAAATACGAAAGGATAAACATATGGAATATATGCTTAAAGCCGATGACCTCGTTGGGGTATCTTTTTGGATAATTTCGGTAGCCATGGTGGCATCTACTGCCTTCTTCTTTCTTGAAGGAAACAGTGTTGCAAAACATTGGCAAACCTCTGTAAGAGTTGCAGGACTTGTTACTCTAATAGCAGCTGTTCATTATTACTACATGAGAGCAGTATGGATCCAGACTGGTGAAAACCCTAATGTATACAGATATATTGATTGGCTACTCACTGTCCCACTGCAAATGGTAGAATTTTATCTCATTTTAGCAGCAGTTGGCGCCGCCACTGCAGGGATGTTCTGGAGATTGTTAATCGGTACTTTAGTTATGCTTATCGCTGGATTCCTTGGGGAAAACGGTTCAATAAATGCAACTGTTGGTTTCATTGTGGGTATGGCAGGATGGATTTACATCTTGTATGAAGTATTCGCAGGTGAAGCAGCTCAAGCGAATGCATCAAGCAATTCAAAAGCTCAGCAATCTGCATACAATGCAATGAAATGGATTGTGTCAATAGGTTGGTCTATTTATCCAATAGGTTATTTCTTAGGATATCTAGCAGGAGGAACAGATGAAAATGCACTTAATGCCATCTACAACCTTGCTGACATTATCAACAAGATAGCTTTTGGTTTAGTAATTTGGGCAGCTGCCAAGTCCGAATCTGCTAAAGCATAAGCAAACTAATGTTGTAAATAATTTAAGAAGGGAAACATCATAATGATGTTTCCCTTTTTTTTTGGAAATGGATAAATTAAACACCGAAAAATCATTTTCTAAATCGAAAATAGACAATCTGGTATCGAGCAAAAACTGGAAGAATCTAGCCAGTTTTCAAAAAAACATTGATTTAAGTTTCTTAAACAAATCGAATTATGAAGGTGATATTAAGAGTTTAAATTATAAAATGCATGATATCTTATGTGACGACTCCTGGATGGGTCACTGCGCAAAATATCAACTGAAATCAGGGGGCAAAAGGTTTAGGGCAATACTAGCTCTCCTCTCATCAAAAATATTTGGTTTAAATAAACAAATATCTCAGGATATAGGAATATGTTGTGAATTCATTCACAATGCTTCACTTATTCATGACGATCTTCAAGACAGAGACATTTTAAGAAGAGGTTTGCCAACAATTTGGAATAGATTTGGAGATCACACAGCAATAAATCTTGGAGATTATTTCATATCAGCTTCATTTGAGGTTTTATCAAAAATAAGGGTAGACCCTGAACTTAAATGCAAGGCTATCGAAGAACTATGTAAAACAATCAAACAAACAGTAAAAGGACAATCAGTTGAAATCCACAGTAGGTCAGATTTTAACTTAAAGATGCTAGATTATGAATCTACTTCAAGAGCTAAGACTGGAGGCTTGATCTCGCTACCAGTAAAAATTGCAATGATTTTATCTGGTAATTCATATAACGAAGAGTACTTCAATTCCTTATTTGAAACAGGAGTTGCATATCAGATTCAAGATGATATCTCAGACTTTTTAGGATTGAAAGATAGAGGTCTTCCTGGAAGAGATTTAAAGGAAGGAAAAATGAATATTTTAATTATGCATTTTATTGAAAATGCAACAAATGGTGAAAAATTCATTCTTCAAAAGTTTTTAAAAAAAAGATATGACTCTATTTCAGAAGATGAAATTACATTTTGGCTTAAACAAATTAAAAATAAAGGTGCGTTAGATTTGTCATTTACTCATTTCGAGACAGTTTCAAGAAGAGCTATTGAAATTTCTAAAAAAACTGACAAAAGATTACATAGAATTGTTTGTTTTGTAATAAGTTCAATAATCAACAGAATAACAAAAAATTCAAATAAAGCATAGATGAGTAAGACTGCAATTATAGTAGGCTCCGGTTTCGGAGGCATCGCTGCTGCATTAAGAATGAAATCGTTAGGCTATGATGTTACTCTTCACGAAAAATTGAATCAACTAGGTGGAAGAGCAAGAGTTTTTAAAAAATCTGGTTTTACTTTTGATGCTGGTCCAACAGTAATTACAGCACCATTTCTATTTGATGAATTATTCAAGTTATTTAACAAAGAGAGGAAAGATTATGTAGATTTTATCAAGTTAGATCCTTGGTACAGATTCTACTTTTCATCTAATGATAAAGTTTTTAATTATTCCGCCAGTTTAGACGAAACAGAAAAAGAAATTGCAAAATTTAATTATGATGATGTCCAGGGTTACAGAAACCTTCTTAAAATATCAGAAAAAATTTTTAATGTAGGTTTTGAAAAACTTTCATTTGTCCCATTTCACGATTTTTTTTTCATGATCAAGCAAATTCCAACTCTTATAAAATTAAAAAGTTATTTGAGTGTTTTTCAATTAGTATCTAAATACATAAAGAATGAACAAATAAGACAAGCATTTAGTATTCAACCACTTTTATTAGGTGGGAACCCCTTAGAAACAACTTCAATTTATAACTTAATTCATTTTTTGGAAAGAAAATGGGGTGTTTATTATGCAATGGGAGGTACAGGAAAAATAATTCGGGCGTTTGAAAATCTAATGAAAGAGGAAAAGATTAAAATTTTTAAAAATTCAGAGGTTCAACGAATTATTACAAAGAACAACACTGCAGTAGGTATTAAAATTAAAAGCAAAGAAGTTTTTGCAGATAAAATTATTGTCAATTCAGACCCTGCATATACTTATAAAAATTTAATTGATTCAAAAAGTAATAAGAAATGGACAAAAAAGAAAATAGAAAATATGGACTATTCAATGGGATTGTTTGTAATTTACTTTGGAACAAAGAAAATTTATAAAGACATAGCTCACCATACTATATGGATGGGAAAAAGATACGAAGGTTTATTAAAGGATATCTTTAATAAAAGAATTTTAGCTGACGATTTTAGTCTATATCTTCATAGACCAACTGCTACTGACAAATCAATGGCACCAAAAGGCTGTGATTGTTTTTATGTTTTATCACCTGTTCCAAATCTTAAGAATCCGATCAATTGGAAAAAAGAGGGAAAAATTTATGAAAAGAAGATTCTTCAAGCACTCGACAAAACTATTTTACCAGGATTAATACGAAATCTAAAAATATGTTTTCATATGTCGCCAAATGATTTTAAGAATGAATACAATTCATTATTTGGAAGTGGTTTTTCTATTTCTCCAATATTTACCCAATCCGCTTGGTTCAGATTTCATAATAGATCAGAAAATTTTAAAAACTTATATTTTGTAGGAGCAGGCTCTCATCCTGGAGCTGGTGTCCCTGGCGTAATAAGTTCAGCAAAAGTTTTAGAAAATATTTTGAGATATGAATCGAAAGAACACTAATCTTACACTGAAAAATAGAGCAAAAACTTTTTATTTTGCTTCTTTATTTTTTCCTAACTATATAAAAAAGGATATCAGAACTTTATATGAGTTTTGTCGTTATATAGATGACATTGGAGACGATCAAAAAAGGAGTTCAAAGTCGTCAAAATTAAAATTAGAAAAAATCAAAAATGATTTAAGAATTTTAAAATCCCAAAATGTTATTGTTTCCAATCTTCTATCCATTTGTATTAAATACAATATAAATACTTCTATTCCAATACATCTAATTGATGGTGTTTTAAGTGATTTAAAAATAGTAAATTTTAAAAGTAATAATGAATTAATTAAATATAGTTTTAAGGTTGCAGGAACAGTAGGATTAATGATGTGTGCAATTATGAATGTAAAAGATAAAAAACTTAAATTAAAAGCAATACAGTTGGGTATTGCTATGCAAATTACTAACATTTCTAGAGATGTAAATGAAGATTTAAATAGAGGAAGAATTTATTTTCCTAAGCAACTTCTCTCAAAAAAAATAAAAGATTTTAAAGAAATTCCAAAAAAAAAAAAATTTAAAATGTATTTTTGTAAAGATTTGAATAAACTTTTAAATATGGCAGATAGAATTTATAAAATATCCTGGAATGGAATAATTTTATTACCAATAAAATATAGAATTCCGATTGCAATAGCTTCATTCTTATATCAATCTATTGGGAGAAAAATTAGATCTAAAAGTTATGACGTTTGGAACCAAAGAATTTACCTAAATTTTTTTGAAAAAATAATTTATACAGTAGGAATCATATATAAATTAATCTTTTGTAAAAAACCAAATGAAGATAAGTTAATGGAATTAACTATAAATAAAGCCTTAAATAAATTTAATATATTGTGATCGAGCAAGAAATTGATATTACAATTATTGGTGCTGGGGTCTCAGGTTTAATTTTAGCCAATGAAATAACGGAGAGAACTAGTAAGAAGGTTTTATTATTAGAGAAAAAAAAAAAATTTAAATTTGATAAAAACCTTTGTTATTGGAGCGTTCCTAGAAATTCATTGACTGACTATGCAGATAATAGGTGGTCTACAATTTGTGTATTAATCAACAAAGATAGGATAGTTTATCAAACTAAAGGTATTGAATATCTAAGAATAAAGTCATCAAATTTCTACAATTATTTTCTAAAAAAATTAAATAAGAGAAAGAATTTTAAATTATTATTAGGGCATTCAATTAATTCTGTTAAATCACTTGATGACGAAGTAATAATCGATACTGGAAGAAAAGAAATAAAATCAAAAATTTGCTTTGATAGTAGAATTGAAAATAACTATTCTAAAAATCAGTTATTACAGCATTTTTTTGGTGTGGAAATTATTTTTAAAAATAAAGTTTCCAACAATGTTCTGACTTTAATGGATATCCAAAACAATAAAAAGGCTTTCAACTTTTTCTATATTTTACCAATGAGCAAAAATAAAATTTTTATTGAATCAACTTATTTCTCAAAAAATTTTTTTAAAAAAGAGAAATATAAGAATGATCTTAATAAATATTTATTAAAGAATTATAGTGGAAATGAATATAAGATAAAGTTCGATGAATTTGGTGTAATTCCAATGTATGAATTAAGAAATCTGGATTCCAAAAATCACATAAAAATAGGTACAGCCGGTAATTGGGTTAAACAATCTACCGGTTATTCTTTACAAAATGCATTTGAAAACTCAAAACAAATAGTCGACTGTATTATAGAAGGAAAAACCCCAAAAATTAAAAAAAAATACTTTTTCACCTTTTTAGATAAAACATTTTGTAAATTTTTAATTAACAACCCTGAAGATGGTATATTATTTTTTGATAATTTTTTTAGAAAAAATAAATTAAAAACGATTGTTAATTTCTTAACTAATACTGCAAGTCTATTAGAATTAGCAAAAATAATAATTTCCTTACCAAAATTTAAATTAATTAAAACAGCAATTATGAGAAAATGAGTCATATAGCAACCAAAATTTTTGCAGTTTCTATTTTAACAATGATACCTATAGTATCCTTGTATAGTGATATTTTTAAAAATAACTATTTAAATCAAATTTTACTTTTCTCGTTGCCTTTATTATGGCCAGGACTTGCTCATGGAAGTTTGGATATAGCAATAGCAAAAAAAAATAGGATAATTAAAAGTAAATTAGAAACTTTCGGTTTTGTAATTATTTATATTACTGTTCCTATCTGTTTTTTTACGTTTTGGATTTATTTTCCAGAAATCCTACTTGTAACCTTCCTATCTTTGTCAATCCTACATTTTGGTATAAGTGATAGTATAACACAAACAGGTAGAAATAAGCTGATTGAAGTTCTAATTAGGGGTATTATTGTAATTTGCCTCCCTTTTAAGTTTTACCCAAATGAAACTATCCAGATTTTTTCTTTTTTTCTAGTAAATGAGGAGTTTTTAAGTGCTCTATTTATACATATAGATTTTACTTATTATTTTTTATTACTTTTGATGTTCTCATGGGTTTTTACAGCTTTAAGTTCAAATTTAAAAGGAATAAAATATAAAAAAATAACATTTGAAATTATTACGTTATTTTTTTGTTTTTGGTTTTTTCAACCATTGATTTCATTTTTCATATATTTTTGCTTTCTTCATTCAACAAGGCATTTAATAGATGAGAAAAAAAAACTAAATTTAAATTTAGCTCAATTAATTTTTAAAACAATTCCAATGACTTTGACAACTATAATCTTTTTTATAATATTTTTTTTATTAATAAAAAAACTACCTGACGAACTAAATTTATCCTACATTATTGTCGCTTTGTCATCACTTACTATACCTCACATTCTACTAGTAAATTTCACAAAAAATAATTAAGAATAATACTTATTTGTATCTAAATTTTTAAACCATTTCTTTTTCTTTAACTGACTAAATGAGTCAATATTTTTAGGAGTCTTAAATTTTTTTTCGTCGTTTTTGCAAACTATTCTAGTTTCAAGGTTTACTCTATTTTTTTTACCAACGTTGCTTCCGTGTAAATGATGACCGGAAAAACATAGTATTTCACCCTTTTCCAACCTGATTTTGAGCATATCCTCTCTTAAAAAAATCTTTGATGAAATTGGAACTGACGAATAATTTCTTATTTGCTTATACTTATCAAAGCTCCATGAAGAACTATTATTTTCAACACCAACGTTAAAATATCTTGGAAGAATAAAAATTGAATTTTCTTCCTTTACACTGTGGATTGGAAACCAAAAATTTATTTGATTATAAATATTGGAAGCCCAAGTATCTCTGTGCGCTTTAGTTGGTCTTAATGATCCAACTTCCCTTTGACCGATACTAGGACTGAATCTAAAAGTAAGTAAATCCATGAAAGTTTCAGAAGTTTTTAATCCAAGTGATTTTAAAAAAAGAGTGAAAGTCTTTTTTATTGATTTACAGTTTTTTATTCTACGTTGAAGAATGGTCAAAAACTTATGGTTTTCTTTGCTGTAATGAAATTCATTTTGGATTGTTGAAACAGAATAATTAAAAAAGTCATAAACATATCTTTCGACCAAATTAATAATTTTAGTAACTTCTTTAGATTTATTTATTATGATAACTTTTCCAGAAAAAATAGAGTTTTTAAGTGATTTTGGGTTTATAGAGTTTTTATCCAACCTCGCGATATATTCATCTTCAAGTTTTTTCATCGTTAATAGTAAACCTTTTAATTATTTTTCTTTATTATATTTATATTGAAGGTCAAGGTAGGAACCTCCTTCACATTCAAGAACATTCTCGGGTCCTTTATTGTCATTTTTTCTTTTTTGTGAAATCAAAAAAAGATTTTGATAATATATAGCTTGTCTTTCTTGTAAGGTCCAAAGCGTGTGTTCGTCTAAGTCTATGACTCTTCCATCATTTTTTTGATAATGATGAACCAGCTCATGAAGAATTATGGATTTATCACATATATTGTTTTCTGGATCTAATTGATCTATGTAGTAAATACCATTATCCTTAACATAATATGCTTTAACTCTGCAATTTTTTGACGAGAAGCAAGCTTTATCTGACATTTCCTTTTTTGAAAGTTTAAAGAACTTTGGATCCTCAAGTATTTTCTCGAATTCAGTGTTTTCTATAATCCAGGAACTTAGAAATGCTAGAAGGGTTTTTGAGATCATTTTACTGTGATTTCTGAAATTAGTTTACCATTTTTTCTATCATAGACCCGTATAAAATGGCTATTATTCGAATTATTTTCAAGATATAAATGTACTTCATTTTTATTTATATGGAAATCTCTTATAGAAAAACTTGGGTCAATTTTTGGAGCCAATGTTATATTATTCATAATTTTATCATCATCATTTTTATATTTATAAAAAATAGTTAATGTTACTATTGTTAAAAGGCATAATATTAAAATACCAAGAAAAATAACTATATATTTAAGGACGTTTTTCATTGAAAAAAAATTATATAACGATTTCAGTATCTAGCAATGATCTTGGGAAAAGAATTGATATGTTTATCTCAAATAAGTTAAATAATTATTCTAGAAATAGGGTTCAATCACTTATAAATGAAGGAAATTTAGAATTTAATCAAGAAAAAATTACTCAATCTGCATTTAAGTTAAAACAGTGTGGAATATTGCGTTTAACAATTCCTAAATTAAAAGAGATTAAAATTGAACCTCAGAATATTCAATTAAATGTTGTATACGAAGACAATAATCTTATTGTTATCAACAAAAATGCTGGTGTAGTTGTTCATCCAGCAGTTGGAAATTCAAATAATACTCTTGTCAATGCATTATTATATCATTGTAAAAATAACTTATCTGGAATTGGTGGAGTTCTGAGACCAGGTGTTGTACATAGAATCGATAAAATGACAAGTGGCTTATTAGTGTTTGCAAAGGATGATTACACACATAATTCTTTATCAGAGCAATTCAAAAATAAAACCACTATAAGAGAATATAATTTGTTGACTTGGAATCATCCCTCTAAACAAGAGGGAACCATAGAAAATAGAATAGGTAGATCAAAAATAAATAGACAAAAAATGTCAGTTACCAATTCTAGTGTTGGTAAAAAGGCTGTAACTTCCTACAAATTAATCAAAAATTACAAAATTAACAAAAAATGTAATATCAGTCATATCAAATGTAATCTGATGACAGGAAGAACTCATCAAATTAGAGTTCACATGAGTTATATGGGTAACCCTCTTATAGGGGATAAAAAATATAGTAGAAATAATCACTATATTGGGTTACCAGAAAAATTAAAAAACTTTATTTATAGCTCATTTATAAGTATAGAAAGACAAGCACTTCATGCAAGAAAACTTGGATTTTTTCACCCAAATAAAAAAAAAGAGATGATATTTGAATCAAAATTACCAAATGATATATATAATCTTATATTATTTCTAGAAAAAATATCTATATGAACAAAATTGAAATTATTTGTTCATCTTATATTCATATTTTTCTTGACATATAAATTTCTGTTTTTAATATATGTATTATGAACGCTTATTTTAGAAAAGGATTTAATTTTTCATTGGATCAAAATGATATTTCATCTTACTTAAGAGAGATTCAAAAGTATCCGATACTCTCTCATGAAGAAGAAATCAAGCTTGCAACAGATTGGTCGGAAAATAAAAACGAAACAGCAGCTCATAAGTTAATAAATGCCCACTTAAGGCTCGTTGTAAAAATAGCTATGAAATACAGAGGTTATGGACTTCAGTTAAGCGAACTTATATCCGAGGGAAATCTTGGACTTATTCAATCTTTAGACAGATTTGATGCCAAAAAAGGTTTCAGACTTTCAACATACGCAATGTGGTGGATTAGAGCTTCGATTCAGGAATACATCTTACATTCATGGTCTCTAGTTAAGATAGGCACTACAGCTGCTCAAAAGAAACTTTTCTTTAACTTACGGTCGTTAAAAGGAAAACTTAAAGCTTTAGACGATGGAGATCTACCGCCTGAATTAGTAACAGAAATAGCCGACAGATTAGATGTTGCTGAAAACGAAGTTGTAGATATGAACAGAAGACTCTCTGGGCACGATCATTCTCTTAACAACCCCTACTCACTTGACAACGAAGATGAATGGATTAATGGTTTACCAGACGATAGAGATACTCATGAAAACACCTTCATTCAAAACGATGAACTCTTTAAAAGGAAAGAAATTTTGTTGATGGCACTAAGGAATCTAGATGAAAGAGAAAGAAGAATATTAACCCAAAGAAGATTAGTTGACCATCCGCTTACCTTAGATCAGTTAAGCAAATCTTTTGGCATTTCAAGGGAAAGGGTCAGACAAGTTGAAGTAAGAGCATTTGAAAAACTAAGAAAAGTTGTCAAAAACTTCAGCTATAAAAGCAAAAATTTTAATCAATAAAAGGATTCTTAACCAAGATTGTGTCTTCTCTTTTTGGACTTGTTGACAGTAGTGAAACTTGAGTCTCAAGTAACTCTTCAATTCTCCTTACGTACTTTATTGCTAATGCGGGTAAATCCGTCCAAGATTTTGCACCCTGCGTATTTTCCATCCAACCACAATGAGTTTCAAAAATAGGTTTTATATCTCTCTGATCAATTTCTGATGAAGGAAAGTAATTAATCCTTTTATTTCGTAATTTGTAACCAACGCATATTTTAATTTCTTTGAAACTATCCAATACGTCTAATTTTGTTAAAGCAATACCATCTACACCAGAAATATCGATTGAATGTTTTGTAATAACTGAATCAAACCATCCACATCTTCTTTTTCTTCCTGTTACAGTACCAAACTCATTTCCAATTTCACCAAGTCTTTTTCCAATAGAATTAGACAATTCAGAGGGAAAAGGACCACTACCGACCCTTGTTGTGTAAGCTTTTACAATTCCTAATATAAATCCTAAACTCTTAATTGGCATACCTGTTCCGATTGATGCTGCACTCGGAAGAGTGTTTGAAGATGTAACAAATGGATAAGTACCATGGTCCACATCCAATAGAATTCCTTGCGCGCCTTCAAAAAGAATTTTTTTACTCTCTTTTTTAGCTTTTTGTAGAATTGGAAAAGTTCTATCTACGTAACCTAGAATTTTTTTTTTATAAACGTTAATTTCATCCATGATATTCCCTACTGTAAGTGACTTTGAGTTTAAACCAGCTAGTATGGTATTATGGTATTCAAGTGTATTTGATATCTTGTCTTTAAGAAAACTATCATTTATTAAGTCAGCAAAACGTATTGCTCTTCTTCCAACTCTGTCCTCATATGCAGGACCAATTCCCCTACCAGTCGTTCCTATCTTGTTTGGTCCCTTTTGTACTTCACGTACCTCATCAATTTTTTTATGAAAACTAAAAATAATAGATGCATTTTCTGAAATTTTCAGATTTCTTTTTGATACTTTGATACCAACTTTATTTAATTTTTTTATTTCATCTAACAACGCATTGGGGTTTACAACAACACCGTTTCCAATAATCGATAAAGTATTATTTCTTATAATTCCTGAGGGAATCAGACTCAGTGCAATTTTTTTTTTCTTGACTACAATTGTATGACCAGCATTATTTCCACCCTGAAATCGAACAACAATGTCTGCTTCATTAGCTAACCAATCTACAATTTTCCCTTTTCCTTCATCTCCCCACTGAACCCCCACTACAGTTACATTCGCCATTAATTTACCTCTAAGATTTTATTATTTAAATAATAGTATCTACAGTTTTGTTTTTTTGCTTCTCTGTTTAATTCAACCTTATTAAGTCTTTTAACAGCCATAATTACAATTAAATTTTTTTTTTTCTTTAAAATATCCTTTTCTCCTTGTTTAAGATCATAAGGTACAAAAATTTTATTTTTCATATTATTCTGGATGGAGGTTTCACTTGTAAAATTCTCTAAAAGACCTGAAAATCCAACACAATCCTCATTTTGAACCTTATATCCACCGCCACTGAACAATTCTCGCGAGTTCCCAGAATATACAGTAAAGTAAAAACCGTTATGATAGTTTGATTCATCAATTTCTAATAAATCTATAATTATTTCAAGTTCATTAAAGTCTCTCTTTATATTTTGTATTTGATCAAGAAAGCTATTAATCTCCTTTTTGATTCTTTTTGGAAAGCTATATCTTTTAATACAAGAATAGTGATCTTCAATTTTTCCGATATTTTCTAACAAGAATTCTGAAACTTTAAATAAATCTCTTGAAATTTCCTTAATTTCAAAAAGATTTTTATTTTTAAAGGAATTTTCCAATGATTTATAATGATTATTACTTAGATTATATTCTTTAGAAATTAACTTTAATAAATTCGGCATAGAGAAACTAATTACAAATTTTTTTATTTTAAGATTTTTTAAATTTTCAATAACTAGATTTATAATCTCGTTCAAACTATAATTTTTCTGGACTCCAATAATTTCTGCTCCTATCTGAGTAAACTGCCTAGATAAGTTGATACTTGTATTTTGAACTTTTAATATTTCTCCACTGTAACACAATCTCAAAGGCCTGGAAACCTCGGAGAGTGCACCGCAAGAAATTCTCGCTATTTGCATAGTTATATCTGATCTAATACCCATAATCTTTTGAGTCAGAGGGTCCATAACTCTAAATGCGTCGATATTTTCCCTATCATTGTTCAAAAAGAATAATGAGTTTTCAAACTCAATTAAAGGTGGTTTCACTAACCTAAATCCATTAGATCTTGAAATATCTAGAAATATTGAATTGATTTTATATTCCAGTTCTGCCAAATCAGGCATACCGTCCCTAAAACCCTCTGGTAATAATTGACTTTTCACTAACTTACAAATTTATTAAAACACCAATCTAGCCAATTTGTTAAAGCAATCAAATCATTTTTTTTTATAGTTGGTCCAGTCCATATTCTTATTCCAGGTTTGCACATTCTATAATTTCTAATATCGTAAGCTATTTTATTATTACTTAAAAAATTAAAAAAATTATCATATCGAAACTTTTGCTTAAAAGGTAAATAAAATGGTGATAATGCTTGATACTTCTTTCTTTTAACAAACCGTTCTACATATTTATTACTATCTACCCAATTGTTTATGATTGAGCTATTTTCTTCACATTTTTTTTTACTGCTCAATAATCCTCCACTCTCATTGTACAAGTCAATACAAAGCTCTAAATCTGCAACTGACAAAAGAGATGGTGTATTAATCAAGAAATCATTAATTTTAAAATCAAATATTTTGGGTAATACTTTTTTACTCTTCAATTCATTCATAGCTTTTGGACTCATTATCACAACTCCATGTTGAGATTCTGAACCCAATGCTTTTTGCCATGAAAAAACAGAAACATCTATCTTACTCCAGGGAAGGTCATATATAAACACTGCAGAATTGACATCACTTATTATTAATCCCTCATGATTTGTATCCAAAAAATCTAATTTATTAATTGAAATTCCAGTTGTTGTTCCCGTCCAAACAATTATAACATCATTATCTGTTGGTATATCTTTCAAGCTTGGCATTGATCCGTCAAGTGCAAGTCTGCAGTCAACTTTATAATTAAGTTTTTTCATATCATCGTACCAAGCTTTGCCCCAGTAGTCGTATATAATAGCGCTAACTTTTCTTTTTCCTAAAATTGACCATATTACTGCCTCCATTGCTCCAGTACATGATCCTGGCATAATAAAAATCTTATAATCATTTGGTATATTTAAGATTTTTCTAATTTTTAAAATTTGTTCCTCTATAAATTTTCTAACATCCTCTGATCTGTGATAGCGACCAAGAAATTTATTATTAATTTTTTTAAGAGACCAACCCTCAGGTTTCTTGGTAGGACCACATGAAAATCGTGGATCTTTGGGTTTTTTAATATCAGGTAAATTCATATCTTATAGAGAATTGGGAATGTTAGATAAAAAATCAGCCAACACAAAATTGTTAAGGGAAATCCAAATTTTACATAATCTATAAATTTATAGTGCCCAGGACCCATAACTAATAAATTAGTTTGGTAAGCAAGTGGAGTAAGAAAAGAGGTATTTACAGCAAATATTAAAGCAATGGCGAGTGTCTTAGGATTCACAGAAAGTTTTTCGGCAATATCTATTGCTATTGGAGCAAATAACACAGCACAGGCATTATTTGATATAAAGTTAGTTGTTATTGATACAAGGATATAAAAACATAAAATTATAGTTAAAGGTGATGAACCCTCTAATACATTTAAAAGTAAATCAGATACAAAGTTTGCAGTACCAGTTACTTGTATTACTTTACCCAGTGCCAATGAGGTTACAATAAGAAGTAACAAACTGTTATCAATACTTCTTATAACCTGTCTTATATTTAAAACCTTAAAAAATATTACAGAAACTACACCTAATAATGCTGCAACAACTAAAGGTAAAATTTCAAGAGCACCCAGTGTTACAACAGAAAGAAAAATCAAAAGGGATTTATTAGCGATCTCTTTATTGTGTATTTCTGAAGTTGCCCATTCCATCGGAAGAAGGTCACTCTGATTTCTTAGGTTTTTAATTACACTTGCCTCGCCTTGAACTAGAAGTGTATCACCTGGCTCGAGTGGGAGTTCACTCATTTTTTTTGTAATGATTCTTGATTTTCTTTGAAGACCAATTACAAGGCAATTATACCTATATCTAAAACTAACATTCTCAATAGTATTTCCAACTAAGCTTGATGATGGAGTAACCATTGCTTCTGTAATAAGTTGATTGTTTTCAAATTCTTCGTCTTTTTTTTCGTACTGAATTGAAACGATTTTTTTACCTAATACTTCCATGAGTTGTTCTCTACTTATTGATACAACTAAAATATCACCCTTCTCCAAAATGAGGCCTTCAAAGGGTCCATGTTCCGCATGCTCTCCCCTTTGAATCATTAAAACTTTAATCTTTTCTAGTCCTGGAAATTTTCCTTCGTTAGTACTTTGTCCGATAAGTCCAGAATCTTCATTTATTACTAACTGAGTGATAAAATTATTATTACTATTATCAAGTAATTCATTTGTTGTGGGTGATCTATCAGTTAAAAAGAAATTAAACCTTGAGAAAACTATAACATAAAGAAAACCAGAAAACGCTATTATAGAACCAGCTAGGGTGAAATCAAAGAAACTTAGACTTATATTTGAATAAGTCTTAAGTGAGTCGGAAACTAATAAATTAGTACTAGAACCAATTAAGGTGGTCATGCCACCAAGAATAGCTACGTAACTCAAAGGCATTAGAAATCTTCCAAGTGAAGCGTTCATATTTTTTATAATTCCCTGAAGAATAGGAATAAAGATAATAACAACTGGAGTGTTGTTAATAAAAGCGCTTAAAACAAGGACCAGAAGTAGACATACTATTATTACTAAGTTAGGCTTATCTGGAAAGATTTTTAATAGAAAATATAAAGCATTATCTAGTGCCCTTGTTTGTACAACACCTTGCCCTAAAATTAATAAAC
The DNA here is from genome assembly GCA_902522465.1 of uncultured Alphaproteobacteria bacterium. GTDB lineage: Bacteria > Pseudomonadota > Alphaproteobacteria > Methylaequorales > Methylaequoraceae > Methylaequor. The sequence continues at coordinate 22,677 of CABYVV010000008.1, read as the reverse complement.
ACAAAACAGTTATCAATGATGTGTTACTAAAACCACTTAAAATTGTTTGAGGACTAAGGAGGTTTTGTCCATTTTCGATTCGAAAAGGGAATATTGAAAAAAAAATTAATAAGAAAGTGAGAATAACAATTGATTTAAAGATTATAGAGAGACTATCGATAGCATAAAAAATCATGCTAACTAAAACAATCAATAAACTTAAATAAATAAATACTTCTTCTGATAATAAAAACATAATTTTTAAATTATTTAATTTGCCTATTTTATATTTATTAACATTATATTAGAATCATAATGTTAAAAAACTATTTCTTAAATGCTGAAAACAATTAATAAAAAAAAATTAAAAATTCGTGACTCCAAAAGTCTTTCCGATTTCAAAAATTTTCCAAGATCAGAGAAAGTCTATGTAAAAAGCTCAACAAATAAAAAAGTAAATGTTGGTATGAGAAAAATATCATTAGATGACAAAGATATAAAGGATTTAATCGTCTATGACACCTCTGGACCATATTCAGATAAAAATTATATACATGACTATGAAAAAGGGTTGAAAAAAATAAGACAGGATTGGATAAAAGATAGAAATGGTATTATAAAAACTGATAAAACTAAACTTTTCTATTTAGATCATTCCAAATGTAAAGTAAAAGAGTTTCCTTCAATTCCAAATAAAGTCTTTAAAAAAAAAGATAATAATGAAATAACGCAACTTTTTTATGCAAGAAATGGAATTATAACCCAAGAAATGGAATATTGTGCAGTAAGGGAAAATGAAGGAAGAGAAAAACAAATCGGAAAGTTATTTAAAAAAGAAGATTTGGTTACACCGGAGTTTGTAAGAAAGGAAATTGCTGAAGGAAGGGCAATTATACCCTCAAATATTAACCATTTAGAACTAGAACCTATGATTATTGGCCAAAATTTTCTTGTCAAAATAAATGCCAATATTGGAAATTCTGCAGTTATATCAAGCGTTTACGATGAAGTTGAAAAACTTCTTTGGTCAGTCAGGTGGGGAAGTGATACGATTATGGATTTATCAACTGGAGACAACATTCATTATATACGAGAATGGATAATAAGAAATTCACCTGTTCCAGTTGGCACAGTACCAATATATCAAGCTCTTGAAAAAGTAAATGGAGTGGCAGAAGATTTAACCTGGGAGATTTTCAGAGAAACACTTATTGAACAAGCAGAGCAAGGAGTTGATTATTTTACAATTCATGCTGGTGTAAGACTTCCTTTTATTCCCACCACTGCTGATAGACTTACAGGAATAGTATCCCGTGGTGGTTCAATTATAGCCAAATGGTGTTTGGCTCATCATAAAGAAAACTTTTTGTACACTAACTTTGAAGAAATTTGTGAGATTATGAGAGAGTATGATATTTCTTTTTCTTTAGGTGATGGACTCAGGCCGGGATCTATTCACGATGCTAATGATGAATCGCAATTCTTGGAACTTAAGACACTTGGAGAGCTAACAAAGATTGCATGGAAAAAAAATGTTCAAGTTATGATTGAAGGACCGGGGCATGTTCCGATGCAAAAAATAAAAGAAAATATGGATTTACAAAAAGAATATTGCAATGATGCACCTTTTTACACCTTAGGTCCTTTGACAACAGATATAGCACCAGGTTATGATCATATTACAAGTGCAATAGGTGCGGCTATGATTGGTTGGTACGGAACTTCGATGCTCTGTTATGTAACACCAAAAGAACATTTGGGACTTCCTGATAAAGAAGATGTAAAGATTGGAGTGATAACCTACAAAATTGCAGCGCATGCAGCTGATCTTGCAAGAGGAAATAAAGGAGCTTATCACAGAGATTATCTTTTATCCAAGGCAAGGTTTGAATTTAGATGGCGAGATCAATTTAATTTATCATTAGATCCGGAAACTGCAGAAAGTTATCATGATCAAACTCTTCCTTCAGAGGGAGCAAAACTTGCACACTTCTGTTCAATGTGTGGACCTAAGTTTTGTTCTATGAAAATTTCTCAAGAAATAAGGGAAAAAAGTAATATTGGAAAAAAAGAGATGTCAAAAAAGTTTAAGGAACTTGGTTCAGAAATCTATATAAGTTCAAAGAAGATGCCCTAGCGGCCCATAATCTAAATTAAATTCAGGGGAGTTTAAGATAAATTTGATAATTAATTTTTTGGAGAGTGCAATGGATTCTGATAAAGAGCATCCCCTAGCAAGATTTATAGCCAACAAAGTTGAGAATGTGCATCCAGTCCCATGAGTATTTTTAGAATTTATCAGATCTGATGTATGCTTTCCTATATTTCCATTTTCACTCACAAAATAGTCATCTGACGTAATATTTTTTTCATTACAATTTGTGACAACTACCAAACTGTTGTAATCAAAAGTAAACTTTCTTAATATCTCTTCTATACTTATTTTCTTATTAAATGAGATATTAGTTAATTTTTTTACTTCATCTAGGTTTGGAGTAAAAACTGGGCTTAGTTTCGAGAGAGTTTTATAAATTAGTAAATATGTTTTAAGATTATTAAAGATCATGTTAGTCGTGGATTTATAAATTGGATCTATCACAATTGGTATTTCTTTTTTAAAGGGTTTTAACAATTTATATATTGTTCTTGCTTGAATCACACTACATACCAGGCCAATTTTTACACAGTCAATTTTGTAATCACTCAAAATCGAAGAAATCTGAGACGTGATTAAATTAACAGGGGAGTCAACTATCTTGTAAACTTTTTTTGAGTTTTGCGATGTTATAGCTGTTACACAATTTAGACAATATGCATTTACTGATTGACAAGTTTTAATATCAGCTTGAACCCCTGCCCCACTTGTATTGTCACTACCTGCAATTGAAAGCATTAAAGTTGTTTTGTTTTTACTACTCATCTAACTCTTTTATAATGAATAGAATCTCTTCAATTAACCTGTCTACTATATTAATTGATTTAGCTTGAACCATTAATCGTAATAAATTTTCAGTCCCTGATTTTCTTAAGAGAATATCACATTTATTTTCATTATTTTTATTATTAATGAAGTTATTAAGTTGTGAATCTTTTAAAATATCTTCTGGATTTCTTTTTAATTTAAAATTAATTAATTTTTGCGGAACTTTAACAAAAATATCATCACACATTTGTTTTAACGTACATTTTTCCTGATGTAATATTTCCATTAAAAGTAATGCAGTATATATACCATCTCCACAATAAGAGTTTTCTGAAAAAATAATATGGCCAGAAGGTTCTCCTCCGACCAAACAATTGTTTTTTTTCATCTCTTCAATCACATATCTGTCACCTACCTTCGATAATATAAAATTAATTTTTTTTTTTTTCAGAAAATCTCTAAAACCTAAATTCGACATTTGAGTGCTAACTATTAAATTATTTTTTAATGAGTCACTTTTTTGCAAGAACATCGCAAGAATTGCCAAGACAAAGTCACCATCAATAATTTTACCATTTTCATCGCAAAACATGACTCTATCAGCATCTCCGTCAAAAGAAATTCCTAATTTTGCTTTACTCTGTAAAGTTTTTTGTGTTAGGAAATTAGGATACATAGCTCCACATTCTTTATTAATATTTTTGCCGTTAGGTTGGCATGAGTATTTTTTAAAACCTAAGTTTAATTTTTTTAATATTCTTGGACCAATATATGATAAAGAACCATTTGCAAAATCAACGACCATTTCTTGGTGAAAGTCTGACAATTTTGAGAATCTATTTAATAGATTATTTTCGTAATCAATGTAGTTTTTAACCAATATTTTTTGGGTTAATTTTGACTCATCAAAATTATTTAATTCAGATAAGTTTATATTTTTTTCAATTTCAATCTCCTCAATATCAGTAAGTTTTTCTCCATTTCTGTTAAAAATTTTGACACCATTGTCATTAAATGGGTTATGTGAGGCTGAAATCATAATTCCTAAATCGTACCCAAATGACCTCGTATTGAAGGATAAAATAGGAGTAGAAACAATTCCGCAAGAATCAATTTCTACGTTATTTTTTTTAAATCCTAAAGTAATGGCTTTCTCAATTAGGTCACATGATTCTCTGGTATCTTTGCCAATAATAACCTTTTTAATATTTTTATTAGTTTTTCTGATTGAACTGGCTAAATTTTCCAAAAAAGACAATGTAATTGGAAATTCACCAAAACTCCCCCTTATTCCGTCAGTCCCAAAATATTTTTTTTTCATTAATTCATCATTTTGTCAAAAATCATTAAAGCTTGATTCACATCTCTTACATCGTGAACTCTATGTATTCTTATTCCATTACTCATTCCAAATAAAGTTGCTGAAATTGTCCCTCCTATTCTATTCTTAGGATTTGATTCTTTTGAGATAGAGTCTATAAACCTTTTTCTTGAAACACCAAGCATTATTGGAAAACCAAGGGAATGGAAAATTGACATGTTTCTTAACAAATCAAGATTTTGTAAATAATCTTTGCCAAAACCAATTCCTGGATCAATTATTATATTTTCTCTCTTGACCCCAGAACTAATGAGGGAATCAGTTTTAGCCTTTAAATAATCATATACATCGAGCACTACGTCAAAATATTTATTTTTTTTCATCATATTTTTTGGATTACCTGGCATATGCATAATAATTACAGGAATGTTATGTTTGCAAACAACATCAACACTTTTTTTATCGTGATTTAATCCACTAACATCATTGATAATTTTTACACCAGACAAAATTCCAAATTTCATTGTTGATGAATTTCTTGTATCAAGTGAAATATTCACACTTTTGGAGTCTAATTTTTGAATCACAGGTAATATCCTTTTTATTTCTTCCTGAGGACTGACCTCGTCAGCTCCTGGTCTTGTTGACTCTCCACCAATATCTATATATGAGGCACCATTTTCCAGCATTTTTTGTGCATTATTAACAGCTTTATTTAAATCAAGGTTTTCTCCTCCGTCAGAAAAACTGTCGGGGGTTATATTTAAGATTCCAAAAATAGAAAACCTTTTATTTTTAAATAAAATTTTTTCAATTCTATTATTTTTGTAGCCTAAATTTGAGAAAAGATCTTTAATCTCTTTTTTCTTTTCTAATATTTTTTTAAAATCTGAAAATTGATATGTTTTTTTTTTTATTGACTTATTTCTGGATATCAATTCTATATGCGAAAAATAAAAGCTGTTTACTGTAAATGCTTGATTTTTTTTTTTTAAAAGTGATCCGTCTTTTTTATTTAAAATTCCAAATGGTCTTAGATAATATTTTGTTTTACTCAAAATTAAGATGATTTATTAGGTTGTGAGAGGTTTAGGGTTTATTCCTATACCTCTTTTCTTCTTTTTTTCTTTATTATTAAGTGGGATTGAAGTTTTCCTATTAGAAGAATTATTATCAGAACTTTTATTACTTTTTATTTTTCCCTTACTAATTAATTCTTTTACCTCATCACCAGATAAAGTTTCAAATTCTAGAAGGGCATTTGCAAGATTATGCAGGTGTTTTAAATTCTTTTTTAGAACTTTCCTTGCATGATTCTCTGCGTTATCGATGAGTTTTCTAATTTCTTGGTCTATTAATTTGGCTGTTTCATCGGACATACTTTTTCGTTGCGTAACTGATCTTCCCAAAAAGACATCTTCTTCGTTTTCAGAGTATCTTAATGGGCCCAGAATATCACTCATACCCCATTCAACTACCATTGCACGAGCACGTTGAGTTGCTTGCAGAATGTCATTTGATGCACCTGATGTTATGTTGTCCTTACCAAAAATTAGTTCCTCAGCAACTCTTCCACCAAAAATCATGGACAGTTTTGCTTTCATCTCTGTTTTTGTCTCTGAGTACTTATCCCTTTCTGGAAGGTTCATGGTAACCCCAAGCGCTCTTCCTCTTGGAATAATTGTAACTTTATGCAAAGGGTCGTTCCCTGGGGTAAACACACCCACTAATGCGTGTCCTGCCTCGTGATAAGCTGTTAACTCTTTTTCCTTTAAAGTCATAACCATTGATCGTCTTTCTGCACCCATCATTACTTTATCTTTAGCATCTTCAAAGTCTAACATTGTTACAAGTCTTTTATTTCTTCTAGCAGCTAAGAGAGCAGCTTCATTTGATAAATTTGCTAAATCTGCTCCAGAAAATCCTGGAGTTCCTCTAGCTATAATTTTTATATCAACATCTGGTGCTAAAGCAAGTTTTCGCGTGTGAACTGCTAAAATTTTGTTTCTTCCTTGAATGTCAGGATTGGGTACTACTACTTGCCTATCGAATCTTCCAGGTCTTAAAAGAGCAGGATCAAGAACATCAGGTCTATTAGTAGCCGCAATCAAAATCACCCCTTGAGTGGAATCGAAACCATCCATCTCAACTAGCAGTTGATTTAATGTTTGTTCTCTTTCATCGTTTCCTCCACCAAGTCCGGCACCTCTGTGTCTCCCAACTGCATCAATTTCATCAATGAATATGATGCAAGGAGCACTTTTTCTCCCCTGCTCAAACATATCCCGAACTCTACTTGCGCCAACACCTACAAACATTTCAACGAAATCTGAACCAGATATAGAGAAAAATGGGACATTCGCTTCTCCAGCAATTGCTCTTGCTAGAAGTGTTTTTCCTGTACCAGGTGGACCAACAAGGAGCGCACCTTTGGGTATTTTTCCACCTAATCTTTGAAATTTTGTTGGATCTTTTAAAAATTCAACAATTTCCTCTAGTTCTGCTTTTGCTTCATCAATGCCAGCTACATCTTTAAAAGTTACCTTTTCTTTATTTTCATTCAAAAGCTTGGCTCTGGATTTGCCAAAACCCATAGCTCTCCCACTTCCAGATTGCATTTGTCTCATGAAAAAGATCCATACTCCGATTAATAAAAGCATTGGAAACCATGAAATCAGTATATCAATTAGACCAGGAGATCCTTTATCAAGAGGTAAAGCTATAATTTCAACATTATTTTTTTCTAATTTCTCTATCAGATTCGTATCATTTGGTGCATATGTTGAAAAGTAAGAACCATTTGAATATTCCCCTTTAATATTGTTTCCTCGTATTTCAACTCTTGAAACATTGCCATTTTTCAACTCTGTTAGAAAATTTGAGTATGAAACTGGTGAGGATCTTTGAGATGTATCGTTGGCTTTATAAAAATCAATTATAAGAAATACTAAAAAACCGATCAGCAGCCATATTGCTAAATTTTTGAGAATATTGTTATTCATTTGTTATGATATAATTATATATATTTAATTCTCAATTAATATTTAAAAATTTTTTTTTGTTAGAGGAATTTTTGGATGAAAACTCACCATTATTGAGTTTCTTAACAATTCATCATGATTAAGTAGAAATGGTATTGCATCTTTATTCTTAAATTTAATAAGTGGAAGTGTTTTTATTATTTCGAAATAAACATTCCTATTCTCATAAAAATTTTTATACCTTTTTTTTATCTTTAGCCATTTTTTTTCAGTCATTATTTCACAAGTTAAATCATTTTTTAGAGTTTTAATAAAAAATCTATTATCCCATAATAATGTGCTACTTTTTCTTATATATTTCTTTACCGATGAAAATCTTTTTATTTTTTCATATTCTCTATAAAATTCAACCGACGCATCTTTCACGTTTACAATACACCAATTAATAGAAAATTTAAATTTCTGGTTGAATCTGATTTTTCTAATCAAATTCTTTAATGATAAATTTTTTGGAGGATAAATATTCCCTGAACAGGTAACCAAGATTTTTTTTAATATTTCTACTTGCATATTTTCAGAACTTTTTAATAATTTTTCTTTATCTAAAGAAAATTTTCCGTAATTAAAGAAACTTAAATTTTTAATTAGAAAATTGTCCAGTTTTTTTTCTATCTTAAGATTATCAGCCAATGTTTTTTTGTATTCTGCGAGAAGAGTTTTGTATTCTTCTTTACCTAAACCATTAATGTGGTTCCTTATGCGGACTCTTTCATACTTATTATCAGAATTACTGGAGTCGTTTATCCAATTTATTTTATGAATTTTACAAGTATTTATTAGTCGTTCTTTTTTAATATCAATGAATGGCCTAAAAATTTGAAGTTTTTCTTGAATATTTTGCATCGGAATTGAATTTAATCCTAAAGTGGCATAACCTCTCAATTTTCTCATTAAAAATGTTTCCAAACAATCATCCAAGTGATGTGCCGTCATAATGGTAATTATTTGTTTATTAACACAATAATCTATGATTTGTTTATATCTCTCGTCTCTGGACTTTTTCATTAAAGAAGTTGTTGGTTTAGTGCCATTCCAACTTAAAACTTTCAAAGCAACTCCTAATTTTTTACAGAACTTTCTAACAAATTGTTCTTCTTGTTTCGATTCCTTTCTCAGATTATGATTAAAATGTATTACAGTAGAACATCCTTTCTCTTTTTTTAACCATTGGTTCATTAAAAACAGAAGAGCCAAACTGTCTGGTCCTCCAGAAACACAAAGAGCAACATGTGGATTTTTTTCAGATAAAAATTTTTTTTTCTTTAAAATATAATCAAATTCTTCTTCATTTATGGTTTTCTCGACCATTTTCTATTCTTTCGGGCATTTAAGTTTTTTTCTTTCTTCTTGAGATCTCTCAATAACATTTTTTGGTGAATTTTTATATTTTACCTCTAATTCATAAAATGCACTACAAGCCTCATTTTTTTTATTTAAATTTGAAAATGATAGTCCAAGTTTTAATAAATTATCTGGACCTTTTATTGAATCGGGATAATTTGTAAAACCTTCACCAAATTCAATAACAGCTTGCTGAAAGTTTTTCTTTGCGTAATACACCTCACCTAACCAATATTGGATATTAGGCATCAAATCAACTGGTTGTATATTCTTTAAAGAAATTAATTCTTCCTCTGCTTTTTCATACTTGTTTGCCCACAATAATTTAATTGCATTTTCATACTTTTTTTTTATCTCAATGTCATTTAAAGTTTGTTCAGAATTTAAGTTTCGGTTTTTTGTTTGCTCACCAACAATTGAATTATCTGGTAATGCCGAGTTATTATTTGAGATAGTATCTTTAAATGACGGTCTCTTTTTGGATTGAAGTTCATTTAACTTTTTTAATTTTTTTTCTACGTTTTTGATTCGTGATTTTAAATCTTTATCAATAAGATCAACTTTCTCATCTACATTTTGAACTCTATTGTCAATTTCTTCAACAAGTCCAAAATTTGTTCGAATTTTTGTTTCGAAATCACCTAGTTTTGACTCATTTCTTGAGATATAACCAGGAGAAAGGTTTTTTTCAAACTCTTCAATCTTACCTTTCTGGAGATCTGATATGTTTTTTTCAATTCTATCTAATCGTTCTAATAGTTCATCTACATCTATTTCTTGAGATATGCTTTTAAACGGAACTAGGCATATAAGACACAAATATAAGGTTTTGAAAAATATTAGTTTGTATTTTGTGGTCATTACAAAAAAAAAGGGCTAATTAGATTAGCCCTAATTCTAAAAATATAAGGATGAATTCTTGTTAGTTACCACTTACAACTAACACAGCTCTTCTGTTTTCAGCCCATGATTCAGAGGTGCTTCCATCTGCTGCTGGACGCTCTTTACCATAGCTGATTACTGTTAACCTTCCAGGATCCACACCAAGTGAGGTCAAAAACTCTTTAACAGAGTTTCCTCTTCTTTCACCTAGAGCTAAGTTGTATTCTCTAGTACCTCTCTCATCACAGTGACCTTCAATGAGCAATTGAAAACCAGGTGTAGATTTAAGCCAATTAGCCTGAGATTCTAAAACATAAGCAGATGCTGATGATATATTATGTTTGTCTGTTTCAAAGTAGACTCTGTCACCAATCTCATTTTGGAGATAAGCCTGCAGATTAGCTTGTTTTGAATCGCCATACTCATATCCTGGTGTGCTACCAGCAGATGATGAACCACCAGTGGTTTCGCAACCTGAGATCATAAGTAAACCAGCGAATAATAATGATAAGTATTTCTTTTTCATAACTTTTAGATCCTTACAAATTTATTTAGTATTATTACATATTGTTTTACAATCTGTACCGAAATAAGTCAATCATTAAGGTTTAATTAACAATTTATTAAGGATTAAAAAAAATTATAAAATAAATCTGATATCTATCTGTTATAAATCTTTACAGTACAGGAACCGAAACAATCAACTGAATCATGCGTTGGAATGTCTCTAAAACTATTGTCTTGTATTAAATTGTCAGCACCGACATATTGGTCACCTGCACAACTACTAATAAAAGAAACTGAGATTAAAATAACGAAAAGTTTGATTTTCATAAAATAAATACCTTTTAAGTTAACTGGTTACAGTTTTACATTTTGAGAGGACATAAGTCAATGATAAGTCTTTTTTTTTTTTATTAGGGTAGTAATCCTGACCACGCAGGATCTGATGCATCTGATGGTGTAACAAGTTCTCTAAGATTAATACCTGTTAAATCGATCATTTTAACCTTAGGGCTTGAAATTCTTCCATCAGATAGTTTGTTTTGATTATAAAACGCTACAACTCTTCCATTTGGAGACCAGGAGGGGCCTTCAACTAGATATGATTTATAGACAACTCTTTCCCCTTTACCATCGGTGTACATAACACCAATATAAAATTCTCCACCTAGTAATTTTGTAAAAGCAATTAAATCACCTCTTGGAGACCACACCGGTGTTGCGTACTTTCCTTTACCAAAGCTAATTCTCTTTATTTTTTTTGTTTTTAAATTCATAACATATATTTTTTGACTTCCACTTCTGTCAGATTCAAATGTGATGAAATCTCCATCAGGAGAATATGAAGGAGCTGTATCAATTCCATCATAAAAAGTAAGCCTTTTCATCTTGAGTGTAGTTAAATTCATTTCGTAAATATCAGTATTTCCATTTTTTGCTAAACTCATTACTAATTTTTTTCCGTCAGGAGAATATCTCGGACTAAAAGTCATTCCTGGAAAGTCTCCTAAAATCTTTTGGTTACCGGTATTCAAGTCTAAAAGAAAAATTCTAGGTATTGTATTATTGTAAGATAAATATGCAACTTCTTGAGCAGCTGGCGAAAACCTAGGAGTTAAAGCTAAATATGAACCGTCGGTCAAGAATTTATGATTTGCACCATCTTGATCAATTATTGCCAACCTTTTTTTTCTATTGCTTTTAGGACCAGATTCAGAAATGTAAACAAGTCTGCTATCAAAATAACCAGATTCCCCAGTTATTCTCTGATATATAATGTCTGAAATAACGTGAGCTATTCTTCTCCAATTACTTTTCTCTGTTGATAGTTTTTGTGCAACCATCTGTTTTTGAGAGAGTACATCCCAAAGTCTAAATTCAATGTCAAGTTTTTCATTTTTAATTTTTAATTTTCCTTGAACCAACCCTTGAGCTGTTGTTATTTTCCAATCATTAAATACAGGCTTTTTCTCAAATGGGATAGAAACATTAAAAAAAAGTTTTTTAGGTAGAATTTTAAAAAGACCAGACCTTTCTAAATTATTAGAAACTACGTTGTTGATGTTAGAAGAAATTTCTTTAGATTCTTCACTCGAAGAATTAAATTCAAGTATTGCCACTGGTATTGGATTCATATTCCCTTGGGTAATATCAATTCTTAACTCTGAGTTAACAGATAATGGAATAAAAAATAAAATAAATTGTAAAAATTTTAACTTCATGGTTATTTTATACTCTAATTTTTTTATATACTAAAAGCAAAAATAATTTACTAATTTATCATAACAGACGGATCAAAATCTAAAATCGTTTCTTTCCAAGTTTCATATTTTTTTTTTGGGACCTTTAATATCTTGCAATCAGGATGATTTACAGCCCTTATAGCACTTTCGGCTAATGTTCTAAAAAAAGTATTATTCATGTTTTCTTTATTCATGATTTTTGTATTCAAGACCTCGCCATTCTTATTTAACCTTAATCTAAGAGAAACTTTAAAATCATTAATATTTTTTGCACCTGCGGGAACAATCCAGCATTTATAGAATTGCCTCCTTATTGCATCTTTCTCAGAAATTGTAAGTTTTTCTCCCAACTTAATACTCTTAACTTCCTCTTTTTCCTCAAGTTCCTCTTTTTCTTCAACTTTCTTTTCAGTTGATTGTAACTTACTCTTACTAGCAGACTTAATTTTTTCAATAGATTTAAGAATATTATCAACCCTTTTTTTTTGTTTTTGGTCTTCCTTTTCAATATCTACTTTTGTTTTCTTTTTTTCTTTAATTTTTTTTGCAAATTCAGGAGGCTTGGGTTTGGATTTTACTTTTGGAGGTTGAAATCCTGATAAATCTTTTTTAGATGATTTTGGTTTAGCTTTTTTCTTTTTTTCGTTTTCTACTTTATTGACTGTCTCTTCAGAAATATCAACAATTTCAAGTGGAATTTCATTAATTTCAAATCTTTTATTTTCCTTGAAAATTTCAGCACCATAGACAAAGAAAAATAAAATTATCAAATGGAGAAAGAAAGACTTAAAAAGGCCTTGAGTCATTTTTGATCATTTTAATTTTGTAACGAGTGCAACTTTGGTAAACCCTGACTTATTAATCAAACTCATCAAATCCATAACTTTTCCGTAATCCAAGTTTTTATCACCTTTAATGTAAATTTTTAAGTTTTTATTATTCTCTTTCAATAATTTTAACTTTTGAATTAATTGTTGGCTTGTAAATTTTTTTTTTTGAATAAAAATTTCACCATTGTTATTTATAGAAACTGTCACGGGATCTTTTTTTTCATTTTTTAAGACCGAGGAGCTTTCAGGTAAATTAATCTTTATACCTGAAGAGAGAAGTGGAGCTGTTACCATAAAAATAATTAATAAAACCAGCATGACATCAACAAAAGGTGTTACATTGATGTCTGACATTGTTTTTTTCCTGTATTTTTTTCTCATAGAAACTACCTAAATATTTCCTTAGAAATGATTACAAGAATCTCATCCGAAAAAACCTCTAGTTTATTATTTAGAGAATCTAACATATTATTAAATTTATTAAAAAATAATACGCCTGGTATGGCTGCAACCAACCCTAGTGCTGTTGCAAAAAGAGCTTCTGCAATTCCAGGAGCCACTACAGCGAGGCTAGTATTTTGTGAAATACCAATTGCTGTAAAACTATTCATAATTCCCCACACTGTACCAAACAAACCAATAAATGGAGCTGTAGAACCTACTGAAGCTAAAAAATTTAACCCTTTTTCAAGACTTGATAGTTCTTTATTTATAACGATTTCCATTTCTTTTTTTACATTTTCACAAAAACTTTTTTTGAATTCAAAATTTTTATTAGAAAATCCAGTTTTTATTCTGTCAAAGTATACCATTGCCGAAAAAAATACAGCTTCCATGGGATGGGTAGGTTGACCACCTATTCTTTTTGAGAGTTTACTGAGTGTTTCGCTTGAATAGAATTTTTCTTCAAAATCTTCAGTCTCCATAATAATACCTTTTAAACTGGTATATTTTGAAAAAATTATTGTCCAAGACCAAATTGAAGAAAGAAGTAAAATTAATATTACAACCTTTACAACAATGTCAGCTTGAAAGAAAAGTGAAATGATAGAAAAATCAGATGATTCTTCAATTATTTTTTTATCAATAGTTTCGTCCATAGAATGTTTATACTACGCTAAGTGATTTAAATCTAGAAATTATATCATTAGGAATTTTTGATGGTTTTTTTGACTGACCATCAATCCAAACTAAAAAAACATTCATTTTGCATATTAACTTTTTTTTTAAGTTTAGTTTTTGGAGAAGTTCTATTGATGTATATGAATTACCTACAAAGAATGTTTCTAAATGTAGATCATCAAATAAAGTAGAGGGTTTTAAAAAGTCAACTTTTATCTGCTTTACTACAAAAAAAAAGGAATTTTTTTGTAAAAATGAGAGAGTTTCAGGGAAATTTATTCTTAATAAATTACTTCTTGATCTTTCAGCCCAGCACAAATATGAAGTATGATATGTAAGTCCAGAAGAGTCTGTATTCTCATAATAAACAGTAAAATTATCTTCGTGAATTTTTTTCATAGATTTTCTTATTTTAAGTGAAAAAGACCTTTTTTTGTAATTATCCTTCCTCGAGAAGTTCTTTGAACTAATCCTCTTTGCATCAAATAAGGTTCTATAACGTCCTCTATTATATCTCTTTGCTCTAGAAGTGCTGCACTTAACGTTTCTATACCAACTGGACCACCGCTATAATTTTTAGAAATACAGTTCAAATATTTTCTATCCATTTCATCTAAACCCTCTGAGTCTATTCCCATTTGCTTGAGAGATGTCAATACAACTTGTATATCAATAGTCTGGGCGTTTTGTACCACAGAAAAATCAATTATTCTTTTTAGTAATCTTATCGCAATTCTTGGTGTGCCTCTAGATCTTTTAGCAATTTCATAGGAAGCACTTTCATCTATTTTAATTTTTAGTTTCTCAGAGTTTAAACAAATTATGTCTTTTAGATCATTAGGTTGATAGAACTCTAATTGTAAAGGAATTCCAAATCTATCCCTGAGAGGACGACTAAGCAAACCTAACCTTGTAGTTGCCCCAATTAGTGTAAACTTTTCAATTGATATTTGCATTACTCTTGCTGATGGACCAGCACCTATAATATAATCACACTTAAAGTCTTCCATTGCAGGATAAAGAGATTCTTCAACTATAGGAGAGAGCCTATGAATTTCATCTATAAACAAAATATCACCATTAGATAAATTACTTAATAGAGTGACTAAATCACCCTTTTTTGTGAAAGCTGGACCAGAAGTCGAGTGGATATTTACGTTTTTCTCATAAGATATTATATTTGCTAAAGTAGTTTTACCAAGTCCAGGAGGACCATACAATATTATGTGATCAAGGTTTTTTTTTCTTCTTACAGATGATTCAATAAAAGTTTTAAGATTTGATTTAATATTTGTCTGACCTATGAATTCTTCAATTTTTGTTGGTCTTAGATTAATTTTTTTGTCTTCTTTTATTTCATTCGGAACTAATTTTTTTTCTCTTTCATGATCCATTTTCTATCGCGTCGGGTCTGATAAACTCTTTACAGCAATCGGAATGAGTTCTTCAAGTTCTTTATCTTGATTTTTATTAATAACATAATTGGCTGTTGATTCACAAACTTTTTGTGAGAAACCAAGGTTTAGCAAACATGAAACAAGATCTTTGAAAACCAAGTTATTCTCCTCGTGAATATCTAGCGGTTTTGATATGATTCGCTTTTTAATTTTCTCTTTTAGTTCATTGATAATTCTTAATGCCAACTTATTACCAACACCACTTATATTTTTGAATATTTGGGAATCCCCTTTGTTTATAGAGTAAATTATTCTTTCATTATCTAAATTTGACATTATGTTTATTGCCATTTTACTTCCAACACCCTGAACAGTAAGTAAATCACTGAAAGTTTCTCTTTCCTCTTTCTCTAAAAAGCCACTTAATATTCTGGCATCTTCCCTAATTATTTCATAGATAAAAATCTCTGTATAACTACCTAAAGCCCCAAGTTTTAAAATATTTTTTTTTGACATCAAGATTCTAAACACCACGCCATTGACATCTAAATCAATATTTTCCTCGTCTTTATTTTCTATATTACCTTTAAGTTTTGTTATCATTTTTGTATTACAGTTTTTGAGATTAGAGATTGACTTTGCATTGAGTGACAAGTTGCAACTGCCAATGCATCAGCCGCATCAGTATCTTTAATTTCACTTTCTGGGTATATTCTTTTTATCATATCTATGATTTGAAATTTATTTGCGTGCCCGTATCCAACAAGATTTTTTTTAACTGTATTAGGAGAATATTCACTGACTTTTATATTATTTTGCGCTGCAACTAAAAAGGCCATCCCTCTTGCTTTACCTAATTTTAAAGTAGATTGAGGGTTTGAGTTTGAAAAAATCTTTTCTACTGCAAGGTTACTAGGTCTAAATTTTAAAACAATTTCATTTAAACTCTCATAAATTAATTTTAATTTTATCTCTAAGTCTTGTTTATCAGTTGTCTTAATCACACCATGTGATACATATAACTCTTTGTTATTAAAGTTTTCAATAACACCCCAGCCAGTATTTTTTAGTCCAGGATCAATGCCTATAATCAAATTTTTTTTCATTCAAATTAATTTTTCCATAAGTTTATCTTCAATATTAAAATTTGAGATTACACTTTGAACATCGTCTAAATCTTCAAGTTTATCCAATAATGTTAAAAGTGCTCTGGCTTGATCTTCTTCATTTACTTCAATAATATTTTGAGGTCTCCATTCAATAGTTGAGAATTTAGGAGGGGCATATTTTTTTTCCAAATTTAGTAAAACATCATGAAATATTTCAGGCGGTGTAATAACCTCTATAGTATCATCGCTTTCAGTAATATCTTTAACATCCAATGAAACACAGTGCTCAAAAAAAATATCGAATTTATCAACATTATTTGGATATGTGATTATTCCTAATTTGTTAAAATTATGTCTTACACATCCTGTTATACCTAAATTACCATTATACTTTGAAAAAGTTGATCTTATTTCCGACGCACTTCTATTTTTGTTGTCAGTCAGGGACTCAACAAGAATTGCAACACCACTAGGTCCAAATCCCTCATAAATGATTTCTGTTAATTCAGATTCAGAATTTAGATTACTCTTTTTAATGGCTTTATTTATACTATCCTTTGACATGTTAGATGATAGTGCATTATTAATTGCTGCTCTAAGCCTTGGATTGGAATCCGGATCCTCTCCACCTATTTTAGATGCAACAGAGATCTCACGTATTAGTCTAGAGAAAAGTTTTGCTCTTTTTTTATCTTGAGCCCCTTTTCTATGCATTATATTTTTAAACTTTGAATGACCTGCCATATTTATTTTTGCAACCTTCCACCTTTGATAATTTGACTAAATTTTTCAACTTTATTGTTTTCATTAATTTTAAAAATTGTACCACATAAAGTGCCTTCTCCAATAGCTGGTTCCAGTTTTGTTTTTAAAAACTTTTTTCTAAATCTCTGAATACAAAGTTCTTTTTTCATTCCAATTACAGAATTGTAATCACCACACATACCTAAATCAGATTGATATAATGTTCCTTTATCTAATATTTGTAAATCAGCTGTTGGTATGTGAGTATGTGTTCCAAAAACAGCTGTAACATCTCCATCAAAAAAATGACCGATAGCCATCTTTTCAGATGTAGATTCTCCATGAATATCAATTATTATTGACTGTTTTCCATACTTAATATTAATTTTTTCAATTATGTCTTTAATTGAATTGAATGGATCATCTATATTTTCCATAAATAAGCGACACATTGCATTTATGACAACAATTATTCTCCCATTTTTTAGTTTAAAGATCCCATAACCCTTTCCAGGTGCTTCTATTGGATAATTACATGGTCTCAAGAGTCTGGTATCTTCATTAATGTAAGTTATAATTTCTTTTTGATCCCATATATGATTTCCAGACGTTATCGTATCTACACCTAATTCATATAATTGTTTACATATTTTTTTTGTAATCCCAAATCCACTGGCAGAATTTTCTCCATTTACAATTACGAATTCTATTTTCTCTTTTTCAATAATATCAGGCAAATATTTTTCTACTGCATCTCTGCCAGATCTTCCAACTATGTCTCCACAAATTAAAATATTCATAATTCTATTATATAATAATTCTAGATTGAGTGACTATAACATCCATTTTTTTATCAAAATTCATGGACGGAATATACTTAGCCTCCTGTTGGTCAAAGGCAACTCCGATAGTAAGTATTTTATTGTTTTTTTCTAAGAATGTTATTGTTCTGTCATAATATCCACCCCCGTAACCAAGACGATTTTTTTCTTTATCAAATGCAACCATTGGTACTAACAATATTTTTGGTTCAACATATATAAAATTATCTGGTATAAAAATTTTATATTTGTCTTCTTTCAGTGTCTCTTTCTTTCTCCATAATCTAAATACCAAATGAGATTCTTTTTTTATAATGACAGGCAAAGCAATTTTTATATCTTTATTTTGCATTTCCATTGCATATTTTATTAATGAAACCTCTGATCTTGTGGGATAGTAAAGCGATACTAATGGACCTGAGCAATTTATTAGTTTATTCAGGTTTGAATAAATTTTTTTTTCCTCAATGGTTCTTCCTTTTATAGAATTCCTAGTTTCAATAAATTTTTGTCTGATTTCTTGTTTATTTTTTTGCATCAATTAAGCTTTCTAGTTTCTTAAGTTCAATGTCTATATTGTCAAAATTGTCGCGATATTCCTCATTTATTTTACTTACTCTTATCCCCTCTTCAGCAAGAATCAAAGAAATCATTAAAAATTTTTTTGATTCAGGTAGTTTTTTTATCTCTGAAGAATCTTTTATTATTTTATTAATCTTGATTACTGCTTCATGAAGAAATTTTTCCTCGCCTTCACCACATTCTATTTCAAATTCTTTGTGATCAATTTTTATTTTTACAATCGTCATTTTTCTTTCTTTAAATATTCAATAACTTTTTCAAGAGTTAATATTATTTTCTTAAGAAGTTCTTTGTCTAAAGAAGTTTGTTTCTTATTGTTATTTTTCTCAATTCTTTTAAAAATTTTTCTAATTCTTTCAATTATCAGTTCTGGTTTTTCCTTCATCATAAAAATTAAACTTTATTTTTGTCTACTCCTTTACAATACAATAAATTTTCATTAATCAATAATTATAAATATTATCAACAATGAAAATTAATGTAGCTATAAATGGTTTCGGAAGAATTGGGAGATTAACACTTCGTGCTTTTCTAGAAAGAAATATTAAAGATTTTAAGATATCCGCAATTAATGACCTCGGAGATATTGATAGCAATCTACACCTATTGAAATATGACTCTGTTCATGGAACTTTACCTATTAAATTTAAGAAGGAAAACGAGTCTATTATCATAGGAGGAAATAAAATTAATTTTTCTAAAGAGTCTGACCCTAGCAAACTTCCATGGAAAGAATTGGGAATAGACATTGTAATTGAATCAACAGGTATCTTTACAGAAAGAGATAAAGCAAGTTTGCATTTTAATGCTGGTGCAAAAAAGGTACTTATATCTGCTCCCGCTAAAAATCCAGATCTTACGGTAGTTTATGGTATTAATCACGACAAGATCAACAAAGATCATAAAATAATATCAAATGGATCATGCACGACAAATTGTTTGGCTCCAATAGCTTTCTTATTAGATAAAAACCTTGGACTCGAATCCGGATATATGACAACCGTTCATTCTGTGACAGGCGATCAAAATACAATCGATACTCTTCATAAAGACTTGAGAAGAGCAAGAAACTCCTTGATTTCTATTATTCCTACTTCAACTGGTGCAGCAAGAGCTGTAGGTGAGGTTTTACCAAATCTAAAAGGTAAAATTGATGGAAGTGCAATACGAGTTCCAACACCAAATGTTTCTCTTGTTGATTTTAAATTTTATTCAAAAAAAGAATCTTCAGAAGATGAAATCAAATCAATCTTTAAAAATGCAGAAAAAACAAATTTTAAATCAATTATTCAAACAGTTGAAGAACCAATGGTCTCGGGTGATTTCAACCACAACCCACATAGTTCTGTAATTGATTTGTCGGAAATCAAAGTCTTGCAAAAAAGATTCTGTAGAATCCTTTCATGGTATGACAATGAATGGGGTTTTTCAAATAGATTATTAGACGTTTTAAATAAAATGATTTAATGAATATTTATGAACAACAAACATTTCAAATAAATAATATTACGGACATTAGGTTAGTTAGAAAGAAATTTCCCAACAAACTTATAAATATCTTACATGATTACAACTCGATAAAATGGCAAGGGCCAAATTACGTAAAAGCTCTAATCAAGAAATTCAAAAAAAAAGAAATTAACTACATAGTAGACCTTAACGATAATATAGGTCTTATATTAACTTTAATTAACTCACAGGTAAGCGCAATAGCGATTAGTGAAAAAATTAAAAAACAAACATTAAAAAAGATATTATCAATTGCCAAAGATAATAATGTAGAAATACTTTACTCTAAGAAATTAAGAATTGAAAAAATTTAAAAATGAAATTTTACCTTATTTCACCACCAAAAAAAAATATTTTTTTTAGTCCAGAGAATATTGAAATAATGTCTGAAATATTACCTTTTAGCTTCTTTCAATTTAGGCCCAAACATAAAACTTTAAAGAATAGAATAAAGTTTGTTGATTCCTACTATGAAAAGATTTCTGAAATATGTAAAAAAAAGAGAATTAAAATGATAATTAATAATGACTTTGAAATAGCAGAAAAATTTAATTTTGATGGAATACATTTAGGACAAACAGATAAAAGTTGCATTGATGCAAAAAGAAAATTCGGTGAAAAATTTATAGTAGGTGTAAGCTGTTCAGATTCAATGCAACTTTACAAAAAGGCTGAAGAACAGAATGCTGACTATGTTGCATTTGGGCCTGTTTTCAATACGACTTCTAAAAATAAAAATAAAATTAATCTAAATAAGTTGTCTTTATCTTTAAAAAATTTAAGATTGCCTTTTACATTGATTGGTGGGATAAACCATAATAACTTTATGAGATTAACCAAATTAAAGCCAAATAATTTAGCTACTATAAATGCATTTTGGAACTACCCTGATGGCCCAGTAGGATCAGCAATTAAATTTAGAAAAATTTTAAAGGATATCAATTTATATGAAAATGAATGCTAATTTAATAAAAGCTGGAAATTTATTGAAACATAAAGATAAAATGTTTGAAGTCTTAAATACGTCTGTAATTAAACCAGGAAAGGGTGGAGCCTTTATTCAAGTAGAAATGAAAGATATTCAAAGTGGTGCAAAATTTAATGAACGATGGAGGACTTCAGATAGTGTGGAAAAGGTTTCCGTTAATGAAAAAGAAGTAACATTTTTATTTCAAGAAAATAATAATTTTACTGTAATGGATAATCAAAATTTTGAACAAATTTCATGTTCAAGTTCCTTAATATCTGGAAAAGAAAAGTTATTAGAGGATGGTATGAAAATATTTCTTGTGATAGTTGATGATCAAGTCACAGGAGTTAAATTCCCTAAAAATATTAAAGTTAAAATTAAAAATGCAGACGCAGTTGTTAAAGGTCAAACGGCTTCATCATCATTTAAAACTGCGACAACAACAAATGATTTGAGAATCCTAGTTCCACCGCACATTAAAGAAGGAGAAGAAGTATTAATTAGTTCAGATAATTTAGATTATGTAGAAAAAGCAAAAGATTGAAATGAGTAATTTTAGTCCTTTATTGAATGCACTGAGTAAATTTATCAGAATGTCAGGTAAAAAAGTTATAAGAGATTTCAGCGAAATTGAAAAACTTCAAAGTTCTATTAGACAATCCGAGATATTTGTTCAAGAGGCTATTTCTAGGCTTGAGAAAGACGTTCATATTATACTAAAAAAAATTAAGCCTGAATTAAAAATAATTAACTTTGAAGATAAAAGGGATTATGATTGCTGGATAATTGATATAATTGATAGTTCACGAAACTTTTCCAGAGGAATAGATAATTTTTCAATAAATATTTCATTGCAAGAAGAAAATAAAATTAAAACAAATATTTTTTATAATCCAATTAAAGACGAAACTTATTGTTTTCAAAGAGGACTCGGGGGTTATAAAAACGATACAAGAATAAGAGTATCAGAAAAAAAAACTATAAATGAATCTATTTTTTCTTTCTACTCCAAGATCCATCAACAAAAAGAAAATGACATATTATGTGATATAATCAAAATTTTTAAAAAAAAAAAAGTTGCAACAAGAGAAAGTGGTTCTGTTTGCTCAGATATCGGTTTTATAGCGAGTGGAAAGATTGAATGTTATATTTTTTTATCTTCAAACCCTAATCTTATAAATCAAGTTTCACTAATTTTATCAGAAACTGGAGGTGTTTTAAATATATTAGATTTTGATGATAAAAAAATTTATATTGCAAGCAACAATTATATTGGAAACATAGCTAGAGAAATGATAAAAAGTGAATATGAACTCAAATAATTTTTATTATAAATTAGGTTTTTTGTTCTATATCGTGCCTTTACTATTTCTTAGCAGTGAAAATCAAGTATTTTCGCAAGATTCGCAAACTGTTAAAAAGATAATTATTGAGTTAGAAACAGATAATCGTAGATTATTATCTCCTCCGACCGAAAATAGGAATGAAAGAATTAAATTGATACCTCCAAAAAGTATAATTGAGAAAAAAGCGGAAGAATTACAAAAAGAAAAACTTAAAGCAACTGAAGTCAAAAGGAAAAAAGAAATTGAAGATGCTAGAAAAGAATTAGAAAAGAAAAAAAAATTAACTGAGGAAAAAAGAAAAGAAGAAATAGATAACGCTATTAAACAAAAAGAAGAAGAAGATTTAGAAATTAAAACAAAAAAAGAAAAAGAATTAAAAGACTTAGAAATTAAAAGAAAGGCTGAAGAGGAAAAAAGAAAAAAATTAGAAGAGCAACGCAAGGCTGAAAGAGAGAAAAAGAGAAAAGAGTTAGAAAGACAACGTAAAACTGAAGAAGAGAATAAAAGAAAAGAA
>CABYVV010000007.1 GCA_902522465.1 uncultured Alphaproteobacteria bacterium | reverse complement strand
TAGAGCTCAATCAATTCTAATGGATCTATAACATTCCCTTTTGATTTAGACATTTTTAAACCGTCCTCATCCTTAACCAATGGATGTATATAAATATTTTTAAACGGTATTTCATTAGTGAACTCTAGTCCCATCATAATCATTCTTGCAACCCAAAAGAAAATTATATCGAAACCAGTAACAAGAACATCAGTTGGATAATATTTTTTTAATAATTGTGTTTCTTTAGGCCAACCTAATGTTGAGAACGGCCAAAGCGCTGAAGAAAACCATGTATCAAGAACATCCTGCTCCTGAGTTGTAATTTTTGCATTTATATTTTTTGTTTTCAAAATTTGCTCTGCTTCATCTTTTGACTTAGCCGCGATAATAATGTCAGAGTCTGTGTACCATATAGGTATTTGATGTCCCCACCAAATTTGTCTTGAAATACACCATGGTTCAATATTATTGATCCAATGTTTAAAAGTATTAATCCATGTCATTGGATAAAATTTAATTTTGTTTGTTTGTATAGCCTTTTGTACATTTACACATATTTTCTTTGTATCAAGAAACCATTGATCTGTAAGCAATGGTTCAATCACTTCTCCGCTTCGATCTCCTAAGGGTAAAACCATCTTATTTTTTAAACTTTTTTCTATTTTATTTTGATTATTCAATTCTAAAATGACTTTTTCTCTTGCTTTAAACCTATTTAAACCTCTAAAAGAGTTAGGAACATTTTCATTTAAATTAGCATTTTTATCGAAAATATTTATTGAATCCAAATTGTGTTTTCTTCCAATTTCAAAGTCATTAAAGTCATGAGCAGGAGTTATTTTAACTGCACCCGAACCTTTTTTTGGATCAGCATAAGTATCAGCAATTATTGGAATTTCTCTGTTTATTATTGGAATAATTGCAAATTTACCAATATGGTTTTTAAGTTTTTTATTTTTGGGATGGATTGCAATTGCAACATCACCAAAAATAGTTTCGGGTCTGGTTGTTGCAATAACAATTGTTTTACCTGTATTCTTGAGATCATATTTAATATACCACATCTCCCCGTCTACTTCAGTTTGATTTACCTCAAGATCTGATACAGCTGTCTTAAGAACAGGATCCCAATTTACAAGTCTTTTATCTTTATAAATCAAACCTTTATTGAAAAGATTTATAAAAACCTCGTTCACGGCATTACTTAGACCTTCGTCCATTGTAAATCTTGAAATATTCCAATCGACTGAGGTTCCTAGCCTTTTCATCTGATTTATTATTTGATTACCTGATTTCTTTTCCCAGTTCCAAATTTCTTCTATAAACTTTTCTCTTCCTAAGCTATTTTTATTTTTTTTTTTCTTTTTTAAGATCATTTTTTCTACAATTATTTCAGTAGCAATACCAGCGTGGTCTCGTCCCGGTTGCCACAATACATTTTTATTAAGTTTTTTTTTATATCTGATTAGTACATCTTGTAGAGTGAAGGTTAACGCATGTCCAATATGAAGGCTTCCAGTAACATTTGGCGGAGGCATCATTATACAAAAGGGTTCTTTATTTTTTACGTCTTTAAAGGCATATGTTTTGTTTTCAGCCCAGTCTTTCAAACACTTTTGTTCAATCTCAGAAAAGTTAAATCTTTTTTCAAGCATATTTTATTCAACTATATCTAACCATTTAAATTTAACATTATTATAATTTTCTTTTTCATCATAATGTTTAACAGCTAAACCTAAATTTCTTGAATTTAATTCCCCAGTATAAAATAATATTTCATAATATGAATTAAATAAATCTCTGTAAGATCTAACTAGATCTAATTCGGATTGAAGTAGCTCTTGTTCACCATCAAGTAAATCAAGCATAGTTCTTTCTCCTAATTGCATTTCTTGCCTTAGACCATCAAGGTATATCTTATTAGATTCAATTTGTTTTTTGTATGCAGAAATTTTTGAGTATGAATAATCATATGATGATTTACTTGATATCAATTTAAAAATGATTTCATCTTTCGTTTGTTTAAGCAAATTCTTTAATGCATATAACTCTTCTTTTGATTCTCTTATTTTTGACGAAGCTCCCCCGGACTGATAAAGGGGAATATCCACGATCGCAAAAGCTGACAAAACTTCTCGTTTGCTATCAGTTCTAAAATAACCTTCATTTATATATGCGTCAGCTTCTAACTTAACACTTGGGAGTTTCTTTCTTTTCAAACTTTTAATTTTATTTTCAGATGATTTTATTTTATGAAATAAGTCTTTTATTTTAGGGTTTTGTTTAAGGCCTAATTCTTTCATTTGATTGATTGTCTTATTAAGTTCTAAAACATTTAAGTCAATTTTCGGATCAATAGGCTTTATACCGAAAACAAAATTAAAATTTGCAGTTAGAGATTCTATGTTTTTTTCAGATTCAATAAGATCAGATTCAGCAAGCGACAACCTGGCTTCTGCAATTGAAACATCAGTCAAAGTTACTTCTCCAATGTCAAATTGTTCTTTTGTCAAAGTTAATCTTCCTTCAAGAACTTCAACATTTTTCTTCTTTAATTCATAGTTGGAAACTTCAGTGGCATAATCGGCATATATCTTTATTGCATTCATAAAAATCTCTTGTTCTTTATCTAAAAGAATAGAACGCTGTGCATAAATAGTATTTTTAGCAACTTTAATATTACTTAAACTACTTCCACCATCAAAAATATCTTGAGAAATGGTAATGCCTTTATTGGTTTCGGTTCTAATCCCATCAGAGGTGATATTGAAACCATCAGAATTAGTGTGGACTTTTCCTTTCTGATAATATCCCGTAATTTCTGGTCTAAATTCTGATAATGCCTGAGGCATCAATTCATCTTTCGCCTTGAGAATATTTCTTTCATATTTTAATTTTGGATTATAATTATAAAGAGATTCTAATGATTTTTTCAAATCTTCGTTCAAAAGAGGCATTCCCCAAATTGATTGTGGAAGCAAGAAAATATATAAAAAAGTGAAAAATTTATGAGTCATTTTCATAACCATTGTCGTGGTTTATGAAATCTTCTAATTCACTTAAATTAGTATTAAATAGTTTTGTAAATGAAATTAGAGAGCCAACCTTTTGCCCTCTTACAAATTCACCAATATAATCATCGTCTTTTAACACTGTATAGATTTCACCATCTTCTTTTAATTGTTTAACTAAGATTTTTGGCAAAGACTTTATTGATCCCTCAATAAATATTTTATCGTAAGGTGAATTTTTTGAATTTCCAGCTATAAGATTTGATCTAAAAAAAACTGAGCAATTCAAGCAACCTATTTTAGATAAGGTTTCATTTGCATGATCAACAAGTTTTTTATTGTTCTCTACACCAAAAACGTAACTAACAAGATTTGAAAGAATAGCCATTGAATAACCAGTTAAACATCCAATGACAAGAATTGAATCATTTTTAGAAAATCCACAATGGTCGAACATTTTTGCTAACATAAAGGTCCTCATCATGAATCTATTTGGAGCCAATTTTATATCTGAATCACTGTAAACAATTTCTTCTTCGACTTCGGGAACAAATAATTCTTTTTTTATTAAATCAAAAGAGTCAATTAAATCCGAATCCTTAACACCATTCGGAAGGATTTGATTGTTGACCATATTTGTCCTTGCTATATCAAAAAAATTGTTATTCATGATTAAGGGTGTTAATAATTACAGCTTTAATATATAAGTATTAATATTTATTACAATATTTAAGAATTTTATGGGTGCGGTGGCGGAGAGGCTACGCACCGGCCTGCAAAGCCGAGTACACCGGTTCGAATCCGGTCCGCACCTCCAAGATTTTATTATTGTTTTACAATTAAAAAAATTTAATTATTATATCCCTAATTCCGGCGTAGCTCAGCTGGTAGAGCAAGCGACTGTTAATCGCTGGGTCACAGGTTCGAGTCCTGTCGCCGGAGCCAATTTATGAAGATATTTATTAGTGGAATTGCTGGATTTCTTGGAAGCCACCTCGCAGATGCATTTATTAAAGACGGTCATCATGTAGTTGGTTGCGATAGTCTTATTGGAGGAGAGTTAAGTAACGTTCCTATTGATGCCGAGTTTTATCAGTACGATTGTTGTTTTAGAAATTCAATGCTTAAAATAACAAAAGGTTGTGATTTAGTTTATCATACCGCTGCTACAGCTTATGAAGGTTTATCTGTATTTTCTCCCCACCTAATAACACAAAATATAGTTACGGGTTCAGTCTCACTTTTTAGCGCAGCAATAGAAAATAAAGTTAAAAGGATAGTTTATTGCTCATCTATGGCACGTTATGGGACAAATAAAATTCCTTTCAAAGAAGAATATATTCCTTCACCTCAAGATCCTTATGGCATTGCAAAAGTTGCTGCTGAAAATATTCTCAAAAATTTATGTGAGGTACACAATATTGAGTATGTTATAGCAGTACCACATAATATTATTGGACCAAGACAAAAGTATGATGATCCATACAGAAACGTAGCATCAATAATGATTAATTTAATGCTACAAAATCGTCAACCCTACATATACGGTGATGGTACACAAAAAAGGTGTTTTTCTTATATTGACGATGACTTGTATTGTCTTAAAGAGATGGCAACTAATAAAAAAGTTAAAAATCAGATAATTAATATTGGTCCAGATGAAGAATTTATTTCAATAAACAATTTAGCAGAAAAAATAGCCAATCAATTAACATTTAATCTCAATCCAAATTATGTAAAAGGAAGACCACAAGAAGTTATTGAAGCTACATGCAGCGCAAATAAGGCTAGGAGACTATTAAATTATAAAACAAAAACCAAACTTGATGAGGCTCTTCGACAAATGATAGAATTTATTAGAGAAAAAGGAGTTAAAAAGTTTAGGTATCATTTGGATTTAGAGATTTTAAACGAAAAAACTCCAAAAACATGGAAAGACAAACTGTTTTAGCATGACAAAAGTTACTTATGTGTGTCCCATATTTAATAAGAAAAAATATTTGGAGAAAGTACTTGATTCAATTAAAAAACAAACTGGAAATTTCCAAAAAGAATATATTTTTATTGATGATGGCTCGAGAGACGGGTCACTTGAATATTTAAAGAGAAAAACTGGAAAATGGAAAAATAAATTAATTTTAAAGCAAAAAAACAAAGGACCGGCCTCTGCAACACAAGTAGGTATTTCATTGGCAACAGGTGATTATGTGAAACTTGTAGGTGGAGATGATGTGATGGCTCCATTTTGTACCGAAATACTTTTAAAAACCATAACCAAAAAAAAATCTGTTGCTGCATTTAGTTCATATAAATTACTGGAAGATTTTAATAAAATTAAATATGAAGAAAGCAATATAAAAAAAATAAAGACTATTAACAACCCTTTATTAAGTACTGTTAAATCAAGTTTTTCAGGAACAACACCAAATTTGTATTGTAATAAAGCAATTAAGAAATCAGATGGATGCAATATCAAGATTTTTGTAGAAGATTTTTCGTTAGTCCTTGAACTATCTCAATATGGAAGTTTTAGTTTTATTGAAAATATAACTTCTTATGGACCAAAGAATGATCAAGATAGAATAATGACTGGTAAAAGAACTCAATTAATACATGATTATAACGCTGCCTTGTTTTACTTTTTTAAGAAAAATGATGAAGTCGATGAATTTATTAAAAAGACTGCATGCATTAAATCATTGGGAAGAGCAGATAAATGGTATAGAAGGATAATTGGAAAATCAAAGTTTAATAAAATGAATTTTTACAAAGTTTTACTTTTATTAGGTCGAAAAGACTACGTAAATTTAATCAGAGAATCATGCATATTTTTTTATGAGTTTTGTAATAAAAACGCTATAAGATACACAATTAAATAATTACCCTATTCTCCTTGATTAAATAATAAACCTTTCAACCTGGCTACCTTTATCATTTTTAAGAAAAATAAAACACTTAAAAATATATAAACTAAATTGAGGAAAATTATTTTTAGTAAATCATATTTATTGAAATTTCCATTTATTGCTACCTCTCGCATCGATTCAAAAATATGTACTGTTGGTAGAATTTGAACAATATCTTGAATAATTTCAGGTAATGAGCTTAATGGATAATAAACACAAGAAAATGGTAAGATTATAAATATTATTGCCCAAGCTAATTCTTCAAATGCATGACCATATCTTAAAACTAATCCGGAAACTATAAAACCAACTGCCCAGCCCACAACAATTAAATTAAAAAAAAGAAAAACTAGATAAAAACCTAACTCAAAAAGATGAAAATTAAAAAAATAATTAGCGAAGAATACTGCTGGAGTAAGCCCAATAATAGTTCTAATTAGACTTATAAGAACAAGACCTATGACAATTTCTAAATCTTTAATTGGAGTTATAAACAAGTTAGGCAAATTTCTTGACCATAACTCCTCAAAGAAAGACATAGTTAGCCCTAACTGGCCTCTGAACAAAACATCCCATAATATAACAGCAGATAAAATTATGTTTAAAACACTCCAAACACCAAACTCGTTATTTGACATAAAAAAATTTGTGAAATATCCCCAAAATAAAATTTGAACTGTAGGCCAATAAAAAATACTTAATAGCCTTGGAAATGAACCAAAAGAAATATTTTTATAGCGAATTAGTAAGGCATAAATTCTATTAATCATTTTGTAAAAAAAATTCTAGTAAAGAATTATTATTTTTAATAAGGTTTTTTAAATTTCCCTTATAGGTTAATTTTCCACAATCTAATAAAACTAAATAATTACACATTTTTTCAATTTCAACTAAATCATGGGAAGTTATAATTATCGTAGATTTATTTTTTTTTTGGAAATCTAGAATGTATTCTCTAATAAAAGCTGAAGTTAAAACATCCAAAGAAGCAGTTGGTTCATCTAATAATAATAACCTCGGATTATTCAACAAAGCTTTGCACAAATTTACTCTAGTTTTTTGACCAGACGATAAATTTCCATAACTATATTTCAATAAATCTGATATTTTCAAATCTTTAGAAAGTTTCAATATTTTTGATTTAAAATTATTAACATTATAAAGTCTTGCGTAAAATACTAAATTTTGGAAAACTGTCATTTTTTTAGGGAGTTCTACATATGGACTTTGAAAGTTAATTAATTTGAGAATTTCATATTTATGATCTCTTAAAGATTTACCATAAATAAAGATTTCACCCTTTGTTGGAGTGATCAAACCCATTAACATAGCAAGAAGTGTGGTTTTCCCTGCTCCATTTTTTCCAAGAATACCAAATATTCCATTTGTTGGAAGCTCTAAACTAACATCTTGTAATATTACTTTATTATCATAAGCTTTCGACAAACCTAATGTTTTTACAGAGGTATTTTTCACTTAGTTGATTTTAAATGCAGATAAATTATTATGTTGCATCATAGGAATTAAAATCAAATCTTTATGCATAAGAATTTCTAAATCAGCTGAACCTTTATTAACATTTTTAGAATTTATGACTATCCCTTTTTTATCTATTGTTAGTAGTTTGCCACTTACCCAATCAGTAACTAAATAACCCTGATTTTTATTAAAAACAATGCCGTCAAGGTTTCCAATAGGACGGGTACTGAAAAACTTTTTTATTTCTCTTGTTTTTAAATTAACTTTAATAAGTTTTCCTTTAACTAACGTTTTGAAACCATCTTTAATTTTCCCCCAACTTGCAATTATTATAAAATCCCCCTCAATAAGTAGACCATTAGGTGATTCTAATAATTTACTTTGTTTCCATATGCTTAATTTATTGTTCTTTAATCTGTAAATCCTATTCTTAAACATGTCTGAAATATAAATATCACCATTTTTGTCAATAGCTATATCATTAAGAAAACCTGAATCATTAACAGAAAAAAATTCTTTTTTTTTATCCTCTAATGAAACCTTCCACACCTTGTTAACATCAGATATATAAAGAAATTTTTTGAATACAGCTAGTCCCTTTGGAGCGTCTAAACCAGATACCCATTTTTTTTCTAATATCTGTCCATTCACACTTATTTTAGAAATATACCCGTTCTTATCTAACTGTAATGGGTCACCATTTATAGACGAAACATAAATTGCGTCAGTGTTTTTGTCATATACTACCGACTCGGGTTGATTCAAACCATCAATCACCCACTTAATTTGAAAGGAGTGAGACTTAGAACAATTAAAAATAAGAATAATAAATAAAAAACTAAGTAAAAAATTTTTCATAAGCCACTTTACCCTTAAATTAAACTATTGTTGACTTTTTGTATATGATTTAACATAAAAAAGTTAACAATCATAATTAAGATTTTATAATGCAAAATAAATATATAAAAAAAGATTTTTCAGAATGTATCGGAAATACACCTTTAATTAAACTAAAAATTGCTTCTGAGATATCTGGATGCGAGATATATGGAAAGTGTGAATTTTTAAATCCTGGTGGATCTGTAAAGGATAGACCTGCACTTCAGATTATAAAAGATGCTCTCAAAGAAAAAAAAATTGAACAAGGAGGTATTATTGTTGAAGGAACTGCAGGAAATACTGGAATTGGGTTAAGTTTAGTGGGAAACTCTCTTGGAATGAAATCCATTATTGTTATGCCAAGAACACAAAGTGATGAAAAAAAAAAAATGCTTAAATTATGTGGAGCTGATCTTAGATTAGTTGATGCTTTACCATATAAGAACCCTGGAAATTACATTAGATTTTCTGAAACTTTAGCTAAATCTTTAAAAAATGATAAAGGAGTTTTCTGGGCAAATCAATTTGATAACTTATCCAATAAAAAATCACATTATCTAACCACTGGTCCTGAGATAATGGATCAATTAAATTCTAGTATTGATGGTTTCATCTGTGCTATTGGAACAGGAGGAACAATCTCTGGTGTTTCAGAATTTCTCAAAGAAAAAAATAAAAACATTACAATCGGTTTAGCTGATCCAATGGGATCTTGTATGCATAATTTCTTTAAGTACGGCAAACTAAAGTCAAGTGGAGATTCAATTACAGAAGGTATTGGTCAGGGAAGAATTACGAAGAATTTAGAAAATGTTATAATTGATGAGTGTTTTCAAGTTTCTGATGAAGAAGCGCTTAGTATTGTATTTAAAATGATAGAAGTCGAGGGCTTGATATTAGGTGGTTCCTCTGGGATAAATATTGTTGGTGCTATAAAATTAGGTAAAAAAATTGGACCAAACAAAAAAATAGTAACAATTTTATGTGATTATGGAACAAAATATGAAAGCAAAATTTTTAACAAAAATTTTTTAAAAGAAAAGAATCTTCCAATTCCAAAATGGCTATAAATAGTTTTTTACAAAATTTCATTATTAACCCTTACCATCTCAGAAAAATAAAAAATTCTGAAAACTTAAAAATAGTTGATTGTAGATGGTATTTAAAAGAACCTAATAGAGGTAGAATTGAATTTGAAAGATCGCATATTGAAAAAGCAATTTTCTTTGACATAGACAAATTATCAGATCCTAGTTCAAAACTACCTCATATGCTCCCAACAGCCAATCAATTTTCAAAATTTATTAAAAAAAATAGTATACAGATGAATGATAAAATTATTGTTTATGACCAAGTAGGTTTTTTTTCTTCTACTCGTGTCTGGTTTTCATTCAAATATTTTGAATTTCCTTATGTAAGAATTCTCAATGGAGGATATAGAAGATGGAAAGAGAAAGAATACACCACTCATATTAAAAATTTTAAAAACAATAATTCTTTATTTAATTTCAAGCCCAAATCTAATCTCGTTATAAAAAAAAGAGATTTAGAAAAGAGCTTGAAAAAAAGAAAATTTAAAATCATAGACGCAAGACCAAAAAATAGATTTGAAGGAATAGAAGAAGAACCCAGACTTGGTTTGACAAAGGGAAATATTAAATCAAGTATTAATATTCCATTTGATAAAATAACCAAGAAGAATGGTTATTTAAAAAATTTAAGAGATTTAGAAAATATAATTTTAAAAAATAAAATTAATAAAAAAGATAATATTGTATGTTACTGTGGATCTGGAATAACTGCATGTAATATAATCTTTATTCTTTCAATACTTGGATTTAAAAAAATTAAATTATACGATGGGTCATGGTCAGAATGGGGAAAAAAAAATTAGAATCTAAACTAATAAAAGTTGGAAGCGACCCAAATATTCATCATGGTTCATTAAATGATCCTGTTTACAGAGCTTCTACAATTATTTTTAATAATTATGAGTCATTCCTAAAGGCAAAAAAAGATAAATTTAATATGCCTTACTATGGAAGGATCAGTGGCTATAATATAAAAAGATTAGAGAAAGTTATTAGCGATTTATATCAAAGTGAGGCATCGGTTATCACTAGTTCTGGTTTGTCAGCCATATCAATAAGTTTGCTTTCACAATTATCAAAAGATGACGAGATTTTAGTAACAGAAAATTGTTACGAACCAGTATATAATTTTTGTAAAAAAGAACTTATAAAATTTGGGATTAAAACCAAGTTTTTCAAAAGTAATGATTTTTTAAATTTTAAAAAAAATATTACCAAACGAACTAAACTTATTTATTTAGAGTCTCCGGGATCATTAAATTATGAAATTGATCAGATTGAAGAAATTATACACATTGCTAAAGAAAAAAAAATAACAACCCTTTTTGATAATACTTGGGCAACTTTTTTAGGTTTTAACCCTTTAAAGTGGGGAGTCGATATAGTTATTGAATCGTGTACAAAATATTTCTCAGGTCACTCAGATACATTCTGTGGTGCAATAGCATGCTCAAGAGAAAATTATCAAAAAATCAAACAAACTGCTGTAAGAATAGGTGATTTTGTTTCTTCTGAAAGTTGTGTTTTAGCAATAAGAGGTTTAAGGACATTACAGTCACGTTTAAGGATTCACCAGCAAAATGCATTTGAGATATTTTTATTTCTTAAAAAAAAAAAATGTGTAAAAAAGATTCTATATCTTCCTGATGAAAAAAATAAATATCACACACAATGGAAAAAATATTTTAATTCTTCAAATGGATTAATAACTTTTGCAATAAGTAAAACTGGAAAAATTGAAAATTTTTTAGATAATATGCATTTTTTTAAAATTGGATTTAGTTGGGGTGGATATGAAAGTTTGATTCTTCCATTAAAGCAAATTAAACCTGGAATAAAAAACTATAATAATTCACTTTTTTGGTTTAGAATTCATATAGGTTTAGAGTCAAATAAAGATTTAATAGAAGATTTAGAAAGAGGATTCAATAATTATGAGGCAAAATAAATTTTTAATTTTCAAACCTACAAAGTCAGCAATGCAATCAGGACTGAATGCATCAAAAAGATGGTGTTTGAGTAATAACGAAATGAATGAAACATTCATAAGTAGTAAGTTTTGCTGGACAGGAAGCTCAAACCCAGAAAAACAAATAAAGTTATACTTCGATGATTTAGAATCAGCTATAAATTTTGCAGAGAAAAATAATTACAAATATGAGATTCTTCAACCAAATAAAAGACGAATAATTAAAAAGTCCTATGCAGAAAATTTTACTAAGAAATAAAAAATGAGTACAGGGAAGTTTTGTCCAATCTGGTTATTTAAAATAATAGCATCTCATACAGTTTATGATTATATAGTGAGAGATGTAGCAATGTTTATAAGTTCAAAAAAATTCATATCTTTTTTTACCAAATACTATGACGAACTTAAGTCCGATGAAATAGAAATCACGGCTACCGCATTTATTCAGTTTTTAGGAGAAGTTAAAGCTAAGGATCCCTTTTTACTTCTTAATCACTTTATTTATTCTGTGATAACAGATGTAAAACCCAATGAAAAAGGAATTTTTAAAAAAGACCCTTATGATGGCGATAATACAAAAAAATATAATCCAGATATAGCACTTAAAGATTTTAAAATTTTTGCCTACGCCTGTAGGTCAGGATTAACAAAGACTGCTCCTTTAGGATGGGATTTAAAAAATGAAACAGATTTAGGCCTAATAAGCGAAGCTATAAATAAAGAATTTTCAATAGACGATATGATTGATAGTGTGATTTAGAATATGAAAGTTTTTGCAAGATATATACTTTTTTGTGTGATTATTTTTAATTTTAATACATCAAAAAGTAACGATGCACTTAAAGCTGCAATAAATAATAAATACAGAAATGATAAGAATATCACGCGAGATGTATACAGAAATCCCTACGAAACACTAAGTTTCTTTGGACTTGAAAAAAACATGAAAGTACTTGAAATTGTTCCAGGAAGGGGCTGGTATACAGAAATATTAAGCTCTTATATGAAAGAAACAAATAATTTCTATGTTGCGACTTATAAAGAACCACAATATGCTATTGACATAATAACAAAAATTCAAAATGAATTTTATGAATATTTTGATAAAAATCAGAAGAAATTTGGTAAAATCAAAACGATTTTTATTGATAAAAATCTTAAACTTGAAAGCGATATAGAATACTTTGACTTAGTTTTAACATTTAGAAATACTCATAATTTTTTAGACCAAAAAAAATCAGAAAATATATTAAAATCTATCTACAATTCACTTAAAAAAGGAGGCGTTCTGGGAGTTGTTCAACATAGGGCTAATGAATCAGCAAAAAAAGATTTTGAAAAAGGGTATGTTAAAGAAGAGTATCTCATAAAACATATTGAGAAGATCGGTTTTCAACTGGTTGATAAAAGTGAAATAAATGCAAACCCCAAAGATTTAAAAAATTATACAAAAGGAGTATGGAGTTTGCCTCCAAGATACGCCAATGGTGATAAAAATAAATCTTTTTTTAAATCTATTGGAGAAAGCGACCGTATGACTCTGAAATTCAAAAAAAAATAGATGATTCACTTTTTAGTAGCCACACTCTCTGAAGGTAGACCAATCATTGATTTTTTTGATTTAAAAATAAGTAACAATGATAGTCTTTTTAAAGTTTATCATTCAGCAGGTATTAGCCTCACAATTTCGGGAATTGGCAAAATAAATTCAGCCATGAGTGTTATAAAAACCTTTTTCGATTTTAATAAACAAAAAAATAATATATGGATTAATCTTGGTCTGGCAGGACATAAAAACCATAGAATAGGCGACTTATTTCTAGTCAATAAAATTAAAGATTCATCGAGCAATAAAATGTATTACCCCTTTGTAGCGCACTCAAAATTAAAATCCATTCAATGTATAACTTATGAAAAGGAAAATCTGGATTACAATGAGTCTTTAAGCGAAATGGAAGCAAGTGGATTTTTTTATTCTGCAAACAAATTTTCAAGCCTAGAGCTAGTTCAAGTTTTAAAGATTATTTCAGATAACGAAAAAGAATCAATTAACTTTAATGATAAACATAAAATATATGATTTAATATTTAGTAATAAAAAAAAAATAATTAATCTTTGTGATTCTTTGCATAAGATAAAAGAGAACATAGAAGATTATAATCTCCAATATATTAACAAGGAATTTGAAGAAATATTCAAAGGGATAAAATTTTCTTTTACTGAAAAACAGCAAATGAAATCTTTGTTAAAACTTTATTTTGCAAGGTATAATTTTTTAAAAAAGGATTTATTTAATTATAAAGAAAACGGATCTTTTAATATCCAAATGCTTAAAAATTTTTTACGAATATGAATATTGACAATGTATATATTGAGAAAAGAGTAGAAAATCATTCAAACACTCAGAAAATCTTAGAACGCATTAAATTTCAAAATATTATTATTTGTAACAGTTATTCTGAAGTATTTAACCCATCAAACCAAAATTTTAGAATTCAAAAAAAATATCCATCCTTAATACTTGCAAAAAAAGAAAATAGTTTTATCAAAGAAACTCCTCCAGATTTTACCATTGGCTATAAAAAAAATTACTACTTTTCTCACATGCTTAACTGTCCATTTGATTGCAAGTACTGCTATCTTCAAGGTATGTTTAACTCTGCAAATTATCTAATATTTGTAAATTACGAGGATTTTTATAATCCTATTCAAACTTTAATAAAAAAAAATAAAGAAAAGTTATGTTTTTTCTCAGGATATGATTGTGATAGTTTAGCACTTGAGAATATTACTGGTTTTTTAGAAAATCTTGTCAATAATTTTCATATTTTTGATGGAGGGTTTTTAGAATTAAGATCTAAAAGCACAAATGTAAAACTTCTATCAGCTATAAAACCTATTAATAATCTTATCCCAGCTTTTAGTTTAAACCCTCAATTTATCATAAAAGAATTTGAGTCTGGAACACCTAATTTAGTTAAAAGATTATCAGTTATAAAATCTCTGCAAGAGAAAGGATGGAATATCGGAGTGAGATTTGATCCAATTATCTGGCTTGGAGATCAAAGTAGATATGAGTTTTTTTTTAAAGAAGTTTTTAAAGATTTAGATATTAGAAAAATTCATTCAATCACATTAGGAAGTTTCAGAATGCCAACAAAATATTTAAAGAAACTTTCAAAAATAAGACCTTCGGATTCTTTTATTCAATCAGCCTATGTTCAACAAAGCTTTCGTCGTTCATCAAAGGAATTAAACAATGAAGTTAAAAGTTTTTGTAAAAAACAAATTTTAAAGTTTGTAGAAAAGGAAAAATTATTTGAGAATTAAAATTTTCTTTCTTTCATCTTAAATTTACGACAATTAAAAATCAAAGATTTACCTCTTTTTTCATGATTTTTTTTAAAATTCAAAACTAATTCACCAGAGTATCTTCCAATAATTCCAGATATTTCTCCGTTAGAATCTGGATAAAGATTTATGTCACTTGCTGTCCAGGAAATGTTAGAGTTTGTGATAAAAATTTGATCAGCAAAAAAGGACAATCCACCAAGTTCAATTTTTTTCGAATCTGAATCCATAAGCAGAAAGATATCTTTTACGTCAACTTCTTTGTTATTTACATTGTAATTTGTACACATTAAGTTTAGGTCCAACGAATAAAGAAGTTTTGGAAGTAAAAGAAGAGCAAAAAAGTACATAAAAAGATAATTTCAAAAAAAAAGAAATTGTCAATTTTAATTTTCATTTGATACTAATTTTTAAGTAATTAATCAGTTTAATTTGTATTACTATGTCAATTAATGATAGGATTTTATAAATTAACTAATGCTTAAGATTAAAAAAGCAAAGTAATTATTTTTGTAATGTGGAAAAGAAAGTTATACGTAAAAGATAATTTGAATGCATTCTCTATTAGTAGATCAAAAATTGATTTATTTTTTGATTGTAATAGGTGTTTTTATCTTGATCAAAAATATGGTATTAAAAGACCACATGGAACACCTCTAGTTATAAATAATTTTGTTGTTAATCACTATAAAAATATTTTAAACGAATTTAGATTGAAACAAGAAGTCTATCCTGATTCGAAAAAAATCAAAAGAAAATTAATCCCTTCCAATATTGATTCGCTTAATAATTGGAATCATCCTTTCAAAGGAATTTCATATATTCATAAAAAAACTAATTTTAGGTTAAAGGCAAGTCTCGATGACGTATGGCAATGTGAGGAAACGGAGAAGTTCTTTCCTGTAATTATAAAAAGTACATCCAGAAAAAAAGATATTAATTCTGATTCAATATGGCCGGGATATTGGAAGCAGTTGTCTCTTTATTCATATCTTTTATCTAAAAACTCCTTAGATGTTAGTAACTCAGGAGTACTTGTTTATTTAAATGCATCGGAAAATTTTCCAAGTAACCATCAAAAAATTGATTTTGAATTGCTTATATTTGAAAAAGAACTTGAACTTTTATGGATTGAACCGACACTTGAAATTATTTATAAAACTCTTAACTCAGACAATTTACCCTTAAATCATAATAGTTGTAAGTATTGTAGATATCAAACAAATATTCAGAGAGTCATAGATGGAAACTTTTAAAATTATCCAAGAATTGGAATTAACTAGTTCTAGATTATCTAAAGAACAAATAATTTTAGATGAAATGAAAAATAATAATGAAATTTTTTTTAAAGGTATGGAACTAGCCTATAATAAACTAATAACATTCGGTGTAAAAAAAATTCCTAATTCAGAAGAAAATGGTGAAGGATTACCTTGGGACAATTTTTTTAAACTCTCTCAAGATTTAAGTTCGAGAAAATTAACAGGTCATGCAGCTAGAGATAAGATTTTAGAAATAATGAATAAATCATCTAAAGATGAATGGAATTTCTTTTATAAAAGAATCTTACAAAAAGATATGAGATGTGGTTTATCAGAAAAAACAATCAATAATGTTGCGAAAAAAAATAACTTTGATCAATTCCTTATTCCTGTTTTTGCTTGTCAATTAGCACAAGATTCAGATTCTCATAAAAAAAAACTAACAGGAAAAAAGTTTTTAGAAGTGAAATTAGACGGAGTAAGAGTCATTTCTGTTTTATATCCAGATGGAAGAGTTGATTTTTTTAGCCGAAATGGAAAAGAATTGGTAAATTTTAGAAACCTTCAAAATGAATTGTCAAAATGTATTAAAACAAATCCTATTAATTCAGCTATTGTTTTAGATGGTGAAGTGGTGAGTAAAAATTTCCAAGAACTAATGAAACAAATTCATCGAAAAAGCACTGTTCAAAATGATGATGCGACCCTATATTTATTTGACATCCTGACGTTTGAAAACTTTAAATCTGGTATTGAAAAAAAAAAATATTTTGAAAGAATTAAACACCTAGAAAATTGGTTTGATAGGAATATGCGCACATTAGATAAAATCAAATTAATCGAAAAGAGCCTTGTAGATCTTGATACAGATGATGGTAAAAACATTTTTAAACAATTTAATACCAAAGCTATCATCGATGGTTATGAAGGTATAATGATAAAGGATCCAGATTCGTATTACGAATGTAAAAGATCAACAACTTGGCTCAAACTCAAACCAGTAATTGAAATCTCCTTGGAAGTAACAAATTTTGAAGAGGGAACAGGACGAAACAAAGGAAAGTTAGGTGCATTAATTGCAGAAGGCGAAGAGGACGGAAAGTTTTTTAAACTTAATATAGGTTCAGGGTTTTCAGATAAGCAAAGAGAAGATTTTTGGCAAGGTAGAAGAAATTTAATTGGAAAAATTATTGAAGTGAGAGCAGATTCTATAAGTAAAAGCCAAGAAGGTGAAAATTGGAGTTTAAGATTTCCAAGGTTTAAATGTTTTAGAGGATTTAATGAAAATGAGAAAATATAAGTTCAAAAATAGATTATCCATTGGATTAGTAAGCCTTTTATTAATTTTGGGAATTATTTCATGCGAAAACACAAAAGATAAAAAAATTTTTGGTCAGTTAATAGGAGCCGCAGTAGGAGGTTATGTTGGGTCAAAAGTAGGCTCAGGCATTTCTCAAGATATTGCAGTAATTTTAGGAAGTGCAACAGGTTATATCTTAGGTGGGAAAATTGTTGAATTATTAGAAGCAGAGGATAGAGAAGAATTTAACAATGTTATTGAAGACTCATTAAATAATAATTCTGATAATATTTCTACAAATTGGGAGAGTAAAAATAGTTATAAAACTGAAGGAAGTATTACCCCACTTAATAATTATTCTATTGATCAAAAAAGCTGCAGAGATTTTAAAAAAATTATTAGAAAAAATAAAAAAGTTTATGAAGAAGACTCAACTGCTTGTAGAGACGAAAAAGGCAATTGGGTTCTCATTTAAATTTTGATAATCGCATATAAATTGGCAACAAAACTAAACACGATATTAATGTATTAAAGAGACTAAAAAATAAAAGCAAACCCATTGAAGATGTCCCTTGATGATTAGACAGATACAAAGTACTAAATGAACAAATTGTTGTTAAACCACTAAAAAGAATTGCAGAGGGAGTATTCGACTCATAGACAGATTCTATACTTTTTAACTCATCATATCTTTTCAAAAAATATATAGGATAACTGACACCTAAACTAAAAAGAAGTGGTAAAGCTATCATATTTGCAAAATTAAAATTTATTTTTAAAATAATCATAAAAAAAGTAGTTAGAATGAACCCTGAAAATAAAGTTAATAAACACATCAGTACATGTTTAAATTTTTTGAAGATAAAGAATAAAAAAACAATTAAAAAAATCAAAGAAATAGTTAGTGCTTTAAAAAAAGAATTTATTACTACCTCACCTGCCTTTTGTTGAACCACTGGCATACCAGTTGCTTCAGGAAAATAACTTTCAATCACTTGAACAAATTCATTTAAATTATTAGGTTCTGATAAATCCTTAGAGGGAAAAATTTCAACTCTGTGCATACCAGATTCGGAAACATATCTTTTCTTAAAATAATTCGGAATAGAATTAGATAAGCCTTCAGGAACATTCCCTAGATCTTGAATAAAAAGAATTAAATCATCAAATTTTTCAAATAATAATTTTTCTATATCTTTTGTTTGTAGCCCTTGCTTTTCTAATTCGTTTATAACTTGAAGTAATCTAAAACTACTTGATTCTATACTATCATTTTCTTTGTCAAGCTTAAATAAGAGTTCTTTAAACCTCTTTAATTCTGAATTTTTTTTTGTAAGTTGTGAAGGATTATTGTTTGTAAGAAGAAACTTAAGGTAATCTAAATTTTCCGATTCATAATTATCATAAATTTTATAATAACTGAAATATGACTTTATGATTTTATTCTGGAAAATTGGGTGGGATTTATCAAATAAATTAATTTCTTGATCATTAAAGATTATAGACGCAACGTAATCGGATGTTGGATTTTTTTCAATTACTTCTTTTGCAAGTAAAACTGATTGTGATTCTTGATTCTTGAGATTCAATGCATCAGAATCAAAATTTATCTTTTTAAAATTCAAAAGTGAGAAAAATAGAACTGAAATAAAAATAAATTTAGTAATATTTATTTTTTTTTTGTTTTGGAGGAATTTTATAAAAGAATTACTAGAAAAATTAAAAAAAGTTATTTTTAAATTATTCGAGAAAACCTTTATAATACAAGGTAAAAAGCTTATATTTAAAACAAGTCCAACCATTAATCCAATAGCCGAAATCATACCAAGTTCAGATAAACCTATATAATCTGTAGGTATAAATGATAAAAACCCAATAACTGAAGGTATGGATGCTATGAATAAAGTCTTAGAAATTAAATCAATATTTTTAATTTCATTTGTAAACCTATCCTCGGTAATTCTTGAAAATACTTGAATACCAAAGTCTACTGAGAGACCAATAAATAAAACGGCAAAAGCAACTGAAATTAAATTTAAGGACCCAATTACAAATGTGGTCACTCCGATAGTAATTACTAAACCCAAAAAGATAGTAAAAAGTAAAAGAAAAATTGGTAAAAAAATTCTAAATGCCAACCAAAGTATTAAACCAACCAATAAGAAACTTAATAATCCAGATACAATTGCCCCCTCTGATACAGAAGAGACTTCTTCATAATCTATAACTAAGCCACCCGTGTAATCAACTACAATATCTGAATGATATTTATTATTTAAACTATTAAGAAAAGTATAAATTTCTTTAAAATTTTTATTCGAAATATGATTTTCATTTAC
This sequence comes from uncultured Alphaproteobacteria bacterium, assembly GCA_902522465.1. Lineage (GTDB taxonomy): Bacteria > Pseudomonadota > Alphaproteobacteria > Methylaequorales > Methylaequoraceae > Methylaequor. Next base: position 49,483 of record CABYVV010000007.1, on the reverse strand, counting down.
TCCGAAAATTATAAAGAATTCCTCCTCTTCTGATGAAAAAAGATTTTGCCAATTTACAAAATCTCTTTTAGTTAATGATTCAGAAAATGTTTCTAAAATAAAATCAAATTCATTTTCTTCTGATTTAGAATCATCTTTTAAATACATTTCAATAAGATTATTGAATCCACCTAATTTACTTTTACTGTTATTAATCTGAGATAAAAATGGTTGATATTTGTATAGTTTATTTACAATTTCTTCCTTTTCAATTTCATTGAGAAATAAAAAAAAGTTTTTTTTAAACACTTTGTCCAAATTAGGAGAATAAACAAAAGAAATTGAACTACTCTTTTTTAATTCTTCTACAATTTTTATACATATTTCTGAAGTCTTTGATTTATCTAAAGACTTGATTCTGATCAAAATGTTATTGTTCAAAATATCGAAAGATTTTTTTAGATTTTTTTGATTTAATTTAAAATCAAGGTTGTTATTAATTAAAGAATCAGTTGAGGTATTAATTTTTAAATTTTTAATTGAATAAATACCTAAAAATATTCCCAAAAGAATATATATTAATATCACTAACTTGGATTGTATGATTATAATCTTAAAAAAATTTTTCATATTTTATTAAATATGAATTATTAAATTTATAATAAAAAATTACTACAGTTTTTTTATGGATATTCTAATTGATAAAATTATAGAAAAAGTTTCTGATAAAAAGATGAATAGAACTAAGTATAAGGTTAAAAGGTTAAAAACAATCTCGGGCCTTATACACGCGGTTCTTGTTGACCTTGAAGATGAAAATTCAGAAATCTTAGTTGCATTATCAGTTATAGAAGATAAAAATAAATTTATTATATTATAATTAAAAGGAAATTTATGTTACACAAAAAAACTTTTTTAGCTATTTTTGCAATTATCTTTTTCAATAATAGTGTGTTCGCACATGGACCATCGAGACAAAAGGTGTCTGAATCAATAGAAATAGAGGCCACTGCTACTGATGTATGGAAGATTGTAAGTGATTTTAAAAATTTCAATTGGAACGAAAACATCAAAGAGATAACAACTCAAAGCGGTGAAGTTGGCTCTGAAAGAGTGATAACATTTAAAACAGGAGAAAATGTTAAACAAAAACTTGAGAAACTAGATCAAGAAAAAATGATGGTTAACTGGAGAATTTTAGAAACAAATAATTCGATATTACCAGTTAATAGCTATTCATCAAAAATTTTTGTTAAGTCTAGTGACGGAAAAACTGTTGTTCAATATAAAGCTGGTTTTTACAGAGGTTTTATGGGTAATGATCCGCCTCCTGAACTAAATGATGAGAATTCAAAAAAATTAGTGAGAAAGTTCATAAAAGAAAATCTAAAAGGGTTAAAAAATACGATTGAAAAAAAATAATGTTCTTTTTTGTTTTTTTTATTATTTTATTAAATCATTCAATAACCAATACACAAGACATTGCGTATATTACTAATCAAGAAAGTAACATGCTTGATGTAATAGACCTAGAAGCAATGAAGAAGATTGATGAAGTAGAAGTTGGTATGAAACCAGCAGGCATTTTAGTTGATCAGCAATCACAACGAATCTTTGTTGCTAATCCTGAAAGCAATAATGTATCTATTGTTAACCTCTCTATAAAATCTAATAAACTTGTTAACTCAGGTAATAGTCCAATGGGTCTAGCATTAGATAATAAATTTAATATATTATTTGTGTCCAACTGGTATGATAATACTATTACAGTAATAGATTTAAATTCAGAAAAAATAAAAAATGAAATCAAAGTTGGAAAATCTCCTGCTGGAATATACTTAGATGAAAATTTAAATAAACTTTTTGTAGCAAACAGAGAGGATGACAATATTTCTGTGATTGACACAAGGAATTTTAAATCAATTAAAAATATACAAGTCGGAAAGGCCCCTTTTGGAATTTATTCAGAAAATTATCTAGATTACGTAGTAGTTACAAATGTACAATCAAATTCGGTTTCGATAATTGACAAAGAAAATTTAGAGGTTTACGAAAATTTCGAAGTTTCAAATTGGCCATACTCTGTGATTCATAATAAAAAAAACAATCAACTTTATGTTACTAATCAACGTGATGACAGTATATCAATTATAGATATGAATAAGAGGAAAAGAATATCAACTCTTTCTAATGTTTGTGAATATCCAGAGGGAATCGACATTAGTTACTCAGAAAATTTAATTGTTGTTGCTTGTTGGTTTCAAGATAATATTATTCTTATTGATTTAGATAGTTTTAAAATAAAAAAAAAAATAGAAACATCTGGAGGTCCTAGAGCTTTCGGTAGATTTATTTTAAAAAAAAATTATGACTAGCAGAGATAAAAAAATAATGCAGGAAATGGCTAATGCCATCAGAGGTCTGACTATAGATGCAATTGAAAAAGCAAACTCGGGTCACCCAGGTATGCCTATGGGAATGGCGGATGTTGCAACTGTTCTTTTTAAAAATCATATGAAATTTGATCCTCAAGATCCAGATTGGATAAATAGAGATAGGTTTGTTTTATCAGCCGGTCATGGATCGATGTTATTATATGCTCTGTCTTATTTAGTAGGCTATAAAGATTGCACTTTAAATCAAATAAAAAAATTTAGACAATTAGGGAGTAAAACTGCAGGACACCCTGAATTTGGTTTGCTCAAGAGTATTGAAACAACAACGGGTCCACTTGGGCAAGGATTTGCAAATAGTGTTGGAATGGCCATGGCTGAAAAAATTTTAAACCTAAAGTTTGGCAATATATTTGATCATAAAACATGGTGTATAGTAGGTGATGGTTGTTTAATGGAGGGTATTTCTCAAGAAGCTATATCTTTTGCAGGACATCAAAAATTAAATAAATTAATTGTCCTATTTGACAATAATAGAATATCTATTGACGGTTCTGTTGATTTAACTTGTTCAGATGATCAAGAAAAAAGATTCAGAGCCAGCAATTGGAACACAATAGCAATCGATGGCCATAATTTTAATCAAATAGATATTGCATTAAGAAAAGCAAAAGAATCAGAAAAACCAACACTTATTTCTTGCAAAACTTTAATTGGATTTGGATCTCCTAATAAAGCTGGTTCTGAGTCATGCCACGGATCTCCTCTTGGAAAAAACGAGTCTTTGCTTACAAAAAAAAATCTCAACTTGTCAAATAAAAACTTTTTCGTGCCCAAACAAATTTTAAAAGAATGGAATAAAGTTGGAAAAAAAGGCCAAAAATTTAACAAAAATTGGAAAAATAAATTCAATAAATCTTTAAAACATAAAGAAATTTTAAAACAAATGAAGATCAAAAAGTTAACCCGATCAAAAGATACAATTAAATTCTTGGAAAAAATAATAAAATCCTCAAAAAATGAAGCAACCAGAAAATCCTCACAAAATTCTTTAGAATTTTTATCGACAAAAATCACAAATCTCATAGGAGGATCAGCAGATTTAACTGGATCAAATCTTACAAAAACATCATCATCAAAACTTAACGGAAAATGTCTTAACTATATTCATTATGGTGTTCGTGAACATTTCATGTCAGCTGCTATGAATGGTATTGCGGTACATGGTGGATTTTTACCTTACGGAGGTACTTTTTTAGTTTTTTCTGATTATTGTAAAAATTCTATAAGGCTTTCAGCAATGATGAAACAAAGAGTAATCTATGTATTTACACATGATTCGATCGGCCTCGGAGAGGACGGACCCACACACCAACCAATTGAACATCTTGCTGGTCTTAGATCAATTCCTAATTTAAATGTGTTTAGGCCATGTGATGCGGTTGAGACATTTGAAGCATGGGAAATTGCGGTCAATAGTCTAAAGACACCTTCTGTTTTAGCTCTTTCAAGACAAAACTTACCATTACTTAGAAAAAAATATAAAACTAATTTATCCTCAAAAGGTGGCTACTTACTCAAAAAAACTGAAAAACCTAAGCTGACTTTAATAGCTAGTGGGTCTGAAGTATCAATTGGTTTTGAAATTAGTCAAAAATTATCAGAAATTGGGATACAATCAAATTTAGTTTCCATGCCATGCATTGAAGCTTTTGAAAGACAAAATAAAAGTTATAAAAACAAGGTATTAGGTAGTAAACCTAGAGTAGTTATTGAAGCAGCATCAACATTGGGATGGTATAAATACCTTAATCCAAAAGATTTAATCTTTGGTATTGATAGCTTCGGTGAGTCAGGTAAAGGAAATCAACTTTTCGATCATTTTTCATTAACAAAAGAAAAAATATATAAAAAAATTATCAACAAATTATTAAAATGATTACTTTAAAAAAAAAATTCTCTGACTCTTTTAATTTTGTTTTTAACAAGACCGTTATATTAAGGGTAGATCTTAATGTTCCTATGGATAATCAAACAATCTCTGATAATACAAGAATTATCAAAATTATACCCACTATTAAAAAACTTTTGGAGCAAAAAGCAAAAATCATAATTATTTCACATTTTGGAAGACCCAAAGGTAAATGGTCTGATAATTTATCACTAAAATTTTTAATCGATGATTTTGAAGCTTTAACTGAAAAAAAAGTTGGTTTTATAGAAAGCAATATAAAAAATTTAAAAAAACTTGAGATAAACGAGCAATTTAAAAATTTTGATATTTTAATTTTAGAAAATATACGATTTTACCCTGAAGAAGAAAAAAATGTTGATAAGTTCTCAAAAATAATTGCTTCACTTGGTGATATATTTATCAATGATTGTTTTTCGTGTAGCCATAGAGCTCATTCTTCAATATCCGGAGTTCCAAAATATCTTCCTTCATTTCCTGGAAAACTATTAGAACATGAAGTACAAAATTTAAAGAATCTTTTCTTACTATCTAATGAATCTGATTCCATTGCTGTCCTTGGTGGATCAAAAGTATCATCCAAACTTAAACTAATAGAGTTCTATGCAAAGAAGTACTCTAAAGTAATTATAGGTGGCGCAATGGCAAATACCATGGTTTTAGCGAACGGTTGCGAGATTGGAGAATCAGTTTATGAAAAAAGAATGATTGAAATATCTAAAGACATTTTAAGTAATTATTCAGAAAAATTATTAATACCATCAGATTTTATAGTAACAGATAAAAAGTTTAAAAAAAAACCTGAAGCTAAATTAGCAACAAAAATTGATAAAAAAGATACGATAGTTGATATTGGACCTCAAACTAGAATGTCTTTTCACAATGAGATACTTAAAACTAAAATTTTGTTATGGAATGGACCACTAGGTCTATTCGAAAAAAAACCTTTTGATGAAGGAACATGTTTTGTTCTTAATGCAATAAAGGCTAATAAAAACAAAAATTTCTTTTCAGTTGCTGGTGGAGGTGATACTATATCTTTGTTAAATAATTCCAACAACTATAATGATTTTTCTTTTGTATCTACCGGTGGAGGTGCTTTTTTAGAATTTATTCAGGGCAAAGTAATGCCTGGTTTATCAAGTCTGAATGTTTAAAAAAATGGAAAAGAACAACTTAAATAAAATTGCAATAAGACTCTCAAAACCCCCAAAAGGTATCTTGGCTGCTGATGAAAGTACTAACACTATTACAAAAAGGTTTGACGACATTAATGTACCATCAAATTATGAAAATAGAAGAAAATATAGAGAATTACTTTTTAAGACAGAAAATTTGAATAGTTTTATAAGTGGTGTCATTTTATATGACGAAACAATTCGTCAATCAACATCTGAAGGAATTCCGTTTGGTGAATACTTAAATCAACAAGGAATTTATCCTGGAATTAAAGTTGACACAGGAGCAATTCAGATGACTAAGGAATCGAAAGAAAAAATAACCGAGGGCTTAGACGGATTAGGCAAAAGATTAATTGAATACAAAAAAATGGGGGCTGTTTTTACAAAATGGAGAGCAATTATAGATATCGAAGAAGACGGAGCAGTTCCCTCAGACATTGCTATTGATTTAAATTGCTCAAACTTAGCTAGATATGCCAAAATTGTTCAAGAAAATGGCATGGTTCCAATTGTTGAGCCAGAAGTACTAATGGACGGATCGCATTCAATTCAGAAATGTTTTGATGTAACTTCAGAAGTACAGAAAATTTTGTTCGAGAAATTAATTAAAAATAATGTTTCATTAGATGGAATTCTATTAAAACCAAATATGGTTATATCAGGGAAAAAAGCTGTTTCACAAGCTTCGGTATCTGAAGTGGCTGAAATGACACTAAAATGTCTCAAAAAATCAGTTCCCAATGAAGTTCCAGGTATTGTTTTTTTGTCTGGAGGTCAATCAAATGAATTGGCAACATCCCATTTAAACGAAATGAATAAGCTAGATACAAGTTTACCTTGGAATTTAAGTTTTTCATATGGAAGGGCATTACAACAACCCTGTCTTGCATCATGGAAAGGAGAAGACAAAAATATTTTAGATTCACAAAATGCACTTTTTAAAAGAAGTAAACTTAATTCGAGTGCGACCGTAGGAAAATATTCAGAAGATCATGAGAATCTAAAACTATGAAAAAAAAGGTGAAAATTGCACCCTCAATTTTATCAGCTGATTTTTCAAAACTAGGTCAAGAAGTTACTCTATTAGATAAGGCCGGATGTGATTACATTCACATTGATGTGATGGACGGACACTTTGTTCCAAATATAACTATGGGGCCAGATATAGTAAAATCTGTAAGAAAGTTCACAAAAAAAATATTTGATGTTCATTTGATGATTGATCCAGTCATGAAGTATATTCCAGAATTCATTAATTCAGGTTCAGACATTATTACTATTCACCATGAAATAGATGAATGTGTTACAGATGTAATAAAATTAATTAAAAAATATGAAAGGAAAGTTGGAATTTCGTTAAAGCCATCAACACCAGCTAAAGTCATTGAAAAATACATAGATGATGTTGATCTAATATTAATAATGACAGTTGAACCTGGTTTTGGCGGACAGAGATTTATGTATGATCAAATAGAAAAAATTAAAAAAGTAAAATATTTAATTGGAGAGAGAAATATTGACATAGAAGTTGATGGAGGTATCGATATAGATACGGCTAAAGAAGTTGTAAAAGCTGGAGCTAATATACTTGTATCTGGTTCAACTATTTTTAAATCTAACAATTACAAACAAATTATTTCGGATTTAAGAGGATAATGAATTTTTTTATTTTAAAGAGTATAATTTTTTACTTTTTTTTTTTTACAAATTTATATTCGCAAAGCCTTGTTACTGTAGGAGCCCAAAAACCAATTTTTAAAGAGATCTCAGATACCCTTGAAATACCGGGTTCTGTAAAAGCAAACGAGGAAGTAAAGATAACAAGCGTTGTCTCAGAAAAAATAAAAAAGATTCATTTTGAAGAAGGAAAATTTGTGAAAAAAGGTCAATTGTTGGTTGAATTGTATGATAATGAAGAACAAGCAACTTTAATACAAGCAGAAGTTGAATTAGAAGAAGCTGAAATAAATTATGATAGAGCAAAAAAGCTATCAATTAAAGGTAATATCTCCCAATCAATACTCGATAATAGACTTATGGAAAAAAAAAAATTATATGGGAAAGTAAAGGAAATTAGAGCAAGAATTGATGATTTAAAAATAAAGGCACCATTTGACGGTTTTATAGGAATTAGGAATTACAGCGAAGGTTCATTTATTCAGCCCGGAGAGGAAATAACACAAATTTATGACATAAATTTTCTAAAAATCCAATTTTTTGTTCCTGAAAGTTATTCTGATAAAATCAAAATTGGTGAAGATTTTATTTTAGATGTCGAATCTAACAAGTTAAAAAATATCAGTGGACTTATTTCAGTTGTAGACACTGCAGTTGATCAGCAAACAAGAACATTTAAAGTAATCGGTAAAATCAAAAATACAAACGACAAGATAAAACCTGGGATGATGGTTAATATTAAAATTCCTTTAGAGGAAAGAACTGCACTTTTAATTAGAGAGAATTCTGTTTTATCAAAAGATGATGTTTCTTTTGTTTATGTTCTAGACACAAATAACTTTGTGACAAAAAAAAAAATAAAAATAGGTCTAAAAGAAAATGGATTGACTGAAATTTTAAGTGGAATCAACTCAAAAGACCTAGTTATTTACGAAGGAATAAATAAAATTAAAGAAGGTACAAAAGTTAAGTTAAAATGAATTTTTCAGAGTTTTTTATCAAAAAACCAGTGTTCTGCTCTGTCCTTGCTATATTCTTAATTATAGTTGGTTTCCTATCATTAGATAAATTACCTTTGAGACAATTTCCTGATATTGAAAGGTCTGAAATTACAATTGATACTCTCTACCCTGGCGCGGCATCAGGAATAGTTGAAACTAAAATAACAGAAATAATAGAAGGACAGATAAGCGGCATAGACGGTATCGAATCAATCTCTTCTGTAAGTAGAGACGGAAGATCAAAAGTTACTATCGAATTCAAAGCAGATAAAGAAATAAATGAAGCAGCGAATGATGTAAGAGATGCTATTTCAAGAATTTTAGAGAATCTACCAAAAGACTCTTCGCCACCAGAAATTTCAAAAATTGACTCAGATACAAATGCTATCATGTGGTTGAATCTAACATCTAACGATATAAACCAACTTGAACTTACGGATTATGCTGAAAGATTTCTAGTAGATAGATTGTCGGTAATTCCAGGGGTAGCAAAAGTCAGAATTTCTGGAGGAAAAAAAAAATCTTTAAGAATATGGATTGACCCTTTTCTATTATCTCAATTTGGACTTTCAGTTACAGAAATTGAGCAAAAACTATTAAATGAAAATGTTGAAATACCAGCTGGAAGAATTGAGTCAAAATATAGAGATTATACAGTCAAACTCGATAGTGGTTATAAAACTGTCGAAGATTTCAAAAATTTAGTTTTAAAAAAAGAAAATAATTTCTCATTCGTAAGACTTGGAGATGTAGCACAAATTGAAATTGGTCCAGAAGAAACTAGACAGATTTTCAGAGGAAATGCTGAAGAAATGATAGGGTTAGGCATATTAAAGCAAAAATCAGCAAATTTGATTGAAGTCACTGACAAAGTAAAAAATGAATTTATTAAAATTAAAAAAGAACTTCCAAATAATATAAATATCTATCAAAGTTATGATACCTCTCTGTTTGTATCTGAAGCTTTAAGTGAAGTAATATTTACTCTTTGTTTCGCGGTGCTACTAGTTACGATAATCATTTTAATTTTCTTAAGAGATTTTAAAAGCACTTTTATACCCATGCTTACAGTTCCCATTTCGATTCTTTCTACTTTTATTTTTCTTAATTACTTCGGTTTCTCTTTAAATTTAATAACTTTACTTGCATTAGTTTTGTGTACAGGTCTGGTGATTGATGATTCAATTGTTATGTTGGAAAATATTCATAAGAAAATTGAAGCAGGTCATTCAAAATTTGTTGCCGCTATCAAAGGCTCTAAAGAAGTATTATTTGCAATTTTTTCTACTTCAATTGTGCTTATAAGCATTTTTATGCCAATAATATTTTTACAAGGAGATACAGCAAAACTATTTGAAGAACTTGCTATAACAGTTATAGGTGCTGTTTTCTTTTCGACTATTATTTCATTAACTTTAACCCCAATGCTATGTTCAAAAATACTTTCATCAAACAAAAAAAAGGAAACAGCAAGGCGATTTGAGAATGTCTACATAAATACACTAAAGTTCTTGTTAGAAAAAAAAATCTTCTATTTATTTCTTGTTATACCAGTGATTTATTTTTCTTTTTATTTCTACAACAAAATTTCGAAAGAATTTGCACCTCAAGAAGATAGAGGGGTTTTCATCATGGTCATGGAATCACCGGAGGGAAGTACCTTTGACAACACAGTTGAACAAATGCTTAAACTTGAAGAAAAGTTAATAAAGTTCAATGAAACTAATGAAGCTAAACGCATCCTTCTAAGAGTTCCGAGAAGTTTTTCTGGAACAGAGAACTTTAGTGATGGTCTTGGAATAATTGTTCTCAATCATTGGGATGAGAGGAGAAAAATATGGGAAATAATTGATGAATTTAAAACTATTTCAAATGATATAACTGACTCTAAAGTAATAATCTTTCCTCCTAGAGGGCTTGGACAAAGAAGGTCAGGACAACAACTTCAATTTGTTATTTCTGGAGATACTTATCCTAATATTCTTGAAAACATGAACATTATTCTTGATATAATCAAAAAAAATGAAAACTTTCTTTTTACAAGAATAGACTATAAAAAAAATAGACCACAAATAAAGGTAAGAATCGACAAAAATAAGGCATCTGATCTTAATGTTTCTAATTTTGAAATTGGAAGAACACTGGAAATACTATTAGCTGGCAGAAAAATTAATACCTTCATTGAAGACGGTGAAGAATATTATGTTGTTGTCCAGGCTAAAAAGGAAAGCAGACAAAACATTAGAAATGTTGGTTCATTTGAGGTTAAATCTTCAACTGGAAATTATATAAGATTAGATAATTTACTAGAATTTAAGGAAATATCAGAAGCAAAAGAATTAAATCGATATAATAAAATGAGATCAATTACTCTAAGTGCAGGTTTAAGCAAAAATTATTCGTTAGGAGAAGCGATAAAATATTTAGAAGACATTTCAATGAAAAATCTAAAAGGCAACTATAAAATAGATTTTAAAGGTCAGAGTAAAGAATACCAAAAATCAATGAATCAATTTTATTTCTTATTTTTGGTATCCTTAACTTTTGTCTATTTAGTTTTGTGTGCACAATTTGAAAGTTTCAAGTATCCTCTCATTATAATGCTATCAGTGCCGCTAACATTAATCGCACCACTAACAACAATTTTTTTTTTAAATAATTCTTTAAATATTTTTAGCCAAATTGGTTTGATAATATTAACAGGAATTTCTGCTAAAAATGGAATTTTAATTGTTGAATTTGCAAGACAATTAAAACTAAAAGGAAATAAGTCTTACGAATCAATTATTGAAGCATGTAAAATTAGATTTAGACCCGTTGTGATGACTGGATTCTCAACTGTAATAGGAATAATTCCATTAGTTATCGGTAGCGGAGCAGGATATGAATCTAGATTAACGATTGGAATTGTGTTAATCTCTGGCATAATTTTTTCAATTTTTTTAACTTTGTTTGTAACTCCATTTTTTTTTCAATTAATAGATAAGGATTAATTTATATTTTGAAAATTATTTTCCCTGAAAAATCTTTCCTCAACTTCAAATTCATTTAAATTTAATGAGTAGAAATTATCTAACCACTCCTTGATTTTAATATGTATTTTTTTATCGTAATTTAATTCCAGAAATTTTGTTGATGTATTTAAATGTTGGGTTATTTTTCCTCCTCTAACAATTTCAATTCCATTTTTAAATACTAATTCAGCACTTTCAAACATTTTATCTATTGGTTTGTTAGGATTATAAACCGCAATGTCTGCAATAGAACCAACCTTTAATGAACCCCTGTCTTTTAAACCAAGAATCCTAGCAGGTGCAGCCCTCGTCATAATTGCTAATTCATAAAAACTATAAGTTCTTTTTAAATGTTTAAGATTACTAATTTTATTTGCCGTTTTATTAATTTTTTCAATTTGTGAATTTCTATAGTCAAAATCCATTAGCAATCTAATTAAGTAAGGGTATGAAGTAAATGGACCACCATTTGGATGATCGGTTGTTAAAAAAACTCTCCATGGATCCTTTATTAATAAGAATAATTCTAAACCTATTGCCCACTGCAAAGCATTTACAAAGTTTTTTTCCTTATACTCATAAGGCACAACACCCCCTCCTCCATCTTCTATTTCAGAAAGAATCCATTTGTTAGGATTTGCATAAGTTTTTGCCTGATTTTGTTTCCATAAATCAGAAGAAATTGTCATTGTAGGCTTAAAAATCACTTGTCCAATATCTACGGAAATATTTTTATTTTTGTTTACCTTCTCAGCCAATTCAAACGCACATGAAGAAAAACCTTTTTTTCCTTTGTTTCCATAACCATAAAATTGTATGTGGGCGAGGTGCATTCTTCTTCCTTCAGATGCATCAATTGTATTGAGTATTGAGTTAATATTTCCTGCCATCCCTAAATTATTACAATGAACATGAACAGGATGAGGAATTTTTAGATTTTCATTCGCGATATTCAAGGACTTTAAAATTTCTCTAGAACTTACTCCATATTGAGGAACTACGTCATCTAATTCAAACGTTTCAGATTCACCTGTATATTTAAAAAACTCTGTGCCTCCTGCATTAATTACTTTAAGACCAATACATTTTGATGAATTAATATTCCAAGCAACATAATCATCAATAAATGATTGACCTTTTTTTTTATTTAGCGCATCAAGAAGAAAATTGTCATTTCCAACAATGCCAAGACAACCTTTATCAATCATTGGAATTTGCTCTAATTCTAGCTGAGTTAAAAAAGCATTAATTGGTAAGACTGCCGGCTCAATCACGGTAGTAAATCCCATTTCTGCATATCTATAGCCAGTTCCTTCAGAAGTCCAACGTGAGTTAAATCCAGGTAAATTTTTTTTTCTTCCTAAATTATTTTCCATAAAATTAGCATGTATCTCTGGAGACAACATTCTAGCATTGTTTACATTTCCACCAGCAATATGAGAATGTATATCTATTGCTCCTGCCATTACATACATACCTTTAGCATCATAAGTTTTTTTGAAGTCTGATACCTCATATTTACTTGGTTTTACAATTTTCCCGTCACTTACGTAAATATCTAGTTTTTCATTATTAATTTTTTGGGAAGGATCAAAGACTATTCCATTTATGATTTTAAATTTCATTTTGCAATTTTAATTTTAAGTAGTATTAAATATAATACTTTAAAATTTTTTTTTTAACACAAGATATTTAGTAAATAATGTTTAAGATAGAAAGTAGAATAAGTTATGGACTCTGACTCCACTAAAAATGTTAAATTAGCACTTCAAAGCAAAGTTAGCAGAGAAGATGCAGAGAAAGCTGTAGAGACTCTTATAAAATGGGCAGGTGATGATCCTGAAAGAGAAGGCCTAAAAGAAACACCGAAAAGAGTCATTAATGCTTTCGAAGAATTTTTTTCTGGATACAAGGAATCTGCTGAAAAATACCTCTCGAAAACATTCGAGGATGTGCAGGGGTATAAAGATATGGTAATGCTAAAAGATATCCCATTTAACTCACATTGTGAACACCATATGGTTCCAATTATTGGGGTAGCACATATTGCCTATATTCCCGTCAAAAAAGTTGTTGGAATTTCAAAACTTGCCAGAACCGTTGAAATTTTTGCGAGAAGGCTTCAAACCCAAGAAACAATGACTCAACAAATCTCAAATGCAATACAAAATTCAATGAAGCCCAGAGGTGTTGCTGTCTACATTAAAGCTGTTCATCAATGCATGACCACCCGTGGAGTTGGGAAACCAAATGTATCTACAATTACTAATTCTTTTTTAGGGGCTTTTAATTCAGACATTAACCTTCAAAAAAGATTTCTTAATTTTATAATGAATTAATGATTGAAACGTTCAATAAAAGAATTTCTGTACATGAAGTTGAGGAAGGAAATCATCTTCAACCTAAGTTCGATAATAATGGATTAATCCCTGTTATCACGGTCGACAAAACAAGCAATGAAGTACTAATGCACGGATATATGAATATCAAAGCTTTTGAACTTTCAATAGAAACAAAAGAAGCACATTATTGGTCTAGGAGTAGAAAAGCAATTTGGAGAAAAGGAGAAACAAGTGGTCTTAAACAAAAGATCAAAGAGATTAAGATCGATGATGATCAAGACTGTGTCATTTTCAAAGTAGAACTTGATGGTCTTAAGGCTAGTTGCCATGTTGGATATAAATCATGCTTTTACAGAAAACTCTTAACTAAGAATAATAATTTCACTCATGAGTTAGAATTTACGGAAAAAGAAAAAGTATTCGATCCTGTTAAAGTGTATGGGAATACCCCAAACCCAACAAAACTTTAAATACCACTATACAAAATTTAATTGTTAATATTCACCAATTTCAACATCTATTGTTGTAATTAATCAAGTCAATTGGTAATATAAATAATAGACTTAATTGTAATTTAATAATTGGAGGAAATTGAAATGGACGCTTCTATACTGAATTATACAGTAAACGATAATGTTGGTAAATTTTTAAAACAAACTCAAAAATTATATATCAATGGTAATTGGGTTGATTCTAAATCTGGAAAAACTTTTGATGTTGAAGATCCTGCTACTGGAAAGAAGATAGCAACTTGTGCAGCTGGCGATAAAAATGATGTTGATTTAGCTGTTTCTGCCGCAAGAAAAGCGTTTGATTCAGGAAAATGGTCATCATTACCTAACAATGAAAAGGGTAAAATTATCTGGAAAATTGGAGATCTTATAGATGAGCATAACGAAGAGTTAGCTCAACTTGAATCTTTAGATAATGGAAAACCTGTCGCAGTGGCTGGTGCTGCTGATGTTCCACTATCATCTGATATATTTAGATATATGGCTGGATGGGCTACTAAAATTGAAGGAAATACAATACCCTATTCATGTTTGTATACTCCTGGTGCTCAATATCATAGCTATACATTAAGAGAACCAGTTGGAGTTTGTGGTCAAATAATTCCATGGAATTTCCCACTACTAATGGCTGCCTGGAAAATAGCTCCTGCGTTAGCCGCAGGATGCACTATTGTTCTTAAACCAGCTGAACAAACACCATTATCTGCTTTGAGGTTAATGGAAATAATAAATGATTCTAATCTTCTACCTGAAGGTGTATTAAATGTAGTTACGGGATTTGGTGAAGAAGCAGGAGCTCCACTAGCCGAACATCCTCACGTTGATAAAGTAGCCTTTACTGGATCAACAGAAGTTGGAAAGATTATTACAAGGGCAGCCTCTGGAAACCTAAAAAAGGTATCTTTAGAGCTAGGTGGTAAGTCTCCTACTATTATATTCCCAGACGCAGATATTGATGCGGCTATTGCTGGGGCAGCAAGTGCTATTTTCTTTAATCATGGGCAATGCTGCTGTGCAGGATCAAGACTTTTAGCACATGAAAAGGTTTTTGATAAAGTTACTGAAGGAATATCAAAAATTGCGGAAAATATTAAAGTTGGTCCTGGTATGGATGCGTCAACAGAGATGGGTCCATTAGTTTCAGACGAACAATATAAAAAGGTTGCAGGATACATAGAGTCCGGTAAATCTGAAGGTGGACAAGTAGTTGCAGGAGGAAAATATGACAACTCAAGCGGAGGTCACTTCGTTCACCCTACTGTTTTTTCTAAAACTAATCATGATATGACACTTGTTAAAGAAGAAATATTTGGACCTGTTGTTTGTGCTCAACCATTCACAGACGAAAATCTTGAAAAAATAGCAGAAACTGCCAATAATACAAACTTTGGTCTTGCAGCAAGTGTTTGGACCAAAAATATAAGTGTTGCACATAAATTAGCTGCTAAAATAAGATCTGGAACTGTGTGGGTTAATTGTCATAATATTTTTGACGCTTCCTTACCTTTTGGTGGATATAAAGAATCAGGTTGGGGTAGAGAAATGGGTCATGAAGTTCTGAAAAATTATACAGAAGTTAAAGCCGTAACCGTAAACCTATAACCTTGAAATAAAGCCAAGCTTAACCGCTTGGCTTTAATCTATGAAAAAAAATACTATAAAAGAAAAAAGTTATCTAAAATTTATTTTTTTAAATAAACTTATTGCCTTTTCATTTTCCATCGTAGTTCTATTAATTTATTTTTCCTTCATTATAGTTATTGGTTTCGCTCCAAACTTATTGGCTATTTTTCTATTTGATTCCTATATTACAACAGGAATTATAGTTGGATTGTCGATAATAGTTTTTTCTATATTTCTTACTTTTTTATACACAATCATTGCGAACAACTTTCTTGATAAAATTAAAGAAAATGTAAAAGAATGATTCTTCTATACTTAACTTTTTTTATCTTATTACCTTTGAATTCTTATGCTGAAAGCAAAATAAATAATAGCAACTATTTTGCTGCAATAATTTTTATTTTATTCGTGTTTGTAACACTTTTAATTACTTACTTTGCATCTAAAAAGACAAATAAAAAAGAAAATTATTATGCTGCAGGTGGAAAAATTTCAGGGTTTCAAAATGGCTTAGCTATAGCTGGTGATTACATGTCTGCTGCATCTTTTTTAGGAATTTCAGGATTAGTTTTCCTTTCCGGCTTTGATGGATTAATATATTCAATTGGATTTCTTGTAGGATGGCCAATAATCTTATTCCTTATTTCTGAAAGATTAAGAAATTTAGGAAAATATACATTTGCAGATGTTACATCTATTAGACTTGGACAGTCCAAAATAAGGATATTATCAAGTATTGGTACTTTAATTACGATTTTGTTATATTTAATAGCTCAAATGGTTGGAGCAGGTTCTTTAATTCAAATTTTATTTGGATTGCCTTATGACCTAGCAGTCTGGATAGTAGGAATATTGATGATTATTTATGTAGGCTTTGGAGGAATGATTGCAACAACTTGGGTGCAAATTATTAAAGCATTTCTCTTAATATTTGGAGCTTCAGTACTAGCATTTTTAGTTTTTAAAGAATTTTCGTTTAGTTTAAGTAATCTTTTAAGTGAAGCAATAAAAGTGCATAGCAGTAAAGAAGAAATATTATTTCCTGGAAAACTTATATCTGACCCTATTTCTGCAATTTCTCTTGGAATAGCATTGATTTTTGGAACAGCTGGATTGCCACATATATTGATGCGTTTTTTTACAGTTCCAGATGCAAAAAGTGCCAGAATCTCTGCATTTTACGCAACTTCTTTTATAGGTTATTTTTACTTATTAACTTTTATTATTGGTTTTGGAGCTATTGTTTTTTTATCACAAAATAGTATTTACCTTGATGAATCGGGAGGGTTATTAGGATCTAATAATATGGCTGCTATTCATTTATCACATTCAATTGGAGGTGATTTATTTCTTGGATTTATTTCTGCTGTGGCATTTGCAACTATTCTTGCAGTTGTTTCTGGACTTACTTTAGCTGGAGCCTCTGCTATAGGAAGGGATTTTTTTGTTTATGTTGTAAAAAAAGGGGAAGAAGACGAAAAAAAAGAATTAATAGTTTCGAAACTTTCAAGTGTGATTATTGGTTTATTAGCAATTTCTCTTGGAATTTTTTTTGAAAAGCAAAACGTTGCATTTATGGTTGGTTTAGCTTTTGCAGTTGCTGCAAGCACAAATTTTCCTGTTTTATTATTAACTATAACTTGGAAAAATCTTACAACAAATGGAGCATATTATGGAGGAATGATTGGTTTAATAACAACTGTCATTTTAGTTGTACTAGGTCCAACAATTTGGGTTGAAATATTAGGTTTTGAAGACGCTATTTTTCCTTATAAATATCCTGCTTTATTTACAGTTACTGTCTCATTCATATCTATAATATTAATTTCCATTAAGGATAAAGAAATCAATAAAATTAAAAATGATGAGAAATTCAATAAACTCACTAAAATTGCATATTTAGGAAAAAATTAGATTGTTATTTTCAGACATCAATAACCCTACTCCAGAAGAAATAAAAGATTGGATGAAAAAAAATGATCTTTCAATTAATACAGCCTCTGAACTTTTAGGAATAAGTAAAAGACAATTTGCAAGAATAATTTCTGGAGAATCAAAAGCTAAAAAACTTCATTCTTTAGCCATGCAAATGATTTGGTTAATTAATGAAAATAAAAAAAAAATATTAAGTAAGAATTTAAACATCAAACCAAAGAAGAGCATTAAAATACCTATCAGATAAAACTAGTCTTTATAAAGAAGATAGTTCATCCTTTTATTTTCAAATCTTACTTTCTTAACAAGATCTAAAATTAGTCCAGAAAAAAAACTTAAGAAACTTAATATCATTGTACATCCTGCAAGTATAGCAGATGGTATTTTTGGAACTAATCCAGTGATATAGAATTCTTTGATTACCGGAATTCCAATAAATAATGATAAAATTAAAAAGAAACAACTAATTAAGGAAAAGAAAAATAAAGGTTTTTCATCCTTAATCAAAATTAAAATTAATCTAAGAATCTTTGCTCCATCTTTAAAAGTATTTAACTTACTGAATGATCCTTCAATTCTTGCACTATAAATACAATCAAATTCAGAAACAGATAGTTTTTGTTCCAGAGAATGTATTGTTAATTCTGCTTCAATTTCAAATTCTTGTGAAATCAAAGGAAAGGTTTTTACAAATCTTTTGGAAAAAATTCTGAAACCAGAAAAAATATCTGTGATATCATTTCCAAAAAAAATATTTACAAACTTTGAAAAAAATTGATTGCCAATTACATGACCTTTTCTATAGGCCATTCTATCGTTGTGTATTCTTTTTCCTACCATCATATCATAATTATATTTATCCATTTTCTTAATAATTTCATTTAATTCTGTTACATCATAGGTATCGTCTCCATCAACCATAACGAAGAATGAAGCTTCAATTTTTTCGGAAAACATTTGCCTTACAACATTACCCTTTCCCCTTTTTTTTACATAACGAACCTCAGCACCATTTTTTTTTGATACACTAATAGAATTGTCATCTGAACCATTGTCATAAACAATAATCCTAGATTTTGGCAAAATCTTTTTTATTTTTTTTATTACGTTTCCCACACTGGCCTCTTCATTAAGGCAAGGTATTTGCACAACTACATTTTTTCTTATCATTTAGAGATGAAAACTAAATTATTAGCTGTTGAATCTACTTCAGAATATTTAAAACCTATATCGTTGAAATCTTTAAGTTGATCAAGGTTATTTATTTTATTACTTAAAATATACT
Source organism: uncultured Alphaproteobacteria bacterium (assembly GCA_902522465.1). Lineage (GTDB taxonomy): Bacteria > Pseudomonadota > Alphaproteobacteria > Methylaequorales > Methylaequoraceae > Methylaequor. Next base: position 30,569 of record CABYVV010000007.1, on the reverse strand, counting down.
TTGCCATACTTCCTCTTAAATTTTTGATCATCATACCAATATTCGAAAGTTTATTTTCCTTTTTTTTTTTAAAGTCAAAGTTTATTACTTTACAATTTAATTTGTTTTCATTAACAACTGTAAAATATTCTTTAGATGCTAAATTAAAAAGCAACTTTATTTTATTTTTTTTTACTTCATCATTTAAGTTTTCCGTTACAAGTTCTTTCCAAAAAGAATGAAGATTTTCTCCTATTAAATCTAACGTATTTGTGCTCATTTCTAGTCTATATGGTTGAATACTATCTAATGGCCTTAAGATACCATATAAACCTGATAAAATTCTTAACTTTTTCTGTGCATATTGGAGTGAATTATCATCAAAAGATCTTATTGATAGCCCATTAAATGTTCCTCCTGAAAACAAATAAATAGCAGGTTTTTTAACAATGGGTGCATCAAAAAAGTTTTGGAATCTTTTATAATTGAGTTCCGCTAAATTGTCGCTAATATTCATTAAAGAAGCAATTTGATTGGTATCTAGAAGCTTAAGTTTTTGAACAATAGTTTTTGCTTTATTTTTAAAAAATGGTCTACTTTCTTTAAACAGATACGACTCTTTACTCAAATTGAGATTTTTTGAAGGTGAAATTAAAATCATAAGATTATGATATAATAAAATTTAAAAAAATTTAAATATATTATTTATCTTATCATTGCCCATTGACCACTTTTTTCTCTACAGGCAGTACCGTATGAGTTATTAGTTGATTCTCCTTTGACATAAATATTCTCAATTAATCTGCATTCTGGAGAACCATAATGTCCCATAATTTTTACAACTCCTCGGTTTCCACTTTTTGGGTTTTTCCAATAACCTGAGTTTACAGCGATATTATTATCGTTGATTTCAAGAATTCTCAATGTTTCTTCTTTAAAAAAGTAATAATCATCTTGATTAATAAAATCAACTAAATAGTTACCTACTATGGCACCAACTGTTGATCCAATAGTAGTCGAAAGTAAATCTCCATCAGATAGTTCATATCCAAAATAACCTCCAACTGCAGTAGATGTTGTTTTCATTACAGAGCTTTTATCTATATTTAATGAAGAACATGAACCTGTTAAAAATAGAAGCAAAAAAGTTAAATATTTCCATTTATTTGTCATAATATCTCTCAATCACTGATAATCTATTAGAAATATTATTGACTGACTTAACAAAATTACCAGTGTTTCTAGATTCAATTGATCTTATTGAATATCTATTTTGAACAAGTTTTTTCTTTAGATTGTTCACATAATTTAATTCATCTACTCTTTGATTCACGCCGATTATTGAAGCTGAGTGTTTGTCAGTAATAAAATTCTTTTTGTATGCTAGTGGCGATAATTTCTCAAATTGTTTGGGAGTATATCCTAATGGTTCCAAAAAGCCTGTATCATGGAGTTGTTTAGCTACATACCCAATGGAACCTATAAGAGTAGAATATTGGAGGGTGTAACTAAGACTTCTTGTCTTTGGGTTTTCAATTCCAGCAGCTCCTTCACTTCCAAATACTTCACTAAAAGTGTTGCTTTTTGTGGAAAATGAATAAAAAAGTAAGGTTATGATTAATAAATTCTTAAACATATATAAACCTTTAACGACTTATTAATAAATTATTTAATTTTTAAAAATTTTTCTCTAATTCTTCTATCAACAATAATTGTTCTTGTATTGGCAAAGTTTTAAAATAATCATTTGCAATTGAATTTCTTTGATTTTCGTAGAATCTCTGGACAACTTCATTTTTTAGTTCAAAAGTATTGCTTTCATTTAATGATGAATCAAAATATTGATCAGCAACAAAAGCTGTTCCTATTCCTAAGAGAGCAAACTCAAAAGAATTTAAAGATTTAGCATCATTAAATATAGCTAAGTAGAATGCCAAAGAAAAAATAAATTTTTTAAAATTAATCATAATAGTTGTTACCTATATCATTATGAATAAATAATTTAATTTTTCAACCTACTTTTAGTTATATTCAATCTAAAATCCGTATTGCCATCCAATAATTATTTTATAGTCATCTTTCATTTGAATACCTCTATACCTAGAATAAAGAGGAAATAAACCCTCAATGCCAAACCTATTATTTTTTAAAAATTTTAAATGATTTACTAGATTTACGGAAACACCTAGGTTAAGTTTCTGATATCCTTTATTTCTTGAATCCATAGCCGGACTCATTCTAGGGTTCATTTCATTATCCTGACCTTCCATTTTTTCTTGAAAATTATAATTAAGTTTTACTGCGGTACTTATATTTTTAATCCATCTGTATGAAGTCCAAAGAGAAGCATCATATTTTGTGCCGTATTTGTAATTTTTTGAATTTTTACCAGTTGCAGGTGACTTTATAAAAAATTGTTCTCCTACTTTAAATCTACCGTAACTATTAACATTATTTAAGAAAATATAAGGATCAAATGTTCCAGATCCATTTTGCATTGAGTAACCTAATCTTGCATTTGACGATGCAGGGGTGTTATCTCTTTTATCAATGCTACCTGTTGGAAAACTAATTCCAATTCCAATGTGTGATTTTGTAAACTTGCCGTCGAGTAAATTTACAAGACCAGTGAACCTTATGTCACCTACTCCAGACGAATTCACATCAAAATTTGTATTACCCACCATTGGCATTCTTTTTTGTGTCATTTCTTTATTCATAAAGCTACCCATAACCATTAAAGTTAAGTAATCACTTGGAGCATACATTGCTCCCAACATATGCATATCCATTTTCATGTGTGTTGGTGAGTTCATATACGACCCTTTTCCATTTGAAGCACCATTAGGGCTGGTCATTGCTTGATTTGCACTTAATTGTTTTGTTCCATTCATTAACTTATTCATTTCCATTTTACTAAAGCGATAAGAAAACATAACTTCACCTTTTTTATGAGTATGATCTCCCATAAGTGAAATTGGTCCATGACTATCTGCTAAATGCAAATCGTGAGAGTAAACTGCCTCAACTAATCCAAAAACAGCTAAAAATACTGTTAACTTAAACATAATTATTCCTTTCTTTTGTTATAAATCTAATATCTAAGAAAGGGAGTTTGGCGGAGAATTTGAATTTTGTTCTATTAATTTATCTTTTGTGATTAAAGTAATATTTTTATTTTTTTCCAACTGAAATCTATAAAAAATTCCTAGTGAATCTTTAAATTTACAAACATCTCTGTCACAAAAACATTGCACCTCACAATCTACAAAATTTTTGTTATTTTCTTCGTTACTGCAAATGTTTTGGTCAAAATTTAAGGAATTTAAGGAGTTCGAGAAATTTGAAAAAAAAATTAAAGATAGAAAAACCAGAGAGTTAATCAATTTTCTTAAATTCTTATATATAATCATTATAAAACTCTACTATGAACATTTTTATTGTATCATGAATTTGAGAGATTGAGGAAACTAAATTTCAAAATGAATTTTCTTATTCTCTTTAAATTCAAAAAAATATGTCCATCCGTATATTGCAACTAAGTTATAATTATTCTTTATAAAGTATTTATAAATCTTATTTTTTATTGGTGGACAATCTTTGTCATGTATTTCAATTGAAACTAAAGATGGTTTGAATTGCTTAATTGAAAACCCCTCAAGAACATTAATCTCATATCCTTCTACGTCAATATTCAGATAATCAAATTTTGAAATCTTGTTTTCAAGTAATATTCTGTTAAGTGTTTTTTGAAAAATTTTTTTAGTTTCAGGGTCTTTGTTAACACTTTTAGTTGTATATTTTTTAAAATTTTCATCAACAGTGTTCATGGTGCAGTTTTCGTAAAATATAAAGGAATTTACTAGTTTTTCTTTATTACCGACTGATATGTTATAATTTTTGTCATTTTTCCTAAAAAAATTATAAAGATTTATACATCTTTCTGAAATATCAAAATTTAACCCATTCCATCCTTTTTTATGTAGTTTAAAAGTTAAGGAATTAATTTTTGGTTGATTACAACCAACATCAACGTAAATTCCTTTTGAGATATTGCTAAAGTAATTATTAACAAATAGATCTTCTCCGAACGCATCAGAATATGATTTTAATGGAGTAAAAAATAAATTTTGTAAGATGTTAAAAATATAAGAACTTTTAATTTTTTTTCTTAACGTTTTAAGGAAAATCACCATTTACATACCTATCATCTGTTATTATTTTCATGGTAGCGGAGGAGGGACTTGAACCCCCGACACGCGGATTATGATTCATTGTGACACAACTCCAAACCCTTGTAAACTATACATTTATGACAAATACTCACTCGGTACACTCACTCATATCTCTATTTATATTAATTTACTAATAAGTTTTAGACACCGTTAAATTGAATTTTAAAAAATTACTTATTATGATTATCTTATTATGAATATTTTTTTAATGACTTTTGCCCCACCGCTTATAATTCTAAGTTACATTATCTACAGTGATAGGTTTAAGGAACCAAGTGGAATGATAATCAAATCCTTTGTTGTTGGTATTCTTCTAATTTTTCCAGCAGGCATACTAAATCAATTGTTAATTTTTAGCAATAAAGATCCCTCCTCTGTTACTTATATTGCTGGTTTTACAGAGGAAACTTTAAAATTCTTAGCACTATATTTTTATATCCGTAAACAATCTCATTTCAACGAACCAATGGATGGCATTGTTTATGGAACATTAATATCACTAGGTTTTGCTACATTAGAAAATTATGAATATGTATATTTAATGGGATATGATTCTATGGAAATTGCAATGATCAGATCTGTCACTGCAATTCCGTTACATGCATTTTGTGGAATAACAATGGGTTTCTATTTTGGTTTACACTTTTTTTCAGAAAAAAAATCCTATCTTCTAAAGAGTATTTTTATTCCAATAGTTATTCATGCATCATATAATTTTTTGATTAGTTACAGTTTACTAGGAATAGGATTGCTAATTTTTATTTTTTTAAATACTAAAAGACTGCATAATGAGTTGAAGGAAAAACAAAAACTAAAATTAACAGAAAAAGAAAAGAAATATAAATGAAAAGAATATTAATGTTTTCCTTAATCCTTTCTTTTTTTAGTAAGGTTTATTCATTAGATAATTTTGATGAATGTGGAGAACTTTATAATTTAATTAAAGAAGAAACTTATAAACTTTCACTTGATGAACCAGACATAAGAAAGGAAAAAATGAGTGGAATTTTTTTAAAATGGGATTTAAATGAAATGAAACTAGAAAGAACATTAGAGAACAATATTATTTTAGAGTCTTTGCATCCAGAAGTTTATGAAAAATTTCAGATAGAACCCAATACAACTATACTGGAATTAAATCACAAAAAGGTTAGAGATTTGAACGATGATGAAATCGAAAAAGAATTAGAGAATAAAGATATTATTATAAAATTTTACGAACAAGAAATTCAACTTTTAGAAAAAGAATATGATGTCCAATATGTTTTAGTTAACTTTGAAACACGAGAAATTGATCAAATTGATTCAAAATTATCAAGATATAAAGTAAGTTTTTTACATACGTTAGTTTGGGATGACCAAAGAATAACCAAATTAGGAAGAAGAATTTATGAAAAAGCAAAGAAATTTGATTCAAAACTAAAGAAAGAAGATTGGACTTATTTTTGTCAATATAAAAAAGAAAAATTCCAAGATTTAGATATTTACGAACCTGATATAATTATAGCAAATAAAGTTTCATTAGAAGGTGATTCAACTGAGATTTTGTATGAACTGGATTTTATGCCAAATTTTTTCGATGATGGCAGTGATTATTTAGAGATACGCAAAGAAATCGATGGAATTGGAACATTTAAATCTAATTTTGATTTCAAATCATTCCCATTTGATTCACAAAAAATTATTTTTAAATTTCAAAGTAATTCTAATAACCTAAGTGCGACATACAGGACTCTTCCATATTTTAGTCCTTACACTATAGAGGAACTAATAAGAGGTTTTGAAAATTTAAAAATGCAGGAATGGGAGAAAATTTCAATAGGTTATGATTATTTTTATGTCAAGGATGTAGGAGCAGATACGTATCAGGTTGGAATAACCTATATCACAAATATTGAGAGAAACTATATGTACTTTCTATCAAAAGTTTATCTTCCTATTATTATCATTTTATTAGTCTCTTGGAGTGTATTTTGGATAAATCCAAAAGAAATTGAGGCACGTCTTACTGTAAGTATAGTTTGCCTACTTTCACTAATTGCATACACGTTCATAGTTGATAAAGATTTACCAAAGTTGTCTTATCTTACAATTATGGATTTAATCATACTTTTATCTTATTTTTTCTCGAGTATACCAACTATTGGATCAATCTATATTTACAGGTACTTAAATGACAGTATCAAGGTTAAAAGGATTAACGACTTTTTTAAATTCTTTGTTCCAATTTTGTATATTTCTAGTTTTGTACTTGTATGTATTTTAATAATCGGTGAAAGTCCTAATACTATTGCTGCACTTAAGTTTTATAGATCTAATTAAACAGAAAGATACAAAATATTATAACCCCTACCCTCACTCATACTCACTCGGTTTGTTGAGTGTTGTTATAAAACAGATCATCTTGGAATGTCAATGTGAGTAGGCGTTTCATGGTAGCGGAGGAGGGACTTGAACCCCCGACACGCGGATTATGATTCCGCTGCTCTAACCACCTGAGCTACTCCGCCAAAATTTACCATAATTTTATTCGAGTAATCTAATTATGATCTAGGTCTAATAATAATAAATTGAATGTTACTGAAAAAATGTTCTGTTTCAAGGGTTCAGTAAATTTCTTTGAGATTGTATACGGATGAAAAAGTTACTCGCGCCTTGAACAGGCGCGAGTAAATTATTTACTTACTTTGCAGTTGCAGTGATTTTGTAGATTTCTCCTTCATCTACTGCAGCATATAGAGCCCCATCAGGACCAAGACGAAGTCCTCTGAATCTCTTAGTTAAGCCAGTTGGCATGTGAATAACGCTTTTAATTGATTGGCCATCTTTAGCAATATCAACAACGTCAATTCTCATACCAGAAGGTGTTCCACCGAAACCAATACCCATGATTCCAACAGCCATTCTACCTTCCCAGTAACCCCAGTTACTGCCTTTTAAGAAAGCAGCAGAACCAGTACCTTGTGATAGACCGTTGTTGTTCCATGCTGGTGGCATTAAGTCACTGAAACGTGTGTCACTCATTGGCATGAATTGAGCACGTTTTGCAGGAAGCATACCTTCTTTTTGATTAGGCATGTAACCACAGTATTTGTCTGGACAATCACCACGGCCTCCAACATTTGGACGAGGGTCCCATCCACCGTTACCACCATTAACTAGTGCAGTGATTTCGTCATTCTGCCATGGACCATGTTCCGCAGTAAATGCTCTTCCATCACTTGGACGGAAGTCGATACCTTGAACATTTCTGTGTCCGTATGTGTACATACGCTTGTCAAAACCTCTTGGAGGCTTGTTACCTGGATGAGCTTTACCATCAGTATCGATTCTTAGTACGTTACCACCTAGTAATTTTGGTGATTGTGGTACTACACCTCTGTGACGGTCACCAGTAGTTGCCCAAAGATAGCCCTCAGGACCGAAACGTAACCTATTACCATTGTGAGCACCTGGACCACCGAATGGGTGATTAGACTCAAATGGTTTGTATTGTATATCTTTTACAATATCAACACGGTTAGAAACGCTTTTCATGTCTTTGCTAACTTCCATTCTCATGATGATGTTTCCATCACATTTTTCGAAGTTAGTTTTACAACCACTACCGTGGTATTTATCTGATGTAGATGCAACATAAATCCTTCTGTTTTTATTAAAATTAGGATCTAAAGCAACTCCCATCATACCGGCTTGACCAGAGCAGAAAAGATCATTAAAAGTACTTGCGTAACCTTTAGAACCTTTCATACCAGCAAGAGCGTGTACTGAACCTGAACTTGTTTTTACAGATAAACCTTTACATTTTTCTGTAACAAACATGTCACCACCATTAGTGAAAGCCATATCCCATGGGTTTTCTAAACCATTCATGATAGACATTGCACTAATATTTGGGGTATTCATTGTATCAGCGTGACTTGGTGAAGCCATTAGGGCTGCAGTAGCTACAACCGCTGCTGATAAAAGTTTAGATTTTTTAATCATTAAATAATCTCCCTTTTTTTATTAATGTTAATGTTATTATTTTTGCGCATTCAAATACGCGGCTAAATTCGCAATTTCTACATCAGACAATGGTTGAGCCATCATAATCATAAGATCGGAATTAGGTCCAACTTTGGTACCTGCTCTGTAGGTTTTTAGTCTGTCTACGAGATATGGAACTTCTTTACCTTTAATCTTAGGGTAACTTGCTAATCCCATGCCTCCCGGACCATGACAATTTCCGCAGTTTTGTGCATAACGAGCCTTACCTGCTTCGATGTCTCCAGCTAGAGCAGCTTTAGAAATAATAAGCCAAAGACTTAATATTCCAAAGAATAGACCTTTCATCATCTTCCTCCACAAAGACTTAAAACAATAAAGATGTTTTTAAAAGTCGGTTTGTACAAATGCAAAAAAGCAAATATATGTATAATATAGGGTTGTTGTAATGTGGTTGCAACCAAATAAATCTTAATTAAATTATTGACAAAGTCTAGATATATATTAGTAAAAAAAAGTAAATAAAATTATCACAGTCTAGTTATTTAAAGTCACTAGAGGTTATCCAACCTCCTCCTATCATTCTTTTGCAATTATTATAAAAAACACAAGCTTGGCCTGGAGCTACCCCGAACTCAGGTTCTTCTAATTTAACTACTCCATTTTTTACATCGTCTTTATCCAGTTCAACTTTTGCAGAAATCAATCTTTGACCAGATCGAATTTTTATTAATGCGTCAAATTCATAGTTTATTTGTTTTTTTGTAAAAAAATTTAGTTCTTTTAAATAGATTGAGTATTTCTTTAATTTACTTTTTGGACCAACTATTATTCGGTTAGTTGTTTTATCTATTTTTATAACATAGAAAGGATTATGTTCTTTGCTTCCTTTTAAACCACCAACTCCAATACCCTTTCTTTGACCGATTGTATAGTTAATTATTCCTTGGTGCTTTCCTATTATCTCTCCTTCAAGATTAACTATATCACCTTTAGCAAATGCATTCTTGTCTTTCTTTTTAACAAAGTCTCTGTAATTACCATCTGGAATAAAGCAAATATCCTGACTATCAGGCTTTTTGGCGTTAGAAAGACCATATTTAATAGCTAATTCTCTGATATAATTTTTAGAAAAACTTCCCAAAGGAAATCGTAATGTTTTCAATTGATCTTGTGTAGTTGCAAATAAAAAATAACTTTGATCCTTCAATCCGTCATCAGCTTGATAAAGATTTATATCTTCACCGTTTTGAAATCTTTTGACATAATGACCAGTGGCCAGAATGTTAATTTTAAGTGCTTTTGTAAAATTAATTAAGTCTGTAAACTTTACTGTTTGATTACATAAAATGCATGGTATTGGTGTATTACCCTCGATATAACTACTTACAAATTTATCAATTACGTTTTCCTTAAACTTTTCCTTATAATCGATAATGTAATGTTTTATACCTAACTTCTTTGCAACATTCCTTGCATCTGCAATGTCTATTCCTGAACAACATGTTTTAGAATTATTTTTAGATGTCCCCTCATATAATTTCATTGTGACACCAATAACATTATACCCAATATTCTTTAATAAGGCTGCAGTCACTGACGAGTCAACCCCACCTGACATTGCAACAACAATTTTGCTTCCAACTTCGGGAAGATCATTATCTTTAATAAAGTCGAGTGTATTAATCTCTTTCATCAATCCACGCCATTTGAATAGCCTCGAGAATCTTTTCGTTGGAATTTTCTGGATCATCCTCAAACTCATCTAACTCCATTATCCATGAGTGAAGATCTGTAAATCTTAAATTTACATTATCTTTATCGGGAAATTTTTCCTCCAAAAGGATGGCTATTTCAATTGTATCAGTCCATTTTAACTTCATTATTCTACGTTCATGTTTCTTGTCCCAGATGGTATTTTAACTTTCATACCTTCAAGCTTTTCATCTACTATGATTTGGCAACCAAGTCGAGAGGTATGAGTTAAGCCAAAAGCTAAATCAAGCATGTCCTCTTCTTCATCTGACGGATCTGGGAGATTATCAAAGAAACTTTTTTCAACAATTATATGACAAGTAGAGCAAGCTAGTGAACCCTCACACGCTCCCTCAAGATCAATTCCGTTGTTATGAGCGACTTCTAAGATCGAAAGCCCATTTTCAGCTTCAATTGTCTTTTCATTCCCATTTGGTTCAATAAATATTATCTTCGTCATTATCTACTCAATCTCATCAACATCTTTTCCAACTACTTCAGAAAAATCTTTTTCAATTCTTTTTTGAGCAAAAAGCTCTGTTACCTTGTTAAGTTCATCAACTCGTTGATTAATTATATCATAATCATCATTATTAATGGATTTTTTTAACAAAGCCACTTTATCATTTATTATTTTAATATCATTTTTTGAGCAGAGTAATTCAATATCTTTTTTAACTGAATCAATTTCATTTAAGAAACTTTGTGCTTTTATTTTTGCCTCTATTATCATTCTTTGATGTATATCATCTTTTGCATTTTTAATGCTACTTTCCACTATTTTTCGCATTTCAATCAAGTCTAGCTCATCATTAGTTTTTACTGAAAGCTTATTTTCAACCCCGGTTTCTTCATCTGTGGCTGTCACGAAAAGGATTCCATCTGCATCAAGAGAAAACATTACTTTTATTCTTGGAATCCCAGCTGGTTTAGGTTGAATATCTGACAAAACAAATTCTGCTAGTTTTCTATTATTAACAGAAGTTTCTCTTTCTCCTTGAAGTATAGTAAATTTTATAGCAGTTTGTCCATTTTCATAAGTGGTAAAGGTTTGTTCCTTGATAGCAGGTATTGGAGTATTTCTTGATATTATTTTTTCCATTAAACCTCCCATAGTTTCAATTCCAAGAGAAAGAGGTGTTACATCTAAAAGCACATTAGCAGAACCATTTAAAAGTTCATATCCATGTAGTGCTGCACCTTTTGAAACAACAAGGTCAGGATCTACATCATCAAAGATATCAGTCTGAAAATTTTCTTTAATTTTTTTTGAAATACATTTTAATCTTGATGAGCCACCTACCAATACAAACCCGTTTACTTTATCTATTTGAACATCCACTTCGGTGAGTAGTTCTGACGAAATATTAATCGTTCTATCTACAAGTTTTTCTACAGATTTGTTCAAGTCATCAATATTAATTTCAATTTCTTTTAAACGATCATTTACTTTCAGTTCTTCTTTGAAATTTTGTGTATTTGAAAGTTTTTCTTTAAATAATTTACATTTTTTAACTAACTTAAACTTTTCCTTTTCTCTTAAATCATCAAAATTGACACTAAAATATTTATCAACTAACCATTTTGCAAATAAAGTATCAAAATCATCACCTCCAAGATTTGGGTCTCCACTTGTAGCAATTACTTTAAATATACCATCCGATAGTTTTAGTAATGAAACATCAAACGTACCCCCTCCTAGATCGTAAACAAAGAAAATACCTTTCTTCTTTTTTTCAAGTCCATAAGCAAAAGCTGCAGCTGTTGGTTCGTTAATCAATCTTCTCACTCTTAAACCTGCCATAAAAGCAGCTCGCATTATTCCAGATCTTGCTTTTTCATCAAAATATGCGGGGACAGAAATTACACAATCAAAAATATTCTGATTAAGATTTTTTTCACATAATTTTTTTAAATAAATAAAAAAATCTTTTGATACTTCGATAGTAGAAATTTTATTATTGTTTTCATCCTCAAATCTTTTTTTTTCAAAATCTATTGTGAAATTTCTTTTTACTGAAAAAATTGAATTAAAATAACTTTCATTTTTAATGATTTGATTTCCAAACTTTTTAGTTTTTCTATCATACAAAATTAAAGTTGGTATGAGACTTGTTCCACTTTCGTCTTTAATGAAGCTAAATTTATTTTTTACTTTGACTGAACAAACTGAATTAGTTGTTCCAAAATCTATTCCTATGCAAATATTAGCACTATTATTTGACGACAATGGTTCTTTTATTTTTATTAAATTCATAACTGCTTTTTAAAATTTACCTTAATTTTTTCAAGATATGATAATTTAATGTTTAATTTTTTAGCAATTTCATAATCTTGTTTTTTAAATGATATTGATAAATCATCAATTGTTTCTGTAATCCTTGAGTTAAGTTTTTGAATTGATATCTTTTTTTGTTCAGAATCTTCTGCCTCCAAAAACTCATTTTGAATTTCCATTACTTCCTCTAAAACCTGAGAATCATTGAATGAACTATCTTCTGGATGAGAATTTATTCCTTTAAGTTGTAATAACACAGAAGCCCTTGATATTGAACTATTTAGTTTTTGATATGCTTCATTAATCATAGATGATAAAAGTGTTGAATATTTAATCTCTTTTTCTGATAGTTGCGAATATTTGTCTGGATGAAATAATTGTTGCAATTTTAAATAAGCGTCTTCAAGTTCCTCTAAATCTAAATCAAATTCTTCTGATATTCCTAATAATTTAAACTCATTTACTTGTTTTGGAGGTTGGATCTTATTACATTTTTGACATAAAAAGACGTTTGGAGGTATAATATTTTGACAGTTCCAACAAACGGAGTTAGTAGACATAATTAAGTGTCAGACGTGAAAAGACTCTCCACAACCGCATCTGCCTTTTTCGTTTGGATTAATAAATTTGAAACCTGATTCTAGAACGCCCTCCTCATAATCCATTGTTGTGCCAAGAAGAAAAAGAGTGGCTTTTGGATCGATAAATATCTTGACATCTTCTACATTTAAAACTTCATCTTTTTGGTCTGGACTATCTACAAACTCCATGCTGTAAGATAGTCCAGAGCAGCCTTTTGTCTCTATGGAGAGCTTAATTCCTAAAGGTTTCTTATCTCTCGAAGATAAAAGTTTTTTTATATGATTAACAGCATTGCTGGTAACAGTAATCATTGGTTATCTTAAATAAATGTCTATCTGTTTTTTCTATTCTTCTTTTTGTAGTCGTCAATTGCTGCTTTAATTGCATCTTCAGCGAGAATAGAACAATGTATTTTCACTGGTGGAAGAGCAAGATGGTTAGCTATCTCGGTGTTTTTTATTGAGTGTGCTTCATCAAGATTCTTACCTTTAACCCATTCTGTAATGAGAGAGCTAGATGCTATTGCGGAGCCACAACCAAACGTCTTGAATTTAGCGTCCTCTATAACTCCTTTTTTGTTAACCTTTATTTGAAGTTTCATTACATCTCCACATGCTGGAGCACCAACAAGACCAGTACCAACTTCAGCTGAATCCTTATCCATTGATCCAACATTTTTTGGGTTTTCGTAGTGATCTAAAAGTTCTTTACTGTAAGCCATAATCGTATCTCCTTTCTAAGTACTAATGATGTGCCCATTTTATTTTACTAATATCAACTCCTTCTTGAGCCATTTCCCAAAGTGGACTAAGTTCTCTGAGTCGCATGACTTCACTCACAATAGTTTTTGTAGCATATTTTACCTCATTTTCAGTTGTAAATCTACCAAATCCTATTCTTAAGCTGGTGTGAGCTAGCTCCTCTTCGACTCCCAAAGCTTTGAGAACATAGGAAGGTTCGAGTGAAGCGGAGGTGCAAGCAGATCCTGAGGAGACAGCAAGATTTTTTATTCCCATCATTAGAGATTCTCCTTCAACATATGCAAAGCTTAAGTTGAGGTTTCCGGGTACCCTAGACATTTCAGAACCATTGAGATAAACATCAGGACATGCTTTTCTTATACCATCAAGCATCATTTTTTTAAATTTGGATAACATTTTATTTTCTTGTTCCATCTCTTGCGAATAGATATTACAGGCTTCACCAAGGCCAACACACAATGCTGGTGATAAAGTACCGGACCTCATACCTCTTTCCTGACCTCCGCCACTAATCATTGAAGAAATTCTAACTCTAGGTTTACGTCTGATATACAAAGCGCCAACTCCTTTAGGAGCATATATTTTGTGACCCGAAATGCTCATTAAATCTATATTCATTTTTTCAACATCCAACGGGATTTTACCTATGGCTTGTGCACAATCTGTGTGAAAGAAAACTTCATTTTCTCTGCATATTTGTCCGATTTTCTCCAGTGGTTGTATGACACCTATTTCATTATGAACGCCCATGATTGATACAAGTAAAGTCTTATCGGTAATCTCTTTTTTCAATAAATCAAGATCAATTAGACCATCGCTTGAAACAGGGAGGTAGGTTATCTTAAAACCTTTACCATCTAAATTTCTACATGATTCTAAAACGCATTTGTGTTCGGTAACACAAGTTATGATATGATTCTTTTTATCTCCATAGAATTCTGCAACTCCTTTAATGGCTAAATTATTCGACTCTGTAGCACCAGATGTAAATATGATCTCTTTAGGGTTTGCTCCGATTAAATTGGCAACTTGCTCTCGTGCAACCTCTACTCCTTCCTCTGCTTCCCAACCATAAGAATGGTTTCTTGAGTGAGGGTTTCCGTATATTTCTCCAAAATAAGGCATCATTTTTTTCAAAACACGTGGGTCTACGGGAGTCGTAGCTTGATAATCAAAATATATGTTTTTAATTTGCTTCATACTTACTCTTTTTGCGTATTAAAGTTAATATTATTCTCTACATTTTATATTATGTTTAATTCTAATATACTATGTAAATCTTTTATCATTTTTTTCAATAATAATCAAAGATTAACTTAGAATTATTCTAATTACGTAAGTAAATAATAAAACAACCTTTTAATTGTCAGATAATTAAACTTTTATTTCATTTTTTTTTAGGATTATCGATTTTGATTTCAGCATGTGGTATCTTGTAATTTTGATTAATCTGTTTTTTTAATTCTTTTATTTTTTGATTTAATGTGAAGATTTCTTTGTATAAAGCATTAATACTTTTTTTATTTGGATCATCAATTTTCCCTTTAGAAATTCCGTATGCATTAAACTCTTCATTTAGATTTTTTGATTCTATTTTTCTAGCTGGGATCCCAACATATGTAATATTTTCTGGAATATCCTTTAAAACAACTGCATTAGCTCCAATTCTTGAGTTCTTTCCTATTATAACTGGGCCTAAAATTTGGGCTCCAGATCCAACTATTACGTTATCACAAATTGTTGGATGTCTCTTAATATTTCTCTGAGATTCTGAGTCAACTGAAGGGGTCAGTCCTCCCAATGTTGCTTGCTGGTATATAGTAACATTGCTGCCAATCTTTGAAGTTTCGCCAATTACAAGTCCCGCACCGTGATCAATAAAAAAACCATAACCAATCTTTGCAGCAGGGTGTATTTCAATTGAAGTTAAAATTCGAGATAAATTACTAATAAATCTAGCCAAAAATTTCAATTTTATTCCCCACAAAAAGTGACAAATTCTATGGATAAGGGTTGCATGAAACCCTGAATAAGCAAAAAAAATCTCAAAGTAGCTTCTTGCAGCTGGATCTCTATTTTTAGCCGCTCTTAGGTCAGAGATAATCAAGCTGAATAAATTTTTTGACATAATCAAACTTTTGTATTATACAAATTTATTATTATTATATCCTACCATATCAGTCAACTGTAAATGCCCGAAATCCTTCTAAATGGTCCAATTGGAAGACTAGAAGCTCGGTACACACACAATAACGTGCCAAGTTCTCCATCTGTTTTAATTCTTCACGCACACCCGGGTCACGGAGGTAATATGAATAATCATTTACCACTTAAGCTTCATAAATTTTTTTCGGATATTGGATTTTCAAGTCTGAGATTTAATTTTCGTGGTGTTGGAAAATCAGATGGTGAACATGACGGTAGTGAGGGAGAACTTGCTGATTCAGCGATTGCTTTGGATTGGCTTCAGAATCAAAATCAAGAATCAAAAGAGTACTGGGTATGTGGAATATCTTTCGGTGCATGGGTGGGCATGCAACTTTTAATGAGGCGTCCAGAAATTCCAAAATTTATTTTGATAAGTCCACCAGTTGGTAAATATGATTTTAATTTTCTAGCTCCTTGTCCTGCATCTGGCTTGGTAATTTCTGCAGAAAAAGACAATTTAATTGATAATAATGATGTTAACGATGTTGTTAAGAAACTTAATAAACA
This sequence comes from uncultured Alphaproteobacteria bacterium, assembly GCA_902522465.1. Lineage (GTDB taxonomy): Bacteria > Pseudomonadota > Alphaproteobacteria > Methylaequorales > Methylaequoraceae > Methylaequor. The sequence goes on along the minus strand of CABYVV010000007.1, from coordinate 14,277 downwards.
AAAGTCAATAACAGTTAAGCAGGAAACAATAAAGTTTGCCGATCATTTTTTTTTGAATAATGAACAAAAAGTTATAGATAAAATTAAAAAATATATTGATCAAAAATAACTAAAAATATACGTTCCCGGAAACAGAAGGTCTTTTACAACCAGTTGTGTTAGGAAATGATGATGGTAATTTTTTTAAAGTTCTAACTGAAATGAAAGCAAACGCATTTGATTCGATAAAAAATGGGTCTAAATCATATGATAAAGATGACCCAACATTTTTTTTACCTAGTAAAAAATTCAGATCTTTCATTAAAGTATGATTTTTAATTCCACCACCAGTGAAAATCCACTTGTCAATTCTAGTATTTATTTTCAAAGACAAACAAGAAATGATATAGGCGGAGAAAAAAGTCAGAGTTCTTAGTATATCATAATGATTTTTCAGTCCAGTTTTTACATAGTCTTTTATTTTAAAAAAAGAATTGTCGTAAGAGGTCGGGAATTTTGATTTTAAAAAATTTTTTTTTTTCCAGCTTTCTACCAAATCTTTTATCAACACTCCTTTTGATGAAAAATGACCGTCTTTGTCGAAATCACAATTCAAATTTAAATTACAATACTCGTCAATTAACTTATTACCAGGGCCTATGTCAGAGGCAAATAGTTTTTTTTTACCAATTAAAAATGAAAAATTAGAAATCCCACCAATATTTACAACCATGATATTTCTATTTCTTTCAGCAAATTTAATTTGATGATAAATTGGAACAAGTGGAGCTCCCTGCCCTTTGTTAAGTAAATCTTCATCCCTAAAACTAGAAACGATTTTTACATTGAGTTTTGATGACATGTATATAGGGTCGCCAAGTTGAATTGAAATTCCTTTTTTTGGATTGTGTAACATCGTATTTCCGTGGACACCAATCACATCAACTGAGGATATTTTAATGGAATGTTTTAACAAAAATTTTTTTATCTTTTTGATTACCAATTCTGAAAACCTTTTGTTTAAAACTTTAAATTCCTCAGAATTTAGTATTTTTCTTTCATCAAATTTATTAAATTTCCATATGAGACTTTTTATTTCATCTTTGAATTTTACATTAAATTTAAAATATTCATTAAATAGTTCTTGTATTTTTGAAATACCGTCAGTTTTTATTAACGAAAAGTCTAATCCATCCAATGAAGTGCCACTCATAACACCAAGAGAACAATATTCTTTTTTTTTCATGATAATTATTATAACCTTTATAATAAAACAATGACAAAAGATTTTATAGCTTCAGCAATTTCAAAGGGATTTTGGCATCAATCAACAGACGATAATGGCATTAAGAAATTATTACAAAAAAAAACTTCAGGATATATTGGTTTTGATTGTACATCAGATAGTTTGCATGTTGGCTCACTTCTACCAATCATGTTACTAAGATTGTTTCAAAAGTGTGGCCACAAACCAATTGTATTGGTAGGAGGCGGAACAACGCTAATTGGTGATCCATCTGGTAAAGACGAGACAAGGAGAATTTTACAACACCAAGATATTGAAAAAAATAAAGAAAGTTTGAAAAAAATTTTTAAAAAATTTTTATCTTTTAATAGTTCCGAGGAAAATTGTGCAGAAATTATTGATAATTTAGAATGGTTAAACAAACTTAACGTTATTCAATTTCTCAGAGATGTTGGAAGTAAATTTTCGGTTAATAAAATGTTAGCTTTGGAATCAATCAAACAGAGACTCATTCGGGAGCAACATTTAAGTTTTTTGGAGTTTAATTACTCAATTATGCAAGCCTATGATTTTCTAGTATTAAATGAGAGATATAACTGTATGATACAATTTGGAGGATCAGATCAATGGGGAAATATAGTTTCAGGTATAGATCTAGTAAAAAAAATTAAAAACAAACAACTGTTTGGACTTACTTCACCATTAATAACAACCTCAAGTGGAAGTAAAATGGGTAAAACAGCGAAAGGCGCTGTATGGTTAACAGAAGAAAAGTTTTCGGTCAGTGATTTTTGGCAATATTGGAGAAATACTGCAGATGATGATGTTATAAAATTTCTTAATCTTTTTACTGAAATTGATTCTGATGAAATTAAGAAATTCTCTAATTACAAAGGTGAAGATCTTAATAAATTAAAAATACTATTGGCTAACGAAGTAACATCTCTTTGTCATGGAAAAGAAAAATCAAATATTGCAGAGGCTGAGGCCAAGAGCATTTTAAGCATGCAAACAGTTGATTCTGATATAATTGAAACATGCAAACAAAAGATTGCACTAAAAAAAAGCTTATTAGACAAAGGTATTTCGATAAAAAATATACTAGTTGATTTAAATTTATGTGAATCAAATGCTCAAGCAAAAAGACTAATCGACCAGGGTGCAGTGAAAATTAATAAAGACATTGTAAATGAAAAAGATTTCTTGATCACAAAAGACAATTTTTTAGAAAATCCAGATAAAGAAAATGGTTTTTACTTGATAGTTTTTGTTGGTAAAAAAAAATACGGATTAGTTGAACTAATCGCTTAAAAAGTTTTTGATAATATTAGGAACAAAAACAGAAATTGGATTATAGAAAACTTCATATTTTCCTTCAATTTTTTCTACACGGAAATTTGCTCCTATTAAACCATCTTCTGGTGATCCTGCTGTGATAATATCACCAACAATGGGAAACTTTGTTAATAGTGTATTAATTGTATAAGCAGGTATTATTGAACCATTCATCATAAAATAATCATCCTGCATCCCTATCACACTATCAAATTGTATTCCAAGTTCACTTCCTTTGAGAAGACTATCTACCAATGTTAACTTTTTATTAGATAATTTATAATTTGCATCAAAATCCTTAAAGATAATTCCTCCGTCCTTTAATTTTTGCGTTAAACCCTCTAATGAAAAAATGCTAAAAAAATTAGCTAAAAATGGTGCATCACGAAACACTATATCATTTCCAACTATAACACCTTTATATTCTGACGAATTTTCTAATTTCTCTCCTTCTACTTTTAAACTTCCTCTTTTAATGTTTAAATCTATATCAAGAATTTTTAATAAAGATGGTAAATAGTTAGATTCCATCATAAATTTTTTATTTTGTTGATCCTCAATTAAAATTTTGTGGAAATCCTCTTTACCAACTAAATTAATATTCATTTTACTAAAAGTCCCGTTTTCTTTTTTTACTTCAATCGAAGAATTGGAAAACTTTACACCTGCCATTTCTATTGTGTTAACATCCATTGAAAATTTAAAATCATTAAATTCAAATTTACTTTGTTCAAAAAAATCAATTTTATTTAAACTTATTTTATTTCCATAAAAAATAAAGTTTCTGTTGTCATAATTCTTATATTTAAATTTAAAATCCTGATTAGGAGATTTAAATCTAAGAACATCAATTTCTGTTATTTTATCCTCTTTAAAAATAGAATTTACTTCAAAGTCAAAATTTTTGGCTTTTATATCAAAAAAACCAGAATACGATTCATCATAGGGCCTTATTAAAAATCTTAACTTTCCATTAGAAAAATCTAAATTTGGTCCTAGAAAGTTTGAATCTATTTCCATTTCACTTAATTCTCCAATGCCATCAATTTTCATTATCCCGTTTTCATCTTCAGTTATTCCAAAATCTACTTGAATTTTACCAAAAAAATTTAAGTCATTATTAGGCAACAAACTTTCAACTACTGTGGAATTAATTAAATATGAACCTGATATATTATCAACGATTTGATCCGCTTCATTAATTTGCTTTCCCGAGAAGATTGCAGTGGATTGGAAAACATCACCTCTTCCTGCATACGTGACCGATGAATTATCAATTTTTATATTCAATTCAAAATTTTCAAGATCATAATTATTAAAAATCTCTGAAAACTTTGCATTTTTTATTTCAACATTTGATTTATATTCTATATCCTCTGCAGGGAGATCTAGTAAAAGAGGAAATTTAAGTTCCAAGTCTACAAATGTATTTCCATTTATGTTTTTAAGTTTCGTGTAACTTTTTTTATTGATTGGCGATAAGTCAAGATATTTGACAACATCATAATTTATTGCATTTATTTGTAATTCAACTTTAGCTCTTTCAACATCAGTATTTAAATCAAATAGTTCTACATTTCCTTCATCTATATTTAAACTTTGAGAAACTCCTGAAAATATTGAAAATACAATTCTATCATCATAAATTTTGGCATTTCCGTCTATATCATTAATTATAGGCATAGATTCCATATATCTAATTTTAGTATCATCAAAGTCAAAATTACCCTGCAACTTTTTCAAAATAAAATTATTATCTTGATCAAAAATATAAAAAGTTAAAAAAAAATTACTAATATTTCCATTGGAATTTTCCTTCATCCATTTATAGACAGAGGGCTTAAGATTTTTTGGCCAAATATCAATTAATTCTGAAACTTTAATTGCGTCTAATTTAAAAATGACTTTTGACTGTTTTTTTTCCATTAAATTCAATCTTAAGACCGATTTGATTTTTGATTCTAGAAATAAATAATCTAATCTTATGTCTAAATTATTTTCATTTTTCTCACCAATGATTTGTGAATCGGAAAAAGAAATATTTTTATTGCCTTCAAAAGAAGAATAGCTGATCTCTCCATTAAGTTTAAAATTAAAAAAAAGTTCATTGAAAGTGAAGTTTTTATTTAATGAAAGCTTTGAAGAACCACTTAACAGAAGTTTTTGTATTTTGAAATAATCAAATTTTTTAAAATATTCTAAAAAATAAAAATTAAAATTTTGAGATTCAACAGAAACATCATATTTGTCTGACCTGCCAAAATAATCAATTGATAAAAAATTATTTACATTTTGTTTTTCGGATATCGAAAAAATTAATTCAGATTCTTTAAAATTTAAATCAACTAAATATTTTTCAGTAGTTTGTTCATTCAGTTTTAATGATAATGAACTATTTACTATTTGAATGTTTTCAAATTTTTTTAAAAACTTGAAATATGAATTTAAATCAATACTTTCAGGGACATTATCTTTATGTTGTGAATCTTTAAAGGAGAGGAAATTCTTTGGAATTTCAAATTCTAACTCACTATCAAAAATTTTTATCGAAGTTTTAAATAATTTTTTTTTTAATGTAAGGTCTAAACCAATCAAAACACTTGGAAAATATGAATCTTTAATAACAAGATCTTCTATTAATACTTCAAAATTTTTGGTTACTTTATTAAAACTTAAGTAAACATCTCCTATTTCTTTAATTTCAACATTCTTTATTAGTCGGCTTTCTCTGTCAAAATAATTCAAAAGATTTATCTTGACTGGCTTTAATGAAATAATAAAAATAAAACCAAAGATTGACGTTAATAAAAATAGAAATAATAACGAAAAAAATAATGATATCTTTACAATTTTTTTTGATTTCATGGTATTTATGATTTTAATATAACTGGAATGGAAAAAAACAATATAAAAAACTAGTTTATTATGAAAATAGGTGAAAAATTACAAAATTTAAAATTTGTTCTTAGCGATGGGAATGATTTATTATCAAATGATTTTTTAGGTAAGAAACTTGTTGTATATTTTTATCCAAAAGACGATACACCAGGTTGTACAAAGGAGGCTTTGGAATTTTCAGAATTACAAAAAGAATTCAGCAAATTAAATACCAATGTAATAGGAGTATCAAAAGACACTCTAGAAAAACATCAAAAATTTATTGCAAAGTATAACCTAAAAATTAATTTAGTATCTGACGAAGATTTAAAAATATGCAAAAGTTTTGATGTTTGGGTTGAAAAATCTATGTATGGAAGAAAATACATGGGCATTGAAAGGTCAACTTTTTTATTTGATGAAAATTTAATACTATTAAATGCATGGAAAAAAGTTAAGGTAAAAGGTCATGCCAAAGAAGTTTTAGATTTTATTACAAATTAAATTTTATAAGTTGATTCTCTAAAAAATCATCTATTTTTCCATCAAGAACAGAATTTACATCCGAAATTTGTTTGTCAGTTCTATGATCTTTTACCATTGTGTATGGTTGCATTATATAAGAACGTATTTGATTTCCCCATCCAATTTCTCCTTTTTCTGACCTACTCTTTTTATTATCATCTTCTTCCTGTTTTAATCTCTTTTCATAGAGCTTAGATTTTAACATTTCTAGTGCTATTGATTTATTCCTATGTTGCGATCTACTATTTTGACATTGTACAACAATTTTTGTTGGCAAATGAGTAATTCTTATTGCACTATCTGTTTTGTTGACATGTTGACCACCCGCTCCTGAAGCTCGGAATGTATCAATTTTTAATTCTTTTTCATTGATTTCTATTACTATATTATTTTGCACCTCTGGGTAACAAAAAACTGATGCAAAACTTGTATGTCTTCTTGATTGCGAATCAAAGGGTGAAATCCTAACTAATCTGTGAACACCATTTTCAAATTTGAGCCATCCATATGAATTTTCTCCTGTTACTTTAAAAGTGACTGACTTAAAACCTGCCTCCTCTCCAACATTTTGGTCAACAAGCTCGGTTTTGAATCCTCTGAAATCACACCATCTAGTGTACATTCTTAGAAGCATCTCTACCCAATCTTGTGATTCAACTCCCCCAGCACCTGAGTGAATCTCAATCAATGAATTATTCGAGTCTGCTTTACCAGACATCAAAGTTTCAAGATATAATTTACTTAAATTTTTTTCAATTTTTTGTAAATCTACCTGTAAATCACTTGCTAAGGATTTATCTCCTTCATTTTCTGAAATATTTAAAAGTTCTAAAGTGTCTCTAAAGTTGTTTTCATTTTTTTTTATTAATTCATGAAATTTTACAAGATAATTTTTTTTTTTTAAATCTTGATTCATTAATTCATGATTATTCCAATTTTCTGGGTTTTGTAGTCTTTTATCAATAGAATCAATTTCATTTACAATTTGTTTCTTTTCAAACAAACCCCCTTAGGTTTTTAATTAAACCCTCTAATCTCAAAATTAAATCTGACATCTCCATCGTACTTAGTAAAACCCCTTTAAATCAAAATTACCATCTTTATTATTACTTTTTTCATCATAATCAAAGTTAAAATTATTTTTAAAAGCTTCAGTTATATAGTCACTATTACTAGGTTTACCCGAATTTAAGTCGATATTAATAAATTTTATATTTTCTGGTATAACAAAAGGCTTGGGTTTTTTTTCTGTGTATAACTTATTCATTAAATCATAAAAAATAGGTGCAGCTACTTTCGAACCTGTTTCAAATCTTCCTAATGATTTTGGCACATCATAACCTACATAAACGCCTATAGTTATTTCTGAATTATAACCAATAAACCATGCGTCTTGATTATCATTTGTGGTACCAGTTTTTCCAGCAACCTGAAAGTCAAACTTATTTATGTTCTTTGCAGTTCCTCTTTTAATAACTCCCATTAAAAATGAAGTCATTTGATATGAAGATTCTTGAGAAAAAATCTTTTTGCTTGTGTTTTTGATTTCCGGATTTGCTATATTATTAAGAAATTTTGTATCAATTTCAGTGTTAGGATCAAGAGAACATCGTAAACATTTTCTTATATCACCTTTGTAAAGAAATTTTCCATCTTTATCATAAATAGCATCAATTAATACTGGAGTTATTTTAATTCCTTGATTTGCCAGAGTTGCATAAGCAGAAGTTATTTTTACTAGTGAACTTTCTAAAGAACCGAGTGAACTAGAAATTAATGGAGGAAACTTCTTGTATATTCCAAGATCCAGAGAAATATCTGCTATTTTATCAAGACCTAGTTGATCTGAAAGTCTTACAGTCATTAAATTTCTTGATTTTTCTATACCCATTCTCAAGGTACTAGATCCGTAAAATTTATCTCCATAATTAGTTGGTCTCCATATCCCATCTTTTGAATAATCATCCATCACAAATGGTGCATCTAAAATTTTACTTACAGGTGAATAACCATTTTCTAGTGCCGCTAAATAGACTATTGGCTTAAATGATGATCCAAGTTGTCTTTTTGCTTGAGTTGACCTATTAAAGGACGAACTTGCGTCATAACCACCAACCATGGCAAGTATCCTTCCTGTATTGTTTTCTAAAACTATTAAACCACCATTAACTTTTGGAATTTGACTAAGATTATATTTATTTTTGTTTTTATCTAAGTCAAGCACAAGAACATCTCCCACCTTAAACTTTCCAGTCAACTTGAAATTTTTTTCTTTAATTAAACTTAAATTTTCAGACTTTAATCTAATTTTTTGATCTTTTCTCAGTAAAACCTCAACACTGGATTTATTAATTTTAGTAATTACTCCTAGGTGTTTATCAAAAAGACCTTCAGGCTTTTTAATAGATTTAAGTTTTTTTAAAAAATCTTTTTTAACATTCAAATTAGTTAAAGGTCCCTTCCAACCCTGTCTTTTCGAAAACTCATTTATACCTTTTATAAATGACTCCTCTGCATGAACTTGAATATCCTCATCGAGACTAGTCATAATTGTCATTCCACTGTCATAAAGTGCACTTTCATCAAACATTGAAATTATTTCTCTTCTGACTTCTTCTTTAAAAAATGAAGCCTTATTGTTAAGAATTTTCTTTGATTTTGATAAGTTTAGAGGCTTTGTTATTACTAATGAGTACTCATCAATAGAAATAAAATTTTCATCTAGTAGACGTTTTAAAACCCAGTTTCTTCTTTTTAAAGCCTTAATTTCATTTTTATATGGATTATAAGTTGAGGGAGCTTTTGGCAATGCAGCCAGCATTGCCATTTCCTCGAGTTCAAGATCTGACAAAGACTTATTAAAATAATTTAACGAAGCAGATCTAATTCCGTATGAACCTCCTCCCAAATAAATTTCGTTTAAATAAAGTTCCATTATTTGTTCTTTTTCTAAAACTCTCTCCATTCTAATAGCTAGTATTATTTCTTTGATTTTTCGGCTGTATGAAATTTCGTTTGTCAGTAAGAAGTTTTTTGCAACTTGTTGTGTTATTGTTGAAGCACCTTCAGGTCTTTTATTACTAAAAATTTTTTTTAAATTTTTAGCGAATGCTCTAAATATACCCTTAGCGTCTATGCCAATATGATTATAAAAATTAATATCTTCTGATACTAAAAAACAATTAATCAGTTCCGTTGGAATTTCTTCATATCTAACGAAGATTCTATTTTCATTTGAATAATCTTCTAAAAAGTTTCCATTAGATGTGTATATTTTGGAAACCAACCTAGGTTGGTAGTAAGAAAGCTTATCAAAATTGGGCAAATCTTTTCCAAAAATATAAATGATAAAAATTAGGAATAAAAATCCCGAAATCATTCCAATCATCAAAAGCATTAATGTATTTGTAACTATTTTTAACATTTCAAAATCTTATATGTTATTTTTATCTTTCCAATTAAAATATTCAATCACTGCCTTAACAATTTTGTCAGCTAGTTTTTTTTGGTAATTTTCATTCACCAATAGTTTTGAATCATATTTATTAGAAAGATAGCCCATTTCTACTAAAACCGAGGGAATATCTAATGATTTCAGAACTGCAAATCCTGCATATCTATGAGTTCTTTGTAATAAATTCATTTCATTTTTAAAGGCTTTAATTAAAAAATTCACTAAAAGACTAGACTGATTAAGAGTATCTCTTTTTGTTAAATCTAATAGAATTGATGTTACTTCTGAACTTTCTCCAGACAAATCAACACCTTCAATTAAATCTGATCTATTTTCTCTTCTGGCCAAAGCGGCAGCTTCTTTATCTGAAGCTCTTTCAGACAAAGTATAGAGTGAAATTCCTCTAGCTCTTGAATTTTTATTGAAATCTGCGTGTAAGGATAAAAAGATATCTGCGTTATTTTTTTTTGCAATTTTGGTTCTATTTCTAAGTTTTAGGAAAAAATCTTTTTCTCTCGTTAGAATCACATTAAAGTTTGTTTGTTTCTTGAATTTTTCTTTTAAAATCAAACCAACTTTTAATGTTATATTCTTTTCAAGATTTTTATATAATCCCACTGCACCAGAATCTTTTCCTCCATGACCTGGATCTATTACAATGGTTCTTTTTTTATTATTTTTTAATGTAAAATCTATAACTATTCTTGAATAAGTGTTTTGTTTTTTTTTAAGCAAATATATATTTGTATTAAAAATATTACGTTTAAACTTGAGCACAAGCTTATTTTTTGGTTTATCAAATGAAATGGAATCTAGATTTTCTTTCGCCTTGACTTTACTATTTATACTTATTTTTGTTTTAAAAATTATCTCAATAATGTTTTTATCTATTCTGTGATCAAAAGGCACATCTCTTTTTAAATCTAAGACTATTCTTTTTTTTTCTTCATTAGATCCAAATCTTAAATTTACTAATTCATCAGAATATGCTTGATTACAATAAAAAATAAAAAAAATTATGAATTTAAAAAAATTAATCAATTTAAAATAAAGTTTGTTATACTAAATATAGTGTTTTTTTTTTAAAAAAATCAACATCTCGATTTTTTTTTTGAATTTTTAGTATATTATAAGATTAATTACTCACATAGATATATAAGGAATTTAAATGAAGAAGAAAATGTTAATAGATGCATCTCAAAAAGACATGATCAGAGTTGCGATGATTCAGGATAATAGTCTACTAGACTATGAGTCTGAAAAAATAAAAAATGATAGAATTAAGGGTAATATTTATTTAGCTAAAATTGTAAGAGTTGAACCCTCATTACAAGCGGCTTTTGTTGATTATGGGGGTAATAAACATGGGTTTTTAGCATACAATGAAATTCATCCTGATTACTTTAAAATACCTACAGCAGATAAAAAAAAATTACTTCAGCAAGAACTTGAAGCATCTAAAACTGTTCCCATGGATGAAGAGGACGAAGAGGAAGAGGATTTTATCAGTAATCAAGACAATGTAAATTCTCAAGAAAAACTGTTAACTGATCAGAAAGGTTTTTTGTCAAAAGTTTTTGATTTCTTCAATTACAAACCCATTGATGAATTTCCTCATCAAAAAATAAGAAAGAAAAAAAGATTTAGACCAACACCAAAAAAAAATGAAATTATTTATCACAGAAAGTACAGCATTCAGGAAGTAATCAAAAGCAATCAAGTGATTTTAATACAAGTTGTTAAAGAGGAGAGAGGAAATAAGGGTGCAGCTGTTACTACAAGATTATCTCTTGCTGGAAAATATTGTGTTTTAATGCCTAATACTAATAAGGGTGGAGGAATCTCAAGAAAAATTGAGGATCTTAAATTAAGAAGAAAGCTGAAGGAAATGTTAAATAAACTAAATATAAAAAAAGGCATGGGAGTTATTATTAGAACCGCTGGACAAATTATGGGTACAAAAGAAATCAAAAGAGATTATAGTTCCTTGATTAAGTTATGGACCGAGATTACAACCAAAACAATAAAATCAAATGCACCATGTCTTATTCATGAAGAAGACAATATTATTAAAAGATGTTTGAGAGATTATTATGATTCAACATATAGCGAAGTTCTGGTGAATGAAAAATCCACTTTAAAAAAATCAAGAGAAATTATTAAGCAATTTATACCAAACTCGGTAAAATCAATAAAAATGTATGATGATAAAAAACCTTTATTTACTAACTTTGGTTTAGAAAAAAAAATAATTGGAATTAATAATCCAACGGTGAATTTAAAATCAGGAGGATATCTTGTCATAAATCAAACAGAGGCATTAGTTTCAATTGACATAAACTCTGGAAAATATACAAAACAAAGAAATATTGAAGACACAGCATTCAAAACTAATTTAGAGGCAGCAGAAGAAATTAGTAAGCAATTAAAAATTAGAGATCTAGCAGGGCTAATAGTTATAGATTTCATTGATATGCTTGATAGAGGACATAATTTCAAAGTTGAAAAGAAGTTAAAAGAATGTGTAAAAGAAGACAGAGCCAGAGTACAAATTGGAAGAATCAGTAATTTTGGGTTATTAGAATTATCAAGACAAAGATTAAAAGTAACTACTGATATGGTTATGTCTTCAAGGTGCCATGTATGTAATGGATATGGCAGCGTAACTTCAACAAACTTCCTATTTGAACAACTAATTAAAGTTTGTAATGAGTTTTCATATAATCCCAGTTATAAAAATATTTTCCTTTTAGCAGGAAAAAAACTTTCAGATGTAATATCAGAAAAAAGAAAAGATTCAAATCAATCTTTTTCGAAAAAGGTTTCTATAAAACATTATCCTAACTTGAGTGAAAATGAATTTCTTATATGCTCTGCCACAGAAATTTTATTTAAAAATTGTCATGAAAAAAATAACATTGAAGATTTTACAGATTACTTAAAAGTCTCAAAAACTAAAGTTGAAAAGAAAGACATTGTTAAAAATCCTAATGATGATAACGAAAGAAAAAAAAGAGTAAGTTATAGAGCAAAAGCTAAGGACTTAGATAAAGAAAAATCAATTGAAATTGAGTCAGAGAAAAAACTGAGGAAAAGAACCAATAAAATTGACAAGATCAAAATTCCTCCTGAAAACAAAGACAAAAAAGAGGAAAAAAGACAAGGTTGGTGGAATCAATAATATTTTTTAAACCAATCATAAATCAATTCAGTAGCCTCTAAAACAACTTCAGACTTTGATGAAAAAGATAGTCTTACAGTTTTATCACCAAACGTCTTATCAAAATCTTTTCCTGGAGTAAGAACAACACCAGTTTCATGCATTAATTTGTGAACAAGATTAAAAGAATCTAATCCTGTTCTAGTAATGTCTAAGTAATAGTAAAAAGATCCATTGGGTAACTTAAAGTCAATTGCAGGTATATCTTTGATAATTTGATAAACCGAATCTCGAGTATGATGATATTCATTTACTAATTCGTTTAACTCATTCAAACATTCAAATACCTTTATTGCAGAATATTGAGCAATATTTCCTGAGGAAATAAAAAGGTTTTGTGATAATTTTAGAAAATTCTTCTTTAAACTTTCTGGTATTATAACCCATCCTAGCCTCCAACCTGGCATACAAAAATATTTTGAGAAACTATTAACAACTATCGCATTTCTTCCAATGTTTAGTATTGAATTAACTTTATTTTCATATTCAATTTTATGATAAATTTCATCACATATCAGAAAAATATCTTCTTTCTCACAATGATCGTAAATATATTTCAAATCTATATCATTAAAACATTGTCCATTGGGATTGTTTGGGTTAGAAATTATTAATCCATCAATTTTATTTCTTTCAATCAATTTTAAATCTATTTGATCAATTTTATTTGAATTAGGCCCAAGTTCTACTACTTCAATATCTAAACATTTAAGTATATTTCTGTATGCAGGGTAAACAGGATTAAAAATACCAACTCGTGAACCGGCATCAAAACAACATAAAAATGTTAATAAGAAAGCCCCTGATGAACCAGTGGTTACAAAAATCTGTTCTTTGTCAATTTTTAGCTTATATTCTTTATCATAATACTTTGAAATTTCCTCTCTTAAAATCTGGATTCCATTGGAAGGTGTATATCCTGGTAAAGACAAAGATGACAATCTTGATGCTTCCTTAAGTACTTTTGTAGGAGTTTTTGGTTGAGGTTCACCAAGTTCTAAATGATAAATTTTTTTACCATTCGCTTCTAGCTTATTAGCATTGTATAATAAATCCATAACATAAAATGAATCAATGTTAGATCTTTTTGATGGGAAATATTTTCTATTATTCATTCGGAGATTAAATTAAACTAATTTTTATGAGAATACTAATAACTTTTTTTATAGTAGTGTTTTTTTGTTCTTCAAATGCCAATTCATTGAAGGTTATTAGAGATGCAGAGGTAGAAAACTTTTTAAAAGAAATTAGCAGGATATTAACTAAAGATACGGAACTCGAAAAAGATAATTTAAATTTCTACATTGATAACCAAAAATATATAAATGCTTTCGTAACCCCTGACAAAAATTTTTTTTTTACAACAGAACTACTTTTAAAAAGTAAAGAAGTCGACGATATTGCTGGTGTAATTTCTCACGAAATTGGACATATAATTGGTGGACATTTCCAAAAAAGACAAATTCAAGTTGAAAAAACAACAGCAATAAGTATTTTATCATCTTTACTAGCTGTTGGTGCTATAGCAGGAGGAGCTGTTGAAGCTGGTTCTGCCCTACTCATGGGAAGCCAACAATTAGGCAATGCAAAACTTCTTTCTTTTTCAAGGAACCAAGAATCTCTAGCAGATCAAACTGCTAT
>CABYVV010000006.1 GCA_902522465.1 uncultured Alphaproteobacteria bacterium | reverse complement strand
GAGATTATTGGATCGGGAAAAGTTGAAATAAATAATAATGTTACCTTTATTTCTGGAAAATTTTTTAGTGAGGTATTGAATTTTTTTGAAATTAAGCAACTACTTTCTAGAATAAAACATAGGAATAGGTTAAACTTTAAAGTTTCAACGAATTCTCAGAAATTAAAGTTTGATCTAGAGTTCGATTTAGACAGGTTAACTTTTAATAATAATATTTTTAAAAAAATAAAGTTTAAAATTTTATCTGATGATAAAGGTTTCACTCTAAATAATTTGCAAGCAAACTATTTCAAATCTTTGTTAAAAGGCGAGGCAACTTACGACAATTTTAGGCAAGACATTATAGGAGAGGTTTTATTATATGATTTTCTTATTGATAAAAGTTTCTCAGAAAAATCTAAATTTGGATTTGATAAGGCATTATTTGATTGTGAAATAAAATTTCTTATAAAAAAAAGAAGTAATGATTTACTAGATAATACAGAGGCTAAGGGATTTTGTGAAGCTGACAATGTAATGCTTACTGGGCTAGATATTGAAAAAATATCGAATGGAGTTGATAATATTGAGACATTTCAAGATTTTTTTGACCTTTTTAATGAAAAAAAAATGAATGGTAAAACGAAAATTGATTCTGTAAATCTTAACTTTGGAATTAAAGAAGCTTTATTAAAAATTGAATTAATGGAAGCAATTCAAAAAAATGTCAAAGTTAAAAGTCGAGGGAGTTATGATATTAAAAAAGATAAAATAAATTTGACAAATAATATTTTTATAAAAACAGAAAAATATAAAAATCTTCCTGGTTTTGACTTAATGATTCGAGGATCTTCAGATAATTATAAGATAAGTTATGATTTTGATAAAATTAAGACAGTTGTTTTGTCGGAAGGAATAAATTCGATTTTGAAGAAAAAAAAAAAAATAATAATTGATCCAAAATCTTTTAAGAAATTAATTGATAAAAATTCAAAAGAATTCAATCCGGAAAAAATAATTGATCTTTTTTTAAATTAGTAAATTTTAGTCATTTTAATAGGATCTACAATCTCATCGAATTCAGACGATTTAAGATATTTAAGTTTTAAAGCTGCTTGTTTTAAAGAAATACCCTCAATAAAGGCTTTTTTTGCGATTTTTGAGGACCTCTCATACCCAATTTTAGGATTTAATACAGTAACAAGCATCAGTGAATTTTCTAGATTCTCTCTTAATCTTTTTCTATTCAATTCCATACCATTAATGCATTTTTTTACAAAGGAGTTGATAGCGTCACTAAGAAGATTAATCATTCTTAGAACGGAAAAGAGTATTATAGTTTTATTTGCATTTAGTTGGAAATGACCTTGTGAACAAGCAATACCTAATGAAAAGTGAACACCCATAAGATGAATACAGACTTGACATAGAGCTTCACATTGAGTTGGATTTACTTTTCCAGGCATTATTGAGGAGCCAGGTTCATTTGAAGGTAAAATGATTTCTCCAATTCCAGATCTTGGTCCTGATGCTAAGATTCTTAAATCATTTGATATTTTATAGCATGTTGTCACAAGGGTATTAATTGATCCAGACAAATTTAATAAAGGTTCATGGGAAGAGAGTGATTCAAATTTATTTAATGACTCTTTGAATTCGTAGCCAGTAATCATTTTTACAGCTTCTATAAAACCTGAAATAAATTTTTTTGATGTATTTAATCCAGTACCAACTGCTGTTCCACCTTGTGCGAGAAAATAAACTTCATCTAAAGAAATTTTAATTCTATTCAGGCAATTATTAATTTGAGAAGTAAAACCTCCAAACTCTTGACCCAGGGTTAGAGGTGTCGCATCTTGTAGATGAGTTCTACCTATTTTTGTTACATCTTGAAATTGTTTTTTTTTTTTTTCAAATGCATTGTGCAAATTTTCAACTGAAGAAATTAATTTTTCATGTGTTTGTAGCACAACTGCAATATGAATAGCAGTCGGAAAAGAATCGTTTGAAGATTGACCTAAATTACAATGATCGTTTGGATGGATTGGATCATAAGATCCAAGTTCTTTTCCTAGCATATGATTAGCTTTATTTGCGATTACCTCATTAAGATTCATGTTTGTTTGTGTTCCTGACCCAGTTTGCCATACTGAGAGTGGAAATTGATCATTTAATTTTCCGTTGATTATCTCATCGCAAACGTCAATTATTTTCTCTCCAAGTTCTGACTTGAGTTTCCCAATTGCTATATTACTTATGGCAGCTGCTTTTTTTTGAATAGCAAATGCTTTTATTAATTCCATTGGCATTTTGTCTTGTCCAATCTGAAAATTTTCAAAGCTTCTTTGCGTTTGGGCTCCCCAAAATTTCTCTATTGGAACATTTATTTCTCCAATACTATCAACTTCTACTCTATATTCAGTCATCTTTTTTCCTAAAATCTTCTAGTGAAATAATTTTTTGTTTAGATATTTTTTTCTTAGTTACTTTATTTTTTTGGTTCCCCTTTTTTTCCTCTTTACAATCCAATTGTATACTAAATTTTACGAAAGGATCATAAAATTTTGTTATAGAATTGAATGGAACTGTCAAAAACTCTTTCTTTTTATTAAATAAAAGTATAACCGAAAAATCATTTTTTTTTATCTTCAAATCCCAATATTGATTTTGCAGGACTATTGTCATTTCTTTAGGATATTCTTTCCTTAAACTGTCAGGAATTATTACACCTCTTGAATTGGTTTTAAACGTAATATAAAAACAATGGTTTGATGATATTTTTGACTTGGATAAATCTTTTAAAATTTCTTTGATTACACAAAGTATTGCTTGATTAATTCTTTTTCCATAATCAATAAAAATTTTATCCATAGTTAAATTATTAACAATATCAGAATTAAAAAAAAATTTAAGCTTTAAAATAATCTACAAAATTACAATCATCATAATTCCGAATAAAATTATCATGAGGTAACTTATCAGTCTAAAGAATTCATACATTTAAACAATCAACAACATTTAAAGAAAATTAGTTACAAATCTATGGAGAAAGTATCCTATTATCAGAAAAATGATTCCTAATGCATAAATAGAAAAAAAACTCAAACCTAAGTTTTTACCAAAGAAAAAAGGTAGAAAAAATAAAAGTGAAGCAGGTATTCCAATTAGAATGCTTTTTGCAAATAACAAAGTTTTGTCTAAATCTTTATGTTCAAGATAGGAAAAAATGATTGACAGTATACTTACCAATGGCAAAGCTATTATAAAACCTGCTAGAGAGGGTTTTTTTAAAGACAACCAACTTGCAAAGGATATTATTATACCAGAGATTATTACTTTAAAAACAAAGAGTAGCACGTTGATGAAGTTATCCAAAAAAGTTTTTAATTTTAGAAATAGGGTTTCTTAACGGCTCGTAAACCCTATCAATAAATTCTATATGATCAGATAGTTTTTTTTCAAGTCTTGTAACTGATTTTTGTAGTTTATCTATCTTGGCTTCTAGAATTTCAACTTTAGCTGAATTTATATCTCTTTTCATAAATATAATTTAGATTGTGATAATAAAATAGCAAACAATTTTTTAATGATTTAAAATTTCTCTATTTTTTTTTTGGTTTTAAAACATAAGTTTTACTGAATTTTTCTGGAAATTTTTCTGGTTCATTTTTTTTTGAAAAGATTATGTAAATGCTTATGAAAGTTATAAAAAATGTGTTTAACATCATTACAATTTTAAAGATCTCACTATACATATAATCTTTAACGACATCATATAAATTAAGTTAAGTTCATTCCCATTCTAATTCTGTAAAAACTTTTGTAATATTTGTGTAATGATACTCTGTAAACAATATCCAATTCTCTTTATTAACACTTTTGGGATTAATAATTTCGTCTTGTAAAATTTGATTTATAGACTCCTGAAGGGATTTATTTTTTTTATGAAAATCACGAGTTTGCGAAATTAATCTATTGAAATATTTGAGAACTGGTCTGATTGCTTCCTCTTTTTTAAGCGGTCTTCCATGACCTGGAACAATTAAATTGATATCCATATCAAGTATTTCTTCAAGATTTTTCTTCCAACCCAAAACACTTGCACGAATTGATGGTATTCTTGATACAAATACGTTCTCTGACCAAAAAGTTTTTGTTTTTTTGTCGTATACAGATAGATCATTATCTGTATGACCGCTTTCCCAGGCTCTAATCTCAATAATTCTTTCACCCAAATCAATTTCTAATGTTTGGTTTATTTTCACAAAAATATTTGCTTGAACTAACTCAGCTTTTTTCAAAGTATTTGACTTAATAGTATTATATTGAGAGTTTTTATAAAATTCAAAATTATTGACCAATGATCTATTTAATTTTTCATGTCCAACTATCAGTGGATTTTCAATTAAAAATTCTTGGGTTCCAAAAAAGTGATCTGGGTGTGAATGAGTTATTATTACATGAGATATTGGTAGAGAAGATCTTTGTCTTATACTATCTAAAAGCTTTTTTCCGATTACAGGGGTTCCTCCAGTATCTATAACCATTATTGATTTTTCACCAACTATAAATCCTATATTTGCGATGTCTCCTTCATTTAAATGGTTTGAGTCCTCATGAACTCCAAAATGAACAAATACTCCATCTTCAATTTGGTCAATTTGAAAAGAAAATGTCAAGAATGGGTAAGTCAAAAATGCTAATAAAACAAGAAGAATCATATCGTTAATTATATTTAATTGAGGGGTTTTGATGCTTAACACTTTAATAAATTTAAATTTAAAACTAAACAAAAATATTTTTTTTAATAGAGATTGATAATTATTATCAAAAAAATACTTGACCAAGAAAATGATAATGATTATTATTATAATTGATAGTAATTATCATTATTAAAATTTTTCCTTTTGATAATGATTATTATGTTCATTAACAAACTTGTAAACATTTGTCTAAGGAAAAGATATGATAATTAACAAATCAAGGTTGGTACCTAAACATACCCATTGGATGTCACGGTTAACATTCTTCACTGGCATTTTAATTGCCGGAAACACCATCGCTCAGGAGATGACCTATGTTGCTCCTGATGTGACCATATTTGATTCACCAGAACAAGTATTTGAATTACCTGGTTCTGGTGAATACATTGGTCCAGAAGAAATAAAAAAATATAATTTTAATAACATAAATGATATCATTAGAAATACACCCGGTGTTTATTCTAGAGAAGAAACTGGTAAAGGTGTTTTACCGAATATTAGTTTGAGAGGAACAGCTACATTAAGGTCTGCGCAATTGAATCTGCTCGAAGATGAAATAAATATTGCACCGGCTCCTTACTCTGCACCAGATGCATATTATGCTCCTATTACTGGCAAGATGCATGCACTCGAAATCCTAAAAGGTACGAGTCAATATCGATATGGTCCTCATAGTACCGGTGGTGCAATTAACTATGTTACCACTCCAATTGATCTTGGAAAAAGATATTATGCCAGTGCATTTTACGGTTCAGGTGATGACGTTGTAACCCACGATTATTTTAATTATGGAGTTTCTGGAAATTATGGTGCAGTGGCTTTGCTTGGTGAAATGTACTACAGAACAGGTGGTGGTAGAAGGGATTTCAATATTGATCCAACCGGTTCTACTGGAGCTAGAAAAAGCTATGGAAGTGACGAGTTAGGTGATATTCACAGAGTCGCTCCAATGGTCAAACTTTTATGGCAGTTACCAACTCAAAGAAATTTAGTTTTGGAAGCTAAGTATGCTTATCATGACATGAATTACAACCAAAGTTATTCCGGACAGTCAACAGGAGATTTCAGAATTAATCCTCATCAACAGTACGTAGCTATGCAGTTCGGTGAATTTAACACAGAGCAACATACTTCATATCTTAAGTTGAATGCAGAATTAAATGATCACGTAAGAAATGAGACTACACTTTTCTATAATTTTTTCACAAGAGATTGGTTTAAATTTGACAAAATTGGTGGAGAGGGAGCTGAAAAGTTTAACTCAAAAGCCTACATAGGTGATCACCGAAAAGTAGCTAGAGGTGAATTAGCTGCTACAGATGTGACTTATGTTAATAATGACAGATCATATGCATCTTATGGCCTTATGAATGAAACTGACTTTACCTTTAATACCAATTTCTTTGGTAAAAGTGTAGATCATGAATTAAAAGTAGGTTTCAAGTATGCTTACGACTATATTCACAAAGATCAACAAACTCACACCTTTTCAATGGCAAACGGTGGGACAATGACCCAAACTGGTGTCGCAGCCAAGGATGACTCAATGGAAACGTCCGATGCTTATGTTGGATATTTTGAAGAAAAAATGTCCATAAACAATTTTGATCTAATGTTTGGTGCAAGATATGAAGCTATAGAATATTTCTACAGAAAAGGTGCATCAGCAGATGAAGAAAAAGAAATGTTATATGCTTTTGCTCCAGGTGGTGGTTTAGTTTATAATCACGATGATAACTGGCAATGGTTTGCAGGCGTGTATAAAGGTTTTAACGTTCCTGGTCCTAGTGCTGCTAGAGACGGTGCCAATAACGGCAACCCAGTTGATAAAGAAACTAGTATTGCAAAAGAAATTGGAGCAAGATACAACGATCCAAATTGGGCAATATCTGTAGTAGGTTTCCATACCGACTTCAAAGATTTGATCGTACTTGATAACTCTAACTCGGATAGTGAACCCGAAAATGCTGGTAATGTTGTAACCAAGGGTATAGAGCTTTCAATGGATTATCTACCTCCAGAAGAATATCAATTCTTGCCTATAGGAGATTTATCCTACTACTTAACATATACCTTCACAAATGCTAACCTAGACGGTGCTGCTAGTAGTACTAACAGTAAATCATCATTATTTGGTGGTGGTCAAGACGGCTCTAATGTTCCATATATTCCTGACCATAGGTTAGCTTTCGGTATTGACTATGATTATAATAAATTTGATTTCGGTGCTAGATTAACGTATCAATCTGAATCCTATGGAACAGCTACTGAGACTGAATCAGAGGTTTTCAACGGATCACCTAATGCAAGGGCGGGTAGAATTGATAGTTACACGTTATTGCATTTTGTAGGGGGGTACGACTTTAACGATAACTTCAGACTGCAAGCTGGAGTGAATAACGCTACTGATCTTGAATACATTGCTACCAGACATCCATCTGGAGCAAGAGCCGGTGCTCCTTTAACAGCCTATATAAAGGGAGTAGCTAGGTTTTAACCAAGAATATGAATGGAAGAGGTCAAATTCTCCACATATAATTAATCATACTCTGATTTCTTCCATTTCATATATTATCTTCAGTAATGCAAACTTAATGAAAAAAAATATTCATCCATCAACACCCAAAAAAGAGATTTTAAACGAAGAAAACTTTCAAAGCATAATCTTTGAGATCATCAATGACGTAATTGTTAAAAGAAAGGAAATTCATCTCAAATATGATGAATTAATAAAGAAACTTTGGTCCTCTAGAAAGAGAAGTGAAAAAAAATATTTACTCGCTAGGTATATAATGGCAAGAGTCCTGAGAGAGTCAGATAAAGCTTTTATTGAAGCTCAAGTTCTAGCCAAACAACTTTGTCCTAATTGTCAGAAAAACTTTTCAAATTACGTTAATTATTCAGAAAAGTACCATTGAATAGAATTTGAAAATTTAGACTTATTGAATCTGTAATATTAGCAAAAAAAAATGATTAACCCAACAATCTTTATATGCTAAATAAATTAAAATGAAATACATTAGTCTAATACTAATCTTTATTTTTCTCCAAACCAAAATAAACTCTAAAGATTTTATAATTTTACAATCAACAACCTCCACAAGAGATTCTGGTTTTTATAAACATATATTACCGAAGTTCACGAAAGATTCAGGATTTGACGTTAGAGTAGTAGCTGTGGGAACGGGACAAGCAATTAAAAACGCAAGAAAGTGTGATGCTGATGTTCTTATAGTACATCACAAACCATCTGAAGAAAAATTTATAAGTGATGGTTTTGGTTCTTTCAGAAAGGAATTTATGTTTAATGACTATGTTTTAATAGGTCCAAAAAATGATCCAGCAAAGACAAAAATAAAAAGATCAATTAAAACAGCATTAACAAAGATAAAAAAATCTAAATCTACTTTTATTTCAAGAGGTGATGAGAGTGGTACTAATAAAAAGGAAATTGAACTTTGGGAAGAAATTGGTGTTAGACCAAATCCAAAAAAGGAAAAATGGTATATTTCCGTAGGACAAGGGATGGGGGGTGCACTAAATATAGCTGTAAATAAAAACGCATATACAATTTCTGACAGAGCAACGTGGGAAAGTTTTCAGAATAAAAAAAATCACATAATTTTAGTTTCAAATGAACCGCTTCTTCTAAATTACTACGGAGTGATACCAATCAGTTCAAAAAAGTGTCCGAATACTAAAACTAAATTAGCTGGTAAATTTATTGATTGGCTTATTTCTGATTATACAAAGGGAATCATTGACGATTTTAAGGTTAATGAACAACAATTATTCCATTCAATTAAAAACTAATGATTTTTGAATTAAAGTTATCATAGCAGCTTAAATTTTACTAAAAACCTGATATTGTTATTTCAACTATTTAATGATTAATTATAATGCCTCACTTACAATTCGAAATAAATAAAACTTTAAATTCTGAAGAAAGAGATGATTTCATTGAATTTGCCAAAAACACCTTTTCTGAAGTAATGAAAACTGGTGTTGGTCATATAGCAATAAGTTTAAGAGAATTTCCATTAAATGCCTTATCGCTGGGAAGAGCTAAAAAAAATGAATTTGTGTGTTTAATGAATTTAGATTTGAGAGAGGGTAGAAGTTTAGAGCAAAAAAGAGAATTAGTAAAAAAATATATGCAGGGTGTAGAAAATTTTTTAAAAATTAGAAGAGAAAATCAATATTTAACTTTCACATCACACATAGGCAATGATTTTAACTTATTTGAGAAATCACTTGAAGAGTGGTTAGAAAATGACAAGCCAATTCCATAGCCAGATATTTTATGAATATTGAAATAAAGCAAGATTCCAATAATTCTTTCGAGGTAAAAATCTTTGATGACGTTATTACCGAACACAAAATTTTTTTGAGTGATGAATATTACGAGAAACTAACAAAAAATAAAATCCAAAAAAAAAAGTTAGTCAAACTGAGTATTTTTTATTTATTAGAAAGAGAGAAAAATACAGAAATTTTGTCTAATTTTGAGCTTAGAGAAATATCAAATTATTTTTCAGATTATACAAGTGAAGTACAAAAGTGGTGTAAAATAGAAAGTAAAAAAAATGATTAGTTATATTGCTTTTTTGAGTTTGGGTTAATATATTATTTTTAATATTAACTAATTATAAAGGAGGTGGTCTGATGTCTAGTATTTTAGATTCAATTCAACTCCAATGTTTAAAGCTTTTGTCAGAGCAACCTTTGATTAAAGAATAACATCAATGGTTTTGGATAAACTTTAATACGGAAGGGGAGGAAACTCCCCTTTTTACTACTATTCTTCTCAGGATTCATATTTATATAATAAAATGTCAATTAAATTATTATTTATCATTCTATTGTTTAGCTTAAACCCTTATGCAGAGGAACTTAGTTCATGGAGTGAACTAATAAAAAGGGGTAACACCTATTTTAAGAAGTCAGATGACAAACCTTTTACTGGTATTTTAAAAAATTTCTTTCCATCTGGCAAAATTTCAGTGATAGACCACTTTAAAGATGGAAAACAACACGGTGAATTTAAAAGTTTTCATGAAAATGGAAACATTTCAATGAAAGGTAAATTTATTAATGGTAAACAAGACGGTTTTTGGTTCGAGTATTATGATGATGGATCACTTTATTGGAAATTAAAATATACAATGGGTGAAAAAGCAGACGGATTATTTAAAATGTATCATCAAAATGGAAATGTAAAATCTGAGGTTATGTATAAAGATAACAAGCCTTCAACAAATTGGGTATACTTTGACGATAAAGGTAATAAAGAGAGAATAGATATTTATAAAAATGGAAAGTTTATATATGAAAAACATCTAAATTAAATTTTATTTCCATTTCTTATATAAAATAAAAACTAATAACCACATTCCTAAAACAACAAGAATTTCAAACGCAGTCATTTTACATTCTATCCTTTATTAATTTACTAGTATTGTTTAAATAACTTACAGTAGTTTAACCCAAAATAAAATTAAATAAAAGTTCATCAAAATTATAAAATGGTTGTTTAAACAGTAATAAAATATGTTAAATGTATATTTTATGTTTTCAAAAAATGTCTCAATTACTAATAAAATTAATTATTGTATTGTTTTTTTCAGAACTTTCCTCGAAAGAAATTCTATTAAGTTGTTCAATTACTGCAGAAATTGAAAATTATGAAGAAGCTAAAAAAAAGATATATCAAGAAAAAAAACTAATTATTTACTATGATATTGAAAAGTCATGGATTAATGATATCAAAAGAAAGGATTGGATCTTAAAGTACAAAGACGATTTTAATAAAATTGAAACTACATTCACTAATAGTAAAAAAAAAATTTACTTTAAATATGAAACTTTTTTTTCATCTGAAAAAAAAAATATCGAATCTGACTTTTATCTAACTTTAGAAAAAATAAATGGATATATGAGATTTGTAAAAAATTATTATAATTTTAATGATGAAGTAATTTTTGTTTCGGAAGTAAGAGGAATTTGCAAATAAAAACAATGGCTTAAAGGACTCATCCTTTTCTTATAATTATTTGTACTAGTTCATTGTGACTTCCTAATCTCATTTTAGGTCCCCAACAACCTATTCCTGAAGATACATAAAGAGTTGAATTCTTATTTTTAAAAATCCCATAAGTATATTTATGTTTTAACTTTACAAGGAAATTAAAAGGAAAAATTTGTCCATTATGTGTGTGTCCGCATAACATTAAATCAACTATGTTAGTTAATTTCTTCCATACTAGTGAAGGCTTATGCATGAGAATTAGGTTGAATTTATTTTTTTCTTGAAGTTCTTGAACCATATATTCTCTATTTTTATCTAAAAGATTATCACATATACCAATAATATTTATTCCGCCAAACAGTTGTTTCTTATTATCAATAATCTTAATATTAAATTTATGAAATTCTTTGGAGATTTTTATCCATTCTTTCAAATAAAGTTCATGGTTACCAGAAATAAAAAAAATAGGTTTATTAAGAGTTTTAAAAATTTTCAATTCATTTACATCAAAAGAACTTGAATCAATAAGATCTCCTCCAATAAGCAAAGCATCGTAATTTTGTTTTTTTATTTTTATGATAACGTAATTTAAATAGTTTTTTGAATTAGAGCCTAAATGGACGTCACTCATAAATAAAAACTTTAGATTTTTTTTAATTTTAGAGGTTGTTAAAAAAATTTTTTTATCTCTTATTAAACTTCCATTTTTTAGACTTACAAAAACTAATAAAAAAATTAGAAAAAGACTTGAGACACCAAGGTAAAAATAATCAAAACTAAAAAATGATTTTATAGATAAAGCAAACAATATAATAAATAAGCTTATAAATCCAATGCCCATACCTTCATAGATAATTAATCTATATATTCTTAAGGACTTTTTGGATTTAAAAAAAATCACTAACAAAATATAGAAAAGACAAGAAAAAAGAAATGGGTAATAAATTAAAAAATGTTTTCCACTTAACAGTTCGAATATAGTCTGAAAAGGGAAAATATAAATCAAATATGTTAAGAATATTCCTATGATATGAGAAATAAGTTTTCTTAGATTATTCATTGTTATAATATTATGATAGTTTATTAAAAATCTTAATTTTTATTTAATTAAGAACCTTGTTCTTAAACCTCTGTTATGTAAATGAAATAAAATGTTTAAATTATTAGAAAAATTTATGGAAAATCTAATGTTTGCCTCGCGATGGTTGCTGGCTCCATTTTATTTTGGTCTAATTATCTCCCTGTTTTTCCTGTTAATTGTTTTTCTCAAAGAAATAGTTCACTATATAACTCATTTCAGCACGAATGAAACCGAATTGATTTTATTTATATTGACTTTGATTGACTTGTCTTTTGCCGGTAATCTCCTAATAATAGTTATTTTTTCAGGTTACGAAAACTTTGTGTCTAAAATTAATATAAAAGAGCATGAGGATAAACCAGAATGGATGGGAACTGTGGATTTTGGTGGATTGAAATTAAAATTGATATCATCGATTGTAGCAATATCTGGAATTCATCTTTTAAAAATATTTTTTGGCCTAGAAAATTACACTGAGAGTCAGATTTTATTGTTCATTGCAGTTCATTTCACGTTTGTTCTAAGTGGGGTTTTATTAGCATATATGGATTCTTTAATTGAGAAGAACAAGAGGAAGGGGTAAATTTTAAATTATAATTATAAATACTTGATTGTGGTCAAAGAAAGAGTCATTGACTCTTTCTTTGCTTTGTAGTCTTCACTAACATTTTCCACCAAATAATAAATAGTGAAACTTAATATTGTTTCAAGCTAATATAACAGTTATTAACTATTCTATTGACCAATTTTCATTGTCGTTTCAAACTTATTGGGTATAATTACAATTACTTTGCAATGTTATTTGAAATAAAAAATATTAAATATGAAGTTAATGACACTAAGATAATATCAGAAAAAAGCTTCAAGATAAATGATGGACAGCATTTATTAATTCACGGTCCATCAGGTTGTGGAAAAACCACCCTAATCAATTTGCTCTCAGGTTTGCTGAAACCAACAAGCGGGGATATAGCTTTTGAAAATTACATTTACTCAGAACTTAATGAAGTTGAAATTGATAATTTAAGATTTTCAAACTTTGGTTTTATCTTTCAAAAACTTCATTTGATTGGTCATTTAAATGCCAAGCAAAATATTCAGATTGCGAGTAATAATAAAAATTCTTTAAATGTGGAAAATTTAATTCAAACTCTAGGTTTAAAAGCAATAGAAAATAAAATGGTAAAAAATTTGAGTTTTGGAGAATCACAAAGAGTTGCAGTTGCACGATGTTTAGTAAATAGTCCAAAAGTAATCTTTGCAGACGAACCTACATCAGGACTTGATGACTCTAATGCTAAAATAGTAATAGATTTAATTTTAAAACAAGCAAAAAAAACAGAATCCTCTTTGATAGTTTCTACGCATGACCAAAGAATTAAAAATTTTTTTTCAGATGTTTTGGAAATGTAAGAATGAAAGATTCAATTTATATATTTTATTCATTAAAATCAAGATGGTTGAATTGCATGCTCTCAGTTTTTCTTACTGCTTTTGGGGTTGCGATGGCAATTCTTATAACACAATTTAGTAATAATATTCAGAATCGATTAACTAATGATGGTAGAGGAATTGATATTGTGATAGGTGCAAAAGGAAGTCCTCTTCAAATTGTTCTATCATCAATTTATCATGTAGATATTCCAACCGGAAACGTTCCCTTAAATACAGTTGGAAAATTTATTAATCATCCACAAGTAAAATTAGCAATTCCTCTCGCACTTGGTGATAGTTGGAGAGGAAATAGAATTGTAGGTACAACTAAAGAATATCTTGATCATTATGAGGCCGAGATAGCGAATGGAAGATACTGGGAAAGTGAATATGAGGTTGTAGTTGGATCCTTGGTGAATTTGAAAATTAACGCCGAATTTGTTGGTTCGCATGGTCTTTATGACGGTGGTAAGGAACACCAAGAACACAAATATAAAGTTGTAGGAGTAATGCATCCAACTGGTTCAGTTTTGGACAGGTTGATTTTAACAGATCTAAACTCAGTTTTAGAAATGCATGATCATGAGAAAGTTGATCTAAATAATTTCAGTAATATAAAATCAAATGATGGATATTCTAAAAATCCAAAAGCAGAGGAACATGAAGAACATATGCATGATCAACATGAAGAACATGAAGAACATGATCAACATGAACATGAAGAACATGATCACGATGAGCCTCACTATGATAAAATTAAATCCAAAAAAAATATTAATAAATCTGGTTTTTCAGAAATAACTGCTCTTCTTTTAATTACAAAAACACCGATAGCTAATATTAATCTCCCTCTAAAAATTAATAAAGAAACTTCACTGCAGGCTGCCAATCCTGCAAAAGAAATAACTCGACTAACTTCTATACTTGGTCTCGGTTCAAAAACTTTAGGTATACTATCGATGGTTTTAATCTGTTTTGCTATTTTAAGTATTTTTTCCGGGTTGGCAGCTAATCTTGAAAATAGAATGGGAGATTTAGCTATCCTGAGAGCGATAGGTTATTCAAAAAATAGAGTATTTAAAATTATTTGTATAGAGGGTTTCTCAATTGTCTTAGTAGGACTTATGGTGGGAATTATTCTTAGTATTTTGATCTTCGATTTATTAATTTCAACTTTTGGTTTATCTAACACCATTCAATTTGAATTAATTTTTTCAACACATTTAATTTATATTGTCGGTATTGTATTATTTGCTGGTCTATTAGCATCTCTATTTCCAGCATATACTTATTCAAAGATTAGTGTTGCAAATCAATTGACTAAGAATATATAAAATATCAATGATTAATCTAATAAATAAAATCAAAAAATTTCTTTTTAATTTTTGTGTCTGTCTAGGTTTCATTATAATGGCATATCAATTTACTCCAAATTATTTGAAGGCGGGGATGCTAGAAAATAACCAAAAACCATTAGATTTTGACGATCCATCATACTTAGTTGAACCTGATGATCTAATTTCTAATATTGATGAATTTATTAATCTACCAAAGGGGGGAACCCCTTGGGATGTATTTGGAAACACTGGAATGAATGAATATACTTTTGAAGATGACGAGGGTTATGAGTGGACAGGTGTTCGTCCAGTATTTACCTCTGAGATAAAATCATTAGAAAATAAGCAGGTATTATTACAAGGTTATATGTTTCCCTTAGATTTAAATGAAAAGCAAAAAACTTTTTTATTACTTCCTTTTCCAGTGAGTTGTCCTTATCACGTTCATGCTTCATCAAACTTAATAATTGAAGTTCACGCAAAAAAAGCAATCAACTATTCTTATGATGCAATTAACATAATAGGTAGGTTAGAATTGGTCCCCAAAGATGATCTTTACAATATATTCTTTCGTCTCAAGGAAGCCAAAGTAGCTTCCGTTAAAAACTAATAACATTCCTT
This sequence comes from uncultured Alphaproteobacteria bacterium, assembly GCA_902522465.1. Lineage (GTDB taxonomy): Bacteria > Pseudomonadota > Alphaproteobacteria > Methylaequorales > Methylaequoraceae > Methylaequor. The sequence continues at coordinate 63,683 of CABYVV010000006.1, read as the reverse complement.
ACATACGCCATTGATTTCAATATTCCACTTTATTGATTTAAATTTTGATTTTGCTAAAATTTTTTTGATAGAGGATGGAAGTTGACAAATGTGTGACTCTATAACTTTTCCACAATCATTGCATATCATAAATTGAGAACCTTCATGAAGATGATTAGCCACACAGATAGAATATGCATTTAAACTTTCTATCCTATGAATAAAATTGGACTTCATCCAAAACTCAATTGCACGATATGCTGTTGGAGGTTTTGGGTTATTTGTTTGTTCTCCCAGTTTTTTAAGAATTTCATAGGCTTTAATTGGTTTTTCACTTGATGCTATTATCTTTAAAACTCTTTCTCTCGGTTTTGTATATCGGTGTTTGTGCTTTTCGCAAAATTCCACTGCTTTTTGTTCAATTGATTTGGTCATTTTTAAATAATTTCAAATTTATATGTTACAAAATTACATTCACAAATCAATAACTAAACTTTGATTTTAGTAAACTAAAAAATGTCTATGCAACAAGTGTATTTCTATGAACAGCAGTTTTCTGAATCGCTACAACATCCATCTTTACAACAACTGCTACTGCAATGACCCGTTTTACAACCATCACTGCAACAACCATCTGCACAACATGTGAATTTGCAACATGTTTCTTTAATATTGGCTTTTTTATTCACTGTTAAATCTCACTACCTTAATTTTAACTTAATGTATATTAACATAAGTATCAATTAAAAAAATATGTTTATATAAGAGTGTTTTAGGTCTTATTAGAACAAAAAGAAAAAAAATTACTTTATACTGAAAAATGCTATAGATAAAAACTAATTTTCTTTTGCAATGGATTAGTTTAATTATATGGATTTGTTAGGTATTACAGCACTGTATATTTTGTTATATCTTCCAATTTTGTGGATATGTATTTACCCTGTTTATTGGTTGAATAAAAAAACTAAATCTAAAGTTAATCCATTTCTTATGAGTATAGAACTTAGATTTTTGGGGAACTCTCTATCCTCTATAGTTCGTAATGTAATTGGTGCAATTTATATAATTTTTTTCGGTTTACTATATTGTGTTGTATTTTTTTATACATTGATGGTAACCGGTAATTTTATTTTTTCCTGGTTTGGTATTTAATTTTTTCCTGGTTTGGTATTTATATGATTTGGTATTTAAGAAATACAAAACTGCTGGATAAAATATTTTTCTAATATTAACATTAATACTTACCAAATAATGGCACTAAATTTGCTCATTCTTATGAAATGGCAGAAAATTTATTGAAAATAGATTGGGGTGGATTTGCTTTAATAGAATATCTTTTATCAAAGAAAAAATTTAAAAAAAAATTTAAAGTACTTGATATTGGAGGTGCATTAGGTAATCACACCAAAATAATGAGAGATTTTGGTTTAAAAGTTGATTCTATCGATAAGTATGAAAAAGATGCAGAATTTGTTGAAGATTTTAATACATTCAAACTTGAATCAAAATATGATATGGTCCATTGCTCACACGTAATAGAACATCAAAGAAATCAGGGTGTATTTCTCGATAAAATTTATGATGTATTGAAAGACGATGGGGATTTAATAATCTCAGGTCCAAAGCACCCAGCAGAAAGGTTTGTTGAGGGACACATAGCGACTACAATAATGCCAATTTTCCTTCAAATTTTAATCTATTCTGGATTTGATTGCAAAAATGGTAAAATTTTATCATTGGGTGGTATAGAAAACTCATTTATAGTCAAAAAAGCAAAAAACTTTAATTTGAATGAAAGATACGAAACTGGCTACAAATGGAAGCAAATACATCATGAACGTTCTCCAATTCATTTAACAGCAGGATATTCAGTCCCAGCAATAAATCTTGAGATGTATAATTGTGAAATTTTTAAAGTACATATCAAAAACCCAGAGAGCAACCAACCTGTTTTAGGATTAGTTTTTGATCCTCCAAAGGAACGCAAAGAAAGAAGTATTCAATTTCTTTTAAATCTATGGAAAAATTTTACATTATTTGACAATGCCTTTAATGAGTTTAAACCAAAAATAACAGATAAATCTTCAAAGAATCAATATGTATTATTTCAAATTTAGTTAGATTGAGTACTTATTAATAAATTGATACTGAGTAAACGTTGATTAAAACAAACAATGAACAAACAAAAGTGGTCGTTAGTGGGTCGCAAGTGGGTCGCACTTAAATTGTTTCATTTTCCCTTATTTGTTGAAGAGTGAATCCTCTGAAACCCTTTGTGAGTCTCCCTAAAACAAACAAGGGGGAACAATTGCCCCCCCTTGCCGATGAGACTTCTGTTGCCCGGTGCTCACTACCGCGCTTTCTTAATTAATTAAGCAGCGAGTGCCATTTCATTATCGTTGGCATTTATAAGTTTGGTCCGATAACGTTGGTACCATTCCGAGCAAAGTTTTTGATTATTCACACGCGCGTCGATCCTATTTCGCCCCCATTTGGTGGAGGCGCCGGGTACCGCCCCCGGGTCCGCCTCGGCTAAAAATCAAACGTTTATCGCCATAGCTGAAAACAGCAATTTAATAATAATGAATGATAAAAAAAATAAAACCTATAAATTGTTTTAGTATTAAAATAAGTTATCTTAAAAAAGAGTTTTAAATGAAAAAAAAATCAGAACAAGAATTAGAAATTGAAAAAATAAGGAAAACTAACTTTTCAACTAGAAGAGTAACAGTCACTAAAATTGAGAAAATTCTATATAAAAGTTTTAAAGTATTAGATCACGGATTTATTAGAGTTATTGATTACATGGGGGATGATTCTTCAATAGTTCAGGCAGCTCGGGTCTCTTATGGAAAAGGTACAAAAAAACTCAATCAAGATAAAAGTTTAATAAATTATTTAATAAGTCATAGACATTCAACTCCCTTTGAAATGAATGAGATTAAGTTTCACATTAAACTCCCAATTTTCGTTGCGCGACAATGGATTAGGCATAGAACTGCTAATGTAAATGAGTATTCAGCTAGATATTCTATTCTTGATAGAGAATTTTATATTCCAAAAAATAGAGATTTAAAACCACAATCAAAAACCAATAACCAGGGAAGATCAGGAAAACTAGAATCAGAAGATGTTAAATTCTATTCTAAACTTTTAAAAAAAAACTCAATAAAATCTTTTGAAAACTATTCTTTATTACTTAATGAAGATGACGAGGGAAAGATTCTTGATGAAAAGAGAAATGGATTAGCTAGAGAATTATCTAGAATGACTTTACCACTTAATGCCTATACGCAGTGGTATTGGAAGATAGATTTACATAATTTAATGCATTTTTTGGCTTTAAGATTTGATCCTCACGCCCAGTATGAAATACGAGTATATGCAGAAATTATGATGGGTATTTTTAAAAAATGGGTTCCATTAACATATGAAGCTTTTATAAGTAATAGATTAAGATCATTAACAATTTCTGAAGAGGGTGTGAGTTATATAAAATCTTTACTACATGGAAAAAAATCAAATAAAGAAAATGTTTCAAAAAGAGAACTTCAACATATAAACAAAATTTTTAGTTTGTAATTTTTACTTCAGTATTTTTGTTATTTGAAATAGTGTTGATTAAACGATTTGAAATCTCATTAAAAATCTTATGTAATTCCAGCTTTTTATTGATTACTATTGGCTTGCCATTATCACATGATTTGCAAATTTCTGGGTTAATTGGAATATCTCCCAAAAATTTAAATTTTTGTTTTTCTGATTCCTTTAACGCTCCATCTTTACCAAATATGTAATTTTTTGAGCCGTCAGATTCGAGATAACTCATATTTTGGACTATTCCAAGAATGGGGACATTTACTTTTTTAAACATACTAATAGCTTTTCTAACATCTATGAGGGAAACTTCTTGTGGTGTGGATACAATTACTGCACCAGTTATACTAAGATTTTGACATAATGATAATTGAATATCACCAGTTCCAGGTGGTAGATCAATAATTAAAAAATCTAAATCTCCCCACTGAACATCATTTAGTAATTGTTTTATGGCGCTGGAAGCCATAGCACCTCTCCAAATAATAGCTTTGTCTTCTGGAATCATATTGCCAATAGACATTGCTTTTATTGAAAACTTATTATATGGCAGAATTTTTTTATTTTTATCAGCACTGGGTTTTTCTGAAATCCCCATCATTCGTGGCATAGATGGACCATAAATATCTGCATCAAGTAGTCCAACTTTGTATTTTTGGGATGCTAGACTGACTGAGAGATTTAATGAAACAGTTGATTTTCCAACACCACCTTTTCCTGAGGCGACAACTATAAAATTTTTTATCATGATAAGTGATTTTAATAAAAAAAAATAAAAATTAAATTAGAAAATTATTCTTTGCATGCTGAAAACATTTCTTATATATAAAGAACAAAAAGAAAAAAAATGTCTTGGTCATCTAATGATAATAATAGTCCTTGGGGTAAAAAACCTAAAGGTAATGGTAAGGGTTCATCTGAAAACTCAAGCGATAATAGTTATGGCGACGACTATTTCAAAGGTTTTCAAGATAAGCTTAAAGACATGTTCCCAAAAAACAACCCAGCCAGTCTGAGTCTACTTATAATTATTGCCCTAACGATTTGGACGCTTAGTGGTTTTTATCGTGTAGGAACAGATGAACAAGGTGTTGTTACGCGATTTGGCGAATATGTTAGAACCACAGAACCAGGTCTTCATTATCACCTTCCATTTCCAATTGAATCAGTAATGAAACCCAAAGTTACTAAAGTTAACAGGATCGAAGTTGGTTTTAGAACCTCACAGTCGCAGTTTTCACAAACTCCTCAAACCAGACAAACTCCCGAAGAAGCACTTATGCTTACTGGAGACGAAAACATTGTTGATCTAAATTTCACTATATTTTGGATTATCAATGATGCAAAAGATTTCCTGTTTAATGTAAGAAACCCTGAAATTACTATTAAAAGCATAGGTGAAAGTGTAATGAGAGAAAAAATAGGCCAAACTCCCATCGATCCGATTCTTTCCGAAGGAAAATCAATAGTCGAAGAGGATGTTAAAAATGATGTGCAAAAAGTCTTAGATTATTACAGTGCAGGCGTTTTAGTTACACAAGTTCAATTACAAAAAGCTGACCCTCCAGAAACGGTTATTGAATCGTTCAGGGATGTTCAACGGGCTAAGACAGACGAACAAAGACTCAGAAATGAAGCAGAAGCATACAGGAATGATATAATCCCAAAAGCACGAGGTGAAGCAGAAAAGAAAATTCAAGAGGCTGAAGCCTACAAAAAAGAAGTTGTAGCTAAAGCTGAAGGAGAAGCACAAAGATTTTTATCAGTCTATGATTCATACAGAACATCAAAAGACGTAACCCGAGAAAGAATATATCTTGAGACTCTGGAAAAAACTTTAGGAAAAATCGACAAGGTTATAGTTGATAATAAAGCAGGAGGAGGAGTTGTTCCTTACCTTCCACTTCCTGAACTAAAAAAGAAACTTAATAAAAATTCTACAAACCAGGTTCAGCAAAATGAGTAGACTTGTAATTTATATCATAATCATTGTTCTAGCATTTGTGGGTCTTAACTCGTTGTTCACAATGAATGAACGTCAACAAGGCCTCGTTCTTCAATTCGGCGAACCAAAAAGAGTCGTGAAAACCTCTGGTCTGAATTTTAAATTACCCTTAATCCAGAATGTAGTAAGATACGATAAGAGAATTTTAGAGTATGATCTTCCAGTTGAGGAGGTTATCGCTGTAGATAAAAAAAGAATGCTAATTGACTCGTTTACAAGATTTAAAATTATAGACCCACTTGAATTTTATAAGACAGTTGGGAATGAAGTCAACGTAAGAAACAGATTAAACTCAAATGTTATTTCATCTTTAAGAAGAGTTGTAGGTAGAGTAACGCTTGACGAACTTCTCTCGCAAGAAAGAAGTAATATTATGGAAAATATTAAAGTTGAGGTTAATAATGAAGCTTCTCGTTTTGGAATAGAAATTGTTGATGTTAGAATTAGGAGAGCAGATTTGCCAGAAGCAAATAGTCAAGCTATTTATGAAAGAATGATAAGTGAAAGAGTTCGTGAAGCAAAGGAATTTAGAGCTAAGGGTTCAGAGATAGCACAAAAAATTAGGGCGGAGGCTGATAAAGAACGAACCGTTATTTTGGCAGAAGCAACCCGAAAATCTGAAATACTAAGAGGAGAAGGAGAATCCAAGGCTATCGACATTTATGCTAATGCATTCGAGAAAGACTCAGATTTTTATTCATTTTACCGCTCAATGCAGGCTTATGGTAATGTTTTGGGTGAAGACGGAACCACAATGATACTGTCTCCTGACAGTGAATTTTTAGAATTCTTTAATAATTCTAAAGGTAAGAATAGGTAAGCCAATTAATGACAAAAGTCTTAATCACATTTATATGTTTAATAACAACAATGGTAACTACCAAACCAATTTTTGCTCATCCACTTTCAGATGATTTCGCAAATCTTGTTGAGAGTAAGTCTCCAAGTGTCGTAAATGTATTTACAGTTCAGAAGCCAAAGCAAACTACAAATAATCAAAACCCTTTGGATAATATACCACCACAGTTTAGAGATTTTTTTAAAAATTTTCCTCCTGGGTTTCCTTTCGGTCCTCCACAACAACCCAATCAGCAAGAAAACGAAAGACCTCAAGCATTAGGATCTGGTTTTGTTATAGATCCCACCGGCTATATAGTTACCAATAACCATGTAATTGAGCAGGCTAACGAAATTAAAGTTAAATTTCAGGATGACTCTGAGTTGGAGGCAAAACTTGTTGGCACAGACAAACTTACAGACATAGCACTTCTAAAGGTTGAATCAAAAAAACCTCTACCTTTTTTAAAGTTTGCTGATTCTGACAAGGCTCGGGTCGGCCACTCTGTATTTGCAATTGGAAACCCTTTTGGTCTCGGAGGTACTGTAACTTCAGGTATAATATCCGCTTTCAATAGAGACATTAATGCAGGTCCATATGACAGTTTTATTCAAACAGATGCCTCAATAAATAGGGGTAATTCGGGTGGTCCCCTCTTCAATTTAGATGGAGAAGTTTTAGGAATTAATACTGCTATTTTTTCTCCAACTGGTGGAAGCGTAGGCATAGGATTTTCAATTCCAGCTAATTTAGCAAAGCCAATCATTGAACAATTAAGAAAATTTGGAAAGACTCAAAGAGGCTGGCTTGGAGTAAGAATACAAGAATTAACTCCAGAAATTGCAAAAAGCTTAGGATTAGATAATGAAGACGGAGTTTTGATCTCAATGGTAAACCCTGGTGAGCCAGCTGAAAAAGGAGGTCTTAAATCAGGTGATGTTATCCTCGAGTTTAACGGAAAAAAAATTAAAGATGTTAAATCATTACAACGAACGGTTGCCGAATCAGCAGTTGAAAGCAAGGCTAAGGTTAAAGTTTGGAGAGACAAAAAAACAAGATCCTTTACTGTTAAGCTTGGTGAATTAGAAAAATTTAACACTGCAGAAAGTCAAAAAGAAAATAACAATAAAGACGTGGTTAGCGATGAAATTGAAATAGATAATATTGGCCTTAGGTTATTAGGATTAAATAAAGAAACAAGAGCACGTTTTAATATATCAAAAAATATAAGTGGTGTGGTCGTAACAGCTGTAAAACGTGACTCTTTTGCTTCTAAGGCAGGCCTCTCTGTTGGAAATGTAATTTCTCAAATAGCTCAAAAAGACATAGAACGCCCTGAACAGGCAAAGAAAATTTTTGATGATTTAATTAAAAAGAAAGCAGAATCAGCACTAATACAAGTGTTTGAGGGTGAATTCTCTAGATTCCTAATAATAAATCTTAAGTAATCACACTTGTATCCTTTTGCAATTTTAATTGGTGGCCCAACAGCGATTGGTAAAACAAGATTAGCTTTTGAAATTCAACGTAAGATTAAAAGTTTCATTGTTAATGCAGATAGTATGCAAATCTACAATAGATTAAATGACTTAACTAATGTTCCTTCAAAACTACATTTAAAAAACTATTCTTGTGAACTTTTTAGTTTTTTAAAATACCCTAAAAAGTGTAATCTTGGTATATGGAATAAGAGCGTTAAAAAATTATTAATAAAGTATAACGACAGTGTGCCTATTTTTGTTGGTGGAACAGGTTTGTATTTAGACAGTTTATTTGGAAAAGTGTCTCCAATACCTAAAATTTCAATGAAAATAATAAAAAAAGTGGAGGAACTATATTCGAGGCTTGGAAAGGATTTTTTCTATAAAAAACTTCAAAAAATAGATTATGATTACTCTCAAAAAATTTCTAAAAATGATTCCCAAAGAATTTTGAGAGCAGTATCTGTAAAAATTGGAACTGGGAAAAATTTATCATATTGGCACAAAAAATTTTCAAATAAATTTTTTAAAAAAATTCTTTATGTCGTGATATGTGATGACAGAGATGTTCTTTATGACAATATAAATAAAAGATGCTCTTATATGTTAAAATCCGGAGTGGTTGAGGAAGTTGACGAGTTCATGAAAGAGAAAAAAAATATTCACCATCCACTTCATAAAGCAATTGGTTTAAGTGTGATAGAAAAATATATTAAAGGTGAAATAGATTTCGATTCCACTTTGGATTCGTTTTCTACTGACACAAGGAGATATGCTAAAAGACAAATGACTTGGTTTAAGAATAAATCGATTGAGTCCGTAAAAATGAACTACTCTGATGCTAAGGAATTTATATTAAAGAATATTTAGAATTTTTAATTTTTTTAATGAGTTAATAATTTTTTTGGTTTACTTTATATTATTATGAAAAAATTAACAGGTGCTAGAATAGTTATCGAGGCCTTAATACAAGAAAATGTTGAGGTAATATTCGGTTACCCAGGTGGTGCTGTGTTACCAATATATGATGAACTTTTCAAGCAAAAAAAAATAAGACATATATTGGTGCGTCACGAGCAGGGTGCTGTTCATGCAGCGGAGGGCTATGCAAGATCAACAGGAAAAGTTGGCGTTGTTTTAGTTACTTCAGGACCGGGTGCAACCAATACAGTTACTGGTTTAACAGATGCAATGATGGATTCAATCCCTGTTGTTTGTATTTCTGGACAGGTTCCAACACACATGATTGGTAATGATGCTTTTCAAGAGGCAGATATTGTTGGAATAACTAGGCCATGTACAAAACATAACTATCTAGTTAAAGATGTTTCGAAATTGGGAAATTGTATTCATTCAGCATTTTACATCGCAAAAAATGGAAGGCCAGGTCCAGTTTTAGTAGATATACCTAAGGATATCCAAACCTTTGAAACCAAATACTTAGGAAAAAAGCAAATGAAGTCTTTTTCATTTTATCGTCCTAAAATTAAGCCTGAAATATCTCAAATAAAAAAATTTGTAGAATATTTAACATCCGCAAAAAAACCAATTTTTTATGTTGGAGGAGGAGTTATAAATTCTGGTTCAAAAGCATCAATATTACTAAAAAAACTTTTAAAGGCTTCACAATTTCCTTGTACGCAGACCCTTATGGGCTTAGGTGCATTTCCGACTTCAGATAAACAATCTATTGGAATGCTTGGTATGCATGGAACTTACGAGGCCAATCTTGCAATGCATCAATCAGACCTTATGATTTGTGTTGGTGCTAGATTTGATGACAGAATTACAGGTAAAGTCTCTGGATTTTCTCCTAAATCTAAAAAGGTTCACATGGATATCGATCCTTCTTCGTTCAATAAAAGTGTAAATGCTGATTTATTAATACAAGGTGACCTAACAAAAATTTTAGAGATGACACTAAAAATTATAAGTGAAATGAAAATAACTTTTTCAAAAAAAAAAATTAGTAATTGGTGGAAGCAAATAGAAAAATGGAGATCTAGAGACTGTTTAAAATATAAAAAATCTTCAACTATTATTAAACCTCAGTATGCGTTACAAAGATTAGATTTTCTGACAAAGCATTTAAATCCATTTATAACAACCGAGGTAGGTCAGCATCAGATGTGGGCAGCTCAATTTTTAACATTTAATAAACCTAAGCATTGGATGACTTCTGGTGGTTTAGGAACAATGGGTTATGGTTTGCCGGCAGCGATGGGAGTCCAAATAGCTCATCCCAATGAGTTAGTAATTGATGTTGCAGGTGAAGCATCTATACTTATGAATATTCAAGAAATGTCCACAATTAAACAATATAGGCTTCCAGTTAAAGTATTTATTTTAAATAATCACTATATGGGAATGGTAAGACAATGGCAAGAATTGCTTCATGGAAACAGACTTTCAGAATCTTACATGGATTCTCTACCCGATTTTGTGAAATTAGCAGAATCTTTTGGAGCTACTGGATTAAGAGTAGTAAAACCTAGTGAAGTTGATGATCTGATTAAAGAGATGATAAAAATAAAAGGACCGGTGATTTGTGATGTTGTAGTTGACCCAAAGGAGAATTGTTTTCCAATGATTCCTTCTGGATCAACCCATGATAAAATGCTTTTAGGACCAAACGATAAAGTAGAAGGAGAAATATCTGAAGAGGGAATGGTTTTAGTTTAGCATTTCTAAAAATGAACGAATCAAATACTAAACATATACTTTCTATTATGGTTGATAATGAACCTGGAGTGCTGGCAAGAGTTGTTGGTTTGTTTTCGGGTAGGGGTTATAATATCGAGAGTTTGTCTGTATCAGAAGTTGATTCTGATAAATTCTTGTCGAGAGTCACGATTGTTACATCTGGAACAAAAATAATAATTGATCAAATTAAGGCTCAATTAAATAAATTAATTCCAGTTCATAATTTGATTGATATATCAGAATTGAACAGCTTTATAGGAAAAGAGTTGATTTTAATCAAATTGAATGTAAAAAAGAAGTCAGTTTCTAAAATTTATGAATTTATAAAAAAACATGGAGCAGAAATACTATTTGATAATAATGGTGAATTAATTATTGAATTTTCAGGCACACCCTCTGAGATATCCAAAATGACAACAAAGCTCAACAAATATAATATCATTGAACTGACCAGATCAGGTTTAGTTTCAATGGCACTTGGAACTGAATATATAAAAAAATAAGGAAAATCTATGAAAGTTTATTATGACAGAGATGCTGATTTAAATCTCATTAAAAAGAAGAAAGTTTGTATTGTTGGTTATGGAAGTCAAGGTCATGCCCATGCTTTAAATCTCAAAGATAGTGGTGTTAAAGATGTGGTAATTGCTTTGAGAGAAAATTCTTCCTCTATTAAAAAAGCAGAAAAAGATGGGTTCAAAGTCCAAAGTGTAGACGAGGCGTCAAAATGGGCTGACGTTTGCATGGTATTGGTACCAGATGAATTACAAGCAGATTTATATAATGATTTTTTGGAAAAGAATTTAAAGAAAGGTGCCTGTTTACTCTTTGCTCATGGGCTATCAATACATTTTCAGTTAATAACACCCAGAACGGATCTTGATGTTTTTATGATAGCTCCTAAGGGACCAGGACACACTGTAAGAGGTCAATACCTCTCAGGCGCAGGGGTTCCTTGTCTTATTGCAATTCATCAAGATGCTTCCAGAAATGCACTAGAATTAGGTCTCTCCTATGCATCAGCAATTGGAGGAGGGCGTTCTGGTATTATCCAAACGACTTTTAAGGAGGAATGTGAAACAGATTTATTTGGTGAACAATCTGTTTTGTGTGGTGGTTTAACAGCTTTAATCCAAGCTGGTTTTGAAACATTAGTTGAGGCTGGATATTCACCAGAAATGGCATACTTCGAATGCCTTCACGAAGTAAAACTTATAGTTGATTTAATTTATGAAGGTGGAATATCAAATATGAGATATTCTATTTCAAATACCGCAGAGTATGGAGATTTAACTAGAGGGCCAAGAATAATAAATAAAAATGTAAAAAAAGAGATGAAAAAGGTATTAGACGAGATTCAAACCGGTAAGTTTGTTAGAGACTGGATATTGGAATGTAAATCAGGTCAACTTAACTTCAAAGCAGAAAAGAGGATTCAAGAGAACAAAGAAATTGAAATAGTTGGAGAAAAACTAAGGAAAATGATGCCTTGGATTAGTTCAAATAAACTGGTGAATAAAAATAAAAATTAATAATATTATAAATGATGAACAAAGAAAAAGTTTTAATTTTTGATACTACATTAAGAGATGGTGAGCAGTCTGCAGGCGCATCCATGTCTGTAGAAGATAAGGTGGAGATTGCTTCTAAATTAAATGATATGAAAGTGGACATTATCGAAGCAGGTTTCCCTTTTGCATCAAAAGGTGATTTTCAAGCAGTAAAAAAAATATCTGAAATATCAAAATATTCTGTTGTGTGTGGTTTAGCTAGAGCCCAATATAAAGATATTGACGCAGCTGGCGAAGCATTGGGATACGCCAAAAGAAGAAGAATCCATACATTTATTTCTACAAGTAACCTTCACATGAAGTATAAATTAAAAATGTCAAAAAAAGAAGTTCTGGATTCAATAAAAAAAAGTATTGCGAGGGCAGCAAGATATACTGATGATATTGAGTGGTCTCCTGAAGACGCATCAAGAACAGATTTAAATTTTTTATATAAAAGTATTGAAGTTGCCATAAAATCAGGGGCTAAAACAATCAATATACCTGATACAGTCGGTTACGCTATCCCAGAAGAATTTGGAAATTTGATAAAAAAAATTAAAGTTAATGTTTCAAACATCGATAAATCGGTAATTTCTGTCCATTGTCATAATGATTTGGGTTTAGCAGTTTCAAACTCACTTTCTGCAATTACCAATGGTGCACGACAAATAGAATGCACAATCAATGGAATAGGAGAAAGAGCAGGAAACGCTGCGCTTGAGGAAGTTGTCATGTGTTTGAAAACAAGAAGCGATCTTCTTCCTTTCTTTTCTGAAGTCGACACAAAAAAGATTACTTTAATTTCTCATTTAGTTTCAAGTATTACGGGGTTTCCTGTTCAGCCAAATAAAGCTATAGTTGGGAAGAACGCATTTGCACATGAATCAGGAATTCATCAAGATGGTATGCTTAAAAATTCAAATACTTATGAGATTATAACACCTGATTCTATTGGTCTCTCATCCTCTGAACTAGTTCTAGGAAAACATTCTGGAAGACATGCTTTTAAGGTAAAATTGTCAGACCTTGGTTATGAATTTGAAGAGAAAAAAATTAATATGCTTTTTAAAAAGTTTAAAGATCTAGCTGATAAAAAAAAACAAGTCTTTGAGGAAGATATTTACGCACTAATAGATGATGAAAAAAATTTTAAAAAGAAAAATTATATAGAGCTATTAGATCTTTCTTTAAAATGTGGGACAATAAAGAAGTCAGAGGCAACCTTGAAATTAAGTATTTTTGGAGAAAAGAAAACTATTAAAAAAACAGGTAATGGTCCTATTGATGCAATATTTAATAGTTTAAAAACAATAATACCAAATAAAGCCAACCTTATGATTTATCAGGTAAATGCTATAACTAAAGGAACAGATGCTCAAGCAGAGGTTAACGTTCGCTTAGAAGAGAATTCGATTACAGTCCAAGGGCTTGGAAGTGATGTAGATACTATGGTTGCATCTGCTAAGGCTTATATAAATGCTATGAATAAATTGATTATGAAAAGAAAAAAGGTATTAGACTCAAAATCATTGTTACAGACTTCTAGTTCGAAATTGGACAAACATGTAATTTAATTTATTGCTTTTTATGACTTATGGATGTAGAAAATAAAAAATGAAAAAATTTTTCTCTTTTTTATCTCAGGATATTGCCATCGATCTTGGCACAGCAAACACTTTAATTTATGTAAAGGGAAAAGGAATAGTTCTTAACGAGCCTTCAGTTGTGGCATTATCAAATGATAAAAAAGAAGCTAAACCAAAGGTTCTTGCTGTTGGTCATGAGGCAAAAACAATGTTAGGAAGAACTCCTGGTAATATTCAAGCTATAAGACCGATGAGAGATGGCGTTATTGCTGACTTCGACGTAGCAGAAGAAATGATAAAACATTTTATAAGGAAAGCCCATAATCATAATAGTTTTTTCAGCCCAGTAATAGTTGTTTGTGTCCCTTCTGGAGCAACTTCTGTTGAAAGAAGAGCAATTGAAGGTTCCGCTGCTGCTGCTGGTGCTCGTAAGGTTTATTTGGTAGACGAGCCTATGGCTGCAGCACTTGGTGCTGGTTTGGCAGTAACAGAACCATCTGGTTCTATGGTGGTAGATATTGGAGGTGGAACTACTGAAGTTGCTTTACTAGCGCTAGGAGGAATAGTTCATGCCCATTCTGTGAGAGTTGGAGGTGATGCAATGGACACTGCCATAATAAACTACATAAGAAGATCTCATAATCTTCTTGTTGGTGAAAGTAGTGCTGAAAGAATTAAAAAAGCCATTGGTGTTGCAGCTGCACCTAATACTGGGGATGGAAAAGTGCTTCACATTAAAGGTAGAGATTTGTTAAAAGGTGTTCCAAAAGAAGTTGTGATAAATCAAAGACAGATAGCAGATGCGCTTCAAGAACCTGTTCAAGCAATTATTGAGGCAGTTACTAATACCTTGGAAAACTCAGATCCAGAGTTAGCCGCAGATATCGTTGACAAAGGAATTGTTCTGACTGGAGGGGGTTCATTACTTGGTGAATTAGATCAAGTAATAAGAGATTCAACTGGATTGCCTGTAAGTATAGCCGATGATCCTCTTAGCTGTGTTGTGCAAGGAACGGGAAAATGTGCTGAGAATCTTAAAGATCTTCGTTCAGTTTTAACAAGCAGCTATTAAGCTTATGGTAAATAAGTCGTCTTTTGGAAGGGGATTAAATTCAAGCATGCTTAACAGCTATGTTTTGAATGTAATATTATGTTGTTCTATTTCAGTATTTCTTTTTATATTGTCAATAACTAACAGTTCTTTCATCAAATCCGCTAGGTATAATGTAATGTCTATTGGAAAACCTTTTTTTATATTTGTTCAAAAACCTTTTCAGTTAATTAATCAGTCAATTACTTATTTTGATGAGGTTACAAAAGCAAAAAAAATTAATGAGGAACTTATTAAGGAAAATAAAGCCCTAAAAAAACAATTAGACAAAAATAATTTCTTAATATTAGAAAATAGAAGATTAAAAAATATTATGGATATTAAAGAGGTTGATTACCTTAAGAAAATTACAGCTAGAATTCTTATTGATGCATATAAAGATGATGGTTCAATTTTATATATAGATGTTGGAAAAAATGATGGTTTAAAGATTAATGATGTTGTTTTCAATGAGAAAGGACTAATTGGGAGGGTTATAGAGTTGGGATCAAATTCTTCGAAAGTTTTAACTATTTTTAATCAAAATTCAATAATACCAGTAACATCAATTGAATCAAAAAAATCATTTTTTGTTCAAGGTAGAAAAGAAAGGTTAGAATTAAAGCATGTTGAACAAAAGTTTGATTTAAAACATGGCGAGATAGTTGTATCTACTGATGCTGCAGGATACTTCAAAGAGGGTATAAAAATTGGAAGAATCTTTAAAACACTAAATGATGTATTTTTGATCCCATTTGCAAAAAATACAGATTCCATTTATGTTAATGTTCTTATTTATAATTTTAAAAAAGAATTTAAAGATTAATTTTAAATGCTTAATAATTTAATATTCAAATCTCTTCCTTATTTATTTATTCTTTTTTTTATTTTCTTTGAATTTTCACCGAATTATTTACTACAAGATCAACTAATAAAACCATACATGTTTTTCACAGTAATCTATACTTGGGTATATATCGATCATAAAAAATTTTCTCCATTCTCTATTTTAGTTATGACAGTTGTTTATGATTTATTAAATGGGGATATTGTTGGAATAACCTGCTTATTTTTCTTATCAATTCAATATTCAAGAAGAAAGTTATTTAGTGATTTAACAACTTATGATTTAAAAGAAATATGGGTAAAATTTATTATTGGTTTAACTACATACTTGTCACTAACACTTTTTATTAAGTTATTTTTGGGCATTTCTTCAATTAGTTTCCAAAATTTAATGGTAAGTTTTATATTTACTATTGCTTTGTTTCCATTGTTTTTTAAAATTGTAAATAAATTAAGTTTTAAATTTAAAAACTATCATGAGTAGAGATGTTAATTTAGAAAAGAAATTAAGAAGAAGAGCACTAATTCTTGGCCTTTCAAAATCTTTTTTATCATTACTAATTTTTGGAAAATTATTTTATCTTCAAATTCTTCAAAAATCAAAATACGGAAAATTATCAGATATAAATAGATTAAAGGTAAAGATATTATATCCTGAGAGGGGAACTATCTTTGATTTTTATGATCAACCTATTGCATCTAATAAAACTGATTATCAATTAAGTATATTCAAAGACAAAAAAAATTTAATTAATAAATATATTTTAAAATTAAATGGACACATCGAATTTTCAAAAAAAGATTTACAGGATATTAAAGTAAATCTGTCGGAACAAGATCTATCTGATTTTATAATAATAAAAAAAAGTTTAACATGGAATGAGTTGGAATTTTTAGAATTTATGAAAAATAAATTTCCTTTTTTGATAATAACAAAAGAAAGAGTGAGAAATTACAAAAACGATTTAATTTTTTCTCATGTATTAGGTTATGTTGGTTATAAAAGAGAGATTGAAAAAAAAAAACTATCAAATCTAAAATATGGAATATCAGGTATTGAAAAAAAGCTTGATTCAAAACTTCTAGGTTCAGATGGATGGATCAAATTTGAGACTAATTCAAAGGGAGAAATAAAAAAAGAAATTAAGAAAAAAAATGCGATTCCAGGAGGAAATATTAAAACTTTTTTGATTGGAGAAATTCAAGAAAAAGCTTACGAAGAAATGAAAGGGATTAGTGGTGCGGTTGTAATGATTGATTGCATAAATGGAGGTGTTAACTGTCTTGTTTCTTCTCCTTCGTTTAATAATAATGAATTTAGCGATGGAGTAAGTGTAGAAAAATGGAATTCATTGCTTGATGATAAATTTAATCCATTATTGAACAGATGTGTTGCAGGACTTTATTCCCCTGGTTCAACTTATAAATTAATTGCTGCATTGCATGCAATTGAAAATCTGAATTATAATAAAAATAGAAAGTTTTTTTGTTCAGGTCATGTAAAACTTGGAAAAAGAAAATTTCATTGTTGGAAAAAAGAAGGACATGGTGAGGTTAATTTGTTCGAGGCTATCAAGAAATCTTGTGATTGTTACTTTTATAATTTAGCAAAAGAACTTAAAGTAGATGATTTAGCAGAATTTTCGAAAATTTTTTCACTAGGGAAATCCACGGGTATTGATATTCCTAACGAATTGAATGGATTAATGCCAGATAGTTTATGGAAAATTAAAAATAGAGGCGAAAAATGGCAAAAAGGAGAAACATTTAATACAGTTATTGGCCAGGGATTTATGCTTTCTACTCCTTTGCAAATATCGGTCATGACAGCAAGAATTGCAACAGGAAAAAAAATACTTCCAAGTGTTGTATATAAAAATAGAAAATTTGAGGATCTTCAAATTAATAAAAATAATTTAAATTTCATTAAAAAATCAATGTATTCGGTTGTGAATGAAATTAATGGAACAGCATTCTCCTCAAAACTTTCAGGTATTCAGAAAATGGCTGGTAAAACTGGAACATCTCAAGTTAGGAAAATATCCCTAGAGGAAAGAGAGAGAAAAGATGGAGTTATTAAAAATGAAGATTTAGTTTACAAGCTAAGAGATCATTCAATTTTTACCTGTTACGCGCCCTTCGATAAACCTAAATTTGCAATGACAGTAGTTGCTGAACATATGGGTAGTGGATCTAAAGTTGCAGCACCAATTGCAAAAAGAGTTATGCAATTGGCTTTGAAGAAATACTTATAAATGTCGGAATTAATAATTAAATTTAAAAATCTAAACTGGTTTTTTATTTTTCTAGTTGGCTTTTTGAGTTTTGTTGGTTTGGTAATGATTTATAGTGCAACTTTTGGAGAAGAATCAAATATTTTAATTTCTCATGTATATAAAATAATTTTTGGATTTTCACTGATGATTCTATTTGGTTTGGTCGAGATAGAATTTTGGAAAAAAAATGCTTACATTTTTTATTTTATTGGACTTGTCTTGTTAATTATTGCCTCATTTTACGGATACTTAGGAAAAGGAGCACGAAGATGGATAAACTTTTATGGTATAAATTTCCAACCATCAGAAATCATGAAAATTTTTCTAATTGTTTCTTTAGCTAAATTTTTTGACGAAAAAAAAATGCATGAACCAAGAGACTACTTATTTTTATTTGTCCCCTTAACATTAGTTGTAATACCTTTTATTCTGATATTAATTCAACCAGATCTTGGCACAGCTATGCTTATTCTTTTTGTAAGTGTAGTAATTTTTTTTATCTCTGGAATAACATTTAAATTTTTTGGTATTCTTGGACTTCTATCATTGATTATTACACCCTATCTTTGGGGTGGACTTAAAGAATATCAAAAACAAAGAATTTTAACACTTTTTGATCCTGAGAATGATCCTTTGGGTTCTGGCTATCACATCATACAATCTCAAATTGCAGTTGGTTCAGGCGGAACATTCGGAAAGGGTTGGACAAAAGGGACTCAATCACATCTGGATTTTTTACCTGAAAAACATACAGATTTTATTTTTTCAATGCTTGGAGAAGAGTTTGGTTTCTTTGGCACAATATCAGTAGTAGGTCTTATTTGTTTAATAACTTATATGGCTTATTATATTACCGGAAGATTTGTTCACGATAATTTTAATCGTATTGTTGGATATGGTGTAATTACAAACTTCTTTTTTGCATCATTTATTAATATGTCTATGGTAATTGGAATTTTACCTATTGTTGGGTTACCTCTTCCATTGGTATCATATGGTGGATCATCAATGCTTACCTATTTTATTGGTTTTGGAATAATCCTTTCTCTTGATAGAAAGATAAAATTTAATTAATTATTGCCTTTTTCTGATAAGAAAATAGCAATTTTTTTTGTAGAATTGATTCTTCTAAGTATTATCAAAATAACAACCAAAAAAGGAACACTTAAAAACATACCGGCAATTCCCCAAAGTTTTCCCATTAATGATAAGAATAAAATCATGACTAATGGGCTAATATTCAGTGTATTTCCCATCATCTTAGGTTCTAAAAAGTTACCAATAAAAATTTGAATAATTGTAAGTGTAATTAATGTTAAAGTCGGTTCATAAAAACTTAGGAATTGGATTCCAGAAAAAACAAAAGGTAGTAAAATTGAAACTAGTGATCCAATTAGAGGTATGAAATTAAGAATAAATGAGAGTAAACCAAATGTTGGTGCTAGGTCATTTTGTAGGAAATATAAAACAATGAACGTGGAAAAACCTGTCAAAAAGCTTGTAAAGAATTTTATTTGAAAATAATAGAAAATATCATAATTTATCTTTTTTATTATTTGCATATTTTTTTTGTTAACAATGAGTTTTAATTTTCTAACAAAATACTTTTCTTCAATAATAAAAAAAATTAAAAGTATTATTATGAAAGAGAAACTTCCTGCTAAATTTGATAAGCTATTTAACGTTTTTGAAAAAATATTCATAAAATCTAAATCATTAAAAACATCATTTAAAGGTATTATTCTTTTGATTATTGTATTTGAGAATAAATCGAGTATGTCATTTAAATTATTTTGATATACAAGTGATTTTTGTTTTACTCGAGTAATATTAAATTCAAGTATTATCCAGAAAAAATATAGGAAACTGAATAATATTAGAAATACAATTAATAAAGCCAAAAATTCGCTTAATTTAATTTTAAAAAAATTATTAATATAAATTAAAAATTTATTAGATAGAGACTTTATTACTAGATAAATGAATAGTGAAATCGAGAGAGGTAATAATATAAATTTACCAAGGTAGAGCACTAATAAGGAGAAAAAAAAAATAAAAATTGTTTTATTAATAACCATAAATAAATGTTTTACTTATAATCCTCAAGAATTTGAGTCATTTTTGTTGTTCCAAATAGATCAGAGTCTGTTTTTTCAACTCTCAAAGATTTGATCAATCCAACACCTTTCGCATACCATTCTTTTGATGTTATTGTTATTTCTATAGTTCCAATTTCACTATCTCCTATAAATTTTGTTTTTCCAAAACCTTCAACTAAAAGACAATTTTTAAATTTCCCAGCAGGAGTGTTAACAATTTCATTCTCAGATTTGATTTTGTATTTTATTTCAAAATTAGTAGTGGCTCGGTAATCGTAATAAGGGTATCTTTTTAGTATTAAATAAGTTTTGCTTTGAACTTCCCATTTTTTTCCAATTTTGAGTGGCCTTGGTAGTACAATCCTTTCTTCTTTATCAGCCATGACTTTCTTGTCCTTTAGGAATTTATATCCTTTTCTGTGAACACCATTTCTATTTGAAGCATAGAAGAAAATTGATCCATCTTCTCTCATAAAAGGATAAAGTGAGTTCTCTTCACCGTTTATTTTTATTTTTTTTTTACCAAGAGATAGGTTGACCTTTTTATAAATGGTTTTTTGTTCTATTTCTGGCTGAATTTCAACTTTGTAAGACCACGATCTGCTTGATTCTAGAGGAAAGTAGGAGTTATTATTTTCTGAACATCCAATTAAAAGAAAAATAATAAAAAGATATTTCATCACTTTTCTGGTAAAAGTTGATTTGGCATATCAAAAAAATTTAGTTTTGAACTCACCGTAGATGCTTTTTCTTTTTTTAAAATTGAAGAAATAATATTTTTTTTATTCTCGTCAATATTTTCACCCATTTGTGGTATTCCGTTTTTAAGGCTAACAAGAGCTTTAGAAACTCTTTCATGAACTTCCTTATTGTATTTTAAGCTATAAGATCGTGGTGTGCTTAATCCTGCCAAATCATCCATGTCGGTTATCCAAAGAAAAATCGATCCCTCAGAGTTAATTAGTGCATTTGGTTCATAAATTTGAGCCGAAACTAATCTGAATCTGTCTGGCAGATTATCATTTGAGGGCCATCCCATGAGATTCTTGAAGGAATCATATGTTAAGATGTAGAAGAAAGTTGTTAAGACTATCATTGATGATTTAATCAGCCAATGAAAGTTTGTTCTTAAATTAAATAAAACTAAAAGAAATGCCAAAATAACATAGCATATAATTATAAAAAAAATTTCTGAATTCATTGTTTCCTTTCTCTAGTTTTCAGGAACTAATTTTTTAAATAAATTTCCTGAAATACTTACTATTCCGTCTTGAGTAATATTAAATCTTGTTGCAGTTTTTTCTACACCTTTTTTTTCTAATTTTATTGTCCCGTAATAAATAACCTCTAACCTTGGATTAACTTTTTCAACTTTTACGTTTACATCAACTGGTTGTTCAGTTTTAGTCGCATAGTAATGTATATTAACAATATATTCTCCAGGAACAACAGCTCTAATTGTTACAACTTCCTGATTGAGTGGATTTTGAACTTTCTCACCATTAATTTCAATAGTATCATTAAGAAGACCTCTGTCATCTCTGTCAAGATGAACGAATCCTGCTTCCTTCGCTCTGAACCAAACCAAATCACCAGTTGGACTTTGAACATATGTGTCCACATCATCAGGATTATTGTCTTTCCAGCTAACTGTAATTATATACTCAGCTTTAGGATTAATTACACCAGTTTTAGGAATAGGATTCATAAAAATAATAGCTAAAAACATTAATAGTGTAAAAGATAGTAAAATATTAAATAATAAATCAGTAAAAGGATCAGCCCTTAATCTTCTTCCAGAGTACGACATTATAAACTATTATCTATGCTAACTTCAGATATTTGATTTAAAACTGAAAAGAGTTCTTCACATCCACTCTCAAGATTAAAATATTGAATTGCGACCATGACTCCTGCTACAAGGGCTGACAGTGTTGTGTAAAGTGCAACACCCATCCCACTTCCCATGGTAGTTAGGACTCCTTGAAGCAATGTAACATCGAAAGTAGTTATATCAGATAATGAACTCAACATTATTATAAATCCTATGACTGTTCCTATCAAACCAAGCTTCAACATTATATCAGAACAGAACCATCCAAATTCATAGAAACCAACAGTCTTTTTTATATAGCTGTCTAATATTTGAACATGAGATGTGGCTCCATTTTTTTTTAATCCTATTAAATCCTTAAAATAATCCCTTACAATTCCATCTGAAATCTCACCCTTAGACGTAAGTATAAGAGCATCATCGATGATTCTTAATTTTACATTTTCGTCAAGAAGACTTTTTTTTATCACATGTGCTTTATTTAATTCATCAGATATTTTAAAGGTATGGTAGAAACAATGAATGCTTACAGCAAAGAAAGACATGATTATTAAACTTGTTATGTAGCTTCTGTCGGAACTGACTATCTTGAGTATTAATCCTTGATCAAAAATAAAAAAAAGAAAAAAACTCATTAAACTAAATTGAAGAAGCCATTTGAGAAAAAGTTTGTGAACACGGGTCATATTTTAAATTTAGTTTTGATTAGTAATGTATCAAGGTTTCAATTGGTATTTTAATTTTTTTTCTTCCATCAAGAAAATCTAATTCGATCAAAGAAGCGAAACAGCTTACCTTTCCTCCAGATTTTTCAATGAGTTGGATTGCAGCATTTAAAGTACCACCTGTGGCTAGTAAATCGTCAATAATTACAATTTTTTTATTTTTTAAATTTACATTTACCTCCAGTGTATCTTTTCCATATTCAAGTTCATATTCGAAGCTTATTTTATTTCCAGGTAGTTTATTTTTTTTTCTAATCATAACCAAACCCTTATTAAAACTATATGCCATACTTGAAGCAAATATAAACCCTCTTGCATCAATTCCTGCAATTAGATCAAATTTATAATTTTTAATTAGGTTTTTTAATAGTTCAATTGAGCTTTGAAATGCTCTATTATTTAATAAAAGAGAGGATATATCATAGAAAAGTATGCCAGGCTTTGGATAGTCTGGAACTTTACTAATACACTCTTCTATGTCTTTAATTTCCATTCGTATGAATTAAATATTATAAAATAATTATTAAATTGATCTAAAAACTTGGTTGACCTTCTCTAATTTTTATATACAACGCTAATAGAATATATATTAATATATGTTTTACAACTTAATTGTATGAATTTATCCCAGAAAAAACTTAAGTTAATAAATGCAGCTTTTCAAATGATTGAAAAACTAGGTTGGCAAAATTTTTCTTTAAAAAGACTAGCAGATGAAGAGAAAATCTCCGTTGCTGAAATTAATCAAATTTTTAGAAAAAAAGAAGATATATTAAAAGAATTTTCTAGTATGATTGATTTGCAAGTAGAAAAAAATTTTGATTTCAGAGATTTAGAAAGCTCCTCAACAAAAGATAATTTATTTGAATTAATAATGCTTAGACTGGAGTTAATGAGACCATATAAAAAAGCATTAAAAAGCATAATTTTAGTTTTTAGAAGTAACTTATCAATGATAAAGTCTGTATCATTTAAAATATTAAATTCATTGGATTTTTATCTCGAACTTACGAATGCTTATGATGGATCTTTTTTTGATATTTTTAAAAAGAAAGTAATTTTATTTATCTACACACAAACTTTTATGGTGTGGATAAATGATGATTCAGAGGAAATGTCAAAAACTATGTCGGAGTTAGACAAAATGTTATCCTTTTCAGAAAAGATAACGAATTCATTTAATGATTATTTTCCAATTTAACCTTTTTTAAAGCTGTTTCTTGTCTGCTTTTAAGATCTTTCATTTTAAAACCATCAATCAGTTCATGAAATATACGATACCAATTTACCTCAGCGTCAAGATGTAGAAAAACAGAACCAAGGCCAATAGCGGCTCTGTCCATGAAAACAAATTCACGAGGTGGTTTAACTCCACCAATTTTTTTTAGTTCTTTGTGTACCTTAGAAGCTGCTTCAGCTCCATATGTCGAGGAGTTGGTTTCTTGCATTTTTCTTACTTTATCTTCAAGTAATGGAGAGTAAAGGAATTTTGCCCAAATATTTAGAATGTTGATTAATTCTTTTGTAATATTTTCAAATCCCCAACTTTCGTATGCATGAACGGCGAGTTCTTGGTTATTATTTTTAATTGCTTCATAAAGATCTATTACTCCGTTAACAAACGAAGGTTTAAAGATTCTTATACACCCAAAATCTAAAAGATTTATATTTCCTTTCTTATCAGATGAATAATTTCCAAGATGAGGATCTCCATGAATTACACCATATTTGTAAAATGGAAAATACCAAGCTTTAAACATATTGAGAGCAATAGTCTTTCTTAGCGAATGTGAGGAATCTTTAAACATTAAAAGTTTTTGACCATCAAGATAATTCATACTTATTAGTCTTTTTGTTGATATTTCTTCAAAGATTTTTGGAATTACTATTTCTTTAGAATTTTCAAAAATCATTTGAAATATTTTCATGTGCTTTTGCTCTTGATAATAATCAAGTTCTTCTCTAATTCTTTCACCAATTTCCTTTTGAATTTCAGTTGTATCAATACTTTTGTCAATTTTCTTATATACAGAAAAAATCAACTTAAGTTGGTTTATGTCTGCATCAACAATTGAGTTCATATCAGGATATTGAAGTTTACATACCACTTGATTTCCTGAATGTTCTGCTCTGTGTACTTGGCCCAAAGAAGCTGCAGCAAAAGGTTGTTTTTCAAAGGATTCAAAGGAATCCAACCAGTTAAATCCAAGTTCGTTTTTCATACGCCTCTTAACAAAGTTCCATCCCATTGGAGGGGCATTAGACTGTAATTTAGTAAGTTCTTTCATATATTCATCAGGCAATAAGTCAGGTACAGTGGACAACAGTTGAGCAATTTTCATTATTGGTCCTTTAAGTCCACCGAGGATCTCTCTAAGATCCTGCGCATTTTTTTGATGTTCTTTCTTAAGAAACTTTGTTTCAAAAAGCTTGAATGCAATACTTCCAGCAGATGTTCCAAGGTTTGCGTACCTTAAGACCCTTTTAGAAAGTTTATTAACTTCATCCATATTGAATAAGTTAATGAAAAAAAAAAAAAATTAAATGAAAAAAATAAGAACTATAAATATTGTTAACACAAAAAGGTAGTTTTTTGAGAGAAACTCTAAAGTTTTTGCTTTAAAGTAACTGGTTGATGAAAGTTGATTAGACTTTTCCATGAATGAAAACCTGCAAAATCTATTCCATTTATTAACTGGTTCTGTGAACTAAATAATCAACTAGATTTAAGAATTTCGTTTTTTCTACTGAATTTGGAAAAATACCCAGACTATCTTTTGCCATTATGGAGAAATGAATAGCTTTTTTAATGCAATCATTTCTCACATTATATTTTTCCATTAATGAGATTATTTTTCTAAAGTCGTTTTGATTAGTGCTATTTTTTCCAATAATGTATTCTACTAATTTCTTTTCTGATTTATTACATCTTCGATAACAAATTATCAAAGGTAGCGACATTTTTCCCTCTTTTAAATCATTTCCTGCATTTTTTCCAGAAGTTTTAAAATTTGAAAAGTAATCAAGGGTATCGTCTATTATTTGATAAGCAATTCCTAAAAAAGTTCCGAACTCAGCTAAACTCATTTTTTTTTCTTTATTTGCCTCACTTATTTCTCCACCAAGTTGACATGCAGCCGAAAAGAGCTCAGCAGTTTTATGATCTATTATATCTAGATATTGGGATTCATTGGTATGCAAGTTTTTAACTGAAACAAGTTGTTTGACTTCTCCTTGTGAAATTTTTACTGATGCTTTAGATATGATATCTAGACAATTGGCAGATCCGTCTTTTATTAGCATTCGAAAAGCCTTGCTTAGAAGATAATCTCCAACTAATATGCTCGATTTGTTGTCCCATATAAAATTAGCAGAGTGTTTACCTCTTCTTTTTTTACTATTATCTACAACATCGTCGTGCAAAAGCGTTGCGGTGTGAATGAATTCAATTACTGAAGCAAGATTAATGTGTCTACTTCCTGTATAGTTACATAGTTTTGAACATGCCACTGTTAAAAGAGGCCGTATTCTTTTACCACCAGAATTAATTATGTGACCCGACAACTCGGTAACTAAAGACGCACTTCCGGCTAGGCTATCAGTTATATTTTTATTTATTTTAAATACATCAGGTTCTAACCAATCAAAAAATATTTCAAGTGGATTTTTCCCGTTATTTGCGTTTAGTTTTATGATATTCATTGTTAATATTTTACATTAGGTATAATTTAATTTGATAAGTGTGTTTTAAAATATAGTATTCTAAAAATAATTTTAAATTATTTTTTAAAAAGTTTGTGATGTTAAGTTTTCAACAAATTATAGATAATCTTTTGAACTACTGGAAAACAAAAGGATGTCTTCAAATGCATCCCTATGATATGGAAATGGGAGCAGCCACTTTTCATCCAGCGACTGCGTTAAAAGCAATAGGAAAAAAACCTTGGAAAGCAGTTTATATTCAACCTTGTAGAAGACCTTCAGATGGTAGGTACGGGAAGAATCCAAACAGGCTTCAGCATTATTATCAATTGCAAGTTTTAATTAAGCCTAATCCATTAAATTCACAAGAATTATATTTAGAAAGTTTAAGATCTATAAATATTGATATTAAAAATAATGATGTCAAATTTATTGAAGATGATTGGGAAAGTCCAACACTAGGCGCAACTGGTTTAGGTTGGGAGGTACAATGTAATGGTATGGAAATAAGTCAATTTACTTATTTCCAACAAATCGGTGGGATAGATTGTAGACCAGTGAGCCTTGAGCTTACATACGGTCTTGAAAGAATAGCGATTTTTGTTCAAGATGCTAAGAGTATCTATGATGTCATCATGAATGAAAGCGGAATTACATATGGTGATATTTTTTTGGAGAACGAAAGACAAATGTCGTTTTTTAATTTTGAATTTGCATCTAGAGACTATTTATATAAATCTTTTGAATTTTTTGAGAAAAATGCCCAAGACCTTATTAACAAAAAACTTCCCATACCTGCTTATGAACAGTGTATAAAAGCCAGTCATACATTTAACTTACTTGACTCGCGTGGTCTAGTCTCTGTTTCAGAAAGACAATCTTATATTCTTAGAATAAGGTCCTTGGTACAAAGTTGCTGCAAATTAATAGTGAATAATGATGAGTGAGTTTTTATTAGAAATTTATGGTGAAGAAATACCATCTTCTACTCAGGACTTATTGGAATTAGAGCTCAAAAGGTTATTTGAAGAATTGCTGAAACGGTTTGATATAAAATTCGATAAAATCATAACGATGTCGACATCTAGAAGGGTTGTTTTATTTATAAAAGACTTACCAAAGATTACAAAAAAAAAAATAAACCTTATTAAGGGCCCTAAAGTTAATTCTAAAGAATCTGCAATTACAGGTTTTCTTAAATCTAATAGCCTTAAAGACACTTCACAACTCTCAAAAAAAGAAATAAATGGAAATTTATATTACTTGTATGAGAAACAAAGTGGCGAAAAAAAAATATCAAACCTCCTTGAAGAAAACCTACCTATACTACTTAGATCAATTAGATGGATAAAATCAATGCGATGGGGTAACCATGAAGATAGATGGATTAGGCCA
Source organism: uncultured Alphaproteobacteria bacterium (assembly GCA_902522465.1). Lineage (GTDB taxonomy): Bacteria > Pseudomonadota > Alphaproteobacteria > Methylaequorales > Methylaequoraceae > Methylaequor. Next base: position 35,974 of record CABYVV010000006.1, on the reverse strand, counting down.
ATTAAAAATATTCTATGTATCTTTGATAAAAAAGTAATAAAATTTTCGTATGCTGGGCTAGAGTCATGCAATCATACATATGGAAATTATTACTTTGGAGAAAAAAAATTTAAATGTTCTAATTATGTAACTTACAGAAAACAATTAGAGAAATACTATGTTATTGTAGATAGATTAAAAAGAGAAAAGAAAATCAAATCAAAAATAGAAGAATTTTGTAAAAGAAAAAACCTAGTTTTAGATATTAATGCTTCCTTATTAAAAAGGACTAGTGACTCTGTTGAAAATCCGAATGTATTTTTTGGAGAATTTGATAAAAAATTCTTTAAATTACCAGAATTCTTGATTGAGAATATAGTTACTGATAAACAAGACTTTTTTTCATTCAAAAGTCAAAATAAAATGTTATCAAATAATTTTTGTTTTGTGTCTAATTTAAATAATAATAAAAAAAAACAATTGATTAAAGGAACGCAGAATGTTCTTAAAGCAAGATTCAGTGATGCTTCGTTTTTCTTAAATGAAGATCAAAAAATAGGTTTGCGTGAGAGAAATTCTCATCTTAATAATATAATTTTCTATCAGAATGCTGGTAATTTATATGAAAGATCTGTAAGGATTAGTTTAGGTGTTCAATTTATTTATAAGAAAATTAATAAAAAAATTAATTTTGAAACTGACTATCTTTCATTTTCCAATGCTGATTTGGCCACTGAATTGGTCAATGAATATCCAGGTTTACAAGGAAAAGTTGGGGGTTATTATGCATACAATGAAAAATTCCCAAAAGAGGTGTATCAAGCTTTTTCAGACCAATATGAATATGAATATTCTGTAAATTATAATAACTTTTTGACATTTATACTTTCTATTACACAAAAATTTGATGCAATCTTGGGCTATTTCATTTCTAAAAAATCACTTAAAGGAACCGGAGACCCATTTGGTATTAGAAGAGCAGCATTATCAATCATAAAAATTTGTTTAGAAAAAAAAATAGATTTTAATTTTAATGAATTGTTTTCATATCTCAAAAAAATTTATCAAGAACAGAATATACAAGTTGAAATGGAATATGAAACTTTATATGAATTTTTTAAAAAAAGAATAGAAATTCTTTTTGAAGAAAGTGGTTTTTATACGGATGTAATAAGAGCATCATTTGCGGACAATGCCATGAATCCTCATTTGACTTTTCTTAAAGTAAATAAATTACAGAAATTTTTAAAAACAAAGGATGGAATTTCTTTTTTACAGGCATTCAAGAGATTAGATTCGTTAAATGAAGAATGTCAAACAAGTGAAATAGATGAAAATCTTTTCAATCAAAAAGAGGAGATGCAATTTTATGAGTTTCTTTGTTTAATCGACAAAAAATTGAATAATTTAGGAAAAGAATGTTTATTGGATGATAATTCAATAGTTAACAAAACCACATTAATTATTAATAACTTTTTTGATAACGTTATTGTAAATGACGATAATATGGAATTAAGAAAGAATAGAAAAAAATTAATAAATCATTTACATAAAGCACTTAAAAAATCATATAATTTTTCTTTTTTATTAAATTAATGTCTAAGAATTTGAAAAAAAAAATTGAATTGTCTTATCTGCTAGAGAAAATTGAAACTGATTTTAATTCACCTGAAATTATTGATAAGTTAGATAAAATGCATTCTAAGGCAAAGGCTCATGTCATTGGAATTACTGGGTCCCCTGGTGTCGGTAAATCGTCTTTGATAGATAAATTAATTAAGAATATTCGGGATAAAAGAAAATCTGTCGGTATTATTGCGATTGACCCATCCTCAGCGAAATCTGGTGGCGCCTTGCTTGGAGATAGAACTAGATTTTTACTTAATCCGTCAGATGAAAAGGTATTTGTAAGATCAATGGCATCAAAAAGTTTCTTAGGTGGTATATCAGAATTAACATTTCCATCAATGGTTGTGATGAGGTCAATTTTTGACTTTTTAATTATTGAAACAGTCGGTGTAGGGCAGTCTGAGATTTTTATAAAAGATATTTCAGACACGGTTATATTAGGAGTTCAGCCAGGAAGTGGTGATACTATACAATTTATGAAGTCGGGAATTTTTGAAATTCCTGATATTATCGTAGTTACTAAATGTGATATTGATAATCTTTCAGATATTACTTTCTCAGAGTTGTCTGGGAGTAGGGCATACTTTCAAAACAGAAGTGGTTGGGATATTAGCATAATAAAAACTTCTTCTTCTAAAAATCTAGGTTTCGAAAAACTATACAATGAAATAAACTTAAGGTGGAAATGGTTAAATACGGAACAAAGAATAAAAGTACTGAGAGAAAATCAGGATCTTACATGGATAGAAAATAATATTACTAAAGATTTTGGACACAAAGGACTTGAAAAGGTTAGAAAGTTAATTTCGCGTAATAAATCACCATTTAGAACTTTAAATGAGTTAAAGAAAAATTTTAACTTTAATTAAGCCTTTGACCACCAGGGTTCTAGAATTGATAGAAAAGAATCACCACATCGAATCGATTTTTTATTTTTTGTTTTAAAATAATTAAGATTTATATATCCAAAACCGTATTTTTTATTATGACTTGTTAACTCACCAATTTTTTGATTATCGACTTTTATTGAACTTTCTAGATGAGTAACAAAGTCAATTTTAATATTAAAAATTTTACGTTTCATTAAATTTCTATATTTCATTCTTGCCGTTATTTCTTGGCCCATATAACAACCTTTATCCCATGAAATTCCATTAAGATCCTCAAATCTCATCTCCATCAATAATGATTTATTCTTTGAAGCGTCTAATTGAAAATCTGGTATTCCATTCTTGAACCTAATTTCATCATATTGATTGGATGATATTTCTTTAATATTATTTTTTTTAAGAATCTCATAACCTTTTTTATTAAAAAAATAGAGTCTTTTTAAATAATTTTTAAATCTTGGATCATCAAAAAATAATATTTGATCATTTGAAAGATTAGAAAATAAATTTTGAAAATTGCTACAAATTAGAAGCACACTACAATTTTTTAAGATTGTAAATTCTACTTCCGAGCGTAATTTGTAAATATTTAGCTTTTGAAAAATAACTTCTTTATCATTTTCATGAATTTCTATTAACAATGAGTCTTTATACATAGTTAAAAAAAAGTCTGTTATAAATCTTCCTTGTGGGGTAAGAATAGATGAGTAAATAGAAGTTTTTTTTTTTAAAATGTTAACATCATTTGAGATAATACCCTGTATGAAAGAAAATTTATCTTTACCATGTATTTGAATAATAATCCTATCTTTAAGACCATAAAAACTATCGTTATCAAGCATAACTTTAATTTATTTTAATTAAAAAATTTAACAAGATGATTTAAATGAAAAAAATACTCATAATTTCTTCAAATAGATTAGGTGATTGTATTTTATCTTCTGGTCTGAATCTATATTTTAAAAAAAAAATTAAAAACTCCAATTTAACATTCGTTTGTGGTGACATACCTTCAAATTTCTTCAAATATTGTAAAAATATTGATAATTTAATTATTTTTAAAAAGAAAAAATTTTCTCTTCATTGGTTAACTTTATGGACTAAGGTCGTTTTGAATAAATGGGAACTAGTTATTGATTTAAGAGGTTCGATCATAAGTTTTTTTTTATTTTCTAAAAAAAAAATTAAATATAAAAAACAAAAATCAATCATTAAAAAACATAAAGTTGAGGATGTTACAAGATACATTTCAGGTATGGTTCTTAACCCACAAGTAAATTTGTCTAAAAATCAAAAATTTCGAAATGAAAATTTAAAAAAAATCAAGGAATTAAAGAAAAACAATAAATTAATAATGATTGCTCCAACAGCTAATTGGAAAGGAAAAATTTGGCCAGCGGAAAGATACAAGGATTTGATTTTTAAATTAAAAAAACAAAAAATGTTTAAAAATTCTATTTTTATAATAACTGGTCCAGAAAACGAGAGAAAACTCATTAGGGATATTTTAAATATTCAAAAAGATTATATTTACGATTTATTTGGAAATTCTAATTTAGTTGAAATCTTTCATATAATGAAATTATGTGATTTGTTTATTGGTAATGACTCAGGTTTAATGCATATGGCATCATTATCTAGCATAAAGACTGTTGGATTATTTGGTCCCAGTGATAAAGATATTTATGGTCCATGGGGGGAAAATAATTTAGCAATCACAAGTACAAAATCTCCAGAAGATTTAATGGGACACAAAAATTTCAATTATAGAAGTTCTGATAATTTGATGTTGGAATTAAAAATAGAAAAGGTTGTAAATCTGGTTAAAAAATATTTTAAAGGAAATTTATGATCGAATTATCAGTATTAATAGTTATTAGAAACGAGGAGAGACAAATTGAAGAATGCCTTAAAACAATCTCTTTTGCTGACGAAATAGTCGTAATTTTAGATAAATGTAATGATGGTTCAGAAAAAATTGTTAAAAAATATACCTCAAGCTTTTACAAAGGTGATTGGAATATTGAAGGAGACAGAAGAAATTTTGGTATAAACAAATGCAAGGGGAAATGGATTCTTGAGATAGATGCAGATGAAAGAGTGTCGAAGAAATTAAAAAAAGAAATAAAGAAAATAATTCAAATCAGTTCATTTGATTGGCATCAGATACAGGTCAAAAATTATCTAGGTAAAAAAATTATAAATTATGGATGGGGCGCATATTTTGGAAAATCTGCATACGCTGGATTATTTAAAAATAAAATGAAGATATGGGGTAAACAAAGAGTTCATCCCAAAATAAAAATGTTAGGAAATCAGGGAAGAACATTAGAAAATAAGCTTGATCATTATTATTGCAAAAATATTTATGATCTTTTTAAAAAATTAAATAGTTATTCAAATGCAAAAGCTATTGATTTAAGAAATACCAATCAAAATGAAACTTTAAATAGAAATATTAGGAGAATTTTTTCACGATTTTGGAAATGTTTTTTTTTAAGAAAAGGTTACAAAGAAAAGGAAATAGGTTTTACAATAGCTCTAGTAGCTGCAATTTATCCACTACTATCATTTTTAAAGTATAAAAAATGACAAAAATTTTATTTATCGATAATGGTATTGAGTTCGATTCAAAGACCTTGAGAGAAAAACCTCATGGTGGAGCTGAGGTTGCTTTTGTTTCACTAGTTGAAAGTTTGTCAGATTTAGGTAATGAGGTGGTTGTTTATAATAATTGTATAAATAAAGGAAAAATTAATGGAGTATATTGGAAAAAATTAAATTCTGATTTAGAAAAAGAAAATTTTGATACTCTAGTAGTAAATAGAGGTGATAACTTCCTAAATTTTCGAAAACAGTGTAAGAAAAGAATATTTTGGATTCATAATCCAGCAACTTATTTGTTGAAATATAGATATTTGTCAAAACTTTTTTTAAATAAATTTAAGATTGTTTTCTCGAGTAAATATCATCTCAGTACATATCCTTTATGGGCACCAGCAAAAGAGAAAGTAGTAATTCCATATGGAATTGAACAGCATTTGTTCAGAAGAAAAATAATGTCAAAATGTCCAGAAAGAAATGCCATTTATACCTCTAATCCAATGCGAGGATTATCTTGGCTTCTTGAAAAATGGGAAAATAAAATTTTTCCTGAGTGCAAGAATTCTAAATTGTTAATATACTCTGGATTTCAAACATACGGAAAATTTGGAAAAAAGCATTACAAAGAAATTCAATCAATTCTTTCAAAAGCTAAATCACTTAGAAATAAAGGTGTTATTTTGAATGAACCTATTGAGAGAAAAAAACTTTTTAATAAATTAGAAAATTCTCGAGTTTTTATTTATAAAGGAAGTAAAGAAGAAACTTTTTGTATGGCATTAGCAGAGGCTCAGGTTCTTGGAACGCCAGCAGTGGTAACTAATCTTGGTTGTTTAAATGAAAGAGTTTCAAATAAAAAAACAGGCTTTGTTTGTAATAGTGATGAAGAATTTTGCATAAATACAATAAATTTGCTCAACGATGATAATTTGTGGACTAGAATGAATAAAGAATTAAAAAAGAAAAAAAATTATTTTACCTGGATTGAGATTGCAAAAAAATGGCAGAAAATTCTAAACTAAAAATACTCAATATTATGAATGGAGCAGAATTTGGAGGAGCAGAATTATTCTTTGAAAGAGTTGCTTTATCATTGGAAAAAAGAACAAGTATTAGTCAAAAAATTTTAATTAGAGCAAATCAAAGAAGATTTCATAAACTAAAGCAAAAAATAGAAAACATTGAACAAATTAAATTTTTTAATCAATATAATCCTTTTTGTAGATTAAAAATACAAGAAGTTATTCAAGAATTTTCTCCCCATGTGGTACTTACATGGATGAATAGAGCATCCCAATTAATTCCTTCTTCTAAGATTACAAATGAAGTGACTGTGGGAAGATTAGGAGGATTTTATAAAATAAAGAATTATGCTAAGTGTGATTATTTAATTACCAATACAATTGAATTGAAGCAGTATGTTACTTCTCTAGGTTGGGACAGAAAAAGAGTAGAGTTCATACCAAATTTTGTTTTAGAAAATGCGGACAATAAAATTAAGTTAGGAATAGACTCACAGAACACTATATTATGTATGGGAAGATTTCATGAAAATAAAGCAATGGATATTGTAATCAAAGCTATGTCTTTTTTACCAGATTTAAATCTTTTAATAGTTGGAACTGGAAAACTTAAAGCATCTTATAAAGCTTTAATTGATAAATATCATCTTGGGGACAGAGTAAAAATTTATAATTGGAGTAATAATATTTCACAATACCTGAATAGTTGTTCAATTCTGGTTTGTCCATCAAGACACGAACCTTTTGGAAATGTGATTATAGATGGTTGGGCACATAAAATTCCTGTTGTAGTTTCTAATGTTGGCGGACCAAAGAAATTGATCAAACATAAAATAAATGGATTAAAATTTGAAACAGATAATGTTTTTGATTTGGTTTCTAAAATTAAAAATCTCCATTCGAATAAAAAGTTAAAAAGAGAACTTATTAAAAATGGATTTAATTTATTTAAAAGAGATTATTCAGAAAATGTGATTATTGATAAATACATTAATTATTTTAAGAAAATTAGCAGATTATGTGTGGAATAGCTGGATTTTCTTTTAAAAAATCAAACCCAAAACTTTCAAAAAGATTTTTAGAAATTAAAAACTATATTTCGCATAGAGGTCCAGATAATTCTGGTTCCTTTGTTAGTAAAAATTTAACACTTATACATACTAGATTATCGATTGTTGATTTAGAATCTGGGAACCAACCTATTGAGAACGAGAAATATGTGTTAGTTGCTAATGGAGAGATTTATAATGATCTAGATATAAGGAAGGTTAATAAATCCTATAAATTTTTAACAAATTCTGATTCGGAATCTATTTTAGCTTTATATGATAAATATGGTGTAAACGGATTTAGTAGATTAAGGGGTATGTTTGCATTTGTTATTTTTGATAAAAAAAGAAATGAGGTAATTTTAGCTAGAGATGAATTTGGAATAAAACCTCTCTACTTTTCATTAGAGGATGAGGGTATAATATTTTGTTCTGAATTAAATCCAATAAAGTTAATAAGAAACAAAAAAAGTAAGATTAATAATTTTAAAGTGAATGAGGTAATGCAACTTCAATATTGTTCAGGAACAGAAACAATATTTGAAGGGATAAATAGGATAGCGCCAGGCCAGACACTTGTTATTAAAGATGGAAAAATTACAAGTAGTATTACCAACTCATTACCAGAAAAAAAAAAAAATAATTTTAAAAGAGTTTCTTTAAATGAACTTATCAATGAATCGGTGAAATCCCATCTTAGAAGCGACGTTCCTTATTGTTTATTTTTTTCAGGTGGTATTGATTCAATGCTTTTATTATATCACATGAATTTACTTAGAAAGAAAAATATGACGGCTTATTCAGTATCTTTCGATGATGGACTTGATTGCAACTTAAACGAAATAACAAAAAACTTTAATGTAGACCATATTAAAATTAATTTTAGTGAAAATGATTTTTGGGATTGGATACCATTTGCTGCAAAAAAAATTGATGAGCCAATTGCTGATTATGCTATTTTACCCACATTCAAATTAGCTAGCATTGCTTCAAAAAAATTTAAAGTCGCAATAACAGGGGAAGGTGGAGATGAACTTTTTGGAGGATATGGACGCTATAAAAAAACACAAAGAATATTATTCAAAAAAAAAAGCTATTATCCAAAGGGTGCATTTGAAGATCTTTTAAAACACAAATTTAATTATTGGTCACAGGATTTAGAAAAAAATGACTATAAGATAAAATATTTTGGAAATACTTTCCTTCAAAAAATGCAGTACTTTGATTACAATAATTGGATGCCTAATAATTTGCTAGTAAAACTTGATAGATGTCTTATGGCATTTGGAATGGAGGGAAGAACCCCATTTATTGACAAAAAGTTATTTAAAGATCTTTTTTACATTGATGATAAAGAAAAAATAAGCAGAGGATTTGGAAAATATTATATAAGGGATTATTTAAAAAAAAAGGTGACCTTTTACAATGCGTTTGAAAAAAAAATTGGATTTACAGTTCCAATTTATGATTGGATTCCCAATAAAATTAATGACTTAGAAAACTTATTACCTAAGCAAGATTTTTTGAAAAATTATATTAACGAAGACGAACAAAAATTTATTTTTAAATGTGTCAAGAAAAATAAAAAATTTGCAAAACCTCTTTGGCATATTTTATTCTTTACAGCTTGGTATTTGATAAATATCAAAGGTATTGAAGCAAAAGGTAATTTTTTTGATATCATATCTACGAATGCATGAAAAAATTAATATGATAAATTTCGATATAATTTTAAAGGGAGGTGAGTTAGTTTTACCAAATAAAAAAATTGATAAACTAGATGTTGGGATTTCTAATTGTTTGATCAAAGAAATTGGTGATTTGTCAAAAATGTCTGCTGATAAAATAATAGATATTACTGGTTTAACCGTCATGCCTGGTGCTATCGATACTCAGGTTCATTTCAGAGAGCCAGGCCTTACTCATAAAGAGGACATAAAGCATGGATCAAAAGGAGCTGTTGCAGGAGGAGTTACAACTTTTTTTGAAATGCCGAATACAATACCACCCACAACATGTTTACGGGAATTAGAAAAAAAATTTCAAATAGCAGAAAAAAATAGTTTCTGTAATTACAGTTTTTTTGCAGGTGCCTCTAAAGAGAATATTCATGAAATTAGGGAACTTGAATCTTTTACAGGTTGCTGTGGAGTCAAGATTTTTATGGGCTCTTCCACTGGTGATCTGTTAGTTGAAGATGACAAAAGTGTTTTAGAAATTTTAAAAGTATCAAAGAAGATGATAGCTGTACATAGTGAGGATGAATACAGACTGAGACTTAGAGCAAAAGAATTTTCAGAAAATAAATTATCAGTATTTAACCACCCAGAGATAAGAGATACAACTTCAGCAGTCAGTTGTACAAAGAGATTATTGAAATTAGCTCACGAAGCAAAAAAAAAAATTCATATTCTTCACCTATCAACTAAAGATGAAGTAGAATTGTTAGCAAACAATAAAGATATTGCTACTTGTGAAGTTACTCCTCAACATCTATTTTTTAATTCTCCAGAATGTTATAAAAAACTAGGAACATTTTCTCAAATGAATCCTCCTATCAGAGACAAGACACACAATCTTGGTCTTTGGGATGGCTTATCACAAAAAGTTATTGACGTCATTGGATCAGATCACGCTCCCCATACTATCCAAGAAAAAAATAAATCATATCCAGATTCTCCCTCTGGTATGACTGGTGTTCAAACTCTACTACCAATAATGCTCAATTTTGTGAATAAAGGAAAGTTATCGATTTTTGATCTAGTAAGACTAGTATGCGAAAACCCATGTAAAATTTATAGTATAATGAATAAAGGGAAAATTGAAATCGATTATGATGCAGACTTGACTGTTATAGATTTAAATAAAGAATTTACCATAACAAATGATTGGATTCATAGTAAATCAAAGTGGACTCCTTATGACGGTTTAAAAATTAAAGGTATTCCAGTTTTTACTATAGTAAATGGCAAGTTAGTAATGGAGGAAAATCAAATTATTGATGAAGTAGCTGGAAAAAAAGTTTTGTTTAAGGATTGATTTCCTTAGTTTGTGTAACAAATATCATTTTACTTGAAACATTTAAGTTTTTCTCAGTTTTTTTTATTGCAATTAACTTTGCTTCTTCCTTATCTGCTGCCTGAACTGTTTCGAAACTCTTTCCGTAAAAAGTAACTTCTAACTCTATACTATACCACTTCATCAATTTTCACTTTTATTCACAACAATTGATACCATAGCATCACCAGAAATATTTAGCGAAGTTCTTAACATATCTAAAAATCTATCAACTCCCATAACAATTGCTATACCTTCTAACGGTAGGCCAACTTGTCCTAGGACCATACCTAACATTATAATTCCAACCCCAGGAACACCGGCAGTCCCCACAGATGCAAGTGTTGCTGTTAAAATTATAGAAACATAATCGGAGAGAATTAAGTCAATGCCATATAAATTTGATATAAAAATAGTTGCAATACCCTGCATGATGGCCGTACCATCCATATTAATTGTTGCACCCAATGGAACTGTGAATGAAGCAACATTATCTTTTACATCAAGGTTTTTTTTAAGACAACTTAATGTAATAGGGATGGTTGCACTACTACTTGATGTAGAAAATGAGAAAATAAGAGCATCTTTGAGACCTGAAAAGAATTTAAGTATATTTATGTTTCCATAAAATTTTATAATTGGTAAATATACTATTAATAAATGAGTAATTAAAGCAACAATAACTAATATAAAGTATTTAAATAACTCTAAAATAGATGATAAACCCTGAGTTGCAAAGGTTTTTGAAATTAAACAAAATATCCCTATTGGAGCAAAAACCATAACAATGGATAGAATTTTCATAACAACATCGTTGAGGTCGTTAAAATTTTTTTTTAATGATGAATTTTTTTTTAATAAAGAAATTGCACTTCCTAGAAGAATTGAAAAAAAAATAACCTGAAGCATTTCCCCATTGACTAGAGATTGAAACGGATTGCTAGGGATAATATTCAAAATAATTTCCAAGAAAGATGGTGGGTCAGATATATCAATCGATTTTGTATCAACATTAAAATTAACTCCTTTTCCAGGATTAAAAAAATTTGCTAAAATTAAAGAAATAGTAATTGCTAAAAATGTTGTTGTTAAATATAGAAAAATTGATTTAAAACCAATTCTTCCCAGTGAGTTAATATTATTTAAGTTGGCAACACCATTAACGATCGAGAAAAAAACGATAGGAACAACCAACATTTTGATTGTTTTCAAAAAAACATCTCCACCAAAATTTAAAAAATCTAGTATTGTATTTTCAAAACCGTTTGGAAGTTTGACTATTGACAAAGTAATACCTAATAAGATTCCAAAAAAGAAACCATAAAATATATTCTTAGTTAAACCTTTTTTCATTTTGGTGCCCTCTACTGGTTACGCTCCAGTGGCTGAGTCTTACCAAGACCCTGTTTTACTATTAAACTAAGAGGGCATGGGAAAGTTAAAAAAGAATCAAAATTATTTAAATTGATCATGGTCTTATAATAAATGAATTTTTAAATAGTTTGAATATTATTTATCTAGGTTTTATTTATAAAATTGAAACTATTAGATGTAACTTTCTTCCAATAAACATTTAATCTAGGGTCAGCAATTTTTTTATTGCCTTTTTCTTTAAGCAATTCACCAGTTGTGGCCTTAGGATAAATTTGATCGGCTAACCTGATCTCACTCTCAGAGAGTCTTCTTACAATATGTCTTCTGTTCAACTCAGAGGGATGGTTAACTCCGACAGACTCAAGTAACTCTTTGAAAACAAATAATGTATTTTTGTGAAAATTAAAAGCCCTCTCTGATCTGTCCTCAATATCAATCGCCCTGTAACGAAGGGGATCCATTGTTGCAATTCCAGTAGGGCATTCTCCTGTGTGACACGATCTACATTGAATGCAGCCAATTGAAAACATAAAGGGTCTGGCCATATTAATCCAATCTGCACCCAAAGCACACATATGAGCCATATCAAAAGCTGTAACAATTTTCCCAGAGACCCCTATTTTAACTCTATTTCTTAGGTTTGAACCAATCAGTGCATTATCAACAAAAATTATTGCATCTTTTAAGGGAGATCCTAGGTGATCTGTAAATTCTGCTGGAGCAGCACCAGTACCTCCTTCAGCACCGTCAATAGTTATAAAATCAATATATTTTTTTTTAGTTACCATCGCCTTCACAATAGATATTAATTCCCATGGGTGCCCAATACACATTTTTATTCCCACTGGTTTTTGACCAGAAAGTTTTTTTAATTTTTCGACAAAATTTAACAATTCACTAGGATTTGAAAATTCTTTGTGTTTAGAGGGAGAGATACAATCTTTTCCCACATCGATTCCTCTAGTTTTGGCAATTTCTTCTGTTACTTTTGGAGCTAGTAACATCCCACCATGCCCAGGTTTTGCTCCTTGACTTATTTTAATTTCTATCATTTTTATTTGTTTATTATTTGCTTTCTTTTTGAATGTTTCTTGACAAAAATTTCCTTTTTTGTCTCTGCATCCAAAATAACCGGAAGAAATTTGCCAGACTGTATCTCCTCCCCCTTTTAAGTGATACTTCGACATCGAACCTTCACCTGTGTTGTGAGCAAATTTTCCAATTTTTGCTGCTCTACTTAGTGAAGTTATTGCCGGTGGTGAAATTGCACCAAATGAAGTTCCTGAAATATTTAAAACAGACATATCATATGAATTTTGCCCAACTCCAACTTTGGTTCTAAAATCTGCTTTTTTAATGCTTGTAGGTGTTATTGAATGATTTAGCCAAACAAAATCATCATTATACATATTCTCTAATGATCCAAAAGGTCTTACCCCACCAATATTTTTTGATCTTTGATATACCATTGTTCTTTGATTTCTCGAATAAGGAACCTCATCATCATCGGATTCCCAATAGTATTGTCTAAGCTCAGGTCTTATACTCTCTAATAAGAATCTAAATCTCCCTAATAAAGGAAAATTAGACAATACAGATCTTTTTTTTTGCATAAAGTCTTTAATGGATATTACAAATAAAAAAAAGTTAATTAGAAAAAAAGGAATAAAGATATTTGAATAAAACAGACCAACAACTGATATAATCGAAAAAATAGCAGTGTAAAATAATAATGAAAGTCTTCCCCAAATAATATCGATCATACGAATAGAGATTAACAAATTTTAAATAAAAAAAAATTTTTTTTTGATTTTTTCTTTTCGTAAATTTAATAAATATTAATGTATAATGGTGTTGGTAAAGAGAAATATTTTATTTTTTAATATATCTTTTAAAAATTGAGAGTAATTTTAAGAAATGAATGAATTGAAAATTCAAAGACAATTGAGAAAGTTTGCAGAAGATAGAAATTGGAATCAGTTTCATAGTCTTAAAAACTTAGCTTTATCTATAAATATTGAGTCATCAGAACTTCTGGAAATTTTTCAGTGGGAGAAAGAAGATTCTGATTTCTGGAAACAAAAAAAGAATTTCAAGCTTATTAATGAAGAAATAGCTGATGTAATGCTTTATCTTTTAAGATTTGCAGATATTGCAAAAATAAATCTTGAGCAAGCATGTATTGAAAAAATAAAAAAAAATAAGAAAAAGTATCCTATAAAACTATCAAAGGGAATCTCTGTAAAATATAATAAATTAAAAAAGTAAGATATAATTAATGAATAAAAATCAAAAAAGATTGGAAAGACTATCTAAAGCATTGAAGAAAAATTTAAGAAGAAGAAAGGAGAAAATAAATGGCAATAATGCCTGATTCGTGGATAAAAAAAATGGCTAAGGAACAAAAAATGATAGAGCCATTTATCGATAAATTAGAAAAAAAGGACGTTTTATCTTATGGTTTGTCTTCTTATGGTTATGATGCAAGAGTATCAAGAAATTTTAAAATATTTACCAATGTTAATTCTGCAACTGTTGATCCTAAGAACTTTTCTGAATCAAGTTTTATCGATAGAGATGTAGATTTTTGTATAATTCCACCTAATAGTTTTGCACTTGCAAGGACAGTTGAATATTTTAAAATTCCAAAAGAAACTTTGGTAATTTGTGTAGGAAAATCTACATATGCTCGATGTGGAATAATTGTAAATGTAACACCCCTTGAACCGGAATGGGAAGGACATGTAACTTTAGAGTTTTCAAATACAACCCCTCTTCCTGCAAAGATTTATGCTAATGAAGGAGCAGCCCAGTTCCTTTTTTTCAAAGGAGATTCAGTTTGTGATCTTTCTTATGCCGATAGAAAAGGTAAATATATGTTTCAAGAAGGAGTAACTTTACCTAAGTTATAAAATGGATAAAATTCAAATATTTGGTGGCAATCCCTTAATTGGTGAAATAAAAATTAGTGGATCTAAAAATTCTGCACTTCCTATTATGGCCGCCTCATTGTTAACAGATGAAAAGCTTTCTATTTCTAATGTGCCAAAACTCTCTGATATAGATTCGATGATTAAACTTTTGGAATCGTTAAATGTTAAAGTCAATAAAAAAAATACCACCATTGATTTTCAATCATTTGTCCCTGAGTCTTTGTCAGCCTCCTATGAATTGGTAAGGAAAATGAGAGCCTCATTCTTGATTTTGGGTCCTTTGCTGGCCAGATATGGGAATGCTTCTGTATCATTACCCGGGGGTTGTGCAATAGGAACACGACCAGTTAATTTGCATTTAGATGGATTGGAAAGAATGGGAGTAAAATTTAAAATTAATAGCGGGTATGTTACTGGGAATTGTGAAAAAGGAATGAAGGGATCAACAATTAATTTAAAAAAAATTTCAGTTGGAGCAACTGAAAATCTTATGATGGCTGCTACTTTAGCAGAGGGAGAAACAATTTTAAAAAACGCTGCAAGAGAACCTGAAATAATTGATTTAGCAAAACTTCTCATCAAAATGGGTGCAAATATACACGGTCATGGTTCGAAAACCATAAAAATAATTGGAAAAAAGAAATTAAAAGGTTGTGAATATAAGATTATGCCTGATAGAATTGAAGCAGGTACATTTGCTCTATGCGTTTTTGGGTGTTCTGGTAAAATTAAACTTTTAAATGTAAATAAGTCTATTTCTGAACATCTGCAAAAAATTTTTAAACCACTTAAATCTCTTAACATGATTATTTTAGATAATGGAAAAAGCCTTTTGGTAAAAAAAATAAAAGAGACTCAGGTAACAATCAAAATTAAAACTAAGGAATACCCAGGATTTCCAACAGATTTACAGGCACAGTTAACTTCCTCTTTACTAAAAACAAAAGGTAAATCGGAAATCGTAGAAAATATTTTTGAAAATAGGTTTATGCACATAAGTGAATTAATTAGAATGGGAGCTAATCTTAAACAAAAAGGATCTAAGGTAATAGTTAGCGAAACTAAAAACCTGAAAGGAGCAGAGGTAATGGCTACAGACCTAAGAGCCTCCTCATCATTAATAATTGCCGGATTAATTGCAAATGGTAAAACAATTATAAACCGAGTTTATCATCTAGATAGAGGATATGAAGAGATTGAGAAAAAACTGAAAAAATGTGGTGCAAACATAGAAAGAATTAAAAAATGAAAAAGATTATATTAGCAGTCCCCAAAGGTAGAATTTTAGATGAAGTGATTCCATTGTTTGAAAAGATAAATATAGTTCCAGAGAATGAATTCTTTAGGGATGATTCAAGAAAATTAATGTTTAAAACAAATAATAAAGATTTATCTCTTATAAGAGTTAGGTCATTTGATGTTGCAACGTTTGTTGCACTTGGTGCTGCTCAAATAGGTATTGCTGGAGATGATGTTTTAAATGAATTCAACTATAATGAGATTTTAAAAGTATTAGATCTTGGAATTGGAAAATGTAGGTTATCTGTCGCTAATAAAAAAGAAAAAATGAAGAAAGAATACCAAAACAAAGGACACATAAGAGTTGCTACAAAATATAAAAACACTGTTGTAAACTTTTTTGCAAAAAAAGGAATTAGAGCTGAATGTATAAAACTTAATGGTGCAATTGAACTTGCACCCAAGCTTGGGATTTGCTCTACAATAGTTGATTTAGTTTCAAGTGGAAAAACTTTGGAAGAAAATAATTTAATTGAATCTGAAGTTTTACTTAAAATTACTTCAAAGTTAATAGTAAATAAAATTTCGTTTAAAGTTATGAACAATAACATTTCTAAGTTAATAGAAAAATTTAAAAAATAAGATGGTAAAAATATTAAATACAACTGACAAAAATTTTGATCTGAATTTTAAAAACTTATTGAAGAAAAGGGATCAAGACGATAAAAAAATTGATAAAAAAGTCTCGGATATAATACTTGATGTCAGAAGAAAATCTGACAAGGCAATAATCGATTTGACTAATAAATATGATAAGCTTTCAGCTAAAAATTTTTCTGATTTAATTGTTACGCAAGATGAACTTTCATCTTCACTCGCCAAGGTAACCGATAAAACTAAAACATCATTAAAAAAAGCAATTTCAAGAATAAAGGCTTACCATCAAAAGCAGATGCCAAGAAATTTGATGTATAAAGACAAAGAAGGAATAATATTGGGTGGTTTATGGAATCCAATTGAATCAGTTGGCCTTTATGTTCCCGGGGGGACTGCAGGATATCCTTCTTCACTCATAATGAATGCAGTTCCAGCAATTGTTGCTGGAGTAGAAAGAATTGTTGTCACAGTACCTGCGACCAATGGTAAAGTTAACTCACTTGTTTTAGCTTCTTGCAAACTTCTGGGAATTAAAGAAATTTACAAAATAGGTGGAGCACAAGCAATAGCCGCTCTAGCCTTGGGAACAAAAACAATTTCGAAAGTTGATAAAATATTCGGCCCTGGAAACGCTTATGTGGCTTCAGCCAAAAAACAATTCTTTGGAACCGTAGGAATTGACATGATAGCTGGTCCATCAGAAATATTGGTAATAGCTGATTCAAAAAATAATCCTGACCATATTGCTATTGATTTATTGTCACAAGCTGAGCATGATAAGTTGGCACAAGCAATACTAGTAACTGATAATTTTGACTTTTCGAAAAAAGTTATTCAGAGTGTGCATAGTTATTTAAAAAAAATTGAAAGAAAAATAATTGCAAAATCAAGCTGGGAAAACTACGGAGCCGTAATTATTTGTCAAGATCTCATGAGTTCAATTGATTTAGTAAATAAGCTTGCGCCAGAACATTTAGAGATTGCAGTGGATCAACCAAAGAGGTTTTTAAAAAAGATTAAAAATGCAGGAGCTATATTTTTAGGGCGTTATACTCCTGAAGCAATTGGTGATTATATAGCTGGTCCAAATCATGTTCTACCCACGGATAGAACTGCTAGATTTTCGTCAGGGTTAAATTTATTAGATTATTTTAAAAGGTCATCAGTTGTTCAGTGTAATAAAGAAAATATTAATAGGATTGGAAACGACGCTGTAAATCTTGCTTATGAAGAGGGTTTACAAGCACATGCTTTATCAATAGAATGCAGACTTAAAATTAAGTAATTATGGCTAAAGATGAACTAATGGAATTTACAGGAACAGTTAAGGAACTGTTACCTAATGCTATGTTTAGAGTCTTGTTAGATAATGACCACGAGATTATTGCACATACAGCTGGTAAAATGAGAAAGTTCAGAATTAGAGTTTTAGCTGGAGATAGAGTCACAGTCGAGATGACCCCATATGATCTATCTAAAGGTAGAATTACATTCAGACATAAATAAAATTTGCAACTACAAAATCAAATAATTTTAGCTTCTCAATCTAATGCGAGAAAAGAACTTTTAAAACAACTAGGGATAAAAAATTTGAAAATAATGAGCCATGATATTGATGAAACAATTTATGAAATAAGATCGTCAGTCTCAAGTTCTGTATTAAATATATCTTATTTAAAAGCCGAATCAGTAAAAGAAAAATATAAAAATAATAAAAACATTATAATTTCAGCAGATACAATTGTTTATAGGGCAAATAAAATCTTTCAAAAACCAAAATCAAAAGAGGAAGTAAGAAGCCATCTAAAAAATCTGTCATCAAGAAAGCATTTGGTTTACGGTGGGATTTGTGTAATTTCACCTGAAGGTGAAGTTTACAAAAAACTTGTAAAAACTGAGGTTTTTTTTCATAAAATTTTTAATACAGATTTAACGAGTCAGGTTTTAGAAGATGGTTTAGGAAAAGCAGGAGGATATGCAATCCAAAATCTAGGAATAAGATTTGTGAAGAAAATTAAAGGTTGTTATACAAATATTGTTGGCATATCTATTCCAGAGTTGTATAAAATACTAAAAAACCTAAATTTAATTTGATAAAAAAATTTCAACGAGACTATTAAACAAATTAAGGTAATAATTTAATTTAGGCCCAGGTAGCTCAGTTGGTAGAGCAAGCGACTGAAAATCGCTGTGTCGGTGGTTCAATTCCTCCCCTGGGCACCATTTTATGAAAAATAATAATTTAATATTCTTTTTAACAATATTTTTATTATTATCATGTGATTTTAATGATAAGAATTTCTTTCCATCTGCTTCTGGATTAAAATGGATGTACTCAATAGTGATAGATTCTTCATACACTGGGAAAAGTTATAAAAAAAGAATAATGGTAACCAACCTTAATAATACAAGAAAAGGGAATGCTGTTGAATTTTCAAAATTATACTCTGATGGTAGTTATTATACCTATCAAATTAACAAAAATAAAATAATGAGAACATCTGTTATATTAGCTTTTGATGAAGGTATAGTTGAACCTGTAGAAAAAACTATTTATCCCGATATTTCGTTCAATAAAAAAGAATGGAAAGTAATGGAACAACTTTTTCTGGTAAAAGGATTTCAGCCACCACTTCTTAATGTTAAGCCAAGATCTAAGTTTGAAATGAATTATAAGATTAGTAAACAGAATCATGAAATTAGAGTAAACGGTAAAATTTATGAAGATTGCATAGAAATTAAAGGAAAAGGTTCAACAGATTTTATTGGTGATACGAGGTCGGGTCCTATCAGTGTTGAAATAGAAAACATTGAAATTCTGTGTGATGGAATTGGTTTGGTAAAACAAATTCGTTCTGAAAAAACAAATGCCTCAGCATTTGGTAACATGACTTTGATAAAAGATTTAATGAGTTTTAATTAACATGACCTCAGTTTCTTTTATTGTGCCAGTCTTTAATAAATCATCTTTTTTAAAATACATTATTGAATCTATTAAAAATCAAAAAGGAAATTTTGAAAAAGAGTATATTTTTATTGATGATGGTTCAACAGATGATTCTTTTCAAAAATTAAATCACTTAACTAAAGATTTAAGTAACTGCAAAATTTTGAAGCAAAAAAATAAAGGATCAGCGAATGCTACAAATCAGGGAATAAAGCTAGCAAAAATGAAATATTTAAAATTTCTTGATGCTGATGATGTGATTTTAAGTGAAGCAACTATTTCACTCTTAAACATTTTAGAAAAATATCCGGATATAATTCTAGCATATGGTCTTCAAAGAAAAGTTAAACACCTTGAGTATGTTAATTTGTTCGAAAAGTTTAACCAAAACGACTACTCTATTGTCTCCAATACATTATTAAAAGCAATGAGAAATTCAATGTTTAATCCATCACAAATGTTAGCAAGAACAGATTTATGTAAAAAAGTTGGTGGTTGCGATGAAAGAATAAAATTTAGTCAAGAATATTCACTTACTTTAAGACTTTCAGTATTAGGCAACTTTGTAAGACTGAATCATCCAATAGCTGTGCTTCCAATTAAAGTCCCAGGTCAAATATCGGAAAAAAAAAATAATCAAATTTATAGAGTATCTAAAGCACTCGAGTTGTTTATTGAAGATAATGAAAAACTTGAGTTAAAATCAATTTTATATGCTCAAAGAAGAATAACAGCTAGGGCATGGCGTTTTGCGAGACGATTTAGAAATGTTGGATACTTTTCTTCATGGTTTTTTTTGTATTTAAAAGGGTTTTTTGGAGTGAGGAAAAATATATTATTGAATTGTAAAAAAGCAAACAAAGTTTATGAAGGTTTTTTGGATTAAATAACTTTTCCCTGGTTTAAAATATTTGCTGGATCAAATAACTTTTTTATTTTCTTCATTATTTTTATTTCTGAAATGTCTTTTTGTATTTTTAGTTCTGATCTTCTAAGTTGACCAATTCCATGCTCAGCACTAATCACTCCTCCATATTTTTTTACATTATCAAAAACGATTCTATTTATTGATTTACGAATCTGATTTTTTTTATTTGAAGAAAACTTATTTATTAAAACATTAAAATGAAGATTATTATCACCCAAATGCCCAAAGTTTATAACTTTGCAAGACTTATTATATTTTTTAATTATCTTTGTAGTTGTAAAAACAAACTTACTAATATTATTTAGTGGTATCGAAATGTCGTGGGGTATGATAAATTCTTCTTTTTTTTCAGCTAGAGGAATTGATTCTCTATAATTCCATAAAATTTTATTTTCATTCTCTGACTTTGATATAATTACATCATCCGTTTCTAATAAATTAAAGTCTATCGACGAACTGACAAATTCATTAAAATTCTTAACAAATTGAAAATTTGAAATTTCAACTAGACAATAACATTCATTTCTTTTCAGATTTTTCAGTTGTATTTCGTTTTGCTCTAATACTTCAATAGATTCTTTATTCATAAATTCAAAACTTGTAATTAGATTATTAAACTTTTTTGTTAAATAAACATAAAAGTTTAGTACTTGTTCAAAATTTGCAAAAGAGGACCATATTACAACTTTTTCTTTTGGTAGAGGGTAGACCTTAATTGTAGCAGCAGTAATGATGCCAAGTATTCCTTCTGATCCAATTAGAAGTTGCTTCATATCAAGTCCTGTATTATTTTTTTTTACATTTTTTAAAGAATTAAATATTGTTCCATCTGCTAAAACTGCTTCTAAACCAAGTATATTCTGTCTTATAGATCCATATTTTATAACGTTAACTCCTCCAGCATTTGTTGATATATTACCACCTATCTGACAGTTCCCTCTTGATCCTAAAGATAAGGGAAATTCAAGATTATGAAGTTGTAATTTTTTCTTGATATCATCTAAAATACAACCACCTTCAACAGTTATTGAATTGCCAATTGAGTCAATTTCTCTGATCTTGTTTAATTTTGATAAATTCACAATTACGTCGCTTTTTCCCTTACGTGGAACTGCACCACCAACTAGTCCAGTGTTACCTCCTTGGGGTACGACTGTGATTTTTTTTTGTTGACAAAATTTCAATATTTTAGAGAGCTTTACTACTGATTTCGGAAAAATTAATAAATTAGAGCTTCCAATGTATTCACCTCTCCAGTCAATATTATGAATCTTAAGTTTCTCCGGATCTTTAGAAAATTCCGACCTTTCAAGAATTAGCATTAATTCAGATATTTTTTTTTCATTTAAAATGACGCTCTATCCAGTCTTTCATTTATTGTTTTTCCGATACCAATTTTTGGTATAGGGGCAACAACAATCCTTTTCTTTTTTAATTTATCAAGTTTTCTCAAGAAATCGAATAAATTATATGCAGCCTCATTCAAGTCTGCACTTCTTGAAAGATTTAAGGTTGGTTCATGATTGGTATGAATATCTTTTCCATAATTTAAAAATGCATCATCGTCTTTTGGAGTTTTGATATCTTTTGTTAGAGGAGTATTTGGTGAATAGTGTTTATCAAGTTGTCCTGGCGAGTTTGGTTTGGTCTGTCTTTTTTTATCAACTGACCCAATCAACAATCCAGTTTTTTTAGTTATCATTTCTTTATCTATCACTCCAAGTCTTTTAATTAAATATGGTTTAGTTGTCATATCAATTATAGTTGATTCTAGTCCAAAATCAGTTCTTCCTGAGTCAATAATTAAATCAATTTTGTTTCCAAACGAATCGACGACATGATTTGCATCAGTTGCCGATATATATCCACTTTCATTAGCACTTGGGGCACCGATCGGCTTTTTTAGTCCGCTAATAATATTTTGCATAATTTTGGATTTTGGTATTCTTAAAGCTATAGAATCAAGACCTGCTGTTGCAAAATCATGTATAAATTTACTTTTTTTTTTCTTTAAAATAAGAGTTAGTGGTCCAGGCCAAAAATTTTTCATTATCAATTTTGAATCATTGTCAATATAAGAAATTTTTTCAGCTAATTTCGTGGAGTTAACATGAATAATTAGAGGATTATATAAAGGTCTATTCTTTAATTCATATAACTTTTTAATTGCAATTATACTGCTTGGATCACAAGCTATTCCATAAACAGTTTCAGTTTTGAGAGCAACCAGCTTACTACTTTGCAAAAATTTAATAGCTTTTTTTGTGGCGGATGAATTTTCAGTTAGAACATTTGACTTCATAATGATAATATATGAAAAAAGCAAGCAAACTTAAAGTGTTCATTGATTTACTAAAACTTACCATTGGATAAAAATACAAATTAATGATTTAATAAAATCAGAGGTAAATTAATGGATCCAAGATTCCATAAATATTTGTATATCATAGCTATTTGTGCCTTAATAGTAGCAATAATGACGATCTATAAAGGGTTAAATGAAATCAACCTTTTTTTTACCGAAAGAATTAAAATTTAGAATTGTAATATTTGAGTTATCTCACTGAATTTATCAATTTTATAGTCTACTTCTAAATTATCGTCAAATTTTCCGTACCCATGTGTTACATAAACCGAGAGCATTTTTAGTTTATTGGCTGGAATTATATCGTTGTGACTATCACCAATCATCATACAGTTTTCAGGATTTAAATTGAACTTTTTTAAAATAAAATTAAGCATTTCAGAGTCAGGTTTTAATTTAAGTTCACTATTTGATCCTAAAATGTAGTCAAAATATTTTTCAATTTCATAACTTTTGAGTATCTTGTCTGTTAAATACTGTTTTTTGTTTGTACATAGACAGATAGTGTATTTTGATTTTAAATTTTTTAATGTTGAAATGACAGTTGGATAAATGCTTGATCTTTTGTCGCAATTTTCAAAGTAAAAATCTAAAAAGTCTGACACCATTTGGTCGATGTTATACTTCTTTATATCTAATTCTAAATATCTAAAAGCCTTTTCAATCATTACTTTTGCTCCTCCACCAACTAATGAACCTATGACTTTTTCTGGGATAGATAAAAGATTTTGTTTTTTTAATGAAAAATTCAAAGAGTTAAATAGATCAGGACCACTATGAAGTATAGTGCCATCTAGATCGAAAATAAGACATTTTATTTTTTTATTCATAAAAAAATTTTCCACTAATAGAAAAATGATATAATATTATTTTAAATTTTATATCAATTTTTAGTTTAATGTCTTTATCAATAATTGTTTTAGCTGCAGGAAAAGGTTCAAGAATGATTTCATCAAAACCAAAGGTTTTGCATGAGGTCGGAAACTATCCCATGTTGTTCCATGTTCTTGATGCATGCAATTCTCTAAAAAAAAAAAAAAATATAAATCTTGTAATATCAAAAACTCTATTAGATTTTACAGATGAAATCAAAAAAAAATACTCAAACATTACTTTCTCTTTACAAGAAAAACAAAATGGAACTGCTGATGCTGTAAAAGTTGCAATTGCAAAAAATAAAAACTTTTCTGACCAAACAATTGTTATATGCGGAGATACCCCATTAATTTCTAAATCTACACTGCAAAAGGCCCTGAAGCATTTTCTTATTAATAAATTGGACTTAAGTGTTATTTCTATGATTCCTAAAATCAAGAAAAACTCTTATGGAAAATTAAGATTTGAGAAAGATAAATTAATATCAATTGTCGAACAAATAGAAAACAAAAAAACTCAAGAAAATTCTGATATTTGTAACTCAGGTATCATGATTGTAAATACAAAAAAACTACTGGAAAATATAAATTTGATAAAAAATAAAAATAAAAAGAATGAATATTATTTAACAGATCTAGTTGAAATTTTTTCAAAAAAAAAATTTTCAGTGAATCATTTTCCTTGCAAATTTGAAGAAACTTTAGGAGTGAATAGTATGAATGATTTAGCAATAGTTAATCAGGAGTTCCAAAAAATTAAAAGAAATTATTTTTTAAATAATGGTGTTTTTATGCAGGATCCAGATTCAGTTTACTTTAGTTTTGACACAAAAATTGGTTTAAACGTCAGAATTCAACCAAATGTTTATTTTGGTAAATCTGTAATAATAAAGAATGGTGTAACACTGAGAAGTTTTAGTTACCTTGATAACGTCAAGGTTTTTGAAAACGTAATAATTGGACCTTTTGCAAGAATAAGAGATGGAGTTAAAATAGAAAAAGATTCCAAAGTTGGAAATTTTGTTGAAGTAAAAAAATCTCAAATAGGACAGGACGTTAAAGTTTCCCATCTCTCCTATATTGGAGATTCTATAATTAAAAATAACTGTAATATAGGTGCTGGTGCAATAACTTGTAATTATGACGGAAAGAAGAAAAATAAAACAATGATTGGAGAAAACTGTTTTATAGGATCCAATAGTTCATTGGTAGCTCCTCTTAAAATAAAAAAAGGATCATTAATAGGTGCTGGCACTGTTGTAAATAGGGATATTCCTGATGGAACAGTTGTGTATAGAAAATCAGAACTAATAAAAAAAAATAAGAAAAAGTAATGTGTGGAATTTTCGGTGTTTTTTCTAATAGGCCAGTTGTTGATTCTATAATCAAAGGTCTGTCAAAATTAGAGTACAGGGGTTATGACTCATCAGGAATATCGGTATTAGATAAAAATAATTTAATAAAAACAATAAGAGCTAAGGGTAAAATTATAAATTTAAATAGAAAGATAAAAAAAGGATTTGATGGTCACATAGGAATAGGTCACACCAGATGGGCTACTCATGGTATCCCCTCAACAAATAATGCTCACCCACATACCTCTGAAAGTGTGTCTATTGTCCACAATGGTA
This sequence comes from uncultured Alphaproteobacteria bacterium, assembly GCA_902522465.1. Lineage (GTDB taxonomy): Bacteria > Pseudomonadota > Alphaproteobacteria > Methylaequorales > Methylaequoraceae > Methylaequor. The sequence goes on along the minus strand of CABYVV010000006.1, from coordinate 10,795 downwards.
TAATAGAAAATTATAGTTACTTAAAAAGAATGTTACAAAAAAAAGGTTTTCTGTTCCAGTCAGAAACAGACAGTGAAGTGATAGCTCATTTACTTAGTTTTGAGCTCAGAACAAATAACCCTAAACAAGCAATAAAAAAAATGCTTGGATATTTAGAAGGTGCATTTGCAATTGCTATCATCTTCAAAAATATTAATTTATTGGCTGGTGCAAGAAGAGGAAGTCCGCTAGCTCTTGGTGTTTCAAAGGATTCCACATACCTCGGTTCCGATTCTCTTGCTCTAGCTCCATTTACGCAAAAAATTATATTTATGGAAGAGGGGGATAGTGTTTTAATTGATAAAAAAAAAATAGAGTTACTCGATAAAAACTTTAAAAGTGTCTCCAGAAAAATTTCATTATCATCTTTTACGGGTTCAAATTTTGAAAAAGGTAATTTTAATCATTTTATGCAAAAAGAGATTTTTGAACAACCTCTGGTTATAGGAGATTCTTTATCTAGGTTTTTAGATCCAATTAAAAAAGCGATTAATATATTTGATTTAAACATCAATTGGAAAAAATTAGAAAAAATTGAATTGATTGCTTGTGGAACTTCCTTTTATGCTTGTCAAATAGCAACTTATTGGTTTGAAAAATATTTAAATATTTCTGCTAATGCTTATCTTGCATCAGAATTTAGATATAAAAATTACATCAAGTCAAAAAACAATTTGTCTATATTTATCTCTCAATCTGGCGAAACTGCTGACACCTTGGCTGCCTTAAAATATGCAAAAATTAATAAAAGTAAAATTTTTAGTATTGTCAATAATGCAGAAAGTAGTATAGCGAGAGATTCTGATTTTTTCATTACCTTAGCTGCTGGTCCAGAAATAGGAGTTGCATCAACGAAAGCTTTTACCGCGCAACTAAGTATTTTGGCATGTCTATGCCTTTTTGCAGGCAGAATTAGAAAAACAATTTCAAAGCAAATAGAAAAAAAATTAACAGAAAGTTTACTTGAAGTTCCCTCAAATATGTCATCTGTTTTTGGAAATCTAAGTCAAATAAAAAAAGTGAGTAGACTTATAGTTAATGCTAAAAGTGTTCTCTTTTTGGGAAGGGGAACTTTATTCCCTATTGCCTTAGAAGGTGCATTAAAATTAAAAGAGATTTCCTATATTCATGCAGAGGGCTACGCCTCTGGTGAAATGAAACATGGACCTATTGCCTTAGTAGATGACAAAGTTCCAGTTATAGTTATTGCACCTAAAGATTTTTTGTTTGAAAAAAATATTTCTAATATGGAGGAAATACTCGCTAGAGGAGGAAAAGTGATATTGATTACAGATAAAAATGGTTCTAAAGAAATTGAAAACAAAACTCTAAAAAAAATAGTTATTAATAATTTGCATGAGTTTGTACAACCAATTATTTTTTCCTTACCAGTTCAATTACTCGCATATTATGTGGCTGTTCAAAAAGGTACTGATGTTGATCAACCAAGAAATTTAGCTAAATCAGTAACTGTGGAGTAGATTTGAAAAGTGAAAAGAGTTGGTATAAACAAACTAAAAAATTATAACAAATTCAAATAATTTCTACCCTTTGAAAACAATTTATGTCCGTATATAAAATTGAAAAACTTCTAACTGATGATTGTAGTTTTAGAATAGGGCAAACCTTTGGATATCCATTTGTAGATTTTAAAATCAGTGATGTTGGTTCAACATTTGAATCTTTGATTGATTCCCAAGATACATTTGTTCCATCACTAGAACGACTTTATGATGAATTTATGACAAATCATGGCAATCAATTTTCTAATAAACAAAAACTTAATAAAGATATAATTTTTGGAAGAGTTGCCAGAATGTGGGCATCCCTAATTAGAGAGTGGCATGCGTATTTTTCGTTATTAAATATTGGGAGGAAATTCAAGTTTGATGAAACTTTTATAATAAGGAATGATGAAATTGACACAAAAAAAGGTATAGATATATTTTTGAAAAATAAGAAAGATAAGGAAAAATCTATAAAGTTAGATATCCTTCAGTCGACTAGTAGAGCAAATTATTTTAGAAATAAAAAAGATTCTATTAGAGTAAAAGATAAAGATATTTCCGGAAAGAAGTATAGGTTGTTTCTAGGTCCAAATAAAGAAACCACAAAGACAATTAATGGGTGGTACCTTCTAGATGATGCTTACGCTGAGAGAATAATCATTTATTATGACAAAATATTAAGAGAATGATGAATGTAAAAGCAATCGAATATTGGAATTAAAATATTCATTCACAATAAATAAAACATATATTAAAATATTTATGTGTCAAAAATAGTTGGTCAAAATAAAGGTTTCAAAATAGAAAAAATTATAAGTGGACTCGTTAATGATAAACTTTTAGATGATATAGATCTTAACTACAAAATTTTGATAAAAAAAATATTTAATTTATCTGATAGTTCCAATCCAATTGTTAAATGCTTTAAAAAAGAAGGACATGGGTTAGAAAAAAAAACTGATTTAATTTTTGAGTTAGAAAATCAAAGAATTAACACAAGTGTTAAATCTGGTTCTGCAAATTCAGTTCATCAAGAGAAATTTGATTCTTTTTTAGATTTTTTAGATTCAGTTAAACAACTGGAAACTAGCGAGAAGGATTTGATAAATGAATTTCATTGGTGTGATGGTACAATTGATAATAAAGGTTTAGTTGAAGATAGAAAACCGAAAAAAATTTATGCAAATATACATCCAAAAAGGTTTGACAGTTACATTAAAATTTTGAGAAGATATAAAAAAGAAATATTCTTGAGAACTTGGGTGGGAAGTAAAAATCCTCCTGATTATCTGATTTATATTTCCAATATATCTGAAATAAATTCACCAAAAGTTTTAAATTTTAATGATTTTCTTGAAGCACATTTAAATTATAAAGAAAAAAGAGGTAATATAGGTATGTTGACAATTCAAAATTGGAATGCATGCCTTAAAGGACAAGATCATTGTAAAGAATCATCCAAACATAGAAATGATGTTCAATTTAAAACAAAAGATATTAAAGATTTTTTTTTATGAATAAAGGAACTTTAGAAGGAACTGAAGAAGAAAAAAACTTAGTTTGTAAAATAAATAAGGGTTATTATGATTCTTTTCTTTACCAGCATTTCACCACAAAATTCATTTATTGTTCGAGAGTAACAAAGAATAAATTCTCGAAATTGTCAGGTAGGAAAGTACTGCCAAAGTCTGATATCTTTTTGATAAGAACAAAAATTTGTTTAGATTATTTTTTAAAAGAAAAGAATTTTTATCTTAATGAAGATGATTTAGATTATTTAAAAAATGAACATAATATTGAATATATTGAAAATTCTGGAATTTCAATTAAAAGAAAAGATTCTAAAAACTACCAAATTCACAAATTCACTCCTTCTTCTTTCTTTAAATTGTTTAAAGATAATTTTATTGGTGCAGGTGCGATGATATATCAAAAAAATGAAAGAGATTTTTTTAAAAATAAACATATAATAGAAAATAACTGGAAAATTCCTGAAGAAAAATTTTATAATTTTTTTAAAAAAAAGTTAGATAATTCAGATTTAAAAATAAATGATAAAAATAGTTTACAACTGATAAGTAGTTTTTGTCTTAAAGAAATTAAAACTGTTATAAATAATTCAAAAACTATTAAGACAAGTATTTTTACAGGAAAAGATGATTTTGAAGAACCATTTAGTGCATCTTTTAGTTTTATTAACGGGAATCTTAAAGAGTATGAATTTAGTGACTTTTATGTTTCCCAAGGAAGTGGAAGGGTAAATAAACCTACAATAGTAATAAAACCAAAATAACTAACTTAGAATTTCTTTTAAAATACTTTCTACAACAGGAATAGAGACAGAGTTTCCAATTTGTCTTAATGAAGCGCTGTAACTATTTGTTATTTTAAATTCTTTTGGAAATCCCTGTAACTTCAGACATTCATTAATTGAGAAAAATCTTTTTTGCTTTACAAGATAGGGAACATTATTCCCTCCAGTACCCATTTTTGTGGTCAAGCAAGGTGAATTATTATCATATCTGAATGCCACTCTAGACTTTCTTATTTCATAGGCAACCAAATAATCTAATGTTTTTAAATATTCAAAATCCTTATGCTTTTTTAAATAGAAATCAATATATTCTTGTGACTGAAAAGATATTTTTTTTTTTTCAGGATTCTTATCTAGCATGTCTCTCAGGGTTATTTTTCTTCTTTGTGGTGAAGGGAATTTAAAGTTAATATTATGATCTTTGAGTCCAATAATAAAAACTCTTTCTCTATTTTGTGGAAGATTATAATCTCTTGTATTTAGTGTTTGCCAAAAAACATTGTATCCCAGATTCTCTGAATTTTTTGTTTTATATTCTTTTCCATTTAATTTTGTTGCTAAAAAATCAATGATTGTGTTAAAGGTTTTTCCACTATCATGACTCAAAATTCCTTTTACATTTTCTAAAATGAAAATCATTGGTTGTTTTTCTTTAAGAATTCTCACAATATCAAAAAATAATGTACCTCTTATATCTCTGAACCCTCTCCTATAACCTGCGATACTGAAAGGTTGACATGGGAAACCAGCACATAATATTTCATGATCAGGAACTGCTTTTTCACTATATTTAGTGATATCAATATTTGGATTTTCACCAAAATTTAAAAAATATGTTTCACAGGCAAATTTGTCATTGTCAGCACTGAATACACACTCTAGATTTTTTTTTTCTAAAGCAACTCTAAATCCTCCCATTCCAGAGAATAAATCAATAAATCTCATTAAAAAGTCTCATTTGTTTTTTTTTTTTTTTTCCAATATTCTTAAGAATATGAGATATTACTGGAATAGTGAAAGAATTTCCAATTGCCTTATATCTTTGGGTATTACTTAAACTAAGTGTATGATTGTCAATTATTCCTTGAAGTCTCTCACATTCAAGAGGCGTTAATTTTCTTAGTTTTTTTTCAAAATAAATTTTAGGTGTGTCTGATCTCGCAAGAAGTGTTGGTGACTTTCCATACACAGAATAAACTCTTCTTTGCCTTTCATTATCTTTTAATAGGTTTCTAGGAATGTCGTATATTTTATTGATTCCCAATTTTTTTGTATTTTTGAATTTCATAATATTAGAACCATTTAAAAACTGATCTGAAAAATAATATTTTTGATCAACAGGTTTTTTTTCTAAGATATCTAGTATTATTAAATTACTATTCGTTGTTATTGGGTCAATTGGAATGTTACTCCAGTAACATCTTGGTCTAAATTGTGATGTGAATGATTCTGAATTTATTGTAACTCCTGCTTCTCCTACATAATCATCCATAATCTTTTTCCACTTATTTTTTACATTTTCTAGTACAAAATATTTAGGATTAACAATTTTCTTAATTTTAATAAATTCAAAAAATAGGGAGGACCTTATTCCCTCCAAACCCTGTCCTTTGTAGGCATTGCTTAAATCTTGGCATGGACTTCCACCAATAAGTAGATCAATCCTAGGCAATTCTTTTAAATTAATTTTTTTAACATCTCCAAGTTGAATTATTTCTGGAAATTTTTCTTTTGAGACATTTATACAATGTTTATCGATCTCTGAAGCAAAATATTTTTTAACTTTAATATTGCTTTGTTTTAATGCAAGCATTGCCCCACTAATTCCATCAAATAAACTTAGAATATTCATATTTTTAAAATTTTAATTTCATTCTACCAATCCATTTCATTTCGTAAAATTTTTTCCTATAATTTTGTCTTTTTGTCTTTTCTTTATATCTTTTTAAATAAGAATGCACTTTTGAATTAGTCCAGGTGGTATTTCTTTTTGTTTTTATTTTTTTTGTATTGAGGTAATGAGATATTTTTCTATAACCCAGTCCTTTATCTTGTAGTGATTTAATTAAAGAATGAATTTCTTCTTGTTTTGTTGTCCATTGAAATAAGTCTTTAGTTAAGTTATTATATCTTTTAGAAATACTGAATGTTAAGTAAAGGTGAGATACTTTGAGTTTTTCACCTTTCAAATATAATCGGTCACTGTCGAGTAATTTAGAAAATGGAATATGTTCACGTCGAAAGTTATGTTTTCATCACCCCTTGAGAGAATATTTTGAATAAAAGGTGTTTTACTAAATCTTTAATGAATAAATTGTTAAACTGTCCTGCCAATGATGATTAAAATTTAAATGATTAATGATCTTTAAAAAATTTTATTTTGTTTTAATTCTTTTTGTATTCAATAATGAATCTTTTGCTAGGAAAAAGATTAATGTTGATGGAATATATTACGAATGTTTGTCACCAAAAAACTCTTTTGAACGATTGCGCGGTGTTAAAAATAGAATTTGTTTTTTTAGTAAAGAAGATAAGAATAAAATTAATAAGAGGATAGAGCAGAAGAACTTCAATAATAAAAGGAGATTCATAAAACGTTAGGGCAATGAAAAATAAGAGTTGAAGTTTGTTTTATTTTAAATTTTATTATGTAAAGAATATCTGTTCATATTGTAAGATAGCAAAAAGTTTTAGATTTTATTAAGGAGGCCTATGTTTCCACTAATCAAGTAGTAATCTTTAAGAATTATAAAGTTTAGTTTATTTTTTTACATGGAAAAGGATAAGTGATGGTTCCATCCTTAAAATTTTTATTTTTTTCATAACAAGTTACTTTGTTTGGTCCATCAGCCCAATAATCATGAGGGTTTAAAGATCGATAATAGTCTTTGATAAAATATTTACAGCCCCAATTATCTTTTTCTTCTTTTTTACAATACCGTTGTCCGATTTGAAGATGCAAATGTCTTACCCTAGCCATACAGCGATATTTTACTTTTTTAGGAAGTTTAGCTATAATATCTCCTCTTTTAACCTTTTGATTTTCTTTAACTAAGAATTCCCCAACATGTCCATAGATAACTATTAGATTTTTCCCATCAAAAGATTTACCATGATCGATGATAATTGTTGATCCCCAACAATCTTCTATTGTAGTTTCTAAGACCTCTCCATTTGCAATAGCTATAACAGGCTGCTCTTTTGGTCCAATAATGTCTATACCTTGGTGAATATTATCTCTAGGCCTAGTATTTACCCCATTCATACTTCCAAAATCTGAAAGAATAGGATTAATTTTAAAACTTGAAGAACTTGGATCTACAGCATATTCTTTACAATAATTTAAAACACGAATAAACTCGCCTTTTAATTGAGGATTATCTTTATACCACTCTAATGCTTTTTCACATTGTAAATTAACATTCTCCTTAGAAGGACTATGATCAAAATTCTTTTTTTGTGCAAAAGTTTTATGTGAAAAAAAAATAAAAAGAAAAGAATATAAGATAATATTCAATTGTAACGTATTTTTTCTAAATTTTTTCATTATTATTAATATGCTTACAATCTTCTTATAATTAAAGTAGAATTTTTGTTAAATAAATTTTTAGTTTGGTGAAAATTTTTATCAAAGAAATTTTTTACTCAAAAGAAAGAATTGAAATTTAAGGTAGTTTACTATATTTGATAGAATTAATTATTTCATGTTTAAAAATTATTTCTAGTTTGGGATTCATAAAACAATGTTGAAAGGATGTTATAATGTTTAATGTATATTTGTCAGGAGAAATTCATACAAATTGGAGAGAGGAAATAATAAAGCTTTGTAGAAAAGAAGAATTAAATATTAAGTTTTCTTCTCCAATAACCAATCATGAAGCATCTGATAATTGTGGTGTTGAAATACTTGGTCAAGAAGATAAAAGCTTTTGGAAAGATAATAAAGGTGCAAAAATTAATTCAATTAAGATAAAAAAATCAATAAGAGAAAGTGATTTGGTTATTGTTAAGTTTGGAGATCAATATAAGCAGTGGAATGCAGCATTTGATGCAGGTTATGCTTCCGCATTAAATAAATCTATAATAGTTATTCACAATGATCAAAATCAGCATGCTTTGAAAGAGGTAGATGCATTTGCATCTGCTGTGGCAAGTGATCAGCATCAAGTTGTAAGAATACTTAAATATGTTTTAGCTGGATCTTTAAAGTAAATTCAATGCAAAAATATGAAAATTTTACAATTAAGAAATGCAGGAGTTTTGGATATACATTTTCATTAATCTTCGTCTTATTAAGTACTTATTACTTATTCAATAATATATATTTTTTCATATTTTTCTTTGTTATTACAAGCTTATTCCTTTTAGTTTCAGTGATAAAACCTGAGAAATTAAAATTTCTAGCATTTCATTGGGAAAAATTTGGTTTTTTTTTAGGAGTTTTTTTTTCTCCTATAATACTATCGATGGTCTATGTGATAACAATTATTCCAATTAACATAGTAATAAGATTGTTTCGTATAGACTTAATAAAACAGAAAAAGTCTTCAGTAAAAAATACTTATTGGGAAGAAAATGAAAATAAAAAAGTTAATTTTAAAAATCAATATTAATTTTAATTATCTTTTTATATTTTGTATTTTATTTATATTTTGAGAAGATGAAAAAAATAAGAATTATTGGTATATCGGCCTTTTTTCATGATAGTGCTGTTGCATTAATTGAGGATGGTAAAGTAATTTATGCTTCACAAGAAGAACGTTTTACGAGAAAAAAAAATGATTCTTCCTTTCCTGATAATGCTCTAAAAGATCTGTTTGCATTTAATAGGATAAAACTAAGAGAAATTGATTATATTGTTTTTTTTGAAAAACCTTTCCTCAAATTTGAAAGATTAATAGAAACTTACCTCACGTTTGCACCAAAAGGACTAAAACAATTTTTATTTTCTATGCCTATTTGGTTAAAAGATAAATTATTCATGAAAAATCAAATCCTCAATAAATTAAAAGTTTTTGATCAAAACTTTAATGAAAGCAAACTATTCTTCTCTGAACATCATTTAAGTCACGCGGCGAGTGCTTTCTTTCCCTCACCTTATAGGTCGGCATTAATTTTAACAGCTGATGGTGTAGGTGAATGGGCTACAACAACTGTTGCGATTGGTAAAAATAATTCTATTGAGATAAAAAAAGAAATAAATTTTCCTAACTCTTTAGGTTTATTATACTCTGCTTTCACATATTATATTGGATTTAAAGTTAATAGTGGGGAATACAAGTTGATGGGTTTAGCACCTTACGGCAAGCCTATTTATTCTAATTTAATAAAAAAAAATCTTGTAGATATAAAAAATGATGGATCATTTCGACTTAATCAAGATTTTTTTAGTTACGCAACTGGATTCACAATGACTAATGCAAAGTTTAATAAATTATTTGGACAAAACCCAAGAAAACCTGAGTCAAAAATTCTTAAATTTCATATGGATATTGCTTCCTCTATACAAAAAGTTACCGAAGAAATTATGTTGCTAATGTTAACAAATTTGCAAAAAGATTTTAAACAAGAAAATCTATGTCTTTCTGGGGGTGTTGCCCTAAATTGTGTTGTAAATGGTCTTATAAAGAAAAAAAATATTTTTAAAAATATATGGATACAACCAGCTGCTGGAGATGCAGGAGGTTCTCTAGGTTCGGCTTTAGCGTTGTGGTATATGCATTTAAAAAAAAAAAGAATAATTAATTCTAAAGACAGTATGAAAGGATCTTACCTTGGACCAAATTTTGATAATAAAACAATAAGGAAAACGTTAAATAATTTAGGTGCTGTATTCAAGCAATTTGTTAATAAAGATATGATAAAGTTTGTTGCGTCCAAGATTTCAAAAGGACAGGCCATAGGTTGGTTTCAAGGAAGAATGGAATTTGGCCCACGAGCTTTGGGTGCGCGATCTATCTTAGCTGATCCAAGAGACAATAAAATACAAAGTGAATTAAATTTAAAAATTAAATTTAGAGAGAGTTTTAGGCCGTTTGCACCATCTGTTTTAGAACATCATTGTAAAAATTGGTTTAATTTGAATCAATCTAGCCCATATATGTTGGTTGTTTCTGAGGTGAATACAAATAAACTAATAAAACAGAAATCAAAACAAAAATCTCTCTCTTCAATTAACAATAAAAGATCCGTTATACCTGGTGTTACTCATATTGATAACACTGCAAGAGTACAGACAGTGAATAAAAATACTAATAAAAAATTTTATGAATTAATTGAAGAGTTTTATAATTTGACAAAAACACCTATTTTGATTAATACATCTTTCAACATTAGAGGTGAACCAATTGTTTGCACACCAAAAGATGCTTTCAAATGCTTTATGGGGACGGATTTAGATTTGTTGATTATAGAAAATTTTGTTTTAGAGAAAGAAAAACAAAAGTCAAGCTTGATTAAAGACTACAAAAAAGAATTTTCACTGGATTAATTTAATTTTTGTAAAAAACTGATGTATAGGTTTATCCATTCCCTTTCTGTTAATCCTTCAAGTTTTATATTTCCTTCTTCCTCTGACTCAAAATCTTCAAGTATGAAATCAGTGAATTCCATATTTAATTTGACAAGTAAATCACAAAATTTATCTAATCCAATTTTTTTTTCCATAATAAAATAATAGTTTTTTTTATTTTTTTTTCTAATATTTTATTATGAAAAAATTTATACCTTTATTTTTAATTTTAATTATTATTTCGTATGGTATTTATTCAAGTTTAAAAAAAAAAATTGAAAATTTGCCTTCTCCAATATTTAATAAGAAGTAAAAACTACTCTTCAATTTTACAAATTATTTTTATTAATTCTCCACCTGAACTTCCTGGCGGAAAATATTTCCACTGTGGGTTATTTACTAGTCCTGAACCTCTACTCTCAC
>CABYVV010000005.1 GCA_902522465.1 uncultured Alphaproteobacteria bacterium | reverse complement strand
TCTTTATTAAGAGCGAATTAATGATTTTTGATTGCTACTCCCACCCATCCATCTGGTTGCATAGAAGATTCATTTTGTGTAGAAGAATACCATTTTAATTTTTTGTCAATTTGTTTTATACCCCGAATTCTTTTTATATTACCAACAGAGTGAAGTTTTGTTATAGTTAAATCTTTTAGAAGTAGAAAAATATCTTGTCCTCTATATCTCCAGTAATCATGTGGATAGCCGTGAAAAGCAGCTGTTGTAGGGACAGAAAAAAAAAACATACCTCCTGGCTTTAAAATTCTTACAATCTCAGTTATTGCATTATCAACTGATTTAATATGTTCCAAAACCCATGTACAAAGAACTGCATCAAAAGTATTGTCCTTTAAATCTTTCATATTAGTAATATCTTGAATGAAATCTGCATTACCTTCAATATCTAGAGTTTTATAACTTTTACATTTTTTAAAGTACCATTTGTAAAATTTACCCATTTTATCATAATCTGTTCTAGAACCTAAATGAAGTACATCTCCAGTTATTTTTTTACACTCTTCTCTAAGAAAAAGATTTGCTTCTTTTCTTGAAATATTCGGTTGTTTCTCTTTTCTAAAACGATAGTAAACTTTTTTAAGTATAGTGAATTTAGCTAAAAAGTTACGAAATAAAATTATTAAATTCATAGGAATAAAAATATAAATAATAATAAATACAAAACAACCATAAAATCAATTAATGTTATTTGAGAAATGAAATTAAAAGAATTAATTAAATGATTAATCAGAATGCAAATTAATAATGATATAGAGCCACTATTTTACCATAATTTTCTTGAATTTAAATACCTATCTCCATGTGTTTTTAAAAATAAGGAAAAATTTAATCTATATTTTTGTAATAGAGGTAAAAATTTTTCGCTCTTTAATAAATTCAAGAAAATTACAGGTTCAATTTATTCTAGAGAATCTAAAGATCTAAATTCATGGGAAAAAGAAACTTTGATACTTAAACCTCCGCGCAATTCTAAATTTAACAGTTTTGTTTCGCCTTCGGTGATTGACTTTTATGGAAGTAAGCTTTTATTTGTAGAAGCACAAAATAGAAATAAATCTTATATAAGATGTTTTGAAATTAAAAAATCTAAAGAAATTGTAGAAAAGAATATTCCGATTAATGATCAAGAAAACGTTAAGTCGCCTTATGCGTTTAAGTTTAAAGGAAATCTTTTTCTTTTTTTTTCTTATAAAAATTCAGAAATTAGATGTGAAGTTTATGACAAGAACTTAAGAGTTATAAGAAATTATGGTTGCTTTACTTCTTTCCATAAGAAAATAATTTATTCTCCTGCAATTTTAGAAATAAAAAATTCTTTTTTTATGTTTTATGCTGACTGGGAAAACAATCATAAAGGAAACATAAGTATAGCAATTTCAAATAATTTAGAACATTGGAAAATAATAAAAAAAAATATTTTTTTAATGAATAATAAAGTAAAAATAGTTTCTGAGCCTTTTGTCCTTCTTAAAAAAAAAAGAGTAATAATTTTTTTTGAGTTCAAAAGAGGAAGTAAATGGAATTTATCAAAATATTCAATATCATTAAAAAGGTTCTTAGATTTTTTGTCTATGTCTGATAAAATATAAATAAAAAATCCTTTTTGCCGGTAATATTGAATTATGCATTTTTTTTCATCGTAAGAGAGTTCAACTCTGTTGATCATATGGTTCCAATTATCTGGAAACTGAAAAAGTATAATATAACTGTACTAAATGTAAATTTCAAAACAAGTTATTCAGATGATTGTCGAATAAAATTCATAAAAAGAGACGTCAAATATTTAGAAATAAACGATGTTATAAATAAAAATTTATTCTCAAAAAAATTCATTAAGTTTATTTTTAGTATGGATGAAAAACCTAGGCTAAGGGTATGGAATTATTTTTTGAATAAATTTAAAAAATTTATTGAAAAAATCACTATAAATCAAATTCTTAAAATATCCCCATCTGATATTTATAAAAAAATAGATAAAGAACCTGATCTATTAATAATAGACCACGGACACGATATGGTTATCAATCATTTTGTAAAAACTTTCAAAAGCTTGGGAGTCAAAGTTTTGTCCGTACCACACGCTGTTGAGAACTGGAATAATATTCATTACGACGATGATGAAGTTGATCCATACAGGGAAAATGTAGGAATAAACAAAGAAGTGAATGCAGACAAATACATATGTATAAGCAATCAAAATCATAAAACTTTAAGTTATTATTTTAATATAAATAAAACACAATTAGTTCCCCTTGGTTCTGTAAGATTTTCTGCAGAATGGAGAGAGAAACTTGAGGAAATTTATAAGAAACAAATTGATTTCCTAAAAAAGTCTTTTTGCGATGACAAATTAAATATAGTATGGTTTTTAACTAAAGAGAAGCATGGAGTAGACCAAAAAAGAATTTTTGAAACCATCAACTATATTAGTAATAATAAGAAATTAAGAATCTTTCTTAAACCTCACACTAGAGGACAAACCGATCACATTAACTACTTATTAAAAAATAAAAATTTTATCATGTGTGAGAGTTATTCTTCTTTTAGCTTACAAAAATTTTGTGATGCAACTATTTTTTCAGCAACTAGTGTTGTAATTGACAGCCTATTTGATAAAAAACCAACCTTTTATCTGAGGAAAACTGTATTTAATTCTCTAATTTATGATACTTTTTTTAAAGACTGGTACGTTGATTCAAAATATGACCTTTTACATGAATTAAGTGGCCTTGAAAAAAGTAATAAAGAAAAAAAAATAACGTTAAAAGAACTTAAATCTTTCAAATCTAATTTGATTTTCCCAATAAATGAAAAAGTCTTAGATATATACGAAAATTATTTCGTAAAGAGCGTTTTAAAAAAATGAAAAAAATTCTTATAATAATTGATTCACTAAATGCAGGCGGCACTGAGAGACAACTTTCGCTTTTAATCCCAAGGTTATCTAAATTAGAATTTGAAATAAAAATTTGTTTAATATCAAGTGGAGGTATTTTTAAAAAAGAATTAGAGAAATCTGTAGAAATTTCAGAATATAACAGTCAAATTAAGATTGGTTTTATTAATAAAATCTTCAAACTTTCTTCTTTTATTTATAGACTTTCAAAACTTGAAATGTATTGGAAGCCAGATATTATTAATTACTATCTTCCACAATCACTTTTATATGGCGGAATGTTATCATTTTTTTATCCTAAATCAGTTAGAATATGCTCTAGAAGAGGACTGAATGATTATAAAAAGAATAAATTAATAGTCTCTATCTTAGAGAGAATTATAGATAAAAATATCGACTACTATATGGTTAATAGTGGTGCAGTAAAAAGAGACTTAATGGATGAGAAGGTTGAAAAAGATAGAATTAAATTTATCAAAAATGGAATACATATTAACAATAAATTTGACCATCAGAAGATTGATTGTAAGGTAAGAAAAAGTCTCAATATTCCTAAAAATAAAATAATAATTTCCTGTGTTGCCAACCTTATTGCATATAAAGGACATAAAGAGTTGATCGAAATATTGAGCTTGCTAAAACCTCAGGAGAAAGAAAAATTAATAATTCTCTTTATTGGTAATGAACTTGGAAGAAAGGAGGAACTGTTAAATTTTGCATCAAAAAATAATTTGGGAATTGAACTTAAAATATTAGGTTCACAAAAAAATGTTTTTGAATATATAATTTCATCAAATATCATGACTTTATTACCAATTAGGAATGAAAGTTTGTCAAATTCTATTTTAGAGTCAATGGCATTAAAAAAACCAATCATTGTTTCAGATATTGGGGGAAATAAAGAAATAATTAAAAATTCAAAAAATGGTTTTGTATATAATATTGGAGATAAAAACAAATTTATTAACGCTTTTTCAAATTTAATAAAAAGCAGAAAACTTCGAAAAGAAATTGGTCAATCTGCATACAGATCTGTACTTAAAAACTATTCATTGGATACTTGTGTTGCAAGTCATGCCAAGTTTTTTAATAAAATTATTAAATATAAGATGAATAAGTAATTTATGCATGGTATTCAACTAACTAATTTTTATGAAAAATAATAACAAACCCTATTTTATTAATATAGAAAAAATTTCTGATAACAGAGGAGTTCTAAAATACTTGGAGGTGAAAAAAACAACTCAAATATTTAACTTTAAAAGAATTTATTTTATAAGTAATGTTCCAAATAATATTGAAAGAGGATATCACGCACATAAAAAAACAGTTCAATGTTTATTAACCTTAAATGGAAATTTTGACTTTTATTTTTTTGGAATAAAAAAAAAGAAAAACAAAATCAAATTATCAGCTAAAAGTAAACCTCTTATAATACCAAAAATGTGTTGGCACTGGATGAAAAACTTTTCTAATGATTGTATCTTAGGAATTATTGCTTCAACTTTGTATAATGAGGATGATTATATAAGAGATTTTAATTCATATGAAAAATTAATAAAAAAAAACAATGATGCATAAATTATTTAGTAATTATATTGAAAAGATTTTAAAGTCTTACAATTGTAAAAACATTCTAGAAATTGGAGTTTACGAAGGCGCTACAACCATAGAGATTTTAAAATGGTGCTCGAAAAATAATTCAAATCTGACCTCTGTTGAACCGATGGGCTGGAGTGGTAATATCCCTGAAAAATATAAAGCTGCACACAACGATTATGGATGTATTAACCCTAGATTTCTCTCAGGGAGAATAAATAAAAAATTTCAAAATCTCTGGACTGTAAAAAAAGAACTTAGTCTAAATTATCTTAAAAAAGAAAAAAAAAAATTTGAAGTAGTAATCATAGATGGGGATCATAATTATTTTACTGTTAAAAATGAGTTGGAATCATTAAAAAAGAATCTAGCAGATAATTACTGTATAATATTGAATGATGTCTACGGAAAATGGTCAAGGAAAGATCAATATTGTGACATAAGAAATATTCCTAGTGAGTTTCAGAATTCAAAAAAACAGGGTGTGATGTCAGCTATTGAAGAATTCTTGGACGCAAATCATGGAATTAAAGTTGGTTCATTAACCACTGCCGATCTAATTATTAATGAAATAAAATACATGAGGTATAAAAATATATTGGACAAAATTAAAGGATGCTTGAGAATTTTTAGGATGGGTTCGGATAACTTTATGCTAGATACTTTCTATGACAAATATTTAAATACTGACTTAAAAGACAATGTTCAAATTTTGAAAAACAAAAAAACAAAGAATTTTTTTCTCATTCTTACCAATAAGGATTATGGATTGGGAATAATTACTAATAAATTGGAAATAATCACAAAGGATTTTGTATAAAATGAAAGTTCAGTTTTCTAAGATTAAAGAAGGTTGGGTGGAATTAAATAAAGAAGTACAAATATCCCTCGAAAAAACAATAAATTCTGGTTTCTTTATAGGAGGAAAAATTCTTGAAGACTTTGAAAATAAATTTGCTAAATACTCTAGATCAAATTATTGCGTGGGAGTTTCGTCCGGTTTAGATGCTCTTATGCTTGCATTAAAAGCATTAAATATTGGAGTTGATGATGAGGTTATAGTTCCGTCAAATACTTACATAGCTTCTTGGTTAGCAATATCTCATTGTAACGCAATGCCTGTTCCAGTTGAACCTAATTCAAAAACGTACAATATGGATATAAAAAAAATTGAAAATAGAATTACAAAAAAAACAAAAGCCATAATGTTAGTTTATCTTTATGGACATGTAGTTGATATAGAAAAAGTATTAATTATAGCTAAAAAATATAACCTTAAAATTATTATAGATGCTGCTCAGGCTCATGGATCAAAATATAATAAAATAGATATTGGTTCGCATGGAGATATAGTTTGTTGGTCTTTTTATCCCGGAAAAAATTTGGGAGCAATGGGTGATGCTGGCGCAATTACAACTAATAGCAATAAATTAGCCCAAAAAATTAGTTGCCTAAGAAATTATGGTTCAAACGTAAAATATTACAATTCTTTCAAGGGTTTTAATAATAGGCTTGATACTATACAAGCTGCTTTTTTAATTGAGAAACTAAAAAAATTGAATAAATGGAATAAAAAAAGAAAAAAAATTGCAGGCATATATATTAATGAACTTAAAAGCTTAGATTTGACTCTTCCTACAGAGGAAAGCTATTGTAAACATTCTTGGCATTTATTTGTTATAAGATTAAGGAATAGAGATAAATTTCAAGCATTTTTAAAAGAAAAAAATATCCAAACGTTAATCCATTATCCAATTCCTCCTCATAAACAAAAATGTTATAAAGAATTAAATTTAAATAAGTTTGATTTACGTCTTACAGAGCAAATAAGTAAAACTATTATAAGTCTTCCAATATCACCTCATCACACTGAAATTGAAATTGAGTATGTAATTGAAAATATAAAAAAATCGTTTAAGAGAAAAAACTAATATCTCAAAATTGAATTAATTTGACAGACTAGTATAACTATATGATGGTAAATAATCGAAATAAAAAAAAAACACGTTTATATGTAGGCTGTGGAAATCATAGACTTGATGGATTTATCCACACTGACATAAATATTCTTAAAAATAAACACCCAAATCCACCCGATTTTTTATGTGATATGACTCACCATATACCTCTTGAAGATAATAATGTAGATTTTATATGGTCTAGGGGTACAATTGAACATCTAACATATAGAGAGTTAGTAAATCATTTTTTGGAATGTGCAAGAATATTAAAACATGGAGGGATAGTAAGATCTGTCGTACCGGATTTTGATAAAATGATTAATGATTATAAAAAAAAAAAACATTTAAAATTTGACGAGATACTTCCAGATTTACCCAACAACAACTATGTCGAAACTTTTATCACTCAAGTTTTATATCATGACCATTATTATCTTCATAATGAATACACTTTAAAAAAAATACTAGGTAGCTGCGGTTTTAGTAATGCTAAAATCATGAAACCAGGATTAACCAAAGATAAAGAGATTTCAAAATTACTGTATGATAATGAATTAGATGTTTATAAAAATTGGAGTCATACAATTGTTGAGGCTGAATTTGATAAAAAAAAAAAGCAAGAATTCAAAAAATTTAATCTTAGTTATAGTGGAAATTTATTAAATAAGTTTTTAATTAAATTTTTTAATTTAAAGTTATCGAATTATAATAAAAGAAGACCTTGTTTCCCAACGAAAGCATGGTTTGTTGAAACCATAACAAAAATAAACAAAATTAAAAGTCATGATTAAATCCTTTTATTGAAAAATTAAAATAATTACGTCCTTTTAATGAAGAAAAAATAATTTGATTTCTGGTGGTTTCTTCGTTTAAGATAAGTCTTTGATTATCTTTCTGATGATGATCAAATATATTTAAAAGTATCAATGTTAAAGATTGCTAAAGATAATCAAATAACAGTATTTAACCACAAAGGTTTTTGTATTCCAGGGATAAACCATTGGATTTACAATATCTTGCAAAGATAATTAAAAATTGGTTTACAAATAGTTAATAGTGGTCTTCTTATGATAACATGATTTTATGAAAAAAATTTCAATAATTATCCCTGTCTTTAATGAAGAAAAAACAATTATAAAAACCATTGATTCTGTCATAGAAATCTTTCCTTCATTAAAAAAAAAAAAGATCACTCCTGAAATAATTGTTATAAATGATGGATCTAATGATCAATCTTATAAAAAGTTAAAGAAATTTAAGAAAATTATTTTAGTTTCTCACAATACAAACCTTGGACTTGGAGCTGCTGTCAGAACTGGGTTAAATATTGCCAAAGAAAGAGGCTCAGACTTTGTAGTTAAATTTGATGCAGATTTGCAACATAGTGCCAAAGATATAAATAAAATTATAGAACCTTTGCTTGGAAATTATTCAGATATTGTATATGGAAATCGTTTTAAAAAAATATCATATACAATGCCTTTTATCAGAAGAATAGGTAATAAATTATTTACCGGATTAATGAAGAAATTAACCAACTGGGATCTAAAAGACAGCCAGCCAGGGATATTTGCAGTTAATAAAAATTATTTGGATATTTTTAGAATACCGGGAGATTATAATTATACACAACAAATTTTACTTGATGCATATCATAAACAAATGAGGTTTGCTCATGTTGATGTTAGCTTTAACCTGCGCGAATCAGGAGATTCTTTTGTAAGTCTTAAGTATCCATTTAAAGTTATTTACCAGTTATTAATGGTATTAGTTGGGATAAAGCCGATGAAAGTTTTTGGACTAACGGGGCTTTTATTTTTATTTCTTGCAATAATGATATCATTTTTTCAAATTTATAATTTCTTTTTGGGATTATCAACAAAGCCAATTGAAAACTCAAACCTTGTAATTGTGTTAATTTTTCTTGGTGTACAGTTAATTAGTTTTGGAATACTAGCACAATTGATAGTTGAAAAAAAATGATTAATGTAACTAAGTTTATTTTGATCGTTTTTTTAATGGTTTTGGTGATCAAGTTCGTTGATATAGAAATTTTATTTCACCTTATCAAAAAAGTAAAATTACAAACTGTTTTTTTTTTGTTTATTTTTATGTTTTTATGTCTTTTTCTTCAAGCCACAAGGTGGTTTTTTATATTAAAAAAAAATCAAATAAATTTAAGATTCTTAAGAATTCAGAGAATAAATTTTTTAAGTTTCTTTTTTGATACTTTTATTCCAGGCAGAGTTGGAAGTGATGTTTACAAATATAAAATGTTAGAGGGTTTTGAAAAAAAAAAAATAATAAGTTCTATAATTTTTCTAAGATACAATTTTTTAATTAGTTTAATAATATTTTGTTGTTACTATCTTATTTCTATTTATTTACAGAATTATGTATATTCTTCAATTCTTACATTATTTTTTATTTTCTTTTTAACATTTATAATGGATATATTTTTTAGCTCCTTTAAAAAGCTCTTAAATAAAACAAAAATAGAAATTAACATTTTAAAGAAGTTAGTCTCTTTGTTAAGAGAAATTATGGAATTTACTTTAACTGTGAGTAAAGACAAACTTTTTTTTATTAAATTATATTTAATAGCTTTTATGACAATTTCTCTTTCTACTGTAATGTTTTATATAGTTGCAATTGACCTTGGGTTTGAGAGCAAATACTCAACATTTGGTTTTCTAACACCTCTACTTGAAATAGCTAATGTTTTACCAATAACAATTCACGGGAGGGGAATCTCGGAATTTTTAATGTGGAATTTTTTAGATATTAAAAAGGATAAATTTGAAAATATAATAGCATTATCATCTGTAGTATATTTTGTTTATATTTTTTCCGGTTTATTTAGCGGTTTCTGTCTGAGTATTATTAAGCTTTTTAATATAAAACAAATATGAAAAGTATTATTTTAATTTCTCATGAATATTTTCCTGTAAGGTCAGGGGGAGTAATATTGTTGAATGAAATAATCAATTATTTATTAAAAAAAGAATATAAAGTTAAATTAATAACTTGTAATTATTCCAAAGTTGAAAAAATCAAAAAAAAAAAGAACTTCGAGATTGTCAGAATCAATTGTTTATCAAATAATGATAGAGGTTCGAATTTAACTAGTCTAATAATATTTTTTGTAAAAGGATTACTTTCATTTATAAAGTTGAAAAAAAGAGGTTACAATAAAGTATTATCTTTATTTATAGTACCCAGCGGACTAATAGGTTTTTTAGCCTCAATTCTATATGGATATAAAAATTACATATTTGTAGGTGGAGCAGATTTACATACTATTAAGTCAAAGTTCTCATTTATTCTTTTTTTTTTAAAACCTCTCACGAAATTAATATTGAAAAAGGCAAATAAGGTTTTTGTTGCTGAGGGTCTAGAGTATGAATATGAAAGAATTTATGGTTATAAAAATTATGTGATAGTAAAAAATGGTGCGTCAACTAAACTTAAATATAAAAAAAAAAAAATAAATAAAACATATCTTGATTTATTAATTGTTGGAAGACTTGTTAAAAGAAAGGGTTTTTATATTATTTTACAAGCAATGACATTACTTGAAAAAAAATATTTAGATAAAATTAAGCTCACGATTATTGGAAACGGTCCAGAATTTGAAAATATAAAAACATATATTAATAATAATGATTTACAAAAAAATGTAAAAATTATTAAAGGCATTGATCATAAACACCTAAAGAAACATTATATTAATTCTGATATTTATTTATTTCCATCTTTTCCTGAAGGAAACTCTTTAGCCTTAATAGAAGCAATGAGTTATAATTTACCTATTGTAATATCAAAAGAAAAGGGTAACGTAGAATTATTTGATGATAATGGTTGGTTAATTGATATTAGAAATAAAAAAAAAGTAAGTGAAAGAATGAAAGAAATTCTTTTAGAAGTTATTTGTTGTAGTTCAGATAAGTTAAAGGAATTTGGAGAACGTTCAAAAAAAATTTCAATGAAATATGACTGGAGTGAGATTTTACCAATTTATGAAAAAGAAATCTCAAAATAAAATTCTAGTTTTTGGCGGTGCTGGCTTTATTGGATCGAAGTTTGTAGATATGGCTGTGTCAAAGCATTATAAGACTTATGTTATAGATAGTTTAACTTATGCTTCAGATTTAGAGAGAATAAGTCATGTGATGAATGATATAAGTTTTTTTAAAATTGATATTAACAATAAAAAGGAAGTATTAAAATTTTTCTTAAAAAATGATTTTGATTACGTAGTAAACTTTGCAGCCGAGAGTCATGTCGATAGATCAATCGATGGTTCGGATATATTTGTAAAAACGAATATAAATGGAACCGTTAATATTTTGGAAGGAATTAGAAGAAAAAAAGTAAAAAATTATATTCACATTTCAACAGATGAAGTATTTGGTTCATTAGGAAAAAACTCACCTAAATTTAATGAATTAACTAGATATGATCCAAAATCTCCTTATTCTGCTTCAAAGGCAGCAGCTGATCATTTGGTAAAAGCCTGGCACACAACATACGGAATTCCAGTAATTATTACACATTCCTGTAACAATTATGGCCCATGGCAATTAATTGAGAAATTTATTCCGCTGTCAATCAGCAAGGCTTTGACCAACCAAAATATCCCAATTTATGGTTCTGGTAAGAATATAAGAGAATGGATTCATGTAGATGATCACTGTAAAGCTTTATTTGAAATAATGTTAAATGGAAGAGTTGGAGAAAGATATTTAATAGGTAGTGGTGAGGAGTTTTGTAATATTGAATTGGCAAATATTATTTGTATTTATTTAGATAAGGTTAAACCAAAAAAAGAATCCTATAAAAAATTAATAAAGCTTGTTCAAGATAGACCGGGTCATGATTTTAGATATTCTTTAAATTCAAATAAAATAAAAAAACTTGGATGGAAAAAAGAAATAAATTTCAAATCTGGAATAGTTGAAACAATAGACTGGTATATAAGGAACGAAAAATGGTGGAAAAAAAAAATAAAAAAAGGATTTAACCTTAGAGTTGGGCTAGGAGAGAAAAAATGAAGGGAATAATTTTGGCAGGCGGTTATGGATCGAGATTATATCCAGTTACTGTTTCAACTAGTAAGCAGTTATTACCTGTTTATGATAAGCCAATGATTTTTTATCCTCTAACATTACTAATGATGGCTGGTATAAAAGATATTCTTATTATTTGTATGAAAAGAGATTTAGAAGCCTACAAAGCACTGCTTGGTAATGGATTAAATCTAGGAATAAAAATTAGTTATGAGATTCAGTTTAAACAAAATGGAGTAGCTGAAGCATTCCTAATAGGTGAGAATTTCATTGGGAATCATAATGTGGCATTGGTTTTGGGAGACAACCTTCTATTTGGTGATTCACTGATGTCAAATCTTAAAAAATCTAAAGAAAACCATCGAGGTGCAAAAGTTTTTGCTTATAGAGTTAAAAATCCAGAATATTATGGAGTGATTGAGTTTGACAAAAATGACAAAGTTTGCTCATTGGTTGAGAAACCAAAAAGTCCTAAGTCTAATTTTGCAGTTATTGGCCTCTATTTTTATGACAATAAAGTCATTGAATTTGCTAAAAAAGTAAAACCATCCATTAATGATGAGTTACAAATAACTGACATTAACAGAATGTATCTTGCAAAAGGCGAGCTTTTTGCTGAAAAGTTAGGAAGAGGATATGCATGGTTAGATGCTGGAACTGTTGATGGTCTATATAATGCCTCTACATTTGTTAAATCAATCCAGGAAAGACAAGGTATTCAAATTGGTTGTCCAGAAGAGATTTCTTTTAGAATGGGATATCTCTCAAAAAATGAAATTATTAAAAATTTATCCAATAGTAATCAATATTCAGAATATATTAGACAAATTTTAAATGAAAATTAACAATCAAAATTTAGCGTATCTTTCAATTTTTATTTTTTTAATTTTAAATTTATATTTTCTTTTTACAGTGGATAGTAAAATCAGATTAATTAACGATGGATACAATATCATCAATATTTCAGATAATTTGATTTTCGGAAAAGATTATCTTAGTAATTTAATTAGTGTTCAAAAACCACCATTATATATTGTTCTTGTAAATATTATAAGTAAATTTTTTAACACCAATATTAATTTTTTGATAGTTTTTCAATTGTTTTGTGCATTTATAACAGCTGTAGTAGCAGAGAAAATTTATGAAATATTTTTTAATAAAAGAGATTATTTTGTTTTTACATTAGTATTATTGAATCCAAATCTATTAGCACATGCAAATTTTGTTTTAACAGAGACAATTTATAGTCTACTTTTGACAACTGTGTTTTTCTATTATTTAAAATGGTATAAAGATAAAGAAATTAACGCAATTTTTTTTTGCGGACTTTTTCTAGGATTGGCTTCATTAACAAGATATGAAGGAATTTATTTAAGCCTATTAATAATATTGTTGATATTTTTCGTTATGATAAATGAAAAAAAATTTAAATTTTTTCTAAAATCAATTCTAATTTTCTCAATTGCAATTTTTGTCTCATATGGTCCATGGTTAATTTCCAAGCATAATTCAAACCTAACCAATATTGGAAATACTGAAAAAGAGTTAGAACATTTATCATGGAATATAACTTTACTTGAATCGACAACTTTAGATGAGAAAATTGATTTAAATCTTTTACATGATGACAAAATTGAATTGGAAGCTAAAGAAGAGTTTTATCAAAGTTTTGAAGATGTAGGAAAGTTATCGAACGATGAAATTACCAATTGGTATAGAAAATATTACCTAGGTAAATTACTTTCATATCCATTGTCCTCGTATACTGAACTATGGGCCAGATCAACAATCAAATTCTTTTTTGCATCGGGATCTTCTTACTTAAATATATTATTTGGAAACATTGATGTTAAGGATCCAGAAAATTTTATATTAACAAAAAATATCCAATCTGATTCTAAATATATCAAGATTATTGCTTTAACAATAAACTTTCTATTAAAAGTTTTATCAATTATTGGTTTTTTTATTTTGTTATTCAAAATCAAAAATCATAGATATTTAGCAGTTATTATGTTTATATTATTTTCTTTTGTAATTGTAATATTCAATGGACATGCAAGATCAAGGTTACCAATTGAATGTCTGCTTTTCTTATTAACTATCTATGGTTACAATTATTTGACACGATTATTAAAAAAAAAGAAAAATGAATAAAATAATATTTTTTTTTATTTTATATTTGCTATTATTAGTTTTTATTTTTGAACTATTAGCGCAAATATTTAAACCAAATATACCCTACCAGTTCATTCCTCAAAAAATAATTGTGAATCATTTTGATCATGCTGAAAATACAGAATTTTCCTTAAAAAGAAATTTTGAGGGAAGATTTTCATACTCAAACGCCTCATTTGATGTAACGGTGAAAACCAATAGTTTGGGTATGAGAGATGAGGAACTAGACGATCGTGATAGATATTTTATGTATGGAGACTCTTTTATATTTGGATTTGGTGTAGAAAATAATCAAACTATACCCCATCTTGTTGAAAAACTTTTTATGAAAAATTACGATTTTATAAATATGGGTTATTTCACAGGAAGAAGTCCCGACTCCTATTTAAACTTTATAAGGCATAACAAAGAGTATCAAAATAAAAAAAATATTTTATTTTTGTATGAAAATGATATTCAAGATATTTCTAATAATCTGTGTATTGACAGTAATAACAAAATTGTAGATGTTTTAGACAAAAATTGCAATAAGATTGAAAGTAAAACAACTTTTGTAGTAGAAGGAAAACTATTACAATATAAAAATACTGTTTTAAGAAGATTGCCTCCCTCTTTTTTTTTATTTTTGAAAAGATCATACTCAGTTGGTATCATAAGATTTTACTATAATACGTTTTATAATTTTATTAAAAAACCTGATAATATGAAATATTTCGATATTGGAAAATTGTGTTCAATAATATCTGCAATCAAAGATCAGTCAGAAAGCCTTAAAGTATTTAATATACCTGGAAGAAATAACTTGGAAAATCAAAATTACTATAAAAGTTTATCATCTTGTCTAAATAAAAAAAATATAAAACATTTTATTGTAAATACGATGGGAGATCATTATTATTTCAAAAATGATGCACATTTTAATCCGACTGGTACCTTGGAATTTTCAAAAAGAGTCTTTTCTATATTGAAAGAACATTTATGACCTTTGATAGCTTCTTAAAAATTTTGAAGAAATGAGAATGATAGAATTTATCAAAGAGTTCTTGGGTTTTATCATAAATAGAAAAAAATTTTGGTTAATACCAATTCTTTTCTTTCTATTTATTTTTGGTGGACTAATTGTTTTAACACAAGGAACTGCAATTGCCCCTTTCATTTACACAATTTTTTAAAAGCATGGTTATAATTTATTTAAAGTACTCAGAAAATCTTATAAACTTTAAATCTATATAAGACTGACTAATAATGTGTGGAATTTCAGGTATAATCGAAACAAACAAAGTAGTTCAAATAGATAAAAAATATCATCTTGAACAAATTAACAAAACAATGCACCATAGAGGTCCAGATTCAAATGGTTGTTGGGTGGATAATAAAAATAGAGTTGGATTTGGTCATTGTAGGTTATCGATTATTGATTTAAGTGATTCAGCTAATCAACCAATGACCTCTGAAAATGGAAGATTTGTATTAACATTTAATGGAGAAATTTATAACTTTGTAAAATTAAAAAATGATTTATCTAAATATATAGACGTGAAAGGAGTGAATTCTGATACCAAAATTTTGCTGGAATATGTTTCAGTTTTTGGAATTGAAAAAACATTGCAGAAAATTGAAGGTATGTATGCATTTGGTATATGGGATAAAATCGAAAAAAATTTAATTTTGATTAATGATAGAGTAGGTATTAAGCCAATATATTGGTGTTATTTAGATAATATTTTCTTTTTTGCTTCAGAATTATCTGCGTTCAAAAAAATTTTTAATAATTTACAAGTAGACCCAGATTCATTAACAAATTATCTAAGACACGGATATATTCCAGCACCATGGACCATATTTAAGAATGTAAATAAGTTTCAACCAGCTACAGTACTAAATTTTTCATCTAATAAGCAGATTACAACAAAACAATACTGGGATTTTGACGAAAAAAAAGAAGAATATAAATATTCACAAAAAAAAATTATTGATTCTACAGAAGATATCCTAAAACAAGCAGTTTCTAATTGTATGATTTCAGACGTAAAGATTGCTTCTTTCCTGTCAGGTGGAATTGATTCATCGTTAATTACTGCCTTAATGAATGAACTTAGTCCTTCTAAAGTTAAAACCTTTACAATTGGATTTGAAGATAAAAATTATGACGAGTCAGTCTATTCGAAAAAAATTTCCCAACATCTTAAAACCGAACATAATGAAATGATTATTTCTTCTAAAGATTTATTAAATGTTATACCGAAGATTTCAAATATATATTCAGAACCATTTGCTGATTCTTCACAGATACCCACCTTTATTTTGTCACAGTATACAAGTTCAAGCGTAAAGGTTGCTTTATCTGGTGATGGTGGAGATGAATTATTTGGGGGTTATAATAGATATAAATATTCAAATAATTTCTATAAAACTGGCTACAGATTACCAAAAAATATTAAAACTTTTATAAAAAAAATACTTAGATATATAGTGTCCAAAAATTATTCTATTTTACAGAATAAAAACTTCACATTTGGTATTCCAGAATTTAATAATAAAATTGAAAAAATTTCAAACCTCTTTGATGCAAATTCAAGAGCAGAAATTTATAGGATACTTACAAGTTATACAACAACTCCAAATATTTTCGTAAAAGAGGCAAATGAGAAAGATACATTATTTAGTTCTTCTAAATCTTTGTTAGACAAGCATTCTTTTGAAAAATATATGCAAATACTAGACTTCAAAACTTATTTACCAGATGACATTTTAGCGAAAGTTGATAGAGCTAGTATGAATGTATCACTTGAAACAAGAGTACCTTTTTTAGAAAAGATTGTTTTGGAACATGTAAAGAGAATTAGTCCAAAATACACTGTAAATAACTCAAATCAAAAATTAATTTTAAAGAAAATACTTAAAAAATATTTGCCGGAGAATTTGTTTATTCGGCCTAAGAAAGGATTTTCAATCCCATTAAATGAATGGTTAAATGGTGATTTAAAAGATTTAGTAAAATCAACTCTCAATCAGAGTAAATTAAAAAAACAAGGAATATTAAATCACATAAGTATTGATAATTTAATATCTAATAAAACAATAAAAAATTATTATTTAGTTTGGAACCTTATTGTTTTTCAGATTTGGTACGATGACTTTCTCAAAGAATAAATCTATAGTATATATAATTCCGAGTTTAGATATAGGTGGAACAGAAAAGCATTTATTCAATTTAGCAACATCAATATCTAATAATTACAAAGTGGAAATTATTTGTTTGAAAAATAAAGGTTTATTATCTCCTCATCTTCCGACCAGAATAAAATTAATAAATTTAGGAGATGGTGGATTCAAGTTTGGATTTTTAAAATATTTTTTTCTTATTAACCAGTTATGGAAAATTTTAAAACCAAAAAAGTGTATAATTCACTTTTTTTTACCAAAATCTTATTTAATCGCTGGCACGATTTGTATTCTTCAAAGAAAAACAAGATTGATAATGAGTAGACGATCAACAAATTACTATCAGAAAAAATATCCTTTTATTAAATTTTGGGAAAATCGTCTTCATAAGAAAATGAGATATATTTTAGTTAACTCTAATAATTTAAAAAATCAACTTATTTCTGATGAAGGAGTTGATATTAAAAAGATAATAGAAATTAAGAATGGTATAAAAAAATTTATTACTGAAAAGAAAAATGATTATAAAAAAAAACAAAAAAATACAGTAAATGAAGATTTAACAAAAATTAACATTATTGTATGTTTAGCAAACCTAATTCCTTACAAAGGACATATTCATCTTATTGAATCTTTAAATGTTTTAAATAGATCCTTCAAAAAATGGAAATTATTAATCATCGGTGATGGTAATAATAAATATAAATTAAAACTACAAGATCTAATAAAAAAATATGATCTACAAGAAAAAATAATTTTTAAAGGAATTCAAATTGCTCCAGAGAAAATTCTTAAATCAGCAAAAATAGGTATTTTATTATCTGATCATGAGGGATCATCAAATGCAATAGTTGAGTATATGAATTGTTCACTTCCTATAATTAGCACTGATTCAGGTAATATAACGGAAATTCTAGACAACCAAATTAATGGTTATATTGTGAAACAAAGAGACTACCAAGGAATTGCAAATCTGATACAAAAAATGCTCCTTGAAAAGGAAAAATCAAAAATGATGGGAAAAAATAATAAAAAAAAAGTTAATCAATTATTCAATTATAAAGAAATGATAAACAGATATAAAGAAATATATGATAAAATTTGATTGTATAAATTATTTGAAAAAAATGAAGCGAGACATTATTTTTTTTTTATTCTTCTTCATCATTACTTATTTTATCATTACACATTCTATTAGCTTTTTTTCTTCTCTAGCACCTGATAGTTCTTCATATATAGACAATGGAGCATATAGACTTGCAATTTACCCACTTTTTCTTGATATATTTTATACAAATGATTTACGTCATGTACTTTTAATTCAAAAAATATTCTTCATAATTAGTCTTTTTTTAATATTTAAGTCTCTAATTATTTTAGAAATTAACAGAAAATTAATAATAATTTTTTATTTTCTTGTAGTTTTAAATATTTTTTATACTTCTTTTTGTAAAATAATCCTAACTGAATCATTTTTATTTAGCTTTATAAATATCTCAATAGCCATTCTTTTAAAAAAAAAAAAAACAAGGTTTGATTGTATTATATTAGGTCTTTGTTTAGGTGGAATTTCTTCATTGAAACATGAAGGAATTATACTTAGTTTTTTTCTTACTTTAATTTTTTTATGTCTAGGCCAAAAAAATAAAATTATATTCTTTTTGATTAGTTTCACTTTATTACCTTTAATTGAAAACTATTATTTTTTTCAAACCAACGAAGTCCGCACTACACAGAAAGAAAATATTTATTTTGGAAAAATATTTATGTTAAGTGGAACAGATAGTTTTAAATTAAGTGATTTTGACGAAAAACTGAAACCTTATCTGGATGAAATACAAACTGAATCAAAAAAATTTAATAATTATTTGAAAGAAGTTAAAAATCCAGTACTAAAAACAAATTTAATTTCAGACTTTGAAGTTGTAGGTCAATTTCAAATATCAGATAAAATATGGAAAAAGTTAAACATTACAGTGATATCTGATAATATTTACTTCAATGATGAATACGTAGATCAAAAAAAAATTCTCATAAGTATCATTTCTAAGTATCCTTTTGAATATTTTAAGCTAAGTTTGGCCCATTATTTTTCGTTATGGACACCTGGCTCAAAAAATATTTTTTTAAGTTCAATGGATATAAATAAAAGTAATGAAAATATTTATGTAAATGAGTTACTTGAAAAATCTTCTTCAAATATTTATTCACCGAATATTAATCTTTTGAAAATTAATTTATTATTTTTCTTATCTCTTATGTTAATACTAATAGTAATCTTAATGAATTACATTTATGGTTTCTTAAAAAATCCGAAAAAATATATTTCATTAGTCTTTTTAGTTTTGTCTGTTCAAAGTCATCTCTTTTTTGTCTCTTTTATAAACATTGGTACTCCAAGATATTTAATGCCTGTTTATCCTCTAATCTTATTGATTGTTGTTCTCTTTGTTAATGATCTGATAAGAGGAAAAAAGAGTCACCTTAATTACTTCTAATAATGATATATAGAAAAAACAAAAAATATGACTTTGATTGTGTTGTTGTAGGGGCGGGGGTAATAGGTTTGTCGGTAGCAAGGAGTCTATCTAAATCAGGATTTCGAGTTACAGTGCTGGAATCAAACAGTAACTTTGGTCAGGAAACTAGTTCAAGAAATAGTGGTGTTATACATGCAGGTATCTACTACAATCAGTCATCATTCAAATCAATTTTTTGTAGAGAAGGAAATAAAGCATTATATGAATATGCATCAAACAGAAAAATTAAATTTAAAAAGTGTGGGAAGATTATATTTGCTAAAAACTATAAAGAAACAGATAAACTTTTTAAATTGCAAAAAAATGCTAAAAAAAATAATGTAATCCTTAAACATTTAAGTTTGCAAGAGTTAAAACTTATTGAACCAGACCTTACTTGTCATTCTGCTTTGCTATCCGATAGTACAGGTATAATTGATGTTCACGATTTGATGTTAAATTTTATTGTTGATATAGAAAAAAATAATGGGAAAGTAGTTTATAATTGTAAAGTCGGAATTGAAGATATTATAAATAATACAATAAGATTTACAGTAAATAATACTCAAAGTTATTCAACCAAAATATTTATAAATAGTGCTGGTTTGAATAGCCATAAATTAGCTAAAGAAATAAGTAAAAAAAAAAATTATTTCGTTCCAAATATTAAGTATGTTAAAGGAAATTATATAAAATTATCTGGAAAATCTCCTTTTAAACGACTGATTTATCCACTTCCATCCAAAGATGGATTAGGGATTCATTCAACTATAAATTTGAGTAATCAGACAATATTTGGACCAGATGAAGAAGTTGTTGAGGAGATTAATTATAATGTAAATGAGAATATAGTTAGTAAATTCATTAAATCTATATCTTCATTTTGGCCAAATATAATATCTAGAAAAGTTGAAATTGACTATTGTGGTATAAGAACAAAAGTTGATGACAATGATTTTATAATCCAAACATTTAATGATCATAAAATTAAAGGTTTGGTAAATTTACTAGGTATTGAATCCCCTGGATTGACTTCATCAATACCCATTGGAAATTATGTAACAGAATATTGTAAAAAATATTTTAAATAAATTTTTTGATGATAAATTAAACTATGTATTTTTCTCAAGGCATAGATATTGTAGAAACGAAACGAATTAAAAAAGTAATTTCATTGTATGGAAAAAAATTTTTTAATAAAATATTGTCAGAAAAAGAATTACTCAATTTTAATTATTCCAACACTAAAAAAAGAAATGAAAAATTATCCGGTATATTTGCAGCAAAAGAGGCGGTAAGTAAAGCCTTAGGCTTTGGATTTAGAAATGGTGTCACATATAAAAATATAGAAATAATTAACAACAAGTTTAATAAGCCTGAAATTAACTTAGTTGGTCGATCCAAAAAAATATTAACCGGACTTAAAAAAAAAAATAGTAAGGTATTAGTTTCTGTTTCAATTTCTCATGAAAAAAATTATGCGTTAAGTGT
Source organism: uncultured Alphaproteobacteria bacterium (assembly GCA_902522465.1). Taxonomy (GTDB): domain Bacteria; phylum Pseudomonadota; class Alphaproteobacteria; order Methylaequorales; family Methylaequoraceae; genus Methylaequor. The sequence continues at coordinate 71,377 of CABYVV010000005.1, read as the reverse complement.
TGCGAGTATCTTAATTTATTAAAAAATAATTGAGTATAAATAACCAAAGTTTACTTATTATTTAATTAAATTTCTTTAATAATGAAACAGAAAGTTGACTTCTAAAAAAAATCTTTAATAATAACCCTATGGATGGATCTTTAAAGAAACTCAAAGAAAATTCATTGATTGATGAGTTTATTAAAACTAGAAAAAAGACAAATCACTTGATTTCTAATCTTCATTCCGAAGATATGGTTATTCAAACCGAAGATTTCGTCAGTCCAATCAAATGGCATCTTGGTCATACTACATGGTTTTTTGAGAAATTTTTACTTGTCCCATACCTTAAGGAATACCAAATTTTTGGTAAGGAATTTGATTTTATTTTTAATTCATATTACAACAGCGTTGGTCCATTCAACTCCAGAGAAAAAAGGGGTTATTTAAACAGGCCTCTTTTAAAAGAAATTTTAAAATATAGAGAAAGTATTGATGAAAACATAATTAAATTATTAAAAAATAATAATTCAGTAAACTTCCTAATAGAAATTGGAATTAATCATGAAGAACAACATCAAGAGTTAATTTTAATGGATATAAAAAATATTTTTTATTCTAATCCTTTAAAGCCTTCCTATTCAGTTTTAGGTGCTTTGGACAAATCACCAAAAACAAATAACAATGAATTTGTTATAAGTAAAATAAAAAAATTCGAGTATGGATGTTCAGCAGAGACCTTTTGTTATGATAATGAAATGCCAAAAGGCCTTAGTTCTATTGATCCCTTAAAATTAACTAATTATGTAACAAATAAAGATTGGAAAGAATTTATTAAAGAAGGTGGCTATCAATCGCATGAATATTGGTTATCTGATGGATGGGAATTTATAAAAAAAAATAATATTACAAAACCTTTGTATTGGTTAGATAATAACTTCCATTTTACTTTAAAAGGTGTAATAAAAATTGAAGATTCTTTACCTGTTTCACATATAAGTTTCTATGAGGCGTGTGCATATGCAAAGTATAAAGGATTAAGATTGCCCTCTGAGTTTGAACTTGAATATTTGTTAAAACAAAAATCGATAAAAGGTAATTTTTTAGAGAACAACAACTTTATGGAAGTGAGTTATAAAAACCAAAATTATGCAAAATCACTATATGGGAATCTTTGGTTATGGACTTGCAGTAACTATGCCCCTTTTAAAAATTACAAACCGTATAAAAAAGAACTTATGGAATATAATAGTAAATTTATGTGTAACCAATTTGTTCTCAAGGGTGGATCATTCGCAACTCCAAAAAAACATATTAGATCTTCTTATAGGAATTTTTACTATCCTCACAATAGATGGCAATTTTCAGGTTTGAGACTCGTAGAAGACCTATGAAAAGTATAGAAAATATAAGCTATCATAATATTTATAATTCAATCAAAAATGATACGAGTGAAATTTTAAATGGTTTGTTAAATAAACAACAAAAACAAATTAGTTCAAAATTTTTCTATGATGAAACTGGGTCTATTTTATTTGATAAAATCACCAAATTAAAAGATTATTATCCAACTCAAAAAGAAATCGAAATATTAGATGATAATAGAAAAGAATTTTATGATTACTTACCATCAGATTCCTCTGTAATTGAATTTGGAAGTGGATCAAATGAAAAAATAAAAAGACTCCTTAAATCATTAAAAAAACCAGTTGAATATATTCCAATTGACATAAGTAAAGATTTTTTATTTAAAAATGCTCTTCATTCAGCAAAATATTTTCCAAATCTCAAGGTTAAAGCTATTTGTGCTGATTTTAATCAAATTAAAAGTATTAAAAAATTGACAGATAGTTCGAAAAAAAAAATTGGTTTTTTTCCAGGATCAACAATTGGAAATTATTGTCCAAGTGATGCAAAAAAATTATTGAAAAGTTTTTCAAATATTTTAGGGCCAGATAATTTTTTGATAGTAGGAGTAGACCTTAAAAAAGATAAAACAATAATCGAAAAAGCTTATAACGACTCAGAGGGTGTAACTGAATTATTTAATAAAAATATTTTAAACGGTTTAAACAAAAAATTTAATACTTCTTTTGATTCAGATAATTTTAATCATAAGGCCTTTTTTAATAATGAAAAAAGTAGGTTGGAGATGCATCTGGTTAGTAATAAGGATCATTCAGTGAATTTTATCAATAATCATATTACTTTTAAAACTGGTGAGACCATCCATACTGAAAATTCCTATAAATATTCTATTGAAAATTTTAAAAAGCTTGCTGGAACAGCACAAATGGAGATAAAAAAAGTCTTGAAGGATAAAAAATCCTTTTTTGGTATTTTTTTTTTGAAAGTTGTTAGTTTTTGAATTACGTAAACTTTAATAACGCAGGTTCAAGTAAATCCTTTAATTCTGTTGATGAGGCAATCAATAATTACTTACTAATTGAAAAGAAATATGGAGGATATCTTGCTGAATTCATTTATAAAAAAAAAATTAATAGATTTTATAAAAGTTTAGCAAAATTGATTAAATGTAATGAAAATGAAGTATCTTTTCTCCAAAACTCAACTATAGCCTGGAATTTATTTTTAAACTCTATAAAAATTTCTAAAAATGATAATGTTATAATTTTAGATAATGAGTATGGAAGCAATTTTATTTATTTTAAAAAAAATTCTATAAATATTAGAATTTCAAAATTAAAAAAGGATGGTAGTGTTTGCATTAAAGATTTAGAAAGTAAAATTGATGAAAATACAGTTGCGATTTGTGTTTGTCACATAGCTTCACAATGTGGAGACATAATAGAGGTTGAAAAAATTGGTAGATCCATTAAGCAAAAAAATCCAAAAGCACTTTTTATTGTGGATGCCTGTCAATCACTAGGTCAGGTCAATATTAATGTTAAAAAAATAAAATGTGATGTTTTAGTGGGTTCAGGAAGAAAATATTTAAGAGGCCCAAGAGGGACTGGTTTTATTTATGTCAACTCTAATGTTCTTAACTTTGTATGTCCAAATATACTAGATTTGAAAAATTCAAAAATAGTTCAAGATAAAATAAAAATTGTAAAATCAAAAATATTTGAAAATTTTGAATATTCTCCAGCATTAAAATTAGGCCTAACAGAGGCGATTGACTGTATTAATAAAAAGTCGATACAAAAAATCGAATTAGACATAAGAAAGAAAAGTAGTTATTTACGATTCAAACTTAAAAAATACAACAAAATTAAATTCTATGAAAATACAAAACTTTTATCTGGCATAAATACATTTAATATCGAAGGTATTAATTCTGAACAAATTTATAATTACTTAATAAAAAAAAGAATTCTCTCATCCATTACAAAAAAAGAGACGTGTGAATTCTATTTTAAGAAAAATAAAATTAAAAGTCTAAACAGAATATCAATACATTCATATAATACTTTTTATGAAATAGATTATTTGATTAAATGTTTAATTGACTTAATTCAAAAATAAGCAATTATATATTTATGAATGTAGAAAAAGTTATACGTTTAATACAAATCATCTCTGTTCTTTTGATTTTGGCTGGAGCCATTGTCGGTTTTGTCAGTGAAATAACCTTAATGGTAAAAAAGATGAAGGTTGAGTTGGCTGATTTACTTCTACTTTTCATTTATGTTGAAGTTATGGGTATGATTAGGGTCTATCTTGCAAATGCTGAAATCAGAATAACTTATCCACTAGTAATTGCAATAACAGCTATATCAAGATTAATAATACTGCAGAAAAAAGATTTGGATCCATCAATTTTAATTTATGAATCATTAGCAATTTTAATAATAGCTCTTGCAATAATAGTTTTAAGATTACGATACTTGAATGTACTTAAACCAAAAAGAAATTTTAAGTAGAAACTCTTGTCGCTAATGTATGAAAAATTAGTTAAGAATTTATTTTTTTATAATACAGTTCTTTTTTTTTTCTTTTTTTTCCTTTTTTTATTCTTTCCTAACTTAGACATTTTTTTATCAAAAATTTTTTTTTACAAAAATAAATTTATCTCAGAGCATTTTATATTTATTAAGGATTTAAGGGTTATCCTAAAAGAGTTGATGATTATAATTCCAATCTTTGCAATTTTTATTTTATTTATTCAAATGATAAATAAATCACAAAAAATTCAAATTAATAATAAATTCAGAATAAAATATTCGATGATAGGTCTGATAATTGGACCTATTGTTGGCTGTGGTATTATTGCAAATCTATATTTTAAAGACACATGGGGCAGAGCTAGGCCAGTACATGTTGAGGAATTTGGTGGAAAAAAAATATTTACTCCAGCATTTTTAAAATCAGATCAATGTGAGCGAAACTGTTCTTGGATTAGTGGTGAAACTTCAGCAGCATTCTCATTTGTAGTAGGTACAATACTTTTAAAAAAACATTATTTTTTAATCTTAAACTTTATATTAGGTTTCTTAGTATTTTTTTGTAGAATGGCAATGGGAGGACACTTTTTTAGTGACAATATTTTTGCGATGATATTTATGATCTATTTAGCAATTTTATATAAAAGATTAATATACTTATTTTTAAAAAAAAAATATTTTTATGAAAAGAATACTTATCATAACCGATGAAAAAAAAAGTAGCTTGAATCAATGTATGGCTTTGACAGGATACCTTAGAAAGAAGCAAAAAGTTAAAATCGAGTATCTAACCATAAAAAGAGAGATTATACATTATTTGCCAAATTTCTTAATTTTTTTTTTTCTAAATTTAAATAATTATAAAAAAAAAATACAAGTAAATTATTGTGATCTAATAATTTCATGTGGAAGAATCTCTGCGCCTTATAGTATATTAATAAAAAAAAAAAATTCTTGTAGAAATGTCCATATTTTTGATCCTTACCTTTTAAGAAAAAGCTTTGATCTAATTATTTTACCATCACATGATTTTAAAAGAGTTAAAAATTTAAATAATACAGTAAAAATCTTTGGAACTTTAGTTGATAAAAAACCTTTGGAAAATAATGAAAAAAAAAAATATCAGGATTTATTTAGAAAAAGGAAAATTGTTTCATGTTTTGTGGGTGGTTCAGGAAAAAGTTCTAATTTAACAAAGGAAGATGCTTTAAAGTTGGTAAAATATGTTAACAATATTAAAGATAGCGTACATATTATTTATTGCTTATCGAGAAGAACAGAACAAATAATTAAACAAATAATATTGGAGAATAAAAAATCAACACATCTTTTATATGATTACAAGGAACCAAATCCCTACTGGTACCTTATAAAATATTCTGAGTTTTTTATCGTTACTCAAGATTCAGTCAGTATGATCTCCGATTGCATTTCAACTGGGAAACCTGTATTTATTCATGAAGTAAAAAAATTAAAAAAAAAAATTAAAGATTTTTCCCTAATTCTAAAAAAAAGAAGTGTAATAAAATTTTTTTATGGAAAATTAAGTTTTTGGAGCTATAAACCAATTAATGAAGCTTCTAGGGTTTCTAATGTTGTAAAATCTATTCTTTAATCATTCCATCTATTATGGAACCAGATCCACTGTTCAGGATTTTGCTTTATCCAATTTTCAACGTATTTATTGAGATAATCCATGATTTTTTTTTCACTTCCTAGTTTTTTTATCTTTGAGACTGAAATTGGCTTTAAATATGAAACATTAAAAAAAATAGAATTTTTTCGTATACAAACTGCTGGTATAATTGGACATTTAAATTTCAATGCAAATTTTGCAATTGCAGAGGGAGATTTCACTAATTCATTAAAAAAGAGTGAGTCTATACCGTCATTCATTTTTTGATCAATTAACATACCAATATGTCCACCTTTTTTATTAAGTATTTTTAAACATTGTCTTGCACCATGTTTACCTTTCCTTATCAAACCTACACCATAGCTTTTTCTAATTTTTCTTAATAAATTATCAGCATATCTATTATTAGGGGCTCTATAAATGAAATGAATCTTGAATCCGAGCTTAGTGAGTAAATGGGATGTTAACTCCCAGTTGCCAATATGAGCTGAAAAAAAAAGACAATTTTTATTTTTTTTTAGAGGGTCTAGTAGGTTTTTTTGATTTGAAATTGTTATATTCTTATTTTTACCTACTTCAAGACGATTTAAATTTGGATATTCTCCGATAACCCTTCCAAAATGAAACCACATTTTGTGTATTAATTCTTTTGATTTACTTTCAGTAATTTTTGGAAAAACTCTCTTCAAATTTTTCTCAATAATTGTGTTTCTCTTTGAGAATAATCCATAAGAGTAAAGTGTAACCCCTCCTAAGAAGGATGACATCCGAACTCCAAAGATTTTAAATAAATAAAAGAAAATAAATAAAAATGAAGACTCAATGTATTTTTTCATTTTATTTGTAACTTTAATTTATGACAATAATAGAAGGTGGTAGAATCTTTTTTCTGACTACCTGTCCAGTAACCTTACTTATATTAGACCGAAATATTCTCTGATTATCTAAAGAAGCATTAGATACTATTGTTACTTTTGTATTTGTTTTCATGCCAAGATTAATTAATTCACTTGAAATTGTTTTAATTTGTCCAACACCCATGTAAACAATGATTTTTCCTTTATTATGAAATATCTTTCTCATATCAGAAATTTTTTGTGTTTCTTTAATTTTCCTGTGACCAGTAATAAAATTACATATACCATATTTATTAAAAAAATCTAAATTGGCATTTAAGACAGCTTGTTGCGAAGATGAAATTCCTGAAAAAATCTTATACTTTATTTTTTTTTCTTTAAGAAATTTTATTTCCTGACTTCCTCTGCTGAAAAAACTCGGGTCTCCTCCTTTTAATCTGAGAACCCTTTTATTCTTTCTTGCGTAAAATATCATCCATTCATTGATTTCACTTTGCGAGCAAGCCTTTTTTTTGGCTGTTTTACCTCCGAAAATATGTTTAGAATTTTTTTTTGAGAATTTTAGTAAGTCTTTATTGACAAGAGCATCGTAAATTATAACATCTGCATCTTTGATTGCATTGAAAACTTTTAGTGTAATCAGTTCTATATTTCCTGGCCCAGCACCTGCTATAATTACCGATCCTTTAGTAAAATCAATAAATGATTGTTTATAATTAATCTGCATATGATATCGTAGCATTAAATTAGATGAAAAATACAATCGTTTTAAAAAAAGTATCACTGTCGATAGATCGCAAATCTATACTCAAAGACATAAGTTTTATTGTTATGCCAAATAAACCAATGTGTATTTTAGGAAGAGGGTCCTCAGGAAAAAGTTCTTTGTTGAAAACAATCATTGGAATACTTAAACCGAATTCTGGTCATATTACTATTAACGGAGTTTCTACAACAGACCCTGAGATCAGTGAAATTTATAAAAGGTTTGGAGTAGTCTTTCAAAAAGATGCTCTTTTTGACAGTTTAAGTGTTTGGGAAAATGTTATGTTTAGAAGTCTAGATAAAAAACCAAAAAAGAAATTATTAAAGAGAACCTTTGAGATTTTGAAACTAGTGGGGTTAGAAAAAAATGATGCTTTTTTGTTTCCAAATCAACTTTCTGGTGGAATGAGAAAAAGAGTTGCGATAGCAAGAGCTATATCTCACAAACCAGAGTTTTTAATTTTAGATGAGCCAACGGCGGGCTTAGACCCTATAAAAACAAATATGATATTTAAAATTATAAAGAAATTATCTACAAGTTTAAATACCACACTTATTGTTGTTACATCCGACATGAAAAGTGTAATGAAATACTTTAAGGAAACTGTTGTATTGGAAGATTCTCAAGTTTATTGGAAAGGGGATGTTTGTGATTTAAGTTCTAAGAAAAGCAAATATTTAAAAAACCTCTTCGGGAATCTAATAAACTGATTATTTTCTTTCTAAATCTGCGCAGCCTGCTGTTGCGTCAATTCCAGATTCTACATAACAAGCACTTAATCTATTTTTATCTAATAGCTTTCCTAAATTGTAGCCTCTACTATTTGAAGCAACCCATGTTACAGTCACGTTATCCGGGTGGATTACCCCGAAAAAATTTTTTGTTCCGTCGGTATATGAAAATGTACCTTTAAACCTTCTTCCTTTTTGTTCAAGTATCTCTACTTTTTTTTCCCAGGTTCTGAATCCTCTTTGTTCTGATAATGTTTTGTTTACGCCTACCCAAGTTCCTACAATATTTGGAATGTGATCAGAGGAATTTGCTTTTTCAAATGAAACTAGACTTAAGAATGAAAAACAATAAATGATTATTTTAATTAACATATACCTATTATTGTTATTATAAACTAAAATTCAACAATAATTATGAATAAGAATTTTTTAAATATTTATTTATCCAAAAAAATATTTGTAATTTTTTTAATGGGAATAGCCAGTGGTATCCCACTTTATATGGTGTTATCAACCTTATTTATTTGGTTAACACGAGAAAACATCGATATCTCAACAGTTGGATTATTCGCATTGACCCAGATACCATGGAGTTTAAAATTTCTCTGGGCTCCAATTGTTGATACTTATAAAATACCTATTCTCTCAAAGTATCTGGGAATGAGAAAATCCTGGTTATTAATAACTCAAATTTTTTTAATAATTTCCCTAATATTTTTAGGATCAAGTAATCCTTCCCAAAATTTACTTCTAACAGCATTTTTTGCTTTATCAACAGCCTTTTTTTCTGCAAATCAAGACATAGTTATTGATGCTTTTAGAATTGAAATTCTTAATGATGAACTGCAAGGAGCAGGAGCGGCCGCAACTCAATTTGGTTATAGGTTTGGAGGTATTTTAGCAGGTGCTGGTTCTCTTTATCTTAAAAATTTATACTCCTGGCCCATAGTTTTTATAATTATTTCTGGAATAATTTTTGTGCTGTCAATATTTACAATATTTCTCATAAAGTTAGAAAGTGTTAGTGAAATCAATAACAATAATGAGAACCTTTTAGCCCCTTTCAAAGAGTTTGTATGTAGAAATAGTTTTTTAAAAATAGGAATAGTTCTACTATTTATATTTTTTTTTAAGTTTGGAGATGTTGTTGCTGGTATAATGGCGAATCCATTTTACGTTAAAATAGGCTTCTCAAATATAGAGATTGCTAATGCAAGCAAGATTTTTGGTGTGATAATGACATTATTTGGAGTTTTTATCGGTGGTTATTTAGTAAATCAAGTTGGTTTAATTAATTCTTTGATTGTCTCAGGGATCTTTCAAATATTTTCAAACTTGTTATATGTTATGTTAAATAGTGTCGGGGCAGATTTTGTATTTTTGCTTATTACAGTTGCTGGAGAAAATTTTTCAGGAGGTTTGGGATCAGCGGCGTTTGTAGCTTATCTATCAGTATTATGCAAGAAAGAGTATTCCGCAACACAATATGCATTGCTTTCTTCTTTTATGGGTCTGGCAAGAACATTCTTATCCTCACCTTCAGGATTCATAGTGGAATCATTTGGCTGGGGTAATTTTTTTATTATTTCAACTATATTTGGTTTACCTGGTTTATTAATTCTTTTTTGGATGAGAAAAAAATTTCCTATTGAGATTCAAATTTCTGGTAAAAATTAATTCTTAGTAATAGCCTTAAACTCTGGAAGTTTTGTGAGTGGTTGGTAATTATTTATATTTTCATAAAACTTTTTTAAGTCTGGTAATTTGTCAATAAAGGTTTTGTCAATCATATCTAGATGTCCTGACGTAAACCAATAAATAACCCTCCAAGCCGTAATATCTGCAATACTAAATTTGTCTGTAAAAAATTGACCATTTATTGAGGATTTCTGAAACAGTGATTGTAAATAAGAAAACCATATTAATAGGTCATTTTTTATAAAAGCTAATCTTAATTTTTTTGATTTTTCAAAATTTTTTTCACGCATAGCTGCTCTTATTGATGGAGCAATTAGATTTGTTATTTCATTTGCCCAGTCCAAAACTTGATCAATTACTAAAATTTTAATTTCATTTTCATCGTAAAGCATTGCTTTTTTTGCACAATATCTTGCTAACGAATGTGTGTGAGAAAATACCTTTTTATTTAAAACCATTACAGGAAGTTGACCAAACGGAAATTTTTTCTTATTGTTTGGCCATTCATTTCTTACCAAACGTTCAAACTTATAAGGAATATTAGAATGAGCTAGACTTAATCTTAATATATCTATTCTCCAAAAATTAAAGTCAAAATAAATTAATTTAATCATGATTTTTCAGCAAAGGCTTTTTCAATAACAAACCCTCCCTGAATCTTTGTTGATCCTTCTGAAGAGCCCATGTCTTCAAAAATTTTCTTCAAATCGAATGTCATTGATTCAGAACCACAGATCATGACTCTATCATGTGAAGGATTAAATTCAGGAACATTAACCTTACTCCAGAGTTTTTTATTTGTTATCCAATCTGTTATTCTTCCTTCTCTCTCCCAAGTTTCTCTCGTCACTGTATTAAAATAAATAAATTGTCCTTTAGTTACCTCTCTATACACATCATCACTATTGAGATTATCTAATAAATCTTTATAAGCTAATTCATTAACTTTACGTACTGTATGGGTTAAAATTATTTTTTCAAATTTTTCATATGTTTCTGGATCTCTCACAATACTCATAAATGGAGCTAATCCAGTACCAGTAGAAAATAAAAAAAGATTTCTTCCTGGCAGAAGATAATCACACACCAATGTTCCAGTTGGTTTTGAATTAACAACGATTTCATCATTTTCTTTAATGTGTTGAAGTTTACTAGTTAATGGACCATTAGGAACTTTTATACTAAGGAATTCAAGGTGATCTTCATGATTTGGGCTAACAACAGAGTATGCTCTTAGCAATGGCTTTCCCTCTATTTCCAAACCTATCATTGCAAATTCTCCATTTTTAAACCTAAACCCAGGGTTACGAGTTGTTTTAAAACTAAAGGTTTTATCTGTCCAGTGGTGAATGTGTGTAACTTTTTCTTTTAAGAGAGCCATTAAATATTTTCTTTTAAAACATCATATTAATGATAGCAATTTATGATATAAACCTAATATATAATTTTTCGCAACATGACAAGTATAAATATAAGAAAATTATCTCATTCGGAAATGGATTTATATAGGAAACCATTATTGCCCGAAACATGGAGTTGTTTTCCAGTAGACAGGGATATAGATACTCAACAATTAAGAAAAATACTCCAAAAAGACTTAGATAAAATTAGATCTGGGGCTGAAAAAGATCCTTTTTCTAATTCTATAACAATGCTTGCACTTGATATTTCTAGAAGATTGGAAAAAAATAAATTAAATTACTCTGCCCTTGAAGCACTTATACAAAGACTTGCAGTTGGATCATTTGGACTTAGAGCAGATAGACTAAAATCTTACATGGGAACTACTGATTTAAAAAAAAATATCTTGGTCATTGAAAAACATATAAAGTCCCTAGCTTATAAAAAAAATACTCTGATATCTTTTGAGGAGTTTAATTCAATTTTAAAAACAGAAGTGTTTGGAATAGTTTTAACTGCACATCCTACCTTTGGAATGACATACAAAATGATGATTGAATTAGCAAAGTTAGCAACATCTAAAGAAAAAAACAAATATTTAACTGATAAAGAACTTAAAAAAATCGTAAAAGAAGTTTTTAAAACAGAGCAAAGACCTGAAAAAAAAATAACGCTTGATTTTGAACACAAGTTGTCAATGTCAGCATTAAAATACTTACAAAAATCACTAAAGACATTTTTTAAAGTTGTTTTAGATGTATCAAAAAATTTATACCCTGATGAGTATTATCATATTCAACCACAAATATTCAAACTTTACACTTGGGTAGGATATGATGTTGATGGAAGAGGAGATATTTTCTGGAATGATAGTTTTGCAAAAAGGCTTGAGGTAAAATTAGCTCAATTGGAGTTGTATAATGAAAGCTTAGATCAACTTATCAAAGATTCTAAAAGTAAATCATTAAAAAAAGAGCTATTTAAAGTCAAAGAGATTTTAAATCATTCAATATCAGTTAATACTGAGGCTCATGAAAGTTTTTCGCAAAAAGCTTTTGTAGATGATTTTTCTCTCATAAAGAAAATTTCAAATTTTATGCATAAAAATAAATCAAAATTATTAACAAATACAAACCAACTTACTATTATTTTTGATCAATTAATTGCTTCAATTAGGAAAAAAGAGATTAATGAACAACAAAAAGTAATTGATAGTCTAATTCTTATGAAAATTGAGATTATTAACTTTGGACTTGGTTTAGGCAGAACGCACTTAAGATTAAATGCGAATCAACTTAATAATGCGATTTCAAAGGAAATTGATTTAACCGGTGACCCAAATGATCCTTCAAATAAAATTACATACTTAAACATTATTTCCAGATTAATCGATAAAGTAAAACCGGTGAAAATAAATTTTGGTAGCATATTTGAAGAAAATATGAATGCAAGAAGGTATTTTATGTTAACAAAACAAATCTTAAAGTATATTGATGAAAATCAACCTATTAGATTTCTTATAGCCGAGTGTGATTATCCATTAACTGTAATGACTGCTTTATACTTCTCAAAATTATTTGGTGTTGAAGAAAAAATTGATATATCGCCATTGTTTGAGACTGAACGGGGTCTAGAAATGGGTCATGATGTTATTAAGACGTTGTTAAAAAACCATAATTTTAAAAAATATCTGATTTCTAGAAAAAAACTTACCGTTCAAACAGGTTTTTCTGACGCAGGAAGATATTTGGGTCAGTCAGCTGCAGTTCTCTCAATAGAAAATTTACAAAGAAAAATTGCTAAAGCAATGCATGATCACAACCTTACCGAAGTTAAATTATTAATATTTAACACACATGGAGAGTCTATCGGAAGAGGCGGGCACCCAGTATCTTTATCAGATAGGCTGAAATATGTTAATTGTAATTATACAAGAAAAAAACTTAAAGAATGGAAAATTAATTTAATTCAGGAAATTAGTTTTCAGGGTGGTGATGGTTATCAGCATTTTATGAATCATGACCTAGCATTAGCGTCTATTTCAAGAATAGTTGAGTTTTGTTTTGGCAAAGAAAATCTTTTTGTTAATGATCCATTTTATGAATCACCTGATTTTGGGATTGAATTTGTAAATACAATTAAAAACTTTAACACTGAAATTATGGATGATCCAAACTATGCAGCTCTCTTAAATATTTTTGGATCAAACTTAACTCATTCAACTGGTTCAAGATCTGTGAAAAGGCATGTTGATAATTCAGTAAAAACATTAGTTTATCATCCAAGCCAAACAAGAGCAATCCCTCAAAATTCAATTTTACAACAACTTGGTATGCTTGCAAACTCACTCGGTGGCATTGGTAGTTATTTAAAAAAAGATCCAAAAAAATTTATAAAATATTACAACAAATCAGAGAGGTTCAGGAGAATAATGGATATTGTACAGCATGCATTTGCATTTAGTGATATTGAAGTCCTTAAAGCATATATAGATTGTTTTGATCCAGGAATGTGGCTTTCTTGGTCGACAAGAACAGCTGATTCTGAAAGGAGTGAAAATATGAAAGAAGTCGCTAACCTCCTTGAAAAATTTGATGTACATTGGAGACTTCACAAAGTTTACAGAAAATTACATCAAGAGTATATGGAAATTAGAAATTGGATTTTGGGAAGAAAACTTAGAGGCAGAATTGCAGTGGGAAGAGGAAGAGTAATTGAAAAAGAGATCAGAGACGAATTATTACTTATGCATGGAGTAAGAGTAGCTATCTTTCATGAAATTTTTTTACTTTCAGTAAGAGTTCCAAAATTTAGTGATCAAGCAGGTACTTCAAGAGATGAAATTATAGCTAAGTTAATACGATTTGATGTGGTTGACGCTGTAAGTATATTGAGGAAAATTTTTCCTGTAGGAAGGGAAAAGACTTCTAATTCAGGATTTTCAGATAAATCAAATTATGTCAGTGAAACGAATATCAATTACACTAAAGAAGAAAAAAATATATTTAAGCAATTGGAAGCATTGTATGAATGTGCAAGGAGGGTGAGCACTGGCATAACTCATTTTATAGGTTCAGTAGGTTAGTTTTCTTTTTTTTTTCTTTCCTTATAATGCTCTTCTATTGCACCTATATCTTCGTCAGACAAATTGAGTTTTTCAGATAATAATTTAAGTTCTTCTCTTTCATCCTTATCAATTACATCATCTTGTAGCATATCTTTAAATTTATCTTCGTAGCGTTTTTGATTGCGTCTTGTGAATTCAGTAAAAGCAGATGCCATTATCCCCGCTGGCAATGCAACTGTACCGATGCCAAGGATAATACTTATTGATCCAAACATTTTTCCTAAAGGTGTTACAGGGTATACATCTCCATATCCAACTGTTGTGAGTGTCACTAGTGCCCACCACATGGAGTGTGGGATGCTTCCAAACTTTTCTGGTTGAATATCTTTTTCTACAAGATACATTCCACTTGAAACTATTATAAGCGCAATGAAAAGTAAAAAAAATGCAGCGCCAAATGATCTTCTTTGATCCCATAAAACAGAAATAAGACTATTTATAGAACCAGAATATCTGGAGAATTTTAGTAACCTTATTATTCTTAATGCTCTTATAAACCTTAAATCAATTGATGGGTAAAAAATTGCAATTAAACTCGGCAATATGGCAACTGCATCTATAATTGCTCCAAAACTAAATATATATTTTAATCTTTTTTTTGAGTTGGTGTCTTCATTTACTTTATCAGAGACACAAGACCATAATCTTAATAAATATTCGACTGTAAAAACAAATACTGAAAAATATTCGAAGCGTGAGAAATAAATCTCAAATCTATAGTATACTTGATCGACCGTCTCTAGTATTACTGAAAAAACATTAAGTGTTATTAACGCTAATAGAAAAAGATCAATGATTTTGCTTAGATAATCTTTCTCCTGACCTGGTTCAAGTAGTTGCCAGCATCTTAATCTTATTTTATGATAATTTATTTTCCCACTCCATTTGAGCTATTTCTTTGGGCATACAATCTCTTTTTGACAGGTGTTACCTGGTGACCCTAAATATATTTGTTTTTCTTTTGCTCCTCTTTTTTGAGACTGATATGTACATATAACATCGTCAGGGATTTTTTTCTCACTAATTAATCTACATTTTGGTTGAATTACTATCCTTTTTCTTCTGTCAAAGGTTCCTTCCTCGGGCGCATACGTTCTGCCTTTAGATTTAGGGAGTGAAATAGCAGTAGTTGGAATGAGAAATGCGAATATTAAAGTAAAGCTAAGAATTTTCCAAATCGGTGTTAGTTTTAGTGTTTTCATCTTCATTTTTTTTTTTATTTTCATCACTTCCTGGTTCATATGCAGTACC
Source organism: uncultured Alphaproteobacteria bacterium (assembly GCA_902522465.1). Taxonomy (GTDB): domain Bacteria; phylum Pseudomonadota; class Alphaproteobacteria; order Methylaequorales; family Methylaequoraceae; genus Methylaequor. Next base: position 56,023 of record CABYVV010000005.1, on the reverse strand, counting down.
TTGAATTGACTTTGCAACAAACTTATTCATCAAAACATCAGATTCTTTTACGTAATTTTCTAAACCTTCCTGAACTATTTTTTCAGCTTCTGTTTTACTTTTAGCGTCTATTTCAGCTATACCATCAATGATCCAATGAACTTTAAAAATCATTCATCTTCCTTTTTTGAGTTAAAATACATATCTTTAGTATAAATCTGATTTGCTTGTTCCTGAATAGCTAAAATTTTTTTTTTTTCAATCATCTTTCCAACTCTATCTCTCATTTTCATTGCTTTATAAACGCCAGCAGTTACAGAAACAGAATACCATAAATATGATTTTTCAAAATCAATTTCTGGTGAAATTTTTTCATACCAATAACCTAGTTTGAAAGCTGAAATTTTGTCATTTAAATTTACAAAATCCTTTTCTAAAATTTCTGGAATTCTTTGAGATATTTTAATGAACTCATCTTTGTCTAACTTTTCTTCTATAGATTCGATCTTTTTTAAACATCTTTTATTTCCATTTAATGAACACAGCCATGTGTATTCCAGAGATTTGCTGAAGTCCTGCGTTGTTCCAATTCCCTCATAAAACATGTTTGATAAGTTAAAAATAGCATCCTTATTTCCTTTCTCAGCAAGATTGAAAAAAACAATGAATGATTTTTTAAATTCCCCATTATCATAAAAACCTACTCCTTTTTTATAATAACTTTCGTCATCAATAATATTGTTTTTAATATCTTTATGGTTGTCTGCAAAAACGTTTGTAATGACGCAATTGAACAAAATTATAAAAATATATTTTTTCACCTACCTGCCATCATTATGAGTTGTAGATAAAGAACTCTTAATTTAAATCTAGAGTTAGGTCGTTGTTCATACACGACAATTCTTGGTCTATCTGAATTAGGTTTTTGGAACTCTATAGACATATCTTCTGGAAGATAAACACCATTATATTCAAGTGTTTTTTGGGGATCTTTCTCAAATTCTTCTTTGAAGTCAGAATCAATCCAAATTCTAGCTAAGACTCTTCCTAAAATATCTGGAAGATATTTTCTTACATCTGCTCTGTTTTTTAGATGGTGAAGTTTTTGAGTAATATCTAAAGTATTAGATTTCTCTTGGTTAACAGTTATTACTTCATTTTGTTTAGCTTTAACTGGAAGATTTTGAGGTTTTTTTTTCATATCCATTTTTATTATATATCTAAAACTTTGATTTAAATAAATAAATAATTTATTAAAATAATTTTAAAATATGCCGTTAAAACTTTCATGAAAAAAATAAATAATGTTATTAAATTTCCTTGTTTGATTAAGAAAAAAAGGGAAAAAATGGAACAGATAAGAGATGAAGTTGAATTAATTTTAAGTAAATATGCTATAGATAAAAGTGATTTGTGGGCAGTTTCACTTGCGGCTGGAAGGTTTGCGTCTATAAATCTGGAAAAATTTGATGGTGAGGAACACACAATTAATTTTTTTAAAAACTGTATAGAGACTCAAAAGAAATTTGAACTAAGTAGAGATTCTTCCAACATTTCCTGATATTTGTGCGCCGGTATCAACGGATAAAGAATTTGTCTTTAACTTACCATCAATAACCCCACTATTAGATACTTCAAGAAGATCTGCGGTAATATCCCCATCTACCTTGCCCTCAACCTTGAGATGTTCTGCATTTATATTTCCATTGAACAAAGCTGATTGTTCAATTATAACTGACCTTGCAATAATATTTCCTTTATAATGACCTGCAATTACAACCTGTCCATCTTTTGACTCAAGTGAGCCCTCCATTAAAAGATCTTTATTTATATATGTTACATCACTCATATTTAATTATCAGACTCCTCTTTTTTATTTCTCAACTTGTTTTCATCCCAGTTATGAATAATTTTACAATTAAGTGCTGCACCTCTATCCATTTGCAAAGATTTATAATTAATTTCCCCTGTAATTACTGATGAGTCTGTTAACCATACAGAATCTGCCTTAATCTTTCCTTGATAATTTCCTGAAATTACAACCAGTTCAGATATAATTGATCCTTCAAGTGATGCAGCTTTTCCGAGAGTTACCTTATCAGATTTAATATCAGCTTCAACTCTACCGTTAATTTCAATAGTAGAAGCATTTGATATTTTTCCCTTAAAGATTGCTCCTTTTCCTATTATTGATTGATTATCTGCCATACTTTAGGTTCCTTTATTTTTTTTATTTGTGCTTTTTTTTGTTTTATCTTTAGTTGGACTTTTATCTTCAATTCTTTTTTCAAGCCCCCTAAAGAGGTGAATTTCAAGATTTGATCCAGGTCTTGCGCTCAGACTATTATAATACATATTTCCTTTAATATTTGCATTGGATTCAAATGCCAGTGAATCGGCGACTACGTCTCCTGTAAACTTACCTCCTATAATACACTCGATTGCCTTAATATTTCCTGTTTGGGTTCCCTCTGCTGAAATGTGAACGTGTTCGCATTCTATGTTACCTTTTACCATTCCTTTAAGAACTAGTTTACCACTGCACTTGATATTGCCATTAATTTGCATTTCCGTACCTATAACGCTAGATGAGGTTGAGGTTTTGGATACTTTATCAGAGTCTCTTGAAAACATTTTTAAATTAGTGCAATTATTTTGCCAACTTTAAACCTTTGTAAAAGTTTATGATTATCATAAAAAAATTTAAAAAAAAAGTTTTTATTATTAATTTTGGCTTACTAAATGCATAAATTTACTTTTTTAATAAAATATAGTAGTTTGATATTATTATGACAGAACAAGTTATTGATATAAGAGATAGAATAGAAAAGATGAGAAATCAGATTACAGTTCCAGGACAAAAAGGAGGTGTGGAAGATAGAAAAAAACCTGCTAACGATATCAACGATAATCGAGTTCCTAACCAAAAAACTAAGACTGATAATGAAGTTTTTAAAACAGAAAACATCGAAGCTAAAATTTCAGCTAAATTAAATGTTTCAAAAACCGAAGAAAATAAATCAAAATCAATTGAAGATAAAGTTTATATTACAACTGCTAAAATTGATAAAGATAATAAACAAAAAAATGAAAACCTCAATGAATCCAACTATTTTAAAAGAAATAAACAAGAATCCAAAGAAAGTTTCAAAAAATATGATGACTATCAGAATGAAAGAGTGGTAGATGAGAACAAACAATCAGTAAAAATTGATGAAAAGCAACCTTTCCCTCAGTTTAGTTTAAATGTTAGTAATCCTATTTCATGGAAACTAATGCTATTGATTATGCTTATGCAACTTCTAACAAATATGATGTTAGTAATTGTATTATATCTAAAATAATCAATATGGAAAATCTCTTCAAAAGATCTACGTATGATAACATTAAATCTAGTTTGTTAAGAAACCTAAAGTCTAGTCAAAGGTTCGGTGAAACAAGTGTTTTTTCTAAAAACTTAAGTGTGTTTTCCAAAAATTTAAAACATTTATTAAAAGAGAGGAGATTTTTATATTTCACGAAAAGAGGACCAATTGAGGTGGTATTTAATATCAAGCACTATATTTCGGCTTTCATTTTGGTTTTAGTCTTCACCTTTAAAATGTTACAATTAGTATTTTTAGGTTTTTCATCATTCTTCGCGTATTTAACTTACAAAAATACTGAAATAACAAGTCAAAGTTTTACAAAAACAGAAATTCAAACCCTAAAAGATCTTGCCAAAGAAAAAACCATTAATGATCAAGTACTAAACTCAGAAAAAATTCAAATTGTCATAAATAAAGAAGACGAATTAACAACAAACAAAGAAAAATCTAATAATGTCAAAATTCAAATAAAAGAAAAAATAGATAATCTTAAAAATTTAATGGGGAATATTTCAATAAGTTTTCCAGATGATGTAAATCATTCAGATGAAGTAAAATTCGAACAATTCTCAAAAATTGCGAGTCCAGAAATGATTGCTATGGAACACGCAATCGAGAGTAAAGTAGGTTCTACCAAAATTTCAAAAATAAATAATAATAAATTTGCTTACAACAAATTACCAGTGATTCCATTTGTTGCTCCCAGAACAAAAAAACTAAAAATTATTAACTTCACCAAAAAAATAGATTCAGAAATTATTCAGTTGATGAATGTATTCGTAGAATTAAAATTAAAACCAGAAAAGTTAGATATACATAAAATAAATAATTTACTAACAGAAAATATCAACTATAGAGATAATGAGGAGTTACTGGATTACACCTCTTTAAGATTCCAGATTCTTCAGGATTTGAAAGATGCTATAATATATGTTCCTTTGAAACCTCCAATGCAGTATTATTACGTGTCAAGTCCATACGGTTATAGAATTCATCCAAAATCAAAAAGAAAACAAATGCATCACGGTATTGATATGGCTGGAACATGGCAAGAGGAAGTGAGAGCGCCTGCAGATGGATATGTTTCGTTTTCAGGAAGAAATGGATCTTTCGGAAAAACTATCAAAATCGTACATAAACATGGAGTTACAACTCTTTATGGTCACTTGCATAGGCTTAGTGTAAAAAAAGGAGCAAATGTAACTGAAGGTCAGGTCATTGGAAGAATGGGATCCACAGGAAGAGCAGTTGGCGCTCACTTGCATTATGAAGTAAAAGTAAATGGAAAATCTGTCAATCCTTATAACTTTATATCTGTTGGTAGAGATCTTTTAAGTAGTTCTATAATAAAAAAATAAATATTTGGCATTTAATTTGCTCATACTTTTGTATGAAAAAAATTATCACATTATTTTTTTTTATATTTCCTTACACTAATTCAAATTCAGAAAATATAAAAAGTTGTAACTTTTATACTGAAAAATATGGTAAAGCTTTTAATTTACCTAATAACCTTCTGACTTCAATTTCTTTGGTAGAATCCGGCATAAAAAAAGAAAAAAATGGTTTTTCATCATGGCCCTGGACATTAAACGTATCGGGTAAGTCAATTTATTTCGATAGGAAAGAAGATGTATTAAATTATTTAGAAAAAAATGCTGATAAAAAAAGTATTGATGTTGGATGCATGCAAATCAATACTAAATACCATCTGAATAATTTTGAAAATGTATCTCAGATGATTGAACCTGAACAAAATGTAAAATACGCAGCTAGTTTCTTATATAAATTATTTAAGAGGCACAAATCTTGGAATGAAGCTATCTCCAGATATCATTCATCGATCCCGTATAGGCAGAAAATATATTTAAAAAAAGTATACTCTTTTTGGAATAATTTAAGGCAAAAAAAAATAATTATTAAAACTAATTATTTTGAAAAAAATAAGCAAAAGGTAAAGTTTTTTAAGGAAATTTTAGAGAAAGAAAAGATTTAACTTTTTTGTATTTGGCAAGATTTTTGCAAATTTAACGATAAAAGGAGAAAAAATGAAAGAAGAAATTAAATCTAATACAAAAAATTATAGTGTAACAACATTAAATCCCATGATAAAGATAACTCATTTTGACGAAGATAAACACGTAAAGACAGATGTGTTTCCTCTATCATATTTTTTAGATCATTCTACTAAAGAATTTAAGAGAGTTAGATATTCATAAACACTAGACAAAACAGTGTATCAATATCAAGACTTTAAAAGGTCAATTCAAGTATATTTTTTTAACAAAGTTTATAAGTTAATATTTTGAATCTTCATTATTTTTCTTCTCACAGAGGATGCTGGAATATTTAATAATTCTCTATATTTTGCAACCGTTCTTCTCGCTAAATCGATGCCCTCGTCTTGTAGCTTTTCCACAAGCATTTCGTCACTCAAGGGGTTATTTACAGGTTCAGAACTTATTAATTTTTTTAGTGATTCTCTCACAGATTCAGCTGAGTGAGTCTCACCTTTTTTTGTACTACTAATTGAGGCACTGAAGAACAATTTCATTTCGAAGATTCCTCGTGGAGTAAGCATTAATTTATCTGAAGTTACTCTACTAACTGTACTTTCATGCATATTAATTTTTTTGGCCACATCCTTTAGAACCATTGGTTTAAGGAATTTCTTGCCTTTTTCAAAGAATTGTTTCTGTTGATTAACTATTTCAGAGCTAATTTTTAAGGTAGTTAAATTTCTTTGTTGAATGGCTTTTAATAACCATTTAGCTGAATTTAGAGATTCATTAATAAATTTTTTGTCTGATTCTTTGCATTTGAGACTTTCAATTTCTTTCACGTAGTCTTCATTAATAGTTATCTTGGGGAGAGTGCTTTCATTAAGTTCTACAGACCAATCGGAATTGACTCTCGAAACAATAACATCAGGATGAAAGATATTTGAATTATCATCTGAATATTTTTTACCTGGTTTTGGATCTAAAGACCTAATAATTTTTATTTGTTCTCTAAGTTCTTCCTCTTTAAGGGACGTTAGCTTTTGAAGTGATTTAATATTTCCATTACCTAACATTTCTAAATTATCTATTATTACTTCAGATGTGTTAACAAGCATTTGCTTGTTTCTTAGTTGAATTTTAAGGCATTCTTTTAAATTCCTTGCAAAAATTCCGTCAGGTTCAAATGTTTGCATAATTTTTAAAATTCTTTCAATCTCAGAAATTTTAAAACCACTGAATTCTGAAATATTAACTAAGTTTTCTGTAATCCATCCATTCTCATCGATATAATCTGTTAAAATTTCAGAGATTCTTTTATCTTCTTTAGATTGAAATTGGAGATCAGCTTGGCTTTGAATAATAGACTTCAGTGAGACTTTATTACTAAGAGTTTGTTCTATTACACTTCCAACATCATTATGATCTAAAGAATTTCCCTTTTTAAAACTTTCATAATTATTTTCGGTATCCCATCTATTTTCATAATCTTCATTTTTTGGTTCATCTGAAATAGATTCACCATTTTCAAAAGAATCCTTTAGGTCATTTGTTTCTTCATATTCATTATTTTTGTTATCCTCTAATTCAACGCTTTCATTTTCATTTTCAAGAAACGGGTTCTCTTCTAATTCTTTGTTAACCAAGTTGCTTAACTCAAGATTGTTAAGTTGAAGTAATTTTATTGCTTGTTGAAGTTGAGGAGTCATAACTAGTGATTGACTCTGCTTTAACTTAAGATTCTGTGAAATTTGCATAATTTTTATCCTTTCATGATTATTTCACAATTTTTTTAAAAAAAATGCAAAACTTTAATTTGACATGTTTGGGAAGTCAGAATTTTGACTTGAATTTTAATGTATTTTTTAAAAAATAAATATAAAAAAACTTTTGAAATGCTTATATTCCTAGTAAATTTTTGAATTTATCTTATTATTTTAATTATGATTAAAATCTTACCGCTAATTCTTATACCATCAATTTTTCTTTTAGTTTTTTTTAACGTTAGAATCCTGACATCAAAAAATGAAGATTTTTATAAAGAAGATTACGTTATGTCTGATCAAATTGATAAGGAAATTAAGAATGAAGATTCAACAATAAATAAAAAAATAGATGATCCAACAATTAATACATTGCCTGAAAAAGAGCCAAATCGGAAACTAAAAGACATTAAAAGTAAAAAAAATCAGGAAATTATTGAAAAACCAACCATTTCAGAATCATCAATTAATCCAAATATAAAAGTTACAGAGGCTAAAAAAGTTATAAAAAATGAAGAGGTAAAGAAAACTATTTCAAAACAAAATAGTACGCAAAAAACAATAAAAATTCAGTTTGGAGCTTTTTCTAAAATTAACAACGCAGAAAAACAAAAAGATTTAATTTCGAAGCAAATTTCAGCTAAATATCCAGAATTTTCTGATAATCTTAAGATTCTTTCTGAAAATAAACTTTTTAAGTTAATTTATATTTCAAAGAATAGAGAGATTGCAGATTCGATTTGTAAATTTTCAAAATCAAAAAAGATTAACTGTTTGATTCTAAAAAAATGAAACATTGTAGAATTTGCATATATATAAGATTTTTCATCGCTTTTATTCTTTTAATTATAATAACAGCTTTAATGTTTAAAGATCAATTGAGTTATCTTTCATTTGTTACACCATGGAACGCAGTTAAAGTAATTTTTTTATTAGGTATCGCCATATTTATAGGAAAATTATTAGAGTATAAAAGAACAAAAGATTAACGATCTTTAACGAACCTAACAAATAGTTCTTTCTCAGGAACAAAGCGTCCATAGGAATGTCCGGTAAAAAAATTAACAGACCAGAAAAACTTCGGTGACCACCAGTTTCTCTGAGAGGTCCAAAAGGGTTCGGCAGGTGTATTTGGAAACAAGATTTTATCTATTTTAACTCCTTCACAGCTTTTACAAATCAAACTTTCTAGTTCTTTCCTTGTAGGAAGTCTCCAATTTCCTTCTAGTTGATCATCAAGTTGTTTGATTGCTTCCTCTATTGAATGATAATCTAATTTTACTGCTCTACCTAGGCATGTATTGTCTTTATCGCTCCATTGTTGTCCAGTAGTACATTTTAACCATTCAATTTTATTTTTTAAATCAATAACATAGTAGCCCTTGTCAATGAAATTAGACGCATTGACTTTTGAAAAAACAAGGATCAGAGTAATTATTATTAATTTGATTTTGATCATTTTCATATATTACAATAAAATGTTAAATTAAAAAAAAAAAAATGAATTTTGGTATTAAAGTTGCAGAATCTATACCAAAATACTATTTAAAATATAAACTGTTAATGGATAAATAAATGGATTTAGCTACTTTAATCGGGTTTTTAGGTACAATAGGAATGATTGCTGGTGCAATGATTTCAGCTGGTGGATTGGGGTCATATATTGACGTCCCATCGATATTAATTGTTTTTGGTGGTTCCTTTTTTGCAGTTATGTATACAGCTCCATTACCTGTTTATTTAGGTTCTTTCGGAGCTTTTGGTAAGGCTTTTAAACCACCAGTAAAAAAAATGGACGAACTAATTGAAAGGATTGTAGAATTAGCAGGTATTGCAAGAAAAGATGGAATGATGGCATTAGAGGGACAGGAAACACCCGATCCGTTTTTTGATGGTGGTTTGCAAATGTTGGTAGACGGGGCAGATGAATCAAAGTTAACCATCCAATTAAAAAAAGAGCTTAAAGCTATGCAAGTTCGTCATGAGAAAAATATTGGTTGTGCTCAATCTTGGGTTGATATAGCCCCTGCAATGGGAATGATTGGAACTTTGGTTGGCCTTGTTGCTATGCTAGGTAACATGGCAGATCCAAAAGCAATCGGTCCTGCAATGGCAGTTGCTCTTTTGACCACGCTTTACGGAGCTATGATTGCAAATACGATTTTCATGCCTATTGTTATTAAATTAAAAGGATATTCAGCTTACGAAACAACTTACAGGGAAATGATTATTACAGGTTTACAGTTTATTTCTAGAGGAGAAAGTCCAAGAAATATTCAAGATCAACTTGTTGCAAATCTCCCACCAAAAGAAAAACAAAAACTAATAGAAGCTGCAGCTGGGGGTTAAAGTTTAAATCATGGCTGAGGAGAAAACCGAAAATCAAGAGACTTCAAATGAAGAAGAGGAACATGAATGTCCAGAATGTCCCCCAAAAGGAGCGCCAGCCTGGATGGCAACATTTGCTGATATGGCAACATTGCTGATGGCCTTTTTTGTTTTAATTCTTTCATTTGCAGAATTTAACGTTCCAAAATTTAAGCAAATTAGTGGAAGTATGAAGAATGCTTTTGGTATTCAAAGGGTTATCCCAGTTGTTGAACCGCCAAAAGGTACAACAATTCTTTCATTAAATTTTAGCCCAAATCCAACGCCAGCTGTTCAGGATAATTTGAAACAACAGACAACGGAGGTTGACCAGCCAAAGGTTGAGCTTCAAACAAAAAAAGAAGATAACACAAAAGATGATGGTGAGAAAGAAGAGGCTCAAGAACTTGCCAAAAACATTCAAGAAGCTATCGCGAGAGGTGATATCAAGGTGGAGGCATTAGGTAACAAAGTTGTGGTTAATTTTACACCAACTGAGGCAGATGAAAAAGAATTACCACAACTATTACAAGAAACCTTAAACGCAGTTGAATCGGTTAAAGCTGCGTCTGGTAAATCAGATTCGGAAGTCTTAATTGGAGGTTTAGAAAAACAACTGGCAGATTTAGCAACAGCTTCATCAAGCCAAGGAAAAAGTGAGGCAGAAGGAAAAGAAGGGGATAGTGTGGGACAATCAGAAATGAGTCAATCAGCAAAGGAGGAGGCAAAAAAGGCAGAACTTGCAGAGGATAAACTCAAAATTGCTCTTAAACAAGAGATTGGAGAGGGTTTAGTCAATGTTGATAGAGAAGAGGACAAGGTAATTATAACTGTTGGATCTGCTGGAGCATTTAAGTCTGGTTCTGCAGAACTCACTAGAAAAGCAAGAGAAATAATGTCCAAGATTGCAGAGCAGAATCAAAAGGGCAGAAGTGAAATTTTAGTAATGGGTCATACTGACAACGTCCCTTTGACATTTGGTTCTAATTATAGAGACAATTGGGATCTTGCGGCAGCAAGATCAGCCTCGGTTGTTCAACAACTTTCAACTAACAAAGCGCTTGATCCTAAAAGAATGAAAGCCATAAGCTATGGTGAAACTAGACCTGTTGAATCTAATGATACAAGACAGGGAAGAGCAAAAAACAGAAGAATTGAAATAGAAATAAATTATTAAAATGAATATTCAAGACAGCCCATTTCATTCAATTAAAAATCAAAAGTTTCAAATTAAAAAAATTAATGAAAATTTAGAAACAAAGACTTCTATTAGTAATAATCAAGAAAATAAAGATCAAACAGCTACATCGTCATTTTGGGATTGGTTTAGAGGTCTTGTAAACCCACTACAAAATCTTCCTCTTGTAAGTGGTATTTACTCAAGTATGAACTCTGATGATGATAAATCTGATAGAGATCTCATTCAAAATAGTCTGGGTGGATTTATGTACGGTGGCCCAATAGGGGCAATGGTTGGATTTGGAAATTGGGTTTTTAATAAAATCTTTGACAAAACTCCAACTGAACTTGCTCTTGATGCCAGTGGAATAAGTAATCTATGGAAAGACAAAGAAAAGAATTTTGAAAATAGTAATGTAGCTGAAAACAAAAAAAATAATACTAACCTTAAATATTATACCAAAAATGAAACTGGAGAATGGTGGAGAAGGAGTCAGTTAAGTTCTAGCTCTATTAATGCTGAATTAACAAAAAATGATAAACAAAATAAAATTAGTTCAATCAAAGAATCTATCACTAATGAAAAAGATAATAAAGAGTTGGCTAGTTTCGATTTGTTGAAATCTGCTTCAAGATATGAAAATAATCTTAAAGATTCCAATAGAGAAATTCCAAAACTAATTCAAAAAAATCCAACAAATTATGATAAAAAAGTTGATATAAAACCTTTTGTAAATACTGAGAAAAAGAAAATTGATGTTTCTCAAAAGGTGGATGAAGTAGATAGAAATAAGATTCAGCAATTTAGGGAGATAAACTTTGATTATCCAATATGGCAACCCAATGAATTAAATGAAAAAGCTAATATGCAGGATAATAAAAATGTTATGAAACAAAAATATCTTAATCAAGAATTAAAAATTAAAGGATCAAATTTGAATTTAAAACTTTAATTTACTCTAAGTCTAACTCTTCTTTTTTATATTTTTCAAAATATTCATCACCTAAAATATCATTGATTTTTTGCATTGTAAGTTCGTCTATTTGGGATGAGTATAGTTCGTACATTTCAGAACATTTTCTCGAGACAGCATTAGCAACCCCCTGTGAAATAAAATCATTTTCAAGAGCTGTTCTTGCTCTAGTCGTTGCTTCTGATTTGGCTTTTGTCAATCTTGCATTGGCAGAATTTTTCTTTCTATTTAGATCATCGACTACTTCCATTAATTGTTTGTAACCTGGTTCAGGTAAGTCTGTGTTAATAAATTGTCCATCTACTTCATAATTAAATTCTACTTCATCAATCTTCTCGGTTAGAAGTGGAATATGATCAGTATTAAAAACTAGTATTTGAACAACATTTTCATTTTCAGTTTTTTTAATATCTCCAACATCAACTAACCTTCTTGGTTTTCCTTGGATATTTATTCGGATTCCTTTAAGTGTTGTAAGATTTGCATCTGAAGATTTTACTTCTTGAATTATTTCAGTGTAATCTTCAATTGCAGCCTTCATCAAAGTCTCGGCTTGTATAGTATATTTATCTGCAACCATGAGTTGATACTACACTATTACAGTTTCTTTTTCATCAACAATGTTTTCTTTATCTTCTTTCTTGTCCTTTTTTTCGTCTACTTCTTCAATTAGAGGATTTGGAAGTTTTGTGAATTTGAATTTAGATTTTGGATCAAGTTGTCTAACTATTTTTTGTGCTTCATCCATTGAGCTAGCAACCAATTTCATGCAAAAAACTTTTCCTTCAAGCATAGAAAAGCTAAAAAGCAAATTCAGTTGAGCTTTGTAGCAATATATAGAGGTGAGCAACCAACCCAATAAAAAAAGGTATGAATTTACACAAAGAGAAATTCCCATGATCGCAACTAATAAAAATAGCACCCACCATTTTTGTGAGTAAGCAAGCCATAAGGGAGGAAAAATTCCCGCTGATAATGAACTCGAATTTTCTATTATTTCATAATTTCTGTAAACATCTCGCATAGCAATATATTCATTAAGTTCTTCAGTTTCGTAAATTTTTCTGGAAGAATATAAAGACTTAATTTTGGTAGTTTCATCTTTGGTAGTTGTCACGAACTTACAACCAAGGCTTTTTTCAACTTTTAAGTCAAAAAAAATATCATCACGAAGAACTGTTAGAATAGCTTTTTGTTGATTTGTTTTTATTTCTTTAAGGTCAGAGGTTAATTGTTTTTCTCCAAAAGTGTAGAACTGGTTGTCTAAAGCTACAATGATATCATTTGGTTTAAGGAAGACCTTGAATGCATAACTCCCATTGACTAATTTATCTATCTTTATTAGAAAATTTCCTTCTTCTTTTTCAGCCATTTTTTTATGGGAAAGTAATGTTTTCTTTTTGGTCTTTAATTTCTTTAACTAAAAGCTTATTTTGACTTGAAATTGCCTCTAATGCTGCATTTAGCGAAGAAGTGCTGTTAGAAAGTTCTTTTAATAATTTAACATTTTGGTTTTTTTTATTATCTTTCAATAACTTTCCAATTTCTTTATTAACACTAGCTGAAGTCATAACTCCTGACTCCTGAATTGATTTTCCGAGCTTTTCGGTTTCGTTTTTTATTGATTTAGATAAACCGCTAGATAAATTTGTAATTTCTTTGGATAAGTTAATCATTAGCTTCTTATCATTAGAATTAATGGCAGAGGAAAGTTCTTCGATTTTAGTTTTCATTTCTTCGCTTGCATTGAGTAGGTCAGTGTGTCTTGCAAGACTAGAGTTCATGTTATCAACTGCTTTATTAACATTTTCAACATTTTCAGCAAATACAACTAGTGCTTCTCTACTAGTACTCGTCATCTCCTCTAGCTCTGATAGAGATTTAAAATATAATAATCCTGTTAAGATTATTGCAATTACTGCTGTCGCAATAGAACCCGAAAAAATGATAGTAGTATATTTATGGATTTCTTTCATTTTTTGCTCCGTTTTTAAATATTCATTTTTTATTCTTTTGTATTCAGATGTTACATCAGTAGCAGCATCTGCTGCGTCAAGCGCTATCTTTATGCTTTCTTGCATTGCATTAAGTTGTTGTGTCATGCAATTCTTCCTTTTATCTTTATTTTATCATTTTTTATTTTTTTTGAAAATAGTGCACAATTTGTGCCAGAAACTTTTTTAATTTCGGAATATGGGTTATTTTTTGATATTATTCCGAATGCTTTGCATCCGTAAGGAAAATTTTTTTTGTATGTCACATAAAAATGCATACAAATGCTGCAGTTATTTTGATTCATTTTTTAAATAATCCCTTAATTTATAAACCATTTTTGCTATTTGAAATCTTAATGCGCCACAAAAAGAAGAAAAAGAACAAAACCACAAAAAAATAGCAAAAAACAATTTATTTTCTTCAATTAATTCCATAGCTTTAAAATGACATATAATAGAGCTATAAAAAAATGCTATTGTTACAATGAGTTGAGAAATTCCTCTATTTATCATTTTTTCTTCCAAATTCGTCATAAATCATATCTTCTGGCAACTCAATTTCTGGTTTCTCGATTTCTTCTCCGTTATTTACTTTATAAATATAAGCTAATGCAATAGCAACTGCATTGTAAAGTTTACTAATTATTTCATCTCCAATTTCGCATGTGTAATAAAGAGCCCTTGCTAATTTTGGACTTTGCATTGTTCCTATTTCAAGTTCTTTTCCTTTTTTAATAATTGATTCGGCATTTTTACCTCTTCCTTTAGAAATTATTATTGGAGCTGTTGATTCACCTACCTCGTATTTTAATGCTACGGCAAAATGGGTTGGGTTTGTTATTATTGCTGTTGCTTCTTTTAAATCATCAACTGATGAAGCTTCCTTTCTTCCTTTCATTGCAGCTTGAGCTTGTAATTTTCTAATTTTTTGTTTTACTTCTGGTTGTCCATCTGTTTCCTTGTATTCGTCTTTAAGATCTTGATGGGACATTCTTAATTGTTTGATATAATCATATTTTTGATAAATCACGTCTATAATTGCAAGAAATGCCAGAACTAACATAAGAGCAAGAGCTAACTCAGGAAAAAAAGAAGTCATTCTATTAACTGCAGAAAAAATATTGGCGCTCGTTAAATTTGTAATGTCTGGTAAATATTTGTTGATTACAAAAAAAGATACAGCGCCAAGCAATGTAACTTTTAGAATTGCTTTTATTAATTCAACCAAACCTTTTATCGAAAAAATTCTTTTTAATCCTTTTATTGGATTCAATTTTTCAAATTTCCAATAAATAGACTTTATTGAAAAATTTATACCACCCACAACAAATTGTGTAATGATGCTTACAATAAGGAGTGGTATTGAGAAAATCAAAAAAACTTGTAATAAAAACCTAATAACCGTAGCCATAGATTCTAAAGGAGATTTTCCATTTGCTACTTCAGGTCCAAATGAAAAAAAAGATTTACATATCTTTAGAAAATCATCCAATAACATTGGTGATAAATAAAATAGTAATACCCCAACAAACATTGAAGTAAACACAAATGCTTCCTTAGAAGATAAGACTTTCCCATCCTCCTTGGCTTTTTCCAATCGTCTGGGTGTGGGTTCTTGTGTTTTTTCCTGACTTTCGTCTCTATCTTCTGCCATAGTGAAACCTTTTAGTTAGATAGAATGTTTTCTATTGATTCAAGTGAGCTTTTTGTTAATTCAGCAAAAGCATTACCAATTGATTGGGAGGAAATATACATTATGAAGAAAGCTAAAATCATAGTTACTGGAAAAGCAAAAGAAAACATATTCAATTGGGGAGCAGCTCTTGTTATTATTCCTACAGCAATATTAGTCATTAAAAGTGCTCCAACAACTGGTAGCATAATTAGCCCACCGGTATAGAACATTGCTCCAGCAGCTTCTATTCCTAAACCAACCAATCCAATGGGAGGAAGTCCACTGTTGATGTTAAAAATTTCAAAACTTTTAAATAAAAATTCAATTGCTATAAGGTGCCCGTTAAGTGAAAGAAAAATAGTCACAAGAAACAAATCCATTATTAAACTTATTACCGGTGTCTGTCCTCCAGTATCAGGATCAACCATTTGAGAAAAACCCAGACCAGTTGTAGATGCAATTTTTTCACCAGCTAAACTGGCAGCAGCAAACCAAATCGTTAGAGTTAAGCCAAGTGCTAGCCCAATAAGTGCTTCAACAATTACAATTATAAATAGATGATCTAAAACTTGTTTTGAAATTTCAATATCAGATAGATATCCAAAATAAAAAAAAGATATTACTAAAGAGAATAAAATTTTAATATTGAGTGGAATTACTCTTGATCCAAAAAAAGGACTTGAAATAAAAAATGCTGAGAGCCTAACTGAACATAAAAAAAATTTAAATAAATATTCTAAAACTGAATTAAGCTCAAGACCAGGTAGAGCATCCATTGGATTATAAAAGGGTAGGGGAATAAACATTAATTGATACCTGATATCGTATCAAATATAAAATTAAAATAGTCTGTTAAACTCACTAAAAGAAAATTTGCAAGAAAACCAATTGCGAAAATTACAATTACAATTTTTGGTACAAAGCTTAAGGTCATTTCCTGAATAGAGGTGGCTGCTTGAACAATTCCTATTATTAATCCAATTGCTAATGCTGCTCCTAAAAATGGACCACTTGATATTAGCACCTGGTAGAAAGCTAATCTTATCATTTCAACGTTTTCATCAAATCCCATTTTATTCTCCTCAGTAAACTATGAAAAAGTTCCTACAAGAGATCCAACGGTCATTGACCAACCATCTACTAACACAAATAAAAGTAATTTAAATGGTAGTGCAATCAACATTGGTGATAACATCATCATTCCAAGCGACATTAGGACTGATGCAACCACCATATCAATTACAAGAAAAGGTAAAAAAAGTAAGAACCCAATCTGAAAGGCGGTTTTCAATTCACTTGTTATATAAGCCGGAAGAACTATGTAAAATGGAACTTGAGTGCTATCTTCAAAATCACCTTCATTAGCCATCTGTGAAAACATTAGTAAATCATTTTTTCTTGTATTTTTAATCATAAATTTTTTTAATTCACCTCCACCACTCTCCACTGCCTCAGTAAGGTTCATTTCACCTTTATTGTAAGGTCCTGAAACATCCGAATAAATTTTATTGAAAGTTGGAGCCATTATAAAAAATGTCAAAAATAATGAAATCGCTACTAATATTTGATTGGGGGGTGTTTGTTGAGTGCCAAGTGCTTGTCTTAAAATTGACATTACAATTATAATCCTAGTAAATGCAGTCATGCCAAGTACTAATGATGGAAGAATTGTTAGAGCAGTCATCAAGGCAAGAATTTTTAAAGACACAGAATAGGTTTTTGTTCCATTTGCAGATTCTGTAATAGTTAAAGCCTCAAGTCCTTGAGGAGCAACCTGTGAGAAAGCTAAGGTAGGTAAAAATACCAGAAAGAAAATAATTAAACTATTTTTCATTCATTAGCCTTTTTTCAAACACCTTTTCAAGGTTATTTGTTTTAATACTTTTATGCTTAATCTCTGTTAATAAAGCACCTGAGTTCTTACCGGAAATGAATAAGTAATCTTTATCATCTAAGTTTAAGATTAAGGCTCTGTCTCCCTGACCTAACACAGTTACCTCAGATACTTTCATTCTTCTTTTGGAATTGATTGTTTTAGAAATTATGTGTCTGTTTTTCTTGATGTAATAGAATCCTATAAATAACAATGCTAGGAAACCTAAGACTAATAAATAGTTTGATAAACTTGGACCTGTATATTCTGGCATTTTTCCCTCTTCTTAAATTTTTTAGAAATAAGATGCAAGAACTTTGCCGTTTATAAATAAAGTTATCTAAACAATTGATTTTATTGAAAAAAAAAAAACTTAAAATATTGACGTCAAATAGATGACGCTACAAGTTCTGCATAAGTTCTTCAGGAGTTGCAACTTCTGTGAATCTTATACCGAATTTTTCTCCTACCATTACAACTTCGCCTTTGGCAATTTTAGTTCCATTAGCTAGTATATCTAGTGCGTCGCCAGCTAAACGATCAAGTTCAATAACTGATCCTTCATTTAATCTTAGAAGATCTTTTATTTTTATTTCTGTATTTCCAACTTCAACAGTAAGTCTAACTTCGATATTTTCTAGGAGTCGAAGATTACTTACAGCGGCAGAGTTTGTTTCTACTTTTTTATTTGATTCTTCTTTGTTGTCAACAGGATTTTCATTAGTTGAAGCTTCCTTTTCTGCTGCGTTTTCTTTCGCCTCTGCAGTTGGGTTTTGTTCTTTTTCTACTGTTTCTGCATTCATAATTTTTCTCCTTAATTGTTTATTCTATTTGAAAGTTTAACTGAGGCATTACCATTTAGTTCTCCCATTTCTGCTTTAAAGTATTTCTGATTTTCTACATAAAAATCTACAGTATCCTCAAGGTTGACAGCGAGGGTATCACCAGATTTCATCCTAAGTAATTTTGACATTGAAACTATTGGTTCTGACAAATTACTTTTAACCATCAATGGAACTTCTAAAACTGCTTTTTCTAATTTATCTCTCCATGTCATATTAGATTCTACTACATCAGATTGCACTCTGGATCTCAGTAAGGAAGAAACTGGTTTTAATGTTTGAAGTGGGTAAACTACATCGAAAGACATTGAATCAATATTTGGTAACTGCATGACGAAAGAACAAACTATTACTAGATCTGTTGATTCAACAAAAGCAGCAAACTGGGGATTTTGTTCTCTACTCTGAAATTTTATCGAAATTGGAGTTAGATCTTTCCAACATTGCTCTAGAACATCTGAAATACCATTGTTTATTACCTCAATTATTTTTTCTTCTGTTGCTGTGAATTCTGTTCTTGCTGTCTCATTAACTTCAAGTTTTCCACCATATCTACTACTTGTACACAAACTCACAAAAGAAGGTGGAAGAACTGTTAACATAGATCCTCTTAATTCGTCTATTCTACTGTTTGTCAAACTCATAAATGCATCTAGACCGGAACTATATTCTTCAAAAGATTTTACCTCAGGTGGAAAAGAACTTATTCTAGGTTGAACTCTAAGTAAAGGTAAAAAAACCCCTCTAACAGTTCTTGCAAACCTCTCATTTATTAGTCGAAGAGCATAGTAGTCGCCCAATAGCGATAAGTCATCCGATCCAAAATTGAACTTTTTGTATTCGATGTCATCGCCATCTCTGACTGAAGTAGATGCACTGAGATCACCAGACTTCAAACCATCCATTAAAGCATTTACTTCTTCACTTGATAATTTTCTTGACGGTTCACTCATAATTATATTAATTGCTATTGTACAACAAAGGATGTGAAATGTACATTTTCAATTCCACCAAACCCCTCTACTTTTACTAAAACTTCATTAATCCCATCTCTTAAAGATTCTGCTAACCTATATTTACCATCTTTTCCGGCTATGTCTTCAGATGAAAATTCTGACATTATGGTAAGAATTTCTGACCTTAAGGCTAATTGATGACTTTCTACATTCACCATAACTTGCTCATCATATTGAGTTGAAACTCCAACTGATAATTGAAGAAACTTCTTTGATCCTTTCAAATTCGCAGTAAAGTTTCCTGGAAATTCGTAATACGTTGTTGTAAAGATTTCTTCTTCAGGTGTGATTTTAGGAATTTTTTTTGGCCCAGTTGGACAATTCCCTTCTTCATCTTTTTCTTCCTCAGCACACTCTTCTGCTAATTCTTCCTCATTTTCTTCTTTACTTTCTTTTTCGTCAGGATTTTCTTTTTTTTCAATAATTTTAGATATTTCTGCCGAAGGATCGGTACCATCTCCTCCACCCATGAATATACCAACGCCTATTCCCAATCCTAGAAGAACAACTCCTCCAACTATCATTAAAATTAATTTTAATGGGGATTTTTTTTCATTTTCTTGATTGTTTTCTTCAGCCATTTTTTTCTCCTTAATACTTTAAATCAATTAAGCATTCACATCAATATTATGATTACTAATTTTATTAATCTTTGATTCAATATTCTTTTTCTTTTTTATTAAGTTGTCCTGTGAAATTACAGTTTTCTTTTCTTTGTTTTCACCGAAGTTACCATTTTGATTATTAGTATTAACAAAACTTGAAAATGATTTATTTTCTTTGTCAATTATTTCAGTAAAGCGAGGAAGGTTTTCATTCAGTATATTTACAACTTCTTGATTTTCCGAGCTGATGTTAATGAAAGTTTTATTGTTTTTTAGTGAAACTTCTAAATTAAGTTTTCCTAAATTGTGGGGTTTGAGTTCTATTTCTACTTTATTATTACCATTGTTTACTGAATTCTTGATTATTTTAGAAAACTTCTCTCCCCAACTACTTTCTAGCAAATTTAAAAATTCTTTATTGTTAAGGTTTGCGAAAGTTTGTTTGTTATCCAATGTCTTAGTGTCATTTTTTTCAAAGGATTCCTTTTTAATTGAGATTTTATTATCTCTTGGAGTTTGTGTTTTTATATTATTAACTCGTGCTGTTTTTATATCTCCTTTGGCCTCATTTATTTGTGTTTTAATATCCTCGAATACACTTTTTGAACTTTGACCAAGTTGTTTATTTTTCTTTTTTATTTTTTTCTCTACTTGAGCAGAATTTTGACTAATATTTAAAATTTTTTCATTTTTCGAAATATTTAATTTTGGTTCTTTATTAATAGTTTTATTAAATTTTACATCTAGACTTGAACCAATTTGTATTTGATGATGTTGTTTTTTACTATTGTCAAAAACTTTTTTTTCTATTTTGATTGTTAAATTTCTTGGTGATCTATCTTCAATCTCTTTTTCTTCAAACAGATCTAATGATTTATGTAGGTCTTTAACATCATTTTTACTTAAATCTGGTCTAATATTAAAATTTTCCTTATTCGACAACTCTTTAATCTTATCAGGCAATTGAGAATTTTCATCGATTCCAAGTTCTTTATAAAAAATTTCCGCAAGTGATTTGGCTAATGCTAACTCATTTTCATTGACAGAAGTCTTTGAAGTATTATTGATGGAATTGATTTGACTTGAATCTAAAAGTTTTTTTGCCGACGAGTTTTCATTTGATTCAGTGATGATATTCTGAAGAACTTCTTTTTCTTTACTGCTGACAACATTTGAATTCATCAATGCAAATAATTCCGCAAATAATTGATCATTTTGATCAAATGCGTTTTTTGAAGTAAGAATTTTGAATTTTTCGTTTAAATTATTATTTATTGCAACCATAACTGCCTTTTTACTAACAATTCTGCAATTATAGTGCCACTCCTAAAAAGGAATGAAATTTTTAGGTTTAAAATAATTATCTTTTTTTAATTCGATGAGATTTTGCTTTTTTTCTTCTTCTATTTTTTTTTTTTCTAGAATTTTCTCTTTTTGTTTTTCAATCTTTCCAATGGCAGAGAGATTGTTGTTGATCTCATTCTGCAAATGATTTTGCCTATTAGATGAAATTTCAAGTTTGTTCATTAAATTTTGCCTAAAATTAGCTCTTACTTTTAATGTAGAACCTAAGGTTTCTTCAAAATTATCAATATTTGAAGCATCTATCATTTCATGCAAGGTTTCTTTGACTAATTTAATTTTATCTTTTTCAATACTCAGTGTGTTCAAATTATTAAGTAATTTATTTTTTTTTAGCTTTTTAAGAATTAAGAAAGTATCGTATTTATTTTTTTTCATTTAATTTATTTTATTTAAACTTTCGTAGCTACTATTAAAATCAGATTTTACCTTATAATTTTGTTTGATTAACTCGCAAATTTTAGGCCAATTTATCAAGGCACTGTCTATATCAGCATTTTGTCCTTGATTGTATCCGCCCATCAGAACAAGATCTTTATTTTCTTGATATATTGAATAAAATTTCTTTATAATTTCAGATTTATTCTGGTGTTCATCAGAAACTATGGAATTCATTACTCTACTTAGTGATTGATTTAAATCTATTGCAGGAAAAATTCCTAATTGTGCCAGTTCTCTAGAAAGAACAATATGGCCATCCAATATTGCTCGAGCTGTATCGACGACAGGATCATTTGTGTCATCAGAGTCTGCGAGAATTGTGTAAAAACTTGTGATTGTTCCTTCATCTTTGGAACCAGTTCCTGTTCTTTCAATCAGACTTGGAATCATAGAAATTACTGAAGGAGGATAGCCCTTTGATGTTGGTTGTTCTCCTAATGCTAAACCAACTTCTCTTTTCGCATGAGCAATTCTTGTAAGGGAATCCATGATTAGTAAAACATTTTTACCCTTTGATCTGAAATATTCGGCAATAGATGTTGCTCGTTCTGCTCCTTTTATTCTTAACAAAGGAGATTTATCAGCTGGAACAGCTACAGTTACAGTCCTTTTTCTTGATTCATCATTCAAAATTTCTGATACAAAATTACCTAGCTCTCTTCCTCTTTCTCCAATTAACGCAACAACAACTACATCAGCATTGGTGAATTTTGTCATCATACCCAATAATATGGACTTGCCTACACCTGAGCCTGCAATTATTCCTAACCTTTGGCCTCTTCCAACTGTAAATAATGAGTTTATAGCTCTAATACCAACGTCTAAAACTTCATTAATTGGTTTTCTGTTCATTGGATTTATATTTTTTCCATTTATTGGCCAAAGTTCATTTAGTCCAATATTGTCGTCACCTCCATCAATTGGTTTTCCAAACGCATCGACCACTCTTCCGAGAATTTGAGGACCGACTTCGATATCATTTGATGAGTTTAAAACTTTGATTGTAGATCCTAAGATTATATTGGCATTCATTTCATGAACTGCGATTATATTTTTATTTTCCTTGAATCCTATAATTTCTCCTGTTACATAAGTTTTATCATCACATTCAATTTGACAAATTGTTCCGATAGGCGAGGGAAAAGAATCGCATTCAACAACTTTTCCATCAAATTTTGTTGTTTTACTTTTGTAGATTCTATTTCTACTTATTCTATGCTTTTCAGCATTCCTTAATATGTTCTCAGCAAGAATCATATCAAGTATTAGGTTTTTGTTTTGGTTGATTACTTAATTTATCATTATTAGAATCAAACTTTAAATTCAAATTTAAGTCATTTGAATCAGAAAAATTAATTTTATTGGATACGATGTCTCCAACTTCAATTGATCCAGATTTAACTCTTAAATCTCCTCTTTGAAGTTTTGAATCAGGGAGTAATTTATAAGAAAAAGAAATATTATTTTGTTTGTTATAATCACTAATTGATTTTAAATCTTGCTCATTAAGATAAATCTCCACAGCATTAACTGATTTTTCAATTGAATTAACAAGTTCTTTTATTTTATTTTGAAAAATTGGGTTATTGTTATCAATTTCATAACCTAAAACTTCATTAGTTATTTTTAAAATAAGCTTATTAATTGAAAGAGTTAATTTTTTTGAAAAATCTGGTGTAACCGCAAAGATATTATCAGCAGTTTTCTTGAATGTAACAGCTAGAGCCATATCGCCTTTCTGTAATTCTTCTGTGGTTTTCTTAACCCCTAGTTTGTATCCATTGTTGTAATATTGTTTGGCATATTCATTAGCTAATTTTTGTGCTTCAGCTTCTGTATATTTCTTTTCTAATACAGGATCTTTTTTTTCGTCATTTTCAATATCCTGAGGTTTTACTTCTTCAAGAAGTTCTTCGGTTTGTTTTTCCGTTTCATTTTTAATTTTTAAGTCATCATCCTCTTTTTTTTTTGCAAGGATTTTTGGAGTAATCTTTTTAAATAGATTTGTTATGGTGGACGAAATCTCAGATTCTTTTATAAAATCTTTATTACTTTTGCTTAATAAACTTACTATTTCTTCTGTGCTTAATGCTCCAGAAACTTTTTCTACTTTATTAGCAGATTCCTCATTTTCTTTTAATGGCATCATACAAAGTCATCTCCACCTCTTCCAGCAAGAACAATAGTTCCTTCATCAGACATTGTTCTAGCTACATTAATGATAGCTTTTTGGGCTTCCTGAACCTCTGTTAATCTTAATGGTCCAAGCACCTCCATCTCGTCTCTTATATTTGCAGAGGCTCTTTGTGACATACAAGAAAAAATTTTATCTTTTAATTCGTCTTCTGTTCCTTTGAGAGCAATGATTAAAATTTCTTGATCAACATTCCTTAAAAGTGTTTGCATACTTCTATCGTCCATTAAAATCAGTGTGTCAAATGTAAACATACTTTCTTGTATTTCTTTCGCTAGGTTTCTATCTTTCTCACCCAGTGTTTTCATGATTCTTTGTTCCATATTTTGTTTAGTAAAGTTCATTATAGATGCTGCATCCTTTACACCTCCTACAGATGATGCGCGTAAAGATGTATTTGTTTTGAACTTTAGTTGCATGACTCTCTCTAACTCTGCCAGTGCATCGGGTTGAACCGTTTCTAATGTAGCAATTCTATGTATTATGTCTGACTGTGTTTCCTCGGGTAATAGAGTAAGAACGTCGGCTGCAACACCAGCTTCAAGGTATGAAATTATTAACGCCATAATCTGCGGGTGCTCATCAGAAATTAGTTCTGCAACAGATCTTGCGTCCATCCAATCTAAAATTTCAATTGGCTTATCACTTTCAGTTGGAGTTATTCTCCCTAAAACTGATTGTGCCTTATTTTCTCCAAGTGCTTTTGTCATTACATTTCTTATATAATTAGTTGACCCCATACCTAGATCAGTTTGCGTTTTTATTATTGCTAGGAATTCATCAAGAACCCGGTTTACTGTATCTTGATCTAAACCCTGAACGTTGTACATTTCTTTACCCAACTGTTGAACTTCTTTTGGTCCAAGGTTTTTAAGAATTTCTGAAGCTTCTTCTTCTCCCAGTAACATCATTAGAATTGCACATTTTTGAGTGCTAGTTAGCTGCTCGTATTGTGACTTTTCTTCTTCTTCCTTACTTTCTTCCTTAGCTTTTTCAGCCATCTGTATACTCCTTATAAAGATTATTATACATCTTTTTTCATTAATTGTCTGAATACGTTAGAAACTTTTCCAGCTTCATCACCAACAATCATTCGTATTACAGCAACCTTGTCATCGTAAGTATTTGCTGTATCAAGCATATCTGCTGAGATTGTTGATTTTTTTGGTTTTAGTTTAGCTTTAATATCTTCTAAAGATTCACCTTCTTGAACTTGGACTTCATCTTCAGCTTCTTCAGCTTCTAGATCAGCTTCTGAAGCTCCACCAGGCGCACCTGCTACTCCTGCTGATGGTACTAAAATTCTGTTTAACAGAGGTTTTAAAGCTCCGAATGTTACAATTGCTAGAATAAGAACAGTTGATAGTTGTCCAATCATATTTTGAAACCAAGATTCTTCATACCATTTTTTTGAGATAACATCCATTTCTTGAATAAAATCTCCACTAGTTACTACGATAGAATCTTCTCTATCTTCGTTAAAACCTACTGCTTCTTTCACTAAAGAGGTAATTTTCTCTTTGTCTTCGTCACTAATGGGTTGCGAAATCGTACCTTCTGGAGTTTCAACGATTTTATTTTTGACTAAAACTGCTGTTTTTACTTTTTTAATTTTTCCAATCTGTCCAACTGTTGTACTAAGTTTTTTACTAACTTCATAATTTTTCACATTACTAGAAGATCTTTGTTTAAATTCCGCTGGCTCACCAGTTTCGGGGGCTGCCACCTGTAAATCCGCAGCAAGTGGAGCTTGATTTGCTACAGCACCTGGAACTCCTCTGGCTGGTCTATCAGTAGACTCATCTTGACTATTTTGTTCACTTCTAGTTGAAATGCTTTCTGGATCAAAAATTTCTTCGGTTGTTTGATTACTTGTAAAGTCCATTTCAACATTAACCTGAGCTGTTAGATTTCCAGCTCCTACGATAGGAGAAACCAATGATAAAATTCTTTCCCTGTAAATAGATTCTATTTTTACTCTGTGAGCCAACTGTTTTTCGGTCATTGCAAGATTTGGATCATCTTCAGGTTTAGATAGAAGTGAACCATATTGATCTACCACAGTAACGTTATCTGATGTCATGTTTGGAATAGATGAAGAAACAATATGTACTATTGAACGAATCTGTTCCAAGCCTAGGGCTCTTCCATCAGCTAATTTTACAAAAACCGAGGCAGTTGGTGGAGAAGAATCTCTTACAAAAACCGATTTTTCTGGAATTGCAAGATGCACTCTAGCTCCAACAATATTAGCTATTTCATTTATTGATCGCGCAAGTTCGATTTCTTGCGTTTGTTTCATTTTCATAAATTCAACTGATCTACTAGTTCCCATTGGTATTTTCTCTAAAACATCATATCCCTGAGGAACAGAGCTTGGAAGTCCTTCAGCTGCAAGTTTCATTTTTGCTTCATAATATTCTGGAGATGGAACTAAAATCTCACCTGTAGTTCTATCGATTGATACATCAATACCATTAGCTCTTAAAACGTCCATGACTCTTGATTTCTCGTGTTCTGGTAGTGCAGAAAATAGAGTTGTTCTTGATGGTTCTCTAAAGGATATAAAAAAAACTAAACCTATGAATATTACAAATAAGGTAATCATAACAGGAATTGATCTTTGAACAGCGGGTTCATTTGAGAATTTTTTTATTTTTTCAAGTGAATTTCCAATATTTGCTAAAATTCCCTGATTGGTTATTTGAGTCTTTGCTAATTCAGCAGTTTGTATGTCTTCAGCCATAATCTTTTCCTTTTAATTTAAACAGGCATATTCATTATATCTTTATATGCACTCAGTACTTTATTTCTTACATTCAAAGTCATCTGGAACCCTAAACTTGACAATTGTTGCTGGATCATAACCTTGGTTAAATCGTTTTCTAGCCCGAGTTCAAAGTTTTTTGTAAGTTCGGCACTTTGCTTTTGGGTATCGGAAACCTCTTGAATTGCTGATTTAATATTCTCCAAAAATCCTCCATCCTGTGGTTCAATTATTTTTGGTGATAAGTTAGCAACCTCTTCTTGAATATTTTTTATTTCAGTTTGATTGCTGGGCATTGTAACTGTTGGTTTAAGATTTGTAAGACTTGGTTTCATTTTTTCTCCTAAATTTTTAAGCTTGTATTGCTTTTTTTTCTGATAAGTTTTCTTGAATATTATTATAAAAATTACTCTGTTTTGAGACATCAATCATTATGTCTTTTTCATCTATTATATTGTTTTCACATAGAACTATTGCTCTTTGTAGAACATTTTCAAGTTCTCTTACGTTTCCTGGCCAACTGTATTCTCTTAGAATTTTTTGTGCCTCGTCACTTATATAAGGTAAAAAACTTTCTTCAGTATGTCTATTCAGTAAAGCAATGCTGATGGGTAAAATATCATCTGGTCTTTCAGATAAATTGTGAGTTTCAATTGGAAAAACATTTAATCTATAATATAAATCCTCTCGAAACTTTTTCTCTTTTACCTCATTCAACATATCTCTATTTGTAGTTGCAATTACCCTTACATTTACATCAATGTCTCTTTGACCCCCAATAGGAGTTACCTTTTTTTCTTGTAAGACTCTTAGGAGTTTAGCTTGAAGCGACAATGGCATTTCAGAAATTTCATCCAATAATAGGGTTCCTGTATCAGCTGCTCTAAAAATCCCTTTATTTGCTGAGGAAGCACCGGTAAATGCCCCTTTTTCATGGCCAAATAACATTGCTTCTAGCATATTTTCTGGGATAGCAGCACAATTAATTGCAATAAATGGTTTGTCTGCCCTATCTGATTTCTTGTGTATAAGGTTGGAAATTACTTCTTTTCCGGTTCCAGTAGGTCCGTGAATGAAAACAGTTACGTCAGTTGTTGCAACCTTTTCAACCATATTTACAAGACAGATTGTTTTTTTATCTGAAAAACTATATTTCTCAGTTGAGATTATCTGGAAAATAATTTCTTTTATAACTTCATCGATGTTTTTGAAGGATAACTTTATGTATGCCCCACCCATCTCTTTACAAATTGAATATCCATTATCATAGTTAGAGTTTATAGTTATAATTTTAATACAACCAATATCCCTTGCAAATTTCAATATTTCTGATTTACCACCCTTTTTTTCTTCTAATTTTTGATGAATTACAACTATTGATTTTGAAGAATTTAAATTGATTGCTTCTTCATAACTTAATACATTAACATTATTACCTTTTGTTAAAAAATGCTTATGGACCTCTTCATAAGAGTCAAAGCAATCTTTAATTATAAATATTTCCTTCATATTTAATTCCTTTTTTTTTACTAAAACCTAGAAAGCAAAAATATTGCCAAATAAATAATTTTTTTTTTTTTGCAATTTTTTTAACAACTAAATCAATGACTTAAAATAATTTTTTTTTTTTTTTTAATTTTAAAATTTGATTATTGTCATTTTTCTGACATTATAAAATTCATTTAGGTGAGCTAATGTCAAATATAATAAAAGGCCAATGTGAGGCAACTATTCAATTAAAGAAATTAGTGAGTATGGTTGCACAGTCTAACTCAACAGTTTTGTTAAGAGGTGAAACAGGTTGTGGAAAAGACGTTGTTGCAAAAGCAATTCATAATTCATCAGAAAGAAAAGGTGATTTGGTTAATGTTAATTGTGCAGCAATTCCATCAGAACTATTAGAATCTGAACTGTTTGGTCATGAGAAAGGTGCATTTACTGGTGCTGACTCAAGACGAGAGGGAAGATTTGAATCTTCCGATAACGGAACCTTATTTTTAGATGAGATTGGGGATATGCCGCTTCCTCTTCAGGCTAAATTACTAAGAGCAATTGAAACTAGAAAAATTCAACGCGTTGGTGGGAAAAACGAAATTGAACTCAACTTAAGGTTAATTTGTGCAACGCATCAGAATATAGAAAAAAAAATTGATGAAGGGCATTTTAGAGCGGATCTATTTTACAGAATTAATGTGTTTCCTATCGAAATTCCGACATTGTCTGAAAGAAGAGAAGACATTCCAGTATTAGTGGATCACATTCTAGATGAGTTAAAAAAAAGTGGTTCTTCTATACCTCAAATTGATCCATCAGCCATCAAAGCACTGCAGGAGTATGTTTGGCCAGGAAATGTGAGAGAACTACGAAATGTAATTGAAAGGGCAGCTATAATATTCCCTAAAAAAAATATAACTTCTAAAAATGTCAAAGAAAATTTATTGAAAATCAATCTTCCTGATAATCAAGATGAGAAAAATGTTTTATGGGAAATGACATCTGAACTTACAGAGATAAAAACAGAAAAAACTGAAATGAATTTTCTACCTCATCCAAATGATTATAAAAAATGGTTTGAAATGATGGATAAAATTGACCTTAGGCGTCATCTTAGTGAGGTTGAACTAAATTTGATTGAGGGTGCTCTAAAGAAAAATAAGGGTTCAGTAACAGAAGCCTCTCGCAGTCTAAAAATAAATAGAACAACTTTAATCGAAAAAATGAAAAAATATTCAATACCAAAACTAGGCAGTGATTAACTACCTAAATGTCTAATTTTTTTTTTTTTGGCAATTTCAATTTGTTTGTGTCTTTCTTTATATCTTTTTTTCTGATTTGTAGTTTTTATATCATGACATTTAGGGCATGATACTCCTGGCTTAAATAACAATGACTTTCTTTCTTTTTTGGTGATAGGTGATCTGCATGCAAAACATTGGGTATAACTTCCTTTTTCTAAGTTTTCATCAAGTGTTACTCTTTCATCAAAAACAAAACATTCACCTTTCCAGAATTTATTTTTGTTTTTTGTTTTTTTTAAATATTCTATTATTCCTCCATTTAGTTGATATATATTTCTTAAACCCATTTTTAACATATAACTACTTGCTTTTTCACATCTGATTCCACCAGTGCAAAATATTCCTATATTTTTATTTTCTAATATTTTTTTATTTTTTTTTACCCATTCTGGAAATTGACGAAAGTTTTTAGTATCAGTCTTCAATGAATTTTTAAAAGTTCCAACCTCAGATTCGTATGAATTTCTTGTGTCAATTATAATAGAATCATCTTTATTTAATAAGTCATCCCAAGAGTCTGGATTTAGATATTTTCCAGAAGTTACTTTTGGATAAACATTTTTTTCCCCCATTGTAACTATTTCCTTTTTAAGTTTAACTTTTAATCTTAAAAAAGAATGACTTGAGCTACATTGAGTTTTAAAATTTATATCTGATGTAATCAATTTATCTAATAATCTTTTAACCATCTCAAATTCATCTGATTTTACTGAGAATGAACCATTTATTCCCTCCTCACCCAATATAAAAGTTCCTTTTATATCTAAATCTAGAAATTTTCTTTTTAAAATTTCTTTTTTTTTTTCTGAATCACTCAGATAGACAAATTTATAAAAGCTAGATACTATGAATTTTCTTTTATGCATGATTTATTTTTACAAAATTTTCTCAAAGCATTTGTTGCTGTTGATCCAATTTCTTTAATTCCAATAATATCAGTAATAACCCAAGGTTTAAACACAAAAAAAACAATAAAACTGGCCTTTTTCGTCTTTATTATAACTTCATTCGTTTTAATTTTTTTCTCATTATATGGTAATACTTTTTTACATTTTATGGGAATCTCTGTTGGTTCATTCCAAATTGTGGGTGGAGCATTTCTTTTAATTATCTCATATGAGATGGTCTTTGAAAAAAGAGTCAAAAGAAAAAAAACCCTTGCCTCTGAACTTATCGATGATCACGAGATAAATAATTTAGCAGTTTTTCCAATATCTATTCCTTTAGTTGCTGGCCCCTCAGCAATAACATTATCAATTCTTATTTCAAAAAATATTAGTTATTCTGTTTTCAGTATTTACACTCAAATATTTCCATTGATATTGACTTTATTTATAACTTCATTAATTATAATTTTTACTAATTTTTTTGTTAAGATTTTTAACAAAACAATCATGAATGTGCTTCAAAAAGTTTTTGGACTTGTTCTTGGTGCTTTAGCTGTCGAGTACATAGTTATGGGTAGTGCTAATATCTTATGAAAATGAAATCACCTTGCATAGACCACTGTAAATTAAATGAAAAAAAAACCCAATGTGTTGGCTGCCTTAGAACTGTTGAAGAAATAACTGAATGGAATTCCTATTGCAACAATAAAAAAAAAAAAATATTCAAATTATTAAAACTAAGGAAGTCTGGTATTTTTTGTTTTTTATTAATCATGTTTTTTTATAATACGGTTTTGTCTTTTGATAATTGGATTGGCAATTGGATTGCACTTGATCAATGGCAGTCCGAGTTTGAGATTGTAATAGAAAAAGATGGCACAGCAACAACAGATTACGGCTCTGGAGATCAAGGAAATTGGACAATTGTTGATGGTAATTTATTGATAAAGTGGAGTTCTGGAAAGGAAGATTATTTATTCAGTGGTGTTATGGGTTATCAACGCTTATCAAAAGATAAAAATGGAAGTTATACCAGTGGTTTGTCAAAATCACTTAACTAACTTTAAATACGGTTTTTTTAAATGACTTATGATCTTACCTAAACTTTTAGATGTGGCGATTACACTATTCTGAGAAGATACAGTATAAATACTTCCTTTTTTAAATTTCTTTTTAATTTCCAGACAAGGCCCGAGTTTGAATGATCTATGAATTGAGAAAACAGCACATGTCTGCTGAAAGCTAATTGAATAATCTTTCCATTCTCCAATTGATATTTTCTTCGAATATAACTCCATTATTTGATTTATTTCTTCTTTTTTAAATCTTATTATATTTAATTTCTTTAAATTATTCATAATTATAAAATTGAACTTTTAATTTGATAGAATATAAATACATTAAATATATGATATTAGAGATTGAAGGAAAATAAATAAAAAAAATGAGTGAAGAATTTATTAGAGAAGTTGACGAAGATATTAAGGAAGAAAAAAGACTCAAACTTTGGAAAAAAATACTTCCTTACGTTATCAGTTTGTCATTGGGAATAATACTAAGTACCTCTGGTTTTGTGTTTTGGGATAACCACACGAAAAAAGTTAAACAACAACTAGGAGACGACTTTACCGCTGCTGTTGAACTTGCCAAAGATGAGGACATAGACGCTGCGCTTATTGCTCTTGATAGAATAGTTGACAAAGGTTCTGATGGATATATTACAATGGCAAAAATGAAAAAAGCTTCCTTATTAATTGATAAAGGTGAATTAAACCAAGGTTTAGAAATTTACCTGGATCTTGAGAAGAATGCAGTTGACCAGTCATTTAGAGATATTGCAACAATATTATTTGTTATGAACTCAATAGATTCAGAGGATTCAGAAAAATTACTAAAAAAACTTGAACCTCTCGAGAGCAGTTTGGTTTGGAAATCGTCTGCATTAGAACTAAAAGCTTTTATTTATCTAAAGAATGATAACACACAAAAAGCTCTAGAAACCTTTGAGTCTATAACACAAATGCCAAACAAACCGTCCTCTTTGGGTTTGAGAGCAAAAAATATGTATGACTTCTTGGGGAAAAATTAAATTGCTTAAAAAAGTTCTTTTTTGTTCACTGTTGTTTTCTTTGTTCACATCATGTTCGTGGTTTGATGAGAAAGAAGAAATACTTCCAGGCAAAAGGCAGGCAGTATTTAAATTTGATAATGATGTTATTGTGAAGTCAAATGAAAAAATTTTTATAGGAGACAGTATTTCTACAAACGAATGGTCTCAACAAAACCATAATGAAAGAAATCATTTATTTCATTTTAAAAGTAAAAAAAGTTTAAAATTAAAAAAAAAACTAAAACTTAATGATATTGCATTTGATAAAATCGATGACGTAACCATACCAGTTTTTAGTAAGGAGAAAGTTTTTTTTGCGGATAATGATTATAACATACATTCGATGGATATTGAGAGTGGAAAAATAAATTGGACTGTTCAATTAAAAAAAGAAAGAAAAGAAAAACTTCCATTCATTGGTGGCTTTGCATTAAATGAATCTAATCTTGTAATAACTACTGGTTTGGGAAATGTTTATTTGATAAACATACTAAGTGGAAAAATAACTTGGAACAAAAACTTTATGGTTCAGTTTTCAAGGCCACCCCTTATCAAAAATTCAAATATTTATGTTGTTTCAGATGACAATCAAACCTTTTCTCTGGGTTTAGAAAATGGAGATCTCATTTGGTCTCATTCTGGGAATCTAGAAGAAGTTTCAATTATAGGTGGTTCAAAACCGGTTATACATAACAATATTTTAATAGTGTCTTATTCTTCTGGTGAAATTTATGCTCTAAATGCTTCAGATGGAACATTACTTTGGTTTGACAATATAACATCTGGTAATTTTTTTAATAAGTCTTCTCTTAATGATATCCAATCGCCAATATCGATAGTAGAAAATAAGGTTTTTGTACCTACTTTTTCTGATAAGTTTATTGTATACAATTTGTCAGACGGAAGTGAACTTTGGAATTTAAAATTATCATCAATTAACCCTGTTGTAATTTCAGGTAAATCAATTTACATAGTTGATACTAACGGGAGATTGTTGTGTATTGACAAAAATCTTGGGAAGCTTTTGTGGGCTGTGCAGTTAAAAATATCAGAAAAAGGTGAAGAGATAGCCTGGTATGGCCCCCTACTTACATCAAACAAGCTAATTTTAGGTAGCTCAAACGGATCAGCGCTTTCAATTTCACCATTTACTGGAAGACTTTTAAGTAAGATGAATTTTTCAAAGGAATTAGTTGCCAATCCAATTCAAATCGGTGAAGAAATAATTTTAATTTCTAAAGATGGTACTCTTTTTATTTTAGGTTAAAATGCCCACGCGAATAATCATTTTAGGGAAGCCAAATGTTGGAAAGTCATCATTATTTAATATCTTTTTAAAAAAAAATATAGCTATAGTTGATGATTTTTCAGGACTAACAAGAGATGTAAGAAAGAAAAAAATAAAACTTTGGGATAAAGAATGTATTCTATTTGATACACCAGGAATAATAAATAACTCAAGTAAAGATCTAGACAAGAAAATAAAGAATATAACTTTTGATACCGCAAAATTAGCTGATTTGATAGTTTTGGTTTTTGATGGAAAATCCGAATTATCATCACTTGATCACGATATTATCCAAATAGTAAGAAAACTCAATAAAAAAACTATCATAGTAATTAACAAGGCCGAAGGAAGGACTAATGAAAGTGTAAAAGAAAAATTAGAGACTCTAGGCTTTGGAACTCCTATTTTAGTTTCAGCAAGTCACAACCAAAATATAGACCAGTTAAGATGGTTTATTTACGAATCAATAAATATGAACAATGATGATATTGATGATGAAAAAAATGAAGATTTATCAATTGCAATTGTAGGAAAAACAAACACTGGTAAATCAACAATTTTTAATTTAATTAATAGAAAAAAAATATCAATTACAGGTTCAGAACCTAACCTAACTAGGGATTCAGTAGAGTCTATTGCAAAGATGGAAAAACTAAATTGTAAAATCTTTGATACAGCTGGTTTTTCAAATAAAAATAGAGATAAAATTAATAAACTATCAACCGATCAAACCTTGAAAAAGATTAGATTGAGTAAGTTAATACTTATGATTTTTGATATTAATAATTATTATGAGAAGATAAACTCAAAATTAATAAACTTGATTTACTCCGAATATAGATGTTTAGTTATTTTAGTAAATAAGATAGATACATTAAAAGGTTTTTCTGAAAAAATTATTCATGACCACATCAAGGAACTTAATCCGCAAATAAGAGATATTCCTGTTCTTTTTGTTTCAGCCAAGGATAATATTGGATTTGAAAACCTACACCGAATAATCGAGGATCAAATTAAAATTTGGAGAATTAAAATAAAAACAAATGAACTAAATCAGTGGTTAAACAATATAATGAAAGAAAATCCTCCACCTCTCAAAAATGGAAAGATAGTGAAATTAAAATATATTGCTCAAGTAAATGTCTCTCCACCAAAATTTAACATTTTCTCTAATTTCCCCAATTCTTTAAATAATCAGTATAAAAGATTTATCTCAAATAAATTAAAAAAAGAATTTAATTTAAAAGGTCTTCCGATAAAGATATTTTTTAAAAAAACTGATAATCCTTATGAAAAAAATTAGTTTCGCTTTATTTATCTTTATCTGTAGTAATTGTTTTTCTGATGAAAACAAAATAAATATAATCGTTGAAAATTGTAGAGCTTGTCATAATGTTAATATCAATGTCAAAGAAATACCTTATATCTATGATTTACCAAAAATTAAATTTATTGAATTGATGTTAAGCTACAAAAAACAAAAAGATAATAATGTTATGACAAGAATAAATAGGGTTTTATCTGAAGATGACATTCGAAAAATAGCCGATTTAATGTATGATTAAAGATATCCACAAAAGAAAGTTTATTTTTAATCTTTTAACTGGAATTACATATATTTCTCTATCGAAACTTTTGTTTTTAAAAAAGGTGAATGCGAAAAATAAACCTAATGTAGTAATTTTGGGTTCAGGTATTGGAGGTGCCTCATGTCTAAAGTATTTAAACAAGATATCTGATCTAATCAATTTAATAGTTATAGATAAAAATAAAAAAATAAGAACAGGCCCTTTTTCTAATCTTGTTATTGGGGATATTATGGAAGAGGCTGACATCACATTTTTTCTGAATAAAAAAAAATATAATAATGTTAAGTTTATTTTTGACGAGGCGAAGTATATTGATTCAAATAAGAAATTTATAGAGTTTTCAGATGGAAATAAAATTAATTTTGATTATCTAATAATTTCTCCAGGAATTGGTTATAAAGAAAATATTATTGATGGCTATAGAATCAATGATAAAGTATCCGTTCCTCACTGTTGGGATGGCGACGGTGATTTGAATTATTTCAAAAAAAGACTTGGGGTTCTGGAAAATAATTCTTTAATAATAATTTCCTCTCCAGATTATCCATATAGATGTCCACCAGCTCCATATGAGAGAGCATCGTTGATATCAAATTATTTTAAAAAGAAGAAAATAAATGTAAAAGTATTAATTTTAGATTCAAAAGATTCATTTACCAAACAACAAAATTTTTTTAAAGAATGGAGTTTCTATTACAAGAATACAATTGAATGGGTGTCGCGCAAAAACGGTGGAAAAGTAGTATTCTTCGATCGAAAAAGTAATTTAGTTAAAAATGATCAAGGAGAGTCATTCAAAGCTGATTTTATTAATATCATTCCTGATCAAAAAGCAGCACCAATTATTTTTAATTCAAATTTGGTATCAAATAATGATGATTGGTGCCAGATAAACCCAATTACATTTCAGTTAATAAATTTTAAGGATATTTATGTTGTTGGTGATTCTATTAATGCTTGGGATATGCCTAAATCAGCCTTTTCAGCTAATAGTCAAGCTAAAGTGCTTTCATTAAATTTAATAAACAGGATCTTAGAAAAAGATTACATCGATCCAGTTTTTTTGAATACTTGTTATAGTTTTTCAAAGGATGATAGAGCTTTCTCAATATCTGCATGGTATAGACTAAATAGTTCTGAAGATAGAATTGTCTCTCTTGGAAGTAGTGAAAGTCAAGTTAGATTAAATTCTACTGAAACAATAAAGGAGGCAAAGCATGCATATGGGTGGTATAAGACTTTAGTAAACGACATCTTCCTGTGAACTATCAAATCATTTGCAATAATTGACTATTCGATTAACAGTATTTTTAAAGATTTTCTCATCTAATGTTTTTTTATTTGATATCTTTGAACTCATTCCATCATTTAGTTCGTCTGTTTCAACGAGGTATGTTTCTATTTTAAGATTCTTATTTTCTTTTTTGAATACTTCCATAATTGTACTCATACCACTTTTACAAATACTAAATGTGTTATGATAAGCTTTTCCGCGAGCAATTTTTGAATTTGTAACAGATATAATTTTTGAATTCTCTGATCTTCTTAGTAAAGGTTCAAGTTCTTTTAAAATCCTCCAATATGATGAAAAATTTATCTCTATGTGCTGATCCCATTCATGGTGAGAAAGATGAGTCAATGGTTTTAGTCCTGAGAATTGACCAATTAAATTTATCAGAAAATCTAACTTATTAAACTTGGATGACACAATTTCTAGAAGTTTTTCATAAAACTCCTTATTTAATGCATTAGCATGAAATAAGATTGGCTTTTTTTTCATTAATTTCATTTTATGATCAAAATTTTTCAATTTTTTTATTGATGTTCCTTGCAATATTAAATTAGCATCCAATTTAATTAGTTCTTCTGTAATTTTATTTCCAAGCAAACCAGTTGAACCAAATATGATTCCATTTTTACCTCTTAAATTTTTCATAATTTTACTTTGTTGGTTCAATCAGTAACGACAGTTGTGAGGGTAAAACACCAGCATCTTGATCAATCAATCTTACAGGGTAATCTCCACTAAAATAGTGATCTGTAAAAAGGGGTGTTTGATTATTTCGTCCATTTTTAAAACCCAATGCTTTATAAACTCCATCCAAGGAAACAAATTTTAAACTATCAACACCAATGTAATTTCTTATTTGATCAATAGAGTATTTCGATGCAAGTAATTCTTCCTTTGTAGGTGTGTCAATACCATAAAAGCATGGGAATTTTACAGGGGGACTTGCTATTCTCATATGAATCTTATTTACACCACAGTTTCTTAACATCTCAACAATTTTTATTGATGTCGTCCCTCTGACAACTGAGTCATCAATTAAAGCAATGTTTTTGTCTATAAAAGAAGAAGTATTTGGATTGTGTTTGAGTCTTACTGCAAGATTCCTTACAGTATTTGAGTCTTCAATAAATGTTCTACCAGTGTAATGATTTCTTATAATGCCTAACTCAAAAGGTCTCTTAATTTTCTCAGCATAACCTAATGCAGAAGCATTTCCAGAGTCAGGGATGGGAATTACAATATCGATTAGTTTATTATCTTCCTTGTTTTCTGACGCTAATTGATAACCAATTTTTTTTCTTACATTATAAACATTTCTTCCCTCTAAAATACTGTCTGGTCTGGAAAAATAAATATATTCAAATAAACATGGTCTCAAACAAGTTTTCTTAAATGGCTTAACTGATTCCAATTTGTTATTTCTTATTATAACTATTTCTCCAGGCTCAATGTCTCTAATAAGCTCTGCTCCAATAATATCTAGCCCACAACTTTCTGAACTAAAAACATAGGATTCTCCAAGTTTTCCAAGAACAAGAGGCCTAATTCCAAAAGGATCTCTCACTCCAATTAATGAATCATTTGTAAGTAAAATTAGTGAGAAAGCACCTCTTATAGATTCTAACGCATAGATTAATCTATCAATTAAATTTCCTTTACAGGTTGAAATAAGATGAAGGATTACTTCGGTATCTGATGTTGATTGAAAAATAGCACCATCACTGATTAATTTTTCTTTTAAATGATTAGTATTTGTCAAGTTTCCATTATGAGCAATAGCAATACCACCTATGTTAATTTCAGAAAAAAGAGGTTGTACATTTTTTAGTGCTGATTCGCCAGTTGTACCATATCTATTATGACCTACAGATATATTTCCAGATAATTTATTTAAAATTTCTTTATTAGAAAAAACGTCTGAAACTTGACCCATACCTCTATGTGCAAAAAACTTTTTTTTATCTGATGTTACTATGCCCGCAGAGTCTTGCCCTCTATGTTGAAGAGCATGAAGCCCAAGAGCTGTTAATTGTGCTGCGTTTTCGTGATTAAAAACACCATAGACTCCACACTCATCTTTTGGTTTTAATTTTGGAAAGTAAAGGTACACTTTTATTCTAAATTATTTTCAATTATATTTTCAATATTTTTTCGACTACTATTGTTATAAATATTCTTTTCAGTTTCGCTGTTTTTTTTTAATTTTAATTTTGAGTCTATGCTTTTTTCAAAAAGCATATTAGATTTCCTGTCAATTTCCTCTCTTAATTTTTTAGAATATTTATTATCAATATTCATTATATCTAAAATCACATTATTGGTGATGTTTATGATAGGTATAATTTTTGAATTTTCAATAAAATCTATTTTTTTGCCAGTATAGAAATAATCAAATACAAAAAAACACAAACCAACTAATATATACCCCCTTAAAATTCCAAAAATAAAACCAAGACTTTTATCAAGTAATCCAACATAACTATCTTTAATATAATTAGAAAATTTTCTGGTTATAAATGAAAATAAAATAAAGATTACTAAAAAAAAGATTGTGTAAGACGCAATATTTGAAATAAAGATATTATTTATAAACTTATTTATGAAATTTACTAAATTATTTCCGTAAATATATGACCCAAGAAATGCAATTGCCCATCCACTTATGGAAAGAATTTCTAGAGAAATTCCTCTAAAAAATGCAAAGAAAGCTGAGATTAGTATTATTGACAAAATTATAATATCAAACATAACAATTATCGTTCTTCATCAATGCCATTAATAAAATTCTTAAGACTTATTTTTTTGGATTTATTTATTTTTTTAGCATCTCCGTACCATTCAATTTTACCCTCCTTTAAGAATGCTACGTAATCTCCAAATTCATAAACACTTTCCATATCATGGGTAACTGTGATTGTTGTGATTTTTTTTTTTTTTACTAATTCTTTTATTAGTTTATTGATTTGTCTTGCAATAATTGGATCAAGTCCAGTAGTAGGCTCATCTAAAATTAAAACCTTTGGTTCTTTAATAATCGCCCTAGCAAGTCCGACTCTTTTTTGCATGCCAACTGAGAGTTCAGCTGGGAATTTATTTAAAATATTTTTGGGAAGACCAACTTCATCAAGCGTTTTGGTATAATTTTCTTTTTTTTTTGCAAACTCTAGATTTTCCTGAATAGTAAGACTATCAAGAAGGGCAGAATTCTGAAAAAGTATTCCAAAATTTGAAATATATTTCATTTTTTCACTAAAATTAAATTTCATTAAATTTTCTGAATTCTCAAATTTAATTTCACCCATCTCAAAATCTATCAATCCGACAATACATCTTGTGAGTATTGACTTTCCAGAACCTGATTCCCCAATAATTGAAAGTGATTCAGATTCAAAAATATCTAAGGAAAGATTTTTAAGTATTTTTTTCTCTTTAAAACTCTTCTCAAGGTTTTTAATACTTATTTTTAAATTTCTCATAATCTAAAAAAGAACGAAGTTATTATATAATTCATTAAGAGTATTAATATAGAAGATGAAACAACTGAATATGTAGTAGACTGACCAACTCCCTGAGCTCCACCACTTGCATTGAAACCATGGTAACAGCCCATAAATGTAATTAAAAATCCAAAGACACTAGCTTTTACAAGTCCAGAAAAAACATCTAAAAATTGAACAAAATTATAGGTATTCTGAAGATACACGGTTGGGTTAAAATTTAGAAGATTTACACATATCAAATACCCTCCCATAACTCCAATTATATCTCCAACAAAAACAAGTATGGGAAGAGTAATAATTCCAGCCAAAATCCTGGGTATGATTAAGTAGTTATATGGATTTGTAGATAGTGTTTTTAAGGCATCTATTTGTTCTGTTACTTTCATTGTTCCTATTTCAGCAGCTATGGCAGCACCTGATCTACCAGCAACCATCAAACCTGCTAAAACTGGAGCAAGTTCTCTTGTTATTGATAAAACAACCACATTTGGGATAGCACTTTCTGCAGAGAATCTTGAAAAACCAGTGTAAGATTGAAGCGCTAACACCATACCTGTGAATATTGATGTCAATCCAACAACAGGAAGTGAATTAAATCCTATTTTGATACATTGCTTCAGAAATATCTCGGGATAAAATTTTCCAATTAAAGCGAACTTGATGGAATCCAGAAAAAAATTAACAATCTCTCCAATTGAATAAAAAAAGTTAAATACAAGAGAAAATAATTTTTTTAAAAAGTTCATTACTAAAATTTGAAAATTTTTATTTTTTATTGACAATATATTGTTTTTATTTAGAAACCAATAATATTTAAAATTCAGTTACAAATATCTAAATTTATCCAAAGCGTAACTAATTACTAAAAATTACT
The DNA here is from genome assembly GCA_902522465.1 of uncultured Alphaproteobacteria bacterium. Lineage (GTDB taxonomy): Bacteria > Pseudomonadota > Alphaproteobacteria > Methylaequorales > Methylaequoraceae > Methylaequor. The sequence continues at coordinate 15,287 of CABYVV010000005.1, read as the reverse complement.
GTCAGCTAAATCAGAAAACTTTGTCCAACTAGGATTAAAATGAAGCTTGACTTTAGAAATAGGTCCATGTCGATGCTTAGCTATAATAGCTTCAGCAACATTATGAACTTTTTCCATTTTATTTGTCCACATTTCATGTTTATCGGTTCCTTCTGGGGGTTCAGTACGAGCTAAGTAGTATTCTTCGCGATACAAAAAAACTACCAAATCAGCATCTTGTTCAATAGCTCCTGATTCTCTTAGGTCTGAGAGTTGAGGTCTTTTTTCTTCTCTGTCCTCCACTTTTCTTGATAGTTGAGATAATGCAATTACTGGAATATCAAGTTCCTTCGCTATTGCCTTAAGACCCCTTGTTATATCAGAGATTTCCTGCACTCGGTTGTCTTGTGATTTAGAATCACCATTTACTAATTGTAGATAGTCAACGATTAAAATATCTAAACCAAATTTTCGTTTTATTCTTCTCGCTCTAGTTCTAATTGAGGAAATAGTTAATGCAGGGGTATCATCAATATATAAGTTTAGTTTTTTAAGTTTGTCACTAGATGTAAGTAATTTATTAAAATCAGATTTTGAAAGATTGCCTGTTCTTATGTTTTCTGAAGAAAGTTCAGATAGTTCACCGAGAAGTCTTGTTGCTAATTGTTCAGAAGACATTTCCAATGAAAAAAACAACACATTTTTTTTAATTTCAGCTCCTTCATTTTTATTGGAAATATTTGATGCAATATTTGTTGCAAAAGCGGTTTTACCCATAGAAGGTCTTCCGGCAATAATTACCAGATCAGATTTATGTAAGCCTCCTATCTTTTTATCAAAATCTTTCAAACCTGTTTTTAAACCAACAACTTCATCACTTTTTTTAAATGCTTTTTCAGCAATATCTAAGGTTTTGTGCATAATATCTTCAAAATCTCTTGGTCCTGTTGTAATATCATTTTTATTAGTAAGGTTAAAAAGACTTTGTTCTGTTTTTTCTATTAGATACCTTGAATTATAATCGTTTTCAGTTATGTAAGAATCGTTAATTAAATCTGTCCCCAAGTCAATTAATTTACGTCTCATAAATAAATCTTGTATCAATTCGCCATATTGTTTTGAATTGATAATACTTATTGTGTTTTCGCACAACTTTAGTAAATAGCTCACTCCACCATTTCTAATAAACTCCTCATTTCCATCTAGTTGTACTTTGATGGTGTTGATATCAGCAATTTGATCATTTACAACAAGTTTTCTAATTGATTCGAAAATAATCCTATTAATTTTACTTGAGAAAAATTCTGGTTCTAAAATTTCCTCTATTTTTTCGAAAGCATGATTATTTGATAGTAAAGCTCCCAATAATGCTTGTTCTGCTCCTAAATTCATAGGTGCTTCTCTCATTAAACTGATATTTTTATTAGAAATTAATTTTGGAAGTTTATTATTATCAGAATTACTCATTAATTAAATATAACAAAGGGAAATTTTTAAGCATCTATTTTTTAACTGTGAATTAAGTGGATAACGGGTAAAACTTTTTAGAAATTATTTAAATAAAGATAAAACAGATATAGAAAATAAATAATGATGCAAAATATAGAGATTGATCTTCCTATTTTTTTATTTTTATAGATTAGAATCGTAAAAAAAAATGAAGATAAAAATAAAAAAATTACATCGTTTGATAATATTTTTTTATCATATGAAAAGTTTTCAAATAATGAAGTAAAACCCAAAATTAGAAGAAGATTATAAATATTTGATCCAAGTATATTTCCAACTATAATATTCGACTTTCCTCTTTTAGCGGCTGTTATGGATGTTGCTATTTCTGGAAGCGAAGTTCCCAAAGCAATTATTGTGAGTCCAATAAATGAATCAGATATTTCAAGAATACTTGAAATATTAATTGCCGAATCTACCGTAATATCTGCTCCTAAGAGAGTTATGGTTATTGCAATAATTGAAATAGGTAATCCCAATTTTAAGGGTTTATTATATGCTAGGTTTGAGAAAAAATCAGTTTCTACATTTGTTTCTTCGATAGTTTCCGACTCTGAGTTTCTAAAACTTTTGAATAAGTAAAGAAAAAAAAGTGTTAAAAAAAAATAACCAAAATCTCTATCTAAGAAAGCAAATAAAAAAATTAAAAGGAAAAAAAAATGAGATCCTAAATGAAAGGATAAGTCAAAGGATGATACTTTAATAGATTTTAATTCTTTAGTCATCCCTGCTGCAAAAGTTACAAGTAAAATATTTGCTATATTAGATCCTATAACATTTCCCACAGAAATATCTGGAGAGTTTTTTATGACTGCGTCAATTGAAACCAAAAGTTCACATAGTGATGTTCCAAATCCAACTACGATAAGACCAATAAAAAACTCAGATACTTTTAATTTCTTACCAATTGCTATCGAACTAGAAATTAATATATCTGCTCCCTTAACTAAAAGAAAAAGACCTGTAGCTAAGAGCATTATGCTAGTAAGCATAAGTGGGGACCTTGTTTAGTTTTTTAGAGAACAAAGAGAAGTGTTTAATAGTGAAGTAGAAATTAATCTGTAGAATTAACGGTTTAAGAATTCTATGTTTTTGTATCTTCTTTATTTTCAACAGAATCACTTTTTGCTTTCGTGGTCTTAGACTCTTTCAAATTGTTTTCTTCTATACTTGATTTAGAAGATACTTCAGGGTTAACTGATTTTTCTGAATTATTCTCCTTTGAATGTTTTTCAACGATCTTATCTTCTGTTGGTTCTTTAACTTTATTAACTTCCTTAACTTTTTTTATTGTCTCATTTTCTAATGGTTTTTCTGTTGAAATTGCATTTGTTATGCTTTTCTTTTCCTCTTTGGCATTTAGATTTTTTTCACTTTTAGTATTTTCACTTTCTTGTCTTTGTTTATTTGCATTTTCTTCAGTAGTTGCTACGTTAAGCTTAAGATTGCAACCCACTTCAGCATGCAACTTAACATTAAGGTCATAGATTCCAATTTTTTTAATTGAAGAATGAAGATTAATATTTGAAGGTTTTATATCTATTTTTTTCTCATTAAAATAATTTGAAATATCCTTGGGAGAAACTGAACCATAAAGTTGACCGTTATCACTTGCATTTCTAATGAAGATAATTTCTTTATTTTCAATTTTTTTTAATACTTCTTTAGATTGATCGACAACCTTCTTGTTTTTTAAAATTAGTTCATCTTTGATTTTTTGAAATTTCTCTTTATTTTCCTTATTTGCTCTAAGTGCTTTTTTTTGTGGAATAAGATAATTTCTTGCAAAGCCATTTTTAACTTTTACAACGTCTCCGATCTGACCAAGCCTATCAAAACTTTCTAGTAAAATAACTTCCATAATTTATTTATTTTTTAATTTTTTAAAATTTTCAAGATAACCTATAATTAAAATTACCAGTAAAAGAACATACCCTAAAAAAAGAAAAAGTAAAAAGATAATTATAAATTTTATATAAATATTAATTTTGATTTTTTTTATAGAATTATTGAATAAGTTAAATCCTTCAATGAGGTAGCAAAATGACATGCAAATTAATGAATTAATAGAAATAATCCAAATTTGTGAAGTTGAATTTAAAATTAGTGAAGTGATAAAAAAAACAATGTAAATCATTGTGAACCACAATGGAGTAAAAAAATCTTCGAAATTTAAAATTATCGACTCTTTAAAATTATTTTTTCTTACAAAAAATTTAGCAATCATGAGATTAAAGCTATATGAAACAAGGAAAACCAGACAATTGATTGAGGGCAAGAGCAATAATAAAACATTAAAAATATTTTCTATTTCTTTGTTTTCTTTAATACCGTAAGTATTATTTATTTCATTCAACAATTTTTGAAAGAACATTCTTACTTCTGTTTGGTCTATGTTTTGAAAAAGAGTAAAATAAAGAATTATTAAAATTGATAATAAAAATAAATTTAAGAAAGGTATTATTTTCGAAAGCGATATATTCTTTTCTTGACCGAAATTTAATGCACCAAAAAATATTATAATTATTAGCGAAATAACCAATTGAAAAACAATAAATTCGTCTCGAATAATTCTTTCTGGAAAAAAAAAATTTAGAATATTTATTAATAAAAATGAGAGAATAGTCGATGATACTAAATCTTTGTATCTCAATATCAGTCCAATAATTAAATAAGGTAAGGGATTAAATAAAGAGAAAAATTGAGGTGACAATTTTACCAGTAAGATCTGTGTAATAACCAGAAAAATTGATGAATAAATAATTGTAAGAAAAGAAGAACTGCTATCAATTTTTGATATCATCAATTAGAGACGTATGGAAGTAAAGCAAGAAAACGAGCTCTTTTGATGGCAGTAGATAATTCTTTTTGCTTTTTTGTTGATACTTGAGTAACTCTGCTTGGAAGAATTTTCCCTTTCTCAGTTATATATTTTCTGAGTAGATTTATATTTTTATAGTCTACTATTGGTGCATCTTTTCCAGACAATGGACAGGATCTGGAAATTAGCATTCTCGATGAAGTGTTATCAAATACTTTGTTTCTCATTAATTCTCCTATTTTTTTTCTTCATTTAACATAGAGGGTTCATTACTAATCTCTTTTATCTTTATATTCATGAATCTCAAAAAGTTTAAATCCTGTTTAACTTTAATGTGTAGTTCGTCAAATGAAGATGACTTGCATTCACAATTAATCATGTAATAGTAACCTTTTGAATTTTTTTTTATCTTATATGCAAGATCTCTAAGACCCCAAGATTCTTTCTTTAGAATTTTTCCTCCCGATTTTTTTATTAAATCTAAGGATTCCTCTAATTTATCGTCTGCTGATTTTTGCGAAAGTTGTCCACTAAATATAAAAACGTTTTCGTAATACATATATTCTAACTCCTTATGGATAAACTGTTTTAGTTTAGCTATTTAATAATAATTCAATAGCAAGGTTAGTATTAAGAGTATATAACATTATTGTTATTTTTTTAAAAGCATCAATAAAAATATGTCAAAAAAAATTATTGTAGTCTTTCCTGGACAAGGTTCCCAAAAAGTAGGTATGGGATATGATATCTTTAAGAATCATCAAGTAGCAAGAGAGGTTTTTGAAGAAGTTGATGACACATTGAACTTTAAATTGTCAAAATTGATTTTTGAAGGTCCAGAAGATGAACTGACTTTAACCAAAAACACACAGCCTTCGCTAATGGCAGTAAGTTTAGCTTTAGTAAGGGTTATTGAATACGAAACAAGAAAAAAAATTTTTCAATTCTCTGAGACAATTCTCGGGCATTCGCTTGGAGAATATACTGCACTTTGTAGTATGAATTCAATAAATTTAAGTGATACTACTGCACTTCTAAAAATCAGAGGAGAGTCGATGCAAAATTCTGTTAAAGATATTCAGACAAAAATGATTGCAGTGATTGGAATGGAAATTGATAAAGTTGAAGAAATAATTGAAGAAAACGAATTGAATGATGGAGAGGTATGCGAGATAGCTAATGATAACTGTCCTGGACAAGTTATTTTGTCTGGAACAGAGGAGGGAGTTGACTTTATAGGTGATTTGTTAAAAAAATCTGGAGCAAAAAGTCTAATTAATTTAAATGTAAGTGCACCGTTTCATTGTTCTCTGATGAAAGATGCTTCTCTTAAAATGAATGAAAGCCTGGGGTTAGTTGAATTCAAAAACCTTGAAGCTAAATTCATTAGTAATGTCACTGCTAATTTTGAAAATGATCTGAACAAAATTAAAGAATTACTTGTTAAACAAGTTTCGGCGAGAGTTAGATGGAGGGAAAGTATTATAAAAGCAACAAAAGAAAATAAAATAATTATCGAAATTGGTTCTGGAAAAGTGTTAACTGGATTGAATAAGAGAATAAATAAGAATCTTGAAATTGATAATATTTCAGACTCAAATGATATTGATAGTTTTTTAAAAAATTTTAGGGATTTTATATGAAAAAATTACTGCTAACTGGAGCCACAGGAGGTATAGGCAAGGCAATTTGTCAAGTCTTAGAAGATGATTATGACATAACCGTGATTGGAAGAAATAAGGCAAAGGTTGAAACATTATGTTCAGAATTTAAAAATATTAGTAATTTTTTTTTATGTGATTTGGGTGATCAAAAACAGTTAAATCTACTTTTGGAAGAAATATCAGCAAAAGGTGCTAAATTTGATATATTAATTAATAATGCTGGAGTAACTAATGATAGTTTATTCTTAAGGATGGATAAAGAAAAATGGGACAGTGTAATACAGACAAATCTGAATGCAAATTTCTCTCTTACAAATGCTATTTCTAAGACAATGATAAAAAATAGATGGGGAAGAATTGTTAATATAACGTCTATCATTGCTCATACTGGTAACGTTGGACAAGCCAATTATAGTGCGTCAAAAGCTGGCCTTGTTGCAATGTCAAAATCTGTGGCACAGGAGTTAGCCAGAAGAAATATCACAGTTAATTGTATTTCACCTGGTTTTATTGAAACAGATATGACTTCGGTTTTATCTGATGATCAGCAAAAAGCTATTTTGTCTAAAATTCCTATGGGTAAGATTGGAACTCCATTAGATGTTGCAAATTGTGTAAAATTTCTAGTTTCTGAGCAATCTAATTACATAACTGGACAAACAATTCATATTAATGGAGGACTAGCAATGTTATAATATAATTGATTTAAAAAAAAAAACATTTATTAATATTATTGAAGAAAACATTTGAAATGAGGGATTTGTATGAGCGATATATCAGATAGAGTAAAAAAAATAGTTGTCGAACATCTTGGAGTTGAAAAAGATAAAGTGGTTGAAGCGGCAAGTTTTGTTGACGATTTAGGAGCTGATAGTTTAGACACAGTTGAACTGGTAATGGCGTTTGAAGAAGAGTTTAGTATCGAAATTCCTGATGATGTTGCAGAAAAGATAACTACAATCAAAGAAGCAATTGAACACATAGAGGCCTCTCAAAATTAAATGAGGAGGGTTGTAGTAACAGGGCTTGGAATGTGCAGCCCACTTGGTTATGGCTATGAACACTGTTGGAAAAGCTTAATATCTTCAAAATCAGGAATAAGAAAATTGTCTGGGTTCGAGACTGCCGACTTAAAATCTCAGGTTGGGGGGCAATTAGTTTTAGAAGGAAAAGAGGATTTATTTCCAGATAAAGTAATTGAGCAGAAAGATAAAAAGAAAATTGAGCCATTTATAGAATACGCACTAATTGCTGCGAAAGAGGCTATTGATGATTCTTCATGGAAAGTTGAGAATGATGAGCAATCAATGAATACTGGGGTGATGGTTGGCTCCGGTATTGGTGGTCTTGATGGAATCAGAAAAAGTGCAGAAAATTTAAATAACAGTCCAAGAAAAATTTCACCTTTTTTTATTCCATCTTGTTTAATCAACTTAGCTAGTGGACATATTTCAATTAAGTATAACTTTAAAGGTCCAAATCATTCCGTTGTTACTGCTTGTGCTTCTGGTGCTCATGCCATTGGAGACTCATTTAGAATGATTGCACAGGGGGATGCTGATGTCATGATTTCGGGAGGTACAGAATCAGCTTGTACGAGATTTGGTATTGCAGGCTTTTGTGCAATGCGTGCTTTGTCAACAAGATATAATGATCAACCAGCAAAGGCATCTCGACCTTGGGATAATAATAGAGACGGATTTGTTCTTTCAGAAGGAGCAGGAATGCTTGTTCTTGAAGAATATGAACATGCAAAAAAGAGATCTGCAAAAATATATGGAGAAATAATCGGATATGGTCTATCTGGGGACGCATATCATCCTACAGCACCTGCATCTGACGGAAATGGTGGATATAGGGCTATGAAAATGGCTCTAGAAAAATCAAAAATTAACAAAGAAGAAATAAATTATATTAATGCGCACGGAACCTCAACCCCACTAGGAGACGAGATAGAGTTTAACGCCGTAAAGAAATTATTTATAAATAACTCTAAAAATCTATTAATGTCCTCAACAAAATCTGCAGTCGGGCATCTTCTTGGCGCATCTGGGGCAATTGAAGCGATATTTACAATTTTATCACTTAAGGATGGTGTTATTCCACCCACGTTAAATTTAGATAATGTATCAGAAAATTGTCAAGGTATAAATTTAGTGCCGCACCATAGCATTAATCAAGAAATTGAATACGCTTTGTCTAATTCATTTGGTTTTGGTGGAACAAACGTTTCACTGATATTTAAAAAAATTTAGAGTGGTTAGAAACTTAATTTTTTTTTCTGTAATTTTTCTTAATTTTTTATTTTTATACTTCTTAAAACATAATGAAATAAAAGATGAGATCAACGTTATGATAGAACCTGGAATGAGATTACATGAAATATCTGAAATTCTCGAAAGAAGTGAAATCATTCAAAATAAGTTTCTTTTTATTCTTTGGACTAAAATCAATTTGTCTGACAAACGCCTCAAATATGGCGAATATAAGTTTCATGGAACGTACTCGGTAAATGCAGTACTAAAAAAACTTAAAGAAGGAAAGTCACTTAATAGAAAAATAACAATAGTTGAAGGCTCATCAAAAAGTGATCTTTTGGATTTTTTTAGAGCTTTAGACCCTAATTCCAACTTAAAATTAAATGAAATTCCAGAAAATATTGTTGCAAATACATATTTCTATGAATTTTATGAGACCCCTAGAATGATTTTAGATAGAATTATTCTGAAAAGTATTGAAATTTCAGAGGGTATTTGGGAATCAAGAAATTTAGAAATTCCTTTGAAAAATATTTCTGAAATGTTTGTCTTAGCCTCAATTGTAGAAAAAGAAACCTCAAAAAAAAATGAAAAACCAATAATATCAGGTGTTTTTTACAATAGAATTGAAAAAAATATGAAACTTCAATCTGATCCAACTGTTGTCTATGCTATAACTGAGGGGAAAAGTAAAATGAAAAGAAAGCTATTAAGAAAAGATTTGAAAATTAAGTCTGAGTTTAATACTTACGTAAATAAAGGTCTTCCACCAGAGCCAATTTGTTTTCCAGGCATAGAGTCACTAAATTCGACTGTAAAACCTATTAAAAGCAATTATTTGTATTTTGTTGCTAATTTTAATGACGGAGGTCATACTTTTGCATCAACTTACAAAGAACATTTGCAAAATATTAAAAAAGTAAAAAAATTAAGAAAGAATAATGAATAACAACCTAAGAAAAGGATTGATGTTAGTCCTATCTTCACCCTCAGGAGCAGGAAAAACATCACTATGTAAAAAAATAGTAAATCTGGACAAACAAATATCTATGTCCATTTCATTTACAACAAGACCAAAAAGAAAGAGCGAAAAAGAGGGTGTTGATTATTTCTTTGTTTCTAAGCGAAAATTTGATTCTTTAAAAAATAAAGATTTTTTTATTGAGTATGCCAATGTCTTTGATCATTGGTATGGAACTCCGAAAAATACAATTGAAGAGAATTTAGCAAGAGGCAAAGATGTGATTTTTGACATTGACTGGCAGGGTGCTCAAAAATTGTCAGATTTTTCTAAGAATGATGTGGTATCCATTTTTATACTTCCTCCAAGTAATACTGAACTTCTTAAAAGATTAAAAAAAAGAGCTGAAGATAGTAAAGAGATTGTAAGTAAAAGAATGAGCAAAGCTAAATCTGAAATCAGTCATTGGATTGAATATGATTACGTACTTATAAATAAAAATTTAAATAAATGTGCTCAGGAAATAATTAATATTCTTTCTTCTGAGAGAAAAAGAAGAAATAGACAAAAATTCATCTTTGATTTTATAGAACAATTATTAAATTAAAACCATTGATAATTTTATATAATCCTCAGGTTTTAAATCTTGAGGTCTTAAACCTGGATCTATTCCATGTTCTTGAAACACTTGAGCAGAGAAATTTTTTAATTCTTTAAGGTTGTTTTTTATAGTTTTTCTCCTTTTAGAAAATGAAATTTTTAAGATTTCATCTAGCTTTTCATAATCAAAAGTATAAAGCTTTTTTGGAATTATTTTTATTACAGAAGAGAAGACGTTAGGTTTAGGTGTAAATTTTTCAGGAGACACATCAAAGCATTTCTTGATATTACTATGCAATTGCATCAGTACTGAAAGTCTCCCATAGGACTTTGAAGAGACCTCTGCTGATAGGCGTTCAGCAACCTCTTTCTGTACCATTACAATAATTAATTTAAAATGTCTAAATTTCTTTATTAGCTTGATTAAAAGTGTGCTTGCAATATTGTAAGGTAGATTGGCAATTAAAATTAATTTATCCTCGTCAATATTTGCAAAATCAATTTCAAGAGCATCGCCAAACAAAATCTTTAATCTTTCTGGATTTTTCTTTTTTATTTCATTTAAATATTTTTTAAGAGAAATGTCTTTTTCAATTATGAAAAGTTTTTTTGGATTTTGACTCAATATCATTTTTGTAAGAGCTCCATCACCAGGACCAATTTCAACAATGGTTTTATTATTAAGTTGACTTAAATTAATTATCTTAATCAAGGTCTCTTTATCTCTTAAAAAATGTTGACCTAAACTTTTTTTAAATTTAAAGTTTTTCATTTGACAACCTCTTTTAGAAAATTAAAAGCAGCAATTACACTCTCGGTATTTGCTATGTTTTTTTTTGCTATATCGAATGCTGGTCCGTGATCTGGCGACACTCTAATAAATGGAAGACCTCCAGTGATGTTTATGGAATTATTAAAATCAAGCGTTTTGACGGGTATTAGTCCTTGATCGTGATAAAAACATATAATACCGTCATAACTTTCTCTTTTTTTTTTATGAAAGCATGAGTCAGCACTAATTGGCCCCATTAATCTAATATTAATTGTTTTAAATTTTTTCAAAATTGGTTCGACAATTTTAATTTCCTCATCACCAATTAATCCACCTTCGCCTGCATGAGGATTGATACTGGTAATAGCAATCTTTGGAGAATTAATTTTCCATATTTTTTTTAGAGTTTTTTGAAATGATAGAATTTTTTTTATTATGTTTATTTTTTTAATATCCTTGTGGACTTTACTGAGAGGCACATGAGTTGTTATTAAGCCTATAACTAAATTTTTTCCATTATCAACTGGTTTCGTTGTTGAAAGTATCATTATTTCAAACTGTTCAACTCCCGATTCTTTCTTAGCCAAATAAGACAAGAATTCTGTTTGACCATTAAAATTAAATCTCTCTTGTTTTAAAGTCTTTTTGCAAACTGGTAATGTTAGAAGACTTGAACACTTTTTATTATAGACGAAATCAAATGACTTTTTTATTGATTTTAGTACATATTTATTATTTCTTTTGTCACTTACCCCTAGGTTTAAGTTAATGTCGGCTTTCAAATCTACTATCGGTATTGCGTCATTAAAAATACTTAAACCCTCTTCTGGCACTTTAATGGCTTTAAATTTGGCTTTTAAATTAAATAATTCATTTAATTGACTTAGTTTTTGTAGATCATCTACTAGAATAAAAGGTGGTAAATTTAATTTTTTTCTTTTCAACCATGTTTTGATAATTATTTCGGAAGCTACACCTGAAGGCTCTCCCATAGATACTGCAATAGGTTTTATGGAATATTTCATTTGTTGAAGAACTTTATATTTGCACTTTTTCTTATATTTGAAATAAAAGTATTTGATAATTGATTAAATTTTTTTGAGAATGCTTGTCTTTCAACAATATCTCTTGGAACTGCTTTAATTTCCGATTCATTTTTTTTACATACAAAAATTATATTATACTCACCTTCAATTTGAAATGTTGATGTAAATTCTTTTTCATTTGTGTTCTCTATTTGTTTTAAAAAGTCAGAAGACAAATCTTTTGCAAATACGTCTTTGATTTTTAAAAATTTTATGTCTTCTGTTACTTCGAGTTCTTCTTCTTGGCAAGATAGATTAAGATTTTTAATCTTCTTAATTTTTTGTTCATCAGAAGATGAAAATTTTAAAAATGTAAATTTAATCTGGTCAGTACCGAATTTTCTTTTTTGATTAAGCTTAATTATTTTATAACCATTATTAATTTTAATATTTTTTTTAATTTCACCTATCTTCATTTGTTGTAGAATTTCCTTAGTTTGGCTATCAATACTATCCTCCAAAATCCATTCACTTGCATTGTTTCTATTTCCTTGTGGATTATTATCACTAAACTTGTTTGCAAGCATTTCGAAAGATGTCCCTGATTCAAGAAGTAATAATACTGAATCCATTCTTTTCTTTGAAGATTTCCAATCATCCAAATTCTTATTTAAAAGAAGTATTTCTGAAAAATTATATTCAGTTTTTCCAAATTTATTTTTATAGTTGTTAATAATAGCATCAACATCTAGGCTATTTATTGTAATTTTTGAGGAGAATCTTTGTTGAGAAAATTTTTTCCACATCAATTCGGTTTTGAGTTGTTCAAAAACAATAGAAAAATCTATACCTTCATCTTCTAAAAAATTTTTAAAATTATCAAAATCCTCAAGTGGAAAATTGTAAACAACTGAAGCAAATTCAATTACTTCATTTTTGTCGGTTTCAATTTGTGCTTTTTCGGCTTCAATTTTTTTTAATTTTTCTATAATTAGTAACTCTAAAACTCTATCCCTTACAGAGTCTCTATTTTTAATATTATCATTAAGTTGCAATGATTTTAAAACTAATTTTATTCTTTGTGATAAATCATAAGTTGTAATTGCTTCAGAATTTACAGATGCAATTAATGCTTCAAACTTTTCATCTGCTATTAGAAAATTAGTTGAAAGAAAAAAATGAAAAAAAGTTACTATAACAAAAGTTTTATTAAATATCATTTTCCATAATTTCTTTAAGCGAAAATAAAAATAGGAAACTGTTAGAAGTAGGATCTTCAGGGTTGTGGGTGTATTGGCGTTTCCAATTAAAGGATAATCCAACACATTCATCTTCATATTTGATTTTTGCATTTATATCATGAAATTTTATTTTATTTTTTTTATCAAATGTTGAAGATGTAGTAAAGGACCAGAATTCTGAAAATCTTTGTTCAAAAGAAAAATTAAACTGATTTTTAGATTCGATTAAATTATCACCATCGCTTGAAATTACTGCTGGTGCCCTGATATTATTCAGGCCGATGAATGTGTCTTTAACATTAAACAACAGATTAGTGTATGCATTTTTAATTGCAAAGTTGTCTTTATTTATTGTAAAGAACGATTTAATTTGAATTGATTTACTTGGAAATATCTCTAGATTCGCAAGAATGTTTGAAAATTTATCGTTAATTCCAGAATTTTTTGGTAAGTACTTGTGATTCTCAAATTGATAACTTTGGGCAACTCCTATTTTACTGGATACGTTTGTAGACATCGATTGTTTTAAAATAGAAATACCATAATCAAAACGCGTAATATTATCAAATCTATCGTTTCCAGATAAGCGATTTCTATCAAATAGGTCATAGTAATCGAGTTCAAAATTATTTACATTTGACTGATCAGGAATATCTCTATTAAATGCATTTAATGTTGAGTTAAGAAATAATACTTGTGGTTTGATAATTGTTCTATAGTTTTTTGTTCTTTTGATGTAAGGTTTTGTTAGTTCTAAGGTTAATTGAGGAAAAAAAGAGGATTCAAAGTCGCTGAATTGAAATTTTCCATTTTTGGGGTTTTCGTATTTTTCAATATGGTAAATTCCAGCATTTAAATGCACTCCTAAGTTAATATACGTACCATCTTCAAAAATTGTCGGAAATAAAATATTTTGATTTATAAAAAATTTTTTAGTCTCATCGCCTTCAGCTCTGTTTAGATTCATTGCCTCTATTCTAGTTTCAAAGTTTAAAGAATTCATTATTTTTTGGGAGTTAAGGTCTACTCTAAATCTCGGCAAAACCTTAGGTACTCCTTTTTGATTTATATCTTTTCTTAAATCCTGAAAAACTAAAGATTCAATACTGTAGTAATTATAATTTCTATTACTTTTAAGTTTTAAATAAGATTCTAAACTATCTTTATAACCGTATTTATAAGTATTTAAGTAATTTCTGTCTGTTGTTCTATGTATCTGGAAGTTTAGGGAAGTATATTTACTTAAATCAAAATTACCCTTTGACTTGAAATGACCTCTTTTTTTATTTTCTTTAATTGTATCCTTTTTTTTCTTTTTTTCGATTGTCCCACTTATTTCCGAAATAATTTCACCTTTAAAAAAGTTTTTACGATGCTCTATCAGAAATGACGGATTTTTTTTTTGAGAAAATCTAGGTCGAACTGTTATATCATGATAGTCATTCAAGGGAATGTAATATGGTAGTTCAGTTGATAATCCAAAATAATGATTTTGAAGAAATGTGGGTGATATAAACCCCGCCTTTCTTTTTACTAAAGGTGATGCATGAGAGAAGTAGGGAAGATAAAAGATACTTTTTCCTCGAAAATCAACAAATGTGTCATAATATTTTACATCTAAAGATTTTTTATCATGAATTATCTTTTTTGCTCTCAATTGTACAAGTGGAGGGTCATAGGAATTAGTTTTAGGATTGAAACATACCTCACATGCTGTAAATACCCCACTTTCTAATTTTTCCCAATATTCTCCTCTTCTTTCAACTTTTTTTGCGGCTAATCTTAAAAAATTTTCTTTATTATTAAATGGAGCAGTAGGAATGTATAAAAAGTTGTCCTCTATAATTGCGTTTTTAAGATCTTGATCTGCTACTATTTTTTGAGCCTTTAATATAGAGCCATCTGAGTTAAAGATAGTTACATTGTCTCTAGCCGACAAAACATTTGTGGAATTATTAAGAAAAACTTTTTCGGCATTTAATTTAAATTGACTATCAATGATTTTAACATCCCCAGTTGCATATATTCTTGTATTATCTTTATCGTAAGTAAATTGATCTGCAGAAATTTCTAACTCTTCATCTGAATTACATACATTTCTAAACAATAAAATTAAAATTAAAATATACTTAACCATCTTCAAAATGAATGAGTGTGCTCAATAGAAATAAATTAAAAATAATTGGTGGAGCCCATACTGCAAAAAAAACATTAAGACTGCCAGCTTGTCCAAGTGTTTTTACGATGTCTGAAAGAAAATGAAAAATCACTCCAATAATAATTCCAGAAATCACTTTCAAAATATTTTTTTTTATTCTTTCTTTTTTTATTGATAAAATACAACCCAATAGAACCATTGAAACTAATATCAAAGGATAAGAGTAAAGATAGTTTTTATAGATGACATGTTTTTTTACAGAAAATCCAGATTTTTCTAAGTTATTTATATAATTTGTT